>NZ_JBFDTM010000004.1:110000-755000 GCF_040719405.1 Enterococcus sp. AN402 | reverse complement strand
AAAAGGTTACCTCACCGACTTCGGGTGTTACAAACTCTCGTGGTGTGACGGGCGGTGTGTACAAGGCCCGGGAACGTATTCACCGCGGCGTGCTGATCCGCGATTACTAGCGATTCCGGCTTCATGCAGGCGAGTTGCAGCCTGCAATCCGAACTGAGAGAAGCTTTAAGAGATTTGCATGACCTCGCGGTCTAGCGACTCGTTGTACTTCCCATTGTAGCACGTGTGTAGCCCAGGTCATAAGGGGCATGATGATTTGACGTCATCCCCACCTTCCTCCGGTTTGTCACCGGCAGTCTCGCTAGAGTGCCCAACTAAATGATGGCAACTAACAATAAGGGTTGCGCTCGTTGCGGGACTTAACCCAACATCTCACGACACGAGCTGACGACAACCATGCACCACCTGTCACTTTGTCCCCGAAGGGAAAGCTCTATCTCTAGAGTGGTCAAAGGATGTCAAGACCTGGTAAGGTTCTTCGCGTTGCTTCGAATTAAACCACATGCTCCACCGCTTGTGCGGGCCCCCGTCAATTCCTTTGAGTTTCAACCTTGCGGTCGTACTCCCCAGGCGGAGTGCTTAATGCGTTTGCTGCAGCACTGAAGGGCGGAAACCCTCCAACACTTAGCACTCATCGTTTACGGCGTGGACTACCAGGGTATCTAATCCTGTTTGCTCCCCACGCTTTCGAGCCTCAGCGTCAGTTACAGACCAGAGAGCCGCCTTCGCCACTGGTGTTCCTCCATATATCTACGCATTTCACCGCTACACATGGAATTCCACTCTCCTCTTCTGCACTCAAGTCTCCCAGTTTCCAATGACCCTCCCCGGTTGAGCCGGGGGCTTTCACATCAGACTTAAGAAACCGCCTGCGCTCGCTTTACGCCCAATAAATCCGGACAACGCTTGCCACCTACGTATTACCGCGGCTGCTGGCACGTAGTTAGCCGTGGCTTTCTGGTTAGATACCGTCAGGGGACGTTCAGTTACTAACGTCCTTGTTCTTCTCTAACAACAGAGTTTTACGATCCGAAAACCTTCTTCACTCACGCGGCGTTGCTCGGTCAGACTTTCGTCCATTGCCGAAGATTCCCTACTGCTGCCTCCCGTAGGAGTCTGGGCCGTGTCTCAGTCCCAGTGTGGCCGATCACCCTCTCAGGTCGGCTATGCATCGTGGCCTTGGTGAGCCGTTACCTCACCAACTAGCTAATGCACCGCGGGTCCATCCATCAGCGACACCCGAAAGCGCCTTTCACTCTTATGCCATGCGGCATAAACTGTTATGCGGTATTAGCACCTGTTTCCAAGTGTTATCCCCCTCTGATGGGTAGGTTACCCACGTGTTACTCACCCGTCCGCCACTCCTCTTTCCAATTGAGTGCAAGCACTCGGGAGGAAAGAAGCGTTCGACTTGCATGTATTAGGCACGCCGCCAGCGTTCGTCCTGAGCCAGGATCAAACTCTCATAATAAAAGTTAGAACAATCTTGCGATTGTTAAGCTCAATTTGTTTGCTAGCATATTGCTTGCTTGTTAAAAATGTTTGTTGTCTTGAATTGAATCAAGACGCCCTACACATTTGGTTCGTCTATTCTTTGTTCAGTTTTCAAAGGTCTACGTTACCTCGCAGCAACTTTTATATCATAACAAACTTTCGTTTGAATGTCAAGAACTTTTTTAAAAAATTTCTTTTAAGTTGTTTTGCTCGGTCGTTGCCGTCTGTTGTGACAACTTCTATATCTTATCATTATCTCAGTTGTTTGTCAACAACTTTTTAAAACTTTTTTGTTATTTTATAACAAGTTTTTTTGATCAAATGATTGATTTAAAAGCAATTTCTTTAACGACTTTGTTATTCTAACATGTTATTTATCTTTTCGTCAAGAAAAATTTTTAACTTTTTAAAACTTTTTTCTTAACGAACTGTTTGTCAGAACAGATATTAATATACCAAGGATTTTTCTAAAACGCAACTATTATTTTGCAGAAAAATAACATTTTTTTCAATTTCGAACGATGAATATTTTCTGCAAAGAAAACATTCGTTTCTTTATCTTATAATCCCTTTTCTCTTACTGAAATGTTCGTTAATCATTCGTAAAAAAAGCAACGTACTTTATTGTACGTTGCTCTCTTCTTTTATTCCAGCGATTGGAATAAAAATTCTAAAGATCGTTCCTTGATGCAATACGCTTTCTGCATCAATACGTCCTTTATAGTTTTCGACTAATTGTTTTGCAATCGATAGACCTAAGCCATTACCACCTTTATTTCTTGCACGGGCTTTATCTACTCGATAGAATCGATCAAATATTTTCTCCAAGTCTTCTTCAGTGATTCCTTCACCAAAATCTTGCACAGCTATTTCAAATTCATTCATCGTTCGAGAAATGGAAATATGCACTTCTTTTCGATCGGTTGAATATTTAATCGCATTATCTAATAGAATAATTAGCAATTGTTCAAAGTGATTACGATAGATTTTCAGCTCAACTTCGGTTGGTAAATCGTCATCTAATGTGATATGAAACTCAGGATAAACCAATTGGAAGTTATTAAATACTTGGTAGACTACTTGTTTAGCATCTGTTCGTTCATTTGCATATTGGGTGTCCACTTGTTCAGCGCGTGAAAGGTCAAGCATTTCTTGGACCAAACTCTTCATACGACTAATTTCTTGTAAACTGGCCTTTAATGATTCATCTAAAATTTCAGGATCGTCTTTCCCCCAACGATTTAAAAGGTTTAAATGGCCTTCCATAATCGCAACGGGCGTTCTTAATTCATGGGAAACATCTTCAACAAACTGCTCTTGTTGTTCGATATAGCGTCTCATACGATCTAACATTTCATTAAATATTTCCGAAATATCTGCTAACTCATCTCTCGTATTAATCTCCGGCATGTGGACATCTGATTGCGGGTCTTTGCGGATTGTATCCATCGTGTCTCTCAATACTTTTAATGGTTTTAAGAAATAAGAAGAGAGGATAAAGCCTAAGACACTACTTACAATCAGAGAAATCACTTCTAAAACTACAAGTGTTAATAATAAATGATTACGAATTTCATAAAAAGAAGAAAGTTCATAAAACGCTTGAATATAGCCAATCTTTTCTCGTGTTTCTTTTGAAAAAATAGGTTCCACGGAATAAAAACCGGTTTTATCAAAAACGGTTCGAACAACAGGTAATTGTCGATCCAATTGTAATAACTTATCATATTCATTTTGTGTTTTAAAAACTAGTTTTTGGTTTGTGTCATACACAGATAAATAAAGTTCTGGTTGTCCTAGTTCAGATATGAAACTGTCCATTTCCATAAACGAACCTTCTACTGCTGTATGCTTATTATAGTAGTTTTCATCTCTTTCACTCGGCGTTTTTAAATAGTCAAAAACGTCTGTTACCGTTAAATTTTCATTGGCATTAGCTAATCGATTTGTTACTTCTGCAATCGTTGCTTCGACATTTTCCTTTTCTTTGGCAACAATAAGACTGACAGAAGACTTATAGGTAATCACCGCAAAAATGGTAAAAACTACAAATATAAAGAAAGAACTTGCGAAAGCCCACTTTATAGTTAAAGATGGGCCTTCCAGTTCTTTTTTAATCGTTCTTTTCATTAATTAGTTCTCACGAACGCATAACGTAGCCAGTTCCACGGACAGTTTGGATGTAGCTTTCTTCTCCAGGTACGTCAATTTTATTTCGCAAGTAGCGGATATACACATCCACAACGTTTGTTTCTACTTCTGTTTCATAGCCCCAAACTTTATTTAGTAACACATCACGTGCCAAGACAACGTTCACGTTTTCCATTAGCGTTAATAGTAATTCGTATTCGCGTTTTGTTAATTCAATCATTTCAGAATTACGACGAACGACACGATTTTCTTTTTCAATTGTTAAGTCACGATATGTAATCGTTGTTTGTTTTGCAACGTTTTTATCGCCCTCAATATCAATACGACGAAGTAACGCACGTAAACGAGCTAACAATTCTTCAATTGCAAATGGTTTAACAATATAATCATCCGCTCCATGGTCTAAGCCAGAAACACGGTCAATTACTGAATCACGCGCAGTCATCATAATAATTGGTGTATTTTTCACTTGGCGAACACGGCGACATACTTCTAATCCATTTAATTCTGGTAACATCAAATCAAGAAGGATAGCATCCCATTCGTTGTTAAGAGCGGCTTCCAATCCTGTACGACCATTGTAGTGTACTTCTGTCGTATACCCCTCATGTTTTAATTCAAGCTCAACGAATCTCGCTAAGTTCTTTTCATCTTCAATAATTAAAATGTTGCTCATTTGATTAATTGTCCTTTCTCTTTAAAAGCTATACTCAAGCTCAACCTTTTTATTCCTTACTACTTATTAGAGAATTACTACTCAATCTATCTGGTTCTTTTTTAAGCCACAGTAAAACCATGAGCATGGTGAGCCACACTCATGGTCTCCAGCGTGTTTATTCTTCGTTGTACCAGCTGTAATGGTAGATTCCTTCTTTGTCTGTGCGTTCGTACGTATGAGCACCGAAGTAATCACGTTGTGCTTGAATTAAATTCGCTGGTAAGCGATCTGAACGATAAGAATCGTAATAAGCAATTGCAGATGAGAATGTTGGTACAGGAACACCTGCTTGAACAGCAATCGCAACAACTTCACGAACGGCTTGTTGATATTTTTTCGTAATTTCTACGAAGTATTCATCTAACAACAAGTTTTCAAGTGCTGGATTTTTTTCATATGCATCGGTAATTTTTTGTAAGAATTGTGCACGGATAATACAACCTGCTCGCCAGATTTTTGCAATTTCACCAAATGGTAAATCCCATCCGTATTCTTCAGAAGCTGCACGGAGTTGTGCAAACCCTTGCGCATAACTCATTAATTTACTAAAGTATAATGCTTCGCGAATTTTTTCAATCAATTCTTTTTTATCGCCTGCAAAGTTAAAGGCTGCAGGTTTTGATAAAATGCCACTTGCTTTTACGCGTTCTTCTTTGTAAGCCGAAATAAAACGTGCAAATACTGATTCTGTAATTAATGGTAATGGTACGCCAAGATCTAACGCACTTTGGCTTGTCCATTTACCTGTTCCTTTGTTGCCTGCTGCATCAAGAATAACATCAACGATTGGTTGGTCGGTTCCTTCATCATCTTTACGTGTCAAAATGTCAGCCGTGATCTCGATAAGGTAACTGTCTAATTCGCCTTCGTTCCATTCTTTGAAAATCTCTGCCATTTCATCAACAGATAAACCTAAGATTTGTTTCATTAAATCGTAGGATTCAGCAATTAATTGCATGTCCCCATATTCAATCCCATTATGAACCATTTTTACATAATGTCCAGCACCATTTGGGCCAATGTAAGTCACACATGGTTCACCGTCTTCTGCTTTAGCTGAAATTTTTTCAAGAATTGGCGCAACTAACTCATACGCTTCTTTTTGTCCGCCAGGCATGATAGATGGTCCTTTCAAGGCTCCTTCTTCTCCGCCAGAAACGCCAGTACCAATAAAGTTAATTCCTGAGTTTGCTAGTTCTTCATTACGTCGCATTGTGTCTTTGAAGAACGTATTACCGCCATCAATTAAGATGTCGCCTTTATCAAGATGTGGTAACAATTCTTGGATTGTCGCATCTGTTGCAGGTCCAGCTTTAACCATCAACATAATTCGACGAGGTTTTTCAATTGCATTCACAAATTCCTCAATTGAGTATGTTGCTTGAAAGTTTTTGTCAGGATGTTCTTCAACCACTTCTGTTGTTTTTGATCCTGTACGGTTATACAGCGCAACTGTATAGCCTCTGCTTTCAATGTTTAAAGCAAGATTTTTTCCCATGACAGCCATGCCGACTACGCCAAATTGTTGTTTTGTCATTTTATGACCTCCTATATTATAATCAACGAAAATTCTATGAGCATTCTCTTATAATCCTCACTATTATAACGCACTATCTTTCATATGAAAACAATATAGTGCCAATAAATTTCCAATTTCTTCATATTTTCTTAAAAAAATACAAATCCCCTAGGCTCCATGGTTAGCCTAGGGGATTCAACATTTCAAAAAATGTTTTTATGCTTATGCTTCTTTAGACATTACGTCTTTTCCATCGTAGTGACCACATGCTGGACATACGTGATGGCTTTTTTTCATTTCACCACAGTTTGAGCATGCATTTAAGCCTTTGATTGTTAATTTGTAGTGTGTGCGACGTTTTGCTTTTTTCGCTTTAGAAGTTCTTCTAGCTGGTACTGCCATTGTTGTTCCACCTCCTTGTAAAGATGCGTGTATTTACATACACAATATATTCCAACCTAGCTGTTATCTTCCTCTTCAGCATTATCGCTGAGTAATTCTGATAGTTTAGCCAGACGAGGATCCACTGTTTGTTCTGCTGCTTTCTGCTTACTTTCCAAATATGCTTCTTCTGAAATCACTTCCCAGTCATTGCCACTTGGCATTTCTTGACTGTTTTGTTCTTCTTCTGTAAGCACTTGAATTGGAATGGACAATAGAATGTTGTCTTCGACAGATTCATCTAAATCAATTGTTGGCTTGTCCAATAAAATAATCTCTTCAGCTGCAAATCGTTCATCTCTTGTATCCATTTGTTCTTTTGTCATAAAGACTTCATCGACCGTGATTTGCATTGGCAAAGCCACAGGTTCTAAAGAACGGGATGAAGGAACGGTTACAGTTACCTGAATAGTGTAATGAAGTAAATATTCTGATTTATTGACTGCTAATAAGCCTTCTACTTTGATTGGACTTACATCCAACAAGGTATCATCTCGTTGAAGAAGCTCTTCTTTAAGATGCAATGTTTCTGAAAACACTAGCGGCTCTTCTTTGTATTTATTTAATTCTAACAAAGACCACTTCATAATTATCACTCCTAAGCAACAAAAGCTATTATACAGGGGTATGAAAGCTTTGTCAATGAAATTTTCTTGACAGCCCTTTCTTATTTCCTGTTTTTCTTTCGTTTTTTTTATAATTGTTTTTCTGTTGAAGATAACTTAGCGCTTATTTAATTAAATAACAAAATTTTTGTGTGAAATAACATAAATAATTTAAAACTCAGACATAATTTTACTATTTGCGCCCAACTCTTTATTTACTGAATACGTGTTTCTGAACATTTCATACTACTGTCTTCCTTGTAAAAAAAGCTGAGACAAACTGACGAATCGGTTTGTCCCAGCTTTGCGTCCGAGTACATATTGCTTAAAATCAAATGATTGAATTAATTAGACTTAGATAGCTGTTGTTGCTCCGCGGTAAACAATACCACGACGAGGATCAACAGTAATCACTTCGTCATTATTAATTAATGATGTTGCATCTGCAGCACCTACGATAACTGGAATATTTTGCGCAATCGCTACAACAGCTGCATGAGAAGTTAAACCACCTTCTTCAACAACTAATGCTGATGCTTTTTCAATTGCAGGCATGTATTCTTTATCTGTTGTTTTTGTAACTAAAATAGCTCCTTCAGTCGCTTTAGCAACTGCTTCTTCAGCAGTTCCTGCAACAACGGCTTTTGCAATAATTGCCTCTTCGCCGACACCTTGACCTTGAACTAATTTAGAACCGATCATTTGAATTTTCATTAAGTTTGTTGTGCCTTTTTCGCCAACTGGAACACCAGCAGTGATAATGATTAAATCACCTTCTGAAGCATAACCTTCTTCTTGTGATACTTTTGAAGCTAAATTAAACATTTCATCTGTGCTTGATGGTTTGTCAGCAACTGTTGCGTAAACACCCCATGATAATGATAAGCTACGTGCTTTTTGTTCTGAGAACGTAATTGCAACGATATGTGCTTTTGGACGGTATTTAGAGATCATACGTGCTGTATGGCCTGATTCTGTTGCCGCAACGATTGTTTGGATACCCAAGTTACGTGCTGTATGGCCAACAGATTGTCCGATTGCTTCAGTCATATCTGTTTTGCTATATAATTTCAATGCGAATGAATCTTGGTTAACTAATGTTTCTTCTGTACGAACTGCAATACGAGCCATTGTTTGAACAGCTTCTAATGGGTAATCCCCTGCTGCAGTTTCGCCTGATAACATTACTGCATCTGTTCCATCGTAGATTGCGTTTGCTACGTCATTTGCTTCCGCACGTGTTGGACGTGGGTTACGTTGCATTGAATCTAACATTTGTGTTGCAGTGATAACTGGTTTACCTAAAGCATTACATTTTTTAATTAAAGCTTTTTGGACAACTGGAACATCTTCTGTTGGAATTTCAACACCCATGTCACCACGAGCAACCATTAAACCATCAGAAACTTTTAAGATTTCATCGATATTATCGATACCTTCTTGGTTTTCGATTTTAGGAATGATTTGGATGTGTGTTGCGTTTTCTTCTTCTAAAATTTTAGTGATTTCTAAAACGTCAGAAGCACGACGAACGAAGCTAGCTGCTATAAAGTCAATTCCTTGACCAATTCCGAAACGGATATCGTTAGCATCTTTTTCAGTGATCCCTGGTAAGTTTACAGAAACGCCTGGTACGTTAACGCCTTTTTTGTTTTTCAAGACGCCTTCGTTTTTAACAACTGTTACGATTTCGTTTGCATCACGGTCGATATCAGTTACTTCTAAATCGATTAAACCATCATCTAAAAGAATGTGTGAACCTACGTTTACATCATTGATTAATTCTGGATAAGTGATTGAGAATTTTTCATTTGTTCCTAAAACTTCTGTCATAGAAATACGTACTGAGTCACCAATTTTCATTGTGATTGCGCCATTTTCCATGTCATTTGTGCGGATTTCAGGACCTTTTGTATCTAGTAAGATCGCTACGCGTTTCCCTGTAATTTTTACAGCTTCACGAATGTTTTTAATACGAGCACCATGCTCTTCGTAATCACCATGTGAAAAGTTCAAACGGCAAACATTCATACCTGCATTAATTAAGTTTACTAGCATATCAACGGATTCACTAGCTGGTCCAATCGTACATACGATTTTCGTTTTTTTCATTACTAAAACGCTCCTATTCCAAATTTGTTTATACAAAGCTAATAAGATTAGCTAATATACAAGATTAAAAAGAAATTTCATGATTTAACTCATAAAGAGATAAATCTGGTTTGTGTTTATTGTTTTCTAACGTGTCAATAATATCAGCTGCAACTACTTGGTTATCTAACATACCGATACATAAACCGCCTTTACCTTCTTTTAGAAGTTCAACAGCATATGACCCAAATTTACTTGCTAATACACGGTCACGAGCACTTGGGGAGCCCCCACGAACCACGTGTCCTAAAATTGATACACGCGTATGGAAATCACCGTATTCAGAAAGTTTATCAGCAAATTCATTTCCGCCCATTACGCCTTCTGCTAAAATGATTAAGCAATGTTTTTTCCCGCGGTCGCGGCCTTCTTGAATACGTTTGGCAACGTTTTTCATATCAAAATCATGTTCAGGAATAATGATTTCATCTGCTCCGCCTGCCACGCCTGACCACAATGCGATATCACCAGCGTTACGTCCCATTACTTCGATAACGAATGTACGAACATGAGAAGTCGCTGTATCACGAATTCGGTCAATTGATTCCAAAACAGTGTTAATCGCTGTATCAAAACCGATTGTGAAATCTGTTCCAGGAATATCATTATCAATCGTTCCAGGAATTCCAACAGCGGGGAAACCACGTTTTGTCAAAGCCATTGCGCCATGATAAGAACCGTCTCCACCAATAACAACTAAGCCTTCAATACCGAATTTTTTCAATTGTTCGATTCCTTTTAATTGCCCTTCTTCAGTAGCAAATTCAGGATAACGAGCAGAGTACAAGAATGTTCCACCACGTTGAATCTTATCGCCAACGTCAGCAACATCTAAACGACGGATGTCGCCTGCGACTAAACCGGCAAATCCATAGTTAATACCGTAAACTTCGATTCCATCAAAAATACTTTTGCGTACGACTGCACGAATTGCAGCGTTCATTCCAGGGGCATCTCCCCCGCTGGTTAAAATACCAATGCGTTTCATTCGCTATTTCACCTCATATAATATACTTTCAACTGCCAAAAGAAACCTTTTCGCAAAAATTGATATACAAAAATATTACGTCATTCATTTTACCATTAAAGAACCAAAATGTCTTGAGTTAAGAAGAAAAAAATGAAAAAAGTTGAAAACAACTAGTATTTTTTACCGTAAATCATTTGAAAATGACGTTTTGCTCGCCTAAAACGTAAGCTAATTGTTGCTGACTAGCGCTTGTATGAGCGACCCAATTTTCTTCATTTAATACTATTTTCTTTCCTGTTTTTTCAAAATAGACAATCACTGGAATGTGTCCAGCATGACGACTAAGTACCTCTTTCATTTTCTGAAAAACGTCCGTTTGTTCGACATCTTTTGTAATTCTGATAAAACACGTTTCGTCACTAATTGATGTTTCTACTTGTTGCGCTTTTTCTATTCGTTGAACCAATATTTGCAATTCTTGATTGTACGTACTGCGTTCCACTTTTCCTTCCACATAATAAACTTGCCCTTTCTCGACACTCTGTCTTAACTGGCGAAAAACGGTTGGGAACAACGTTAGTGAAATACTTCCTGTTGTATCATCCCCATCAACAAAGGCCATTTGTTCTCCCTTTTTGGTCCGAATCGTCCGAATGTTTTTGACATAAATCAATAATTTCGTGGGCTGATTTTCAACAAGTTCATGAACAAGTTGCGTTTGCTTGGCTAAGCGTGTTTTTTTGAACTCTTCTGTCGGATGTCCTGATAAATAGACCCCTAAATATTGTTCTTCTTGTTCTAGTCGCTCTTCTAGCGGATAATCGGCAATTTCTTCTTCCTTTGGCTTCAATGTTTCTAACAAATCCATACTACCACCGCTGAGAAGAATACTTTGGATATTACTCTCTAAACCTACTGCTAATTGACGGCGATTAGGCGCAATTTCGTCAAATGCACCGATGGCAATCAATGGTTCGATATTTTCAACTTTCAACCACTTACGGTCAATTCGCAAAAGAAACTCATCGAACGTTTTGTACGGTCCATTTTCTCGGCGTTCATTTAAAATATTTTGAATGAAGTCTCGGCGGATTCCTTTTAAAGAACTAAAACCAAATAAAATTTGCTGTTGCTGATTTAGGTAAAAGCTGTAGTGACTTTGGTTAATTGACGGCTGCAAAATCGTCTGCTTGTTTTTTCTAGCTTCGCCAATATATTCTTTAATTTTTGTTGGATTATGACGAACAGAATGCAACAATGCGACATAAAAAGCACTCGGATAATGAACCTTCAAGTAAGCCATTTGAAAACCAATAAAGGAATAGGCAAATGCATGCGAGCGGTTAAAGCCATAATTAGCAAAGCGCTCAATATAATCGTACACTTGGTTAGCTGTCTCTTGGGGATAGCCTTGTTGTAGCGCACCATTAACAAAATGATTTCGTTCTTCATCTAGCACATCTTTTTTCTTTTTACTAATGGCCCGACGTAAAATGTCAGCTTGCCCTAAAGAGAAGCCTGCCATTTTCGCAGCAACTTGCATAATCTGCTCTTGGTAAACAATAATTCCGTACGTATTTTCTAAAATGGGGGCGAGACTAGGCTCTGGATAACTAATTTGTTCCAAGCCTTTTTTCCGGCGGATGAAAACATCAATATTTTGCATCGGACCAGGACGATACAAGGCATTGACAGCAGCAATATCTTCAATGCTAGTTGGTCCTAATTTTCTTAATACATTCCGAATTCCAGCAGATTCAAACTGGAAAACACCACTTGTTTCCCCTTTTCTAAATAAAGCCAGCGTTGTTTCGTCATCTAATGGAATCTGATTTAAATGAATGGTTTGATTATAGACGCGTTTAATAGCTGTGAGGGTATCATCAATGATAGATAAATTTCTTAAGCCCAAGAAATCCATTTTCAGAAGACCAATTTTTTCAACATCATTCATAGTAAATTGGGTCAATAAAATTTCATTCGATCCTGGTTGTAACGGAACCAAATTCAAAAGATTTTCATCACTAATTACCACACCTGCTGCGTGCGTAGAAACATGGCGAGGTAATCCTTCTAGCTGAACAGCTGTTTTATAGAGCAATTGATTATTTGGCGAAAAATTGACCAATTCTTGCATCCGTTTCGACTCTTGGTACGCTTCTTCTAACGTAATTTTCAGCTTGTTGGGGACAGCTGCCGACCAACGATTCGCTTCACTCTGGGACAACCCGAAAACACGTGCAACGTCCCGTAAAACCATTTTCGCAGCCATCGTACCAAACGTGGCAATTTGCGCCATGTGATAATGACCATATTTTTGACTGACATAAGCTAAAACTTCCTCCCGCCGATTATCAGGAATATCTAAATCAATATCGGGCATCGTGTAGCGTTCTGGATTCAAAAAACGTTCAAAAAGCAAATCATATTTGATTGGATCTACATCTGTAATTGATAGCACATAGGACACTAAAGAGCCTGCAGCTGAACCTCGGCCAGCGCCTGTAACAATTTGATTGTTATGACAGAAGTCCATCACATCCCAAACGATTAAAAAGTAATCATCAAAACCCATATTGTGAATGATGGTTAACTCTTTTTCTAATCGTTTTTGGTAAACTTCATTTAGATGAGGCACTCTTTCTGGTAATTTTTCTAAACACAATGTGCGTAAATAAGAACCAGCCGTTTGATTATCAGGCACAGGAAAATGCGGTAATAATTTTTGATGTAAAGGAATGTCAACTCGGCAATTTTCAGCTAGCTGAATCGTATTCTGGACCACTTCTGCACCAGCTATTTGAAGCATTTGTTCCATCGTCGTCTCTGCTTCACGCAAGTAATTCAGACCTTCTATTTCCGGTGTTTGGCTTGTAATATTCAATTGATTATTTTCTTTGATGCTCTCAAGAACAGTTACGGCAAAGCCTTCTTCCCTTGTTAAATGACGTACCTCTTGCAAAGCCACGCCAGGTAATTGTTCTCTTTGGTAAAAAGAAAAGAGCGCTGGATTGCGTTGTTGATTCATTGAAAAAGAATGTTCAACAAATAACGACTGGGGATCAAAATATGAAGCAAGTTGTTGGAAAGCGTGAACCGCTTGTTGTTCATCTTCAAAAAATGTTTGGGCGACTTCTCCTTTGGCTGACAAAGTCACGGCAAATAAATCACTTAATAAGGATTGATGTTCCGCTAAGTAAAAGGGACCCTCTGTCGTCATTTTGCTGCTAGATAGTTGCATTAATTGCTGATAACCTTTTAAATTTTTAGCAAATAAAAGCAACTCGGAATGCCCTTCTTTTTCTGCTGGGGTATATTCTAATCTTAAACCGATAATTGGTTGAATTCCCGCTTCTTGGCATGCTTCATAAAATTCAACCGCCCCATGCAAGACATTGATATCGGTAATCGCTAATGTTTGATAACCTAACGCTTTCGCTTGTTTTACATAGGAACGAATCCTAACCGTACTAGATAAAAGCGAATAGGAAGTAACGGTATGTAATTGTGGAAATGACATTGGACAGCTCCTTTTTGAATCCTTGCTATTTTTTGCCTCTTCTCTTATTTTCCTATCGCGGATTCTTTACTTTTAAAGAAAATATGCTAAACTAAGAGCTAGAAAAGAGGTGCTCATATGCGTTATCTTGTTGTATTTTTCTGGACCTTCGCATTAGGCCAAGTCGTTGGATATATCGGCGGTGCATTATCTGGTGGTTCATACGACTTTAAAATGACAACGATTCTATCGTTGGCAACAGCCGTTATTATTTTATTAATTGCACACTTTGCAGTACCGAAAGAAACCAAACCTGTTAAATAAGAAAAAACCAGTTACTAAAGTTATTGTAACTGGTTTTTTTATCTTTTCAACTGTTTAGAGCTTTTTATTTAAAACTTTTCGGAAATTAAAGAAGGACAACCCAATGTTTCCTAAAACGAAACAAGCGGTTACCAGAAAAACAGAAGAATAGCCAAAACCATGGGCAACTGTTGACCCTACCATCGGCCCTAAAACTTGACCGAAATTACTACACATCTGATTGTAACTATAAACTCTACTTACGCCCTCCGTTGGCGTTATTTTACTAATTAACGTATTAATTGATGGCATTAAAGCGCCTGTTGAAAAACCTAAAAGGAATCGCAAAACGCCTAACTGAAAAGGTGTTTGCACAAACGCCATGGGAATGTAACAAATAAAAGAAAGAATTAATCCGCCTAATAAAACTTTTTGGTTCCCAATGCGGTCCCCAATTTTTCCCAAAGTTGGAGAAGAAATAATTGCTGAAACGCCGGCAATCGAAACAATCAAACCACTAACAAATAATACATTCTCTGTATCGCCACTTAAAGATCGAATATATAGCGTTAAGATTGGGCTGATACTTGTAATTCCTAATTGTAAAATTAACGTAGTCACAAACAAACCAATCAATACTGAAACATGATCCATCTTACTAAAAATTTCTTTCGTCGTTAATAAATCCTTTTTCTCAACTGGTTGAAAATCTTCTTTAACTAAAAAGATAGTCAACAACGTTGTAATGAATAAAATAACGCCGGTAATAATAAAGACATTTTCCATTCCAAACCACTGTGCCAACGCACCGCCAATCGATGGCGCAATTAACGTCCCAGCAATTGCACCTGTTGATAATGTCCCTAGAGCCCAGCCATTTTTCTCTTTTGGCGCCTGCGATGCAATCATCGCTGTTGCGTTAGGAATATAGCCGGATAAAATCCCGTTCATAAAACGCATAATCAACAGCCAGTATACATTAGGGACAAATGCTAACGCCCCCATTGTGATCGTCATTCCTGCTGCAGCCCGAATCATCATAATTTTCCGACCTTTTCGATCAGCTAAATTTCCCCAAATCGGTGCAACAATCGCAGCAGCAAACGCCGTGACAGAAATTGCCAATCCAGAAAACAACTCTACTTGACTCTTAGGCGTCCCTAATTGTTCAACATATACTGGAATAAACGGCATAACTAAGCTAATACTCGCCCCTGTAAAAAAGCAACCAATCCATGCGACTAATAAATTCTGCTTCCATTTTATTTTCATACTTTTATCCACCTTATCACCTCTTCACCTACCACTATACTCTAAAAGAGTGAATCTCTCAAAAGAAAATTCTTTTAAAAAAAAGTCTGACAGACCGGTCAAAACGACCAATCTGCCAGACTTCTTAACACTTGGGCTTAAGATAAATAGCTGAATAAACGCAACACCTTCAAAGCTAACCGCTGTTATCTCAGCCTCACTTCTATTTACTATAAAATAGCTAAGATTACAAAGTTTAAGATAAACAACGCATCAATGACCCAAATAATTGGTGAAACTTCTTTGGCTTTCCCTTTGACTACTTTCACCACTGCATAAAAGATGAACCCAGCAGCAATCCCATAAGAGATGCTATAACATAATCCCATGAAAATTGAAGCAAAAAATGCTGGAATCGCATCTTCTAAATCCGTCCAATTGATGTCTTTGAAAGAAGCTAACATCATAATTCCCACTAAAATTAACGCTGGAGCCGTAGCTTGTGCTGGCACAATAGCAATAAGTGGTGAAAAAAGACTACTTAGGGCAAATAGAATTGCTACCACTACCGATGTCAAACCTGTTCGACCACCCGCACCGATTCCTGCTGCACTTTCTACATAAGTTGTCGTATTCGATGTACCAAAAATCGCACCGATAGATGTTGCAATAGCATCTGCAAATAGAGCTTTGTCCATTTTAGTGCTGAAACCCTTACTATCTTCTAAAGCTAATTCATCTTCTTTAGAGAAAATCCCTGTTCGACGTCCCGTACCGATAAATGTTCCAATTGTATCAAACGTATCTGATAAACTGAAGGCAATAATGGTCATTAAAACTTGAGGAATTTTTGAAGAATCACTAAACAATGACTGTAACCCCTCAGCACCAAAAGCAGCGCCAAAAGTTGTACCTAATTCTTTAAATGAATTGCCCAACGAATTAGCATGCCAATCAACCGAAGCAGTGTCTACCACCCCCATTGGAATTGCGACTAACGTAGTAACCACAATGCCAATTAAAATAGCTCCACGAACATTCGTGACAACTAAAATCGTTGTTAAAACTAACCCAATTACCGCCAAAATAATGGCTGGATTATCAAAATTTCCTAAAGCGGGCACGATACTCGAACCATTCACAACACCATTTTGAGGTTCTGCTTGTACTGTGAAACTTAGTAAGCCAGCATTTTTCAACCCTACATAAGCGACAAAAATTCCAATCCCACCACCAATAGCATGTTGTAAACTCTCTGGAATTGCTTTAATAATCATTTTGCGAATTTTTGTCACTGTAATCAAAATGTTAATCAAACCACAAATAAAAACCATTGCTAATGCTTGTTGCCAAGTATACCCCATCCCAAAAACGACCGTAAACGTGAAGAAAGCATTGAGTCCCATTCCCGGTGCTTGAGCGTAAGGTACATTAGCAAACAGCCCCATAATTAATGTACCGATGATTGAAGCAATAATGGTCGCTAAAAAAACAGCCTGAAAAGGCATCCCTGTTTCTGAAAGAATGGACGGATTAACAAATAAAATATAACTCATTGCAAAAAAGGTCGTAATCCCCGCCATTATTTCAGTTGATACCGTTGTCTTGTTTTCCTTTAATTTGAAAAACGTATTCATAATTGCACTTCTCTCCCTTAAAATCCATGTTTTCGAATAATTACTCTTTGATTATAAGAGAATCGCTATCTTTTTACAACAAAATATTAACTATTATATATATTTTTCTATATAACGTTCGTGTTTCGCGGATATAAAAAAAGAAAAAGCTTTACATTGTTTCTTCTTTTCCTAATAATTGGATTAGCCCAAACAACAGCATCTGTAGAAACATCATTAATAAAATAAACATTAATTTTTGAAGGGACCAGTCAAAAAAGATAATTTTCACTGTTTCAATTGGACTCATGAAAAGATAGACACTGTGTAATCGATCAAAACGTCCAACATAAATCGCCAAAGCAGACAAGAAATGAAGGCTGGCTTGAAAGACTACAATTGTTCTATAACCGCAATAACTTTGCAATTTCTGGCTAACAGTTGTTACTGTTTTCATCCCTAAAAGCCCATATATAACAATCCCGCTAGTTAAGCAAACAAACGCCCACCAATCACCAATTTGGTTTGCAAAAATCGTATTAAAGCCTCGATAAATAGATAGCGTTTCTAAATGAAAAAAATCCGTAAATAGGTACGGCGCATTAGGATAAAAAATTAACCAAGCAAAACCTATCAACCAATCCCTTTTACGTTTTTCTGCGTTTAAAAGATAACTAAGTTCAATTGGAATATAGGCTAACAACACGTTCAACGCCATAAAATGAAAATGCGTAGCAAATAACCACATATAGATACAATAGATTAAGGTGATCACTCGTAAATAATTTCTAGAATTTTTCAAGATGCTCTGCGCTCCTTTTTCAAACTGTTTATTTTAGTGTAGCATACTTCTTAAGCTTTTTTTTAAACCTTATAAATGAACATGCTTCTCCCCTTGATAATCTTCGGTTTTATGCTAGACTGAGTAAAAGGCATTTAGGAGGAATTTTTACTTGAAAAAATTAATTGCTATTGATTTAGACGGCACAACATTAAATGCACAGTCTTTAATCAGTCCAAAAACCGAACAAACACTAAAAAAAGCGATTGACAACGGTCATTACGTCAGTATTGCCACTGGACGTCCCTATAGAATGAGTCATCAATTTTACCAACAACTTGGCCTAACGACCCCTATGGTTAACTTTAACGGCGCTTTAGTCCACATTCCAGAGAAAAAATGGGACTTGGAAAGCGAAGCCAATATTGAGCGTGACCTAGTCTTTGACATTTTGGCACAGAAAAAAGAATTACAATTAGATTTTGTTGCTGCTGAAAACAAAGAAACATTTTATATCGATACGTTAGATGGGTTCGATCCGAAATTTTTTGCTTCCAAAGCAACCTTAGATAATTTACTTACTGCTAAAAATTTACGAACAAATCCTACCTCAATGATGGTTCGGACCACACCAAACCAAGCTGAAAAAGTTGCTGATACATTGACAAAACAATATGGTGATTATATTGATGTCCGCACTTGGGGCGGTCCAATGCCTATTTTAGAAATGGTCGCAAAAGGAATTCAAAAGGCCCATGGCGTTGATCAAGTGGCGAACTTTTTATCTGTCAAACCAGCTGATATCATTGCTTTTGGCGATGAACATAATGACGAAGAAATGTTAAGTTATGCTGGTTGGGGTGTTGCTATGAACAATGCCACGGATAAAATTAAATCCGTAGCCAACGATGTCACTGAAAAAACAAATGATCAAGATGGTTTAGCAGATTACTTAGAAAATTATTTAGATCTATAAAAGGCTAAAATAAAAGTATTTCTTTAAAAAGAACTCACTTTGGTTTAGCTGATAATCTTAAGATTACGAAAGTAGGGCATAAGTCGAAACGACTTATGTCCTACTTTCGTTTTTTTTATTCCTTCAATGAATTTTGAAACGTGCTGATTCTTTCAGCCAATCTTTGATAAGTAGTAAAAGACGGATGCTTTAGCTCTTGTTCTTCGTTAACGGATAAAGTTTGTTGTGTCGTAATGGCCTTTGTTAGTGTATCTACAAAATGAATAAAAGAATTGTTGGTTTGTTTATTATATCCTGGTGAATAATATTTCGATTGACGATAAAAAGGCCGCAGAGCTGTTTCTGTGATTTTTTCCTGTTCATCTGAAAAGTATTCATCATAGCTGACATGTTTTATTTTCTGCTCTTCTGTTATCACTTGAAGTCGAGCGATTAGGCCATTGCCTAAATCTTCTGCGTAACCGATATACGTTTCTTTCGCTGGCTCTTTTAGCCAAGTGTCCATCTCTGCTGCTAAAGGCATTAAACCTTCACGCGCAGAAGTTGATGAACCGCGTACCGTATAAAAATTACCTGTGACACGATTTTCGTCACGCATTTGTTTTTCTACATAAGTAATACCATTAACAACGGTGACTAACGTATCGTCTGTACGCGTGTTGCTTGCTTGAAATTCAGGATAATCCGACAGGCGTTTGTTGACACCCGAATATCGTGTATCGTAATAAGGATCACTAGCAAACTCTGTAAACTCAACATTCAGAATCCGTTGCGTTTCAGGTTCCGTAATAATCTCTACAATGCCGTAATTTCCGCCAGTAAATACACCTTCATTTTTATAATAGTTACCCGTCATTAATCCCAAAGGCGGTTGATTGGACCAAAACATTTTTTCCTTTTTTTCTTCTGGTGTATATTTTGCTGGTGGGGTTGTCCCAAATGTCGTTTGTGTGGATCCTGTAACCACTTCGTACGTGTATTCATGAGAATCAAAAGTCAATTGATTAGCAATCAGTTCGTCATTTTTAGTCGGCGCTTGTTTTTCCACCGCAGAAGTCGTTTGATTGGTGACGGTAACTTGCTTCACTTGCTTTGTCTCTTGCGGACCACTTGTTGTTTGTTTCGTTAGCTCTTGATCTGGCGCACAACCAACCAAAATAAATAATCCGATAAAAACCAACATTCCTTTAATATGTTTCATTCACTTTTCTCCTTTTTATAAACGCTTAACTTCCTCTTATCTCCAGTGTAGCAAACATTTATAAACCAAAACTGACGGAAAAATGAATAAATAATAAACAAAAACGCTAAGCCTCCTGCAGCTTAAGAGACTTAGCGTTTTTTTATTTAATTGCTTGGCGCTTTTGGCGCAACCACTCTTCTTTAATGTGTTCAGATAGGCGAATCATTCGTTTACCAACTTCACTATATTGGTTAGTAGCTAAATTGGCTAAAGAAATTCGAACTGACCATTTGTCACTCCCGAAAGCATCCGCTTTTAAAAGCATTAATTTTTCTTTTTCTGCTAAAGAGGTTAATACTTTTGTGATCGTCCAAGATTTCGTTAAATAACTTGAAAATTCTGGGCCATAACGTTTTTCTGTCCAATCTCTAAAGTTAATTTCACAATAATATGCTGTATTTAAACTTGCTAAAGGCTCTTCAATGCCTAAGGTGCGGAACAAGAGCTTTTCACGCGTATGACAAATATCCATCACTTCGTCTTTATAAGCTTGACCGTCTTTTAACAAAGCATACAAACTAAATAAAGCCATCATCGCTTGCTGAATAGAAGAAAGTCCCGCTGCATGGTTCAACGCAATATCGCGGCTGTCTGCGACTAAGCGGCTGATAAAGTTAATTTGGCTTGTGTCTGCATTCAATGTAGCATAACGTGCCTGTAATTCCATTTTTCGAGCCACTGGCAATTCTTTTAATATTTGATCAAAGATGTTCTCTTGACTGACCGCAATGGTCCCCACACGCCAACCGGTAGCGCCAAAGTATTTAGAATAAGAATAGATACAGGCTGTATTGTAAGGTAACTCCGTAAATAGTGAACGGAAAGCTGGCACAAAGGTTCCGTAAACGTCATCTGTTAAAATCATTAACTTAGGGTTATCCACTGCAACGATTTGTTTGATTTGTTCAATGGTAGGTTTTCCCATAGCATTGGCAGTTGGATTGCTGGGATTTACGACAAAAACCGCTTTGATGGACGGGTCTTTTAGTTTATCAATTTCCTTGTTTGAGTATTGATACGTCGTTTTTCCATCAATGATCATTTGCTCTGCTTTGATTTTAACCACGTCAAAATCATAACGTGGTAGTTCTGGAATTTCTAGATAAGGAGCAAACGTTGGTAATAACAACGCAATACGATCACCTTTTTCTAGTAAATAATTATTTGCCAACGTATCAAACAAGTAACAAATCCCTGCTGTACCACCTTCAACGGCAAAAATATCAAACGGTTGTGCTTCGCTGGAAAATAATTCTTGATTTAAATATGCTTTAATCGGTTGTTCACACGCCTTCAAGCAACGAACAGGATTCGGATAATTATCCCCAATCACATAGTCTAACATGGCATCTAACCACATTTCCTTATCCATCCCAAAATAGTTATGCTCTGCTGTCCAAATTTCTTGTAAGAAAGTTGCCCCTTTGCTAGGATTTTCTGCTAAAAAGTTTAAGAAGCGTTGCGTTCTACCAAAACTTGGCTGAATCATACCAGCCGTTTGTTCGCTCCCCTCTCTTAACGTTTCTTTTGTAGCAAATTGACCTAATAAAAAAAAGGCTTCCCTTGGTGTTGGCGCCGTCCAATTAGGATTGCCTCGCCCTGCATTTAGCAATGTTTCTAAATTATGATTTTCTTCATGTAATTTCTTCTCTAAAAATAGACTTAATTCAAACGGACTAAGGTTTTCTGTCAATTCATCACTTGTTATCATTTTATCCTCCTGAAGCACACGCAGTCATTTAGTATTTAGTATGTAGTCTATACTACTCTTCTACCTCCAGATGTCAACCATTTAAGCGGAATATTCTGACAATTAATAAAAAAGAAGCAATCCTTTATAAAAAATAAAGGATTGCTTCTTTTTCGCTGATTAACCAAAGAACCGTTGCATCTCAATTTTTGCTGATTGGACAGAATCAGAAGCATGAATTAAATTTTTGGTGACAGACAACCCATAATCCGCTCGTAAGGTGCCACTTTCAGCATCTAACGGATTCGTTGCTCCAACTAATTTACGCACTTTTTTAACCACATTGTCCCCTACAACGACCATCACAACCACTGGGCCACTTGTCATATAGGCTAATAATTCAGGGAAAAATAGTTCATCTTTTAAATGCTCATAGTGTTCCTTCACTGTTTCTACTGTTAGTCGTTCGAATTTAAGGTGCAATAAGTCAATACCTTTATCTTCAAAACGTTGAATGATTTTGCCAACTAACTTCCGTTCAACGCCATCTGGCTTAATAATTACTAAACTTGTTTCCTTCATTTTTTCCATCCCTTTCAAAACTTCCTTTTGCCCTTTCCCAAGGGGTAGCTACAGAATAAAATGAAAGCGGATACTTTGTCAATGATAAATTTTCTTTTCCTTTTGATTAAATAAAAAATTAAAGATTATTCACAAGGTTTGTGAATTGTTCTTTCAGTTCTGTATTGCTTGTTTCTTTTAAAAACAAATAAGGTTGCTCCTCTACTGGCTGTTCTTTACTCACATAAACTTTGGCTTCACCATTCACTAAAGTAAATAAATAGACATGCTTCTGGGCAACTTGTGTCGCACTGTCAGAGTATACTGCCACCAGACAATAACCCCCTTCGCTGCCTGTTTCTGACCAATTTAACCAAATGGGATTGTTCCCAATAGCTGGTTGTATTTTAGGTTCATAACTCAATAAATCATCAGGCACTTGAATCGTGTAAAAAGCTACAGAGTGACCTGGTTGGTACGCTTGATAGTTCTGATTGCGTTCTTGACCCCAGATTTCCATGTATTGTCCTAACTGTTTTGCTTTTTGCTGATTCCAAATCGTCCCTTCTTCTGTAACTAATTCAGTTAATTCTTGTGTTTGCGTTGTTTGCTCTAATTCCAACGCCGTGGTTTGACTAACTTCGGTTGCTGAAATCGCTCTTGTTTCTTCAGTATTTACATTGTTTGTTTGTACGGTTTGTACTTTCTGTGATTCCTCTTTCGATTTTTGCCAACCACAGCTAGATAAAACGCTTCCAACAACCGCTATCATAATAATCCCGTTTAGTTTCATTCCTTAAACTCCTGTTTTTATTTTTATTCTATCGAAATAAACCTAAAATCTCAATCCCTTTCTTTGGATAGTTGAAAACCATTTGGGAACTAGTAATTGTTGGTATTGCTGTTCCATAGTCCTGATTTCTTTTTCACCAAAGCTCAGTGCCCAAACTAAAGAATAGAGTCCTGCGTGAAAAGTATAAAGCTTTTGAAACTGCCAAAATAAGGTAGGAACTTTCCCAGCAAAATAACCTTGTAATTGACCATAAGCAAACAATGGCGAAACATTTCTTGAAAAAAATTGTAACTTGTAAAATTCTTCATAAGGATCCCCAAAATCCCATCGATTAAAATCAATCACACCGACCTGCCTAGTTGGCAAGTAAATAAAATTTCCTGCATGGAAATCTCCATGCTGATAAACTACAGGCCGTTGTTGCAATAACGGTAATTGTTTTTCTAAATATGAAATTATTGGCTGCTGGTACGGCATACAAAATTGAGATTCCTTATACTTATTTAGTTGGCTCTGCTTTTTTTCGTATAAATTTTGCGCAATCTCTCTTTGACTAATCCTTTCGGGCAACAAAAGCTTATGGATTTTGTTTAAATAGCGGCCTGACTCTACGCCTAAAAGTTCAGTTGTCTTTTGGGAGAAAGAGCGGGTAAAACATCGCTTAAGTCTTCACCTTCTAGATACGTTAATAACATGTATCCTTGTTCACTTTCAGGAATAGGTGCACATAAAAAAGGTTTAGAACTGGGAAATCCTAACGCCGCTACTTTTTTGATAAATTGATATTCTTGTTGTTTGGCTAATAACTCTTCTTGTTGAAAAATTCGCAATAAAAAGGTTTCTTGATTTTTGGTAACTTTAAACTTTAAATCAGTTGACCAACCACGGTGAATAGCTTCAACTTTTTGCCATTGCTGAAACGCTGGAATCTTCTCAAACGCCCTCATTACTTTCGCCTCCATTTCCCTATTGGTTTTAGTATACCAAAGAAAAAAGGCTGGAGACAATTGGGGATAAATTGTCTCTAGCCTTGACTGGTTATCATTTTCTAGTTTTCCTTATATAAATCGTTCCACTCGTTACTAAGAAAGCTCCTCCTAAAACAATCCAGAAAGTACTAGGTACTTCTGCACCTGCTTTTGGTAATACTTTTTTGGGAAGCTGTTCTTTTTTCCCAATCATATTTTTATCAGAAAAAGCATGCGTACTTTCTGTTGATTTGGTTCCCTGATTTGCTGATGAATTCAGCGAATTATCTAAGGATGACTCACTAGTAGTTTTTCCAGCTTTGTCTGGGTTTTGGTTTTTTCCTTCGATTGGTTCTTCACTTGTTTTTGTTTCTTTGTCTTTATCTGGTTTGCCACTTGCATCTGGCTCTTTGTCTTTGTCTGGTTCGCCGCTTGCATTTGGCTCTTTGTCTTTGTCTGCTTCGCCACTTGCATCTGGCTCTTTGTCTTTGTCTGGTTCGCCACTTGCATCTGGCTCTTTGTCTTTTTCTGGTTCGCCGCTTGCATCTGGGTCTTTGTCTTTGTCTGGTTCTTCTACATGTGGTTGATTTATCTTGTGGTTATTTTCAAATAAAGCACCTAATTGTAGCAATGTTCGGTCTTCATTTAATGCACTATTAAATTGAATCCCCAAAGGCAGTCCTTCTTTTGAAACGTAAGTTGGTACACTTAATGCTGGATGTCCAAATAAATTTGCTTGTTGTGTAAACGGTGTATATGTGAACGCCGTCAGCCATTGGTCATAAATCAATTGTTTTTGTTCTGCTGGTGACAATTGATCAATTTTTTCCATCTGTGCTGCATGTTCTGGTTTTAGTAACGGATTATCAATACTAGGTGCCGTGGCAGCCGTCGTTGGTGTTAATAAGATAGGATACTGTTGATAAAATTCGTCCATCGCTTGTGCTTGTAAAGCAATATCTGTCCAAGCCGCAGTTGTCTCTTCACTCGTTATATTTTTTCCTGTTTGAAAAAGCGCCCATGTTAACAGTTCTACATCATTTCGTTCAAGCGGTCTTTTCAATTTCTGCCGCGCCATAAAATCGGCAATTCCTGCTGAGCCAGCAGCTACAGTATAATAATTTTTCATTAGACGTTCCCCATCAACAGGGTGCTTCACTTCAACCAATGTGTACCCTTGGTCTTTTAAAAAAGCAACAGCTTCAGCGACCGCCTCTTTTGCTTCGGCACTTATAGGCGTTCCGGCAGGAGATTCTGTTGTATAAGCAATGGGTTGCGCTTGACTTAAATGTCCCGCAGGAAGATCTTTTTTGGTTAATAAGGTTTCAAATAATGCATTTGTATCCGCCACGGTTCGACTTAAACCAAAGTGAACAGTTTGACCTTTTGCACTATTAGAATTGCCAATGATTACTCCTCTAGAAGGTTTCAAGCCTACGGTGCCTGTCCAAGAAGCAGGGATGCGGATAGAGCCACCAGCATCACTTCCAGAAGCAATGGGAACAAATGCCGAGGCGACACTAGCACCCGCTCCGCCTGAAGAACCACCTGAATAATGGTTAGGATTCCATGGATTGACGGAAACGCCATATAACTTTGAATCTGAAATATTCTTCCATCCTAATTCTGGATAATTCGTTTGACCAATGATTATGAATCCAGCATTTTGTAGTGCTTTGACAAAGGTCGATGTCCCACCAGCTACTTGATCTTGGAGAAAACCAAAACCGTTCGTGTTGCTTTCACCTTTCAAGGATTGTCCTAACCCTTTTAGTAAGAGCGGCACACCTAGAAATGGTTGACCTGTATCTTGTAAAGCTTTTGCTTCTGTCAAAGCCGCTTCTTCTCGTAAAGTAATGACCGCATTTAATGTAGGATTTTCACGTTTAGTGATGGCCAACGCAATTTTTACTAATTCTTCGCTCGTCACCTTTTTTTCTCTTACTAAAGTTGCTAACTCCAGTGCAGTTGCTTGTTTATAATCTGCTTCTGAAAAAACACTCTCTGCAGAAACAGCTTTTTCATCTGTATCACTATTTTGTATCTCATTTGTGGTTTCAGTAGTTACTGCAACCACATTTCCGCTACTGCTTTCGGCGATTGCCGGAGAGGATTCTTTTTCCTGCATCACCGTTTGGCTAGTAGTTTCAGATTCCAAGTTAGCTACAGTCTGACTGGTTTCTGTTGTTACTGATTCCGTCTCTGTTTGAACGGTTGTTTCTAATATACTTTCTTGTGCCAACATTGGTACCCCTACCAGTGTTTGGCTAATTAATAAAATAATCCCTAACTTTTTGAACAAAATCGACTTCTTCATAAGTCACATCCTTTATCTATTAATACAGATAAAAAATCTGTATTACTTATAGCATAAATGAAAGCGATTAAAAAGTAAAGTTCTCTTGAACATTCCAATGTTCAACTTTTAGGCTAGGTCCTTTTTATATGCTAAAATAGAATAGAAACGGAGGTTTTTTAATGGAATGGATTGAAATTAAGCACGCAACACAAAATAATTTGAAGAATATCTCTGTCAATATCCCTAAAAAGCAACTAACTGTTGTTACTGGACTTTCGGGTTCAGGAAAGTCCTCCTTAGTATTTGACACATTAGCCGCTGAATCACGTCGTGAACTAAATGATACATTTAGTTCGTTTGTTCAAAATTACTTACCCAAATATGGTCGTCCAGAAGTTGAAAAAATCGAGAATCTTCCTGTTGCAATTGTCATTGACCAGAAAAAAGTAGCAGGCAATTCTCGCTCGACAGTGGGAACGTATACAGATATTTATACGTTTTTACGTTTGCTGTTTTCACGAGCAGGTTCTCCATTTGTTGGTTATTCAGATACTTTTTCGTTTAATCATCCGGATGGAAAATGTCCAACATGCGATGGCTTAGGAAAGATTACCGAAATCAATCTTCATCAGCTAGTTGATTATGACAAATCATTAAACGAAGGGCCTATCGATTTCCCCACATTTACAGTTGGCAACTGGCGGTGGAAGCGTTATGCCCATAGTGGTCTATTTGATTTGGATAAAAAAATCAAGGACTATTCTCCTGAAGAGTTAGCATTATTTTTATATGCTCCACAACAAAAACTAGCTAATCCACCCAAAGAGTGGCCTCATACAGCTTTGTATGAAGGAATCGTCCCGCGCATGCAACGTAGCATATTGCATACAGACGAAGGCAAACGTCATCAAAAATACCTTAATCACTTTGTTACCGTAAAAAGATGTCCTGATTGTTTAGGAAGTAGAGTCAATGAACGTGTTCGTAGCTGCAAAATTAATCAGAAAAGTATTGCTGATGCTGTTGACATGCCACTCACTGAATTACATTCTTTTATTCGTTCAATGGACCTTTCCTTAATAAAAACTATTCAAGAAGAGCTACTTGTACGTCTAGAAGCATTAATTAATATCGGTCTCTCCTACCTCACATTAGGACGAGCAACTGAAACACTTTCTGGTGGTGAAGCACAGCGGATTAAAATTGCTAAGTATGTAAACAGCGCCTTAAATGATATTATGTATATTTTAGATGAACCAAGTGCTGGCTTACATCCAAAGGACATCGAACGGATCAGTCGTGCGTTGCTCAATTTAAAAAATAAAGGAAACACAGTGGTTCTCGTGGAACACAATCCACAATTAATTAGAGAAGCTGATTTTATCATCGATATAGGACCTTTCGCAGGCGAAAATGGTGGCCATGTCCAGTTTTCAGGAACGTATGACGCATTTTTAGCCTCCAAAACCTTGACTAGTCAAGCCCTTCAAGAGCCGCTCCCTTTAAACGATCAACCAAGAAAAGCAAGGAAGTCTTTAACAATCGAACATGCGACACTGCATAATTTAAACAATCTATCTGTCGAAGTTCCGTTAGGAGTTTTGACTGTTATTTGTGGGGTCGCTGGTTCAGGTAAATCATCATTAGCGGAAGAAATTTATCAAAAAGCCCAAGCTGATAACCAAGAAATTATTCATCTTTCACAAAAAAGCATTACCGCAAATTTACGATCCACACCTATGACCTATCTTAATATTTTTGATAAGGTCCGCAAACTGTTTGCGGAAGAAAATCATGTTAGTCCAGCTTTATTTAGCTATAATTCCAAAGGCGCCTGTCCTACTTGCAAGGGGAAAGGCATAATTGTCTCCGATATGTCTTTTATGGAGGATGTTACTAGTGTTTGCGAAACCTGTCACGGAACGCGTTACAAAGAAGAGGTGCTTCATTATCTGTATAACGGAAAAAATATCGTTGAAGTACTAGCTTTAAGCGTTAAAGATGGCTATGATTTTTTCAAAGACCAGCCTTTTGCTCTTTCATTAAAAAATTTACTGGAAGTTGGCTTAAGCTACCTTAAACTCAATCAATCGCTCTCAACATTATCTGGTGGCGAATTGCAAAGGGTAAAATTAGCAGACACACTTCACCAAAAAAAAGCTATCTATTTAATGGATGAACCTACAGATGGTTTACACTTAATTGATATCCAACAAAGTCTTCAACTTTTCAATCGAATGGTAGAAGAAGGAAACAGCTTAATTTTATTAGAACATCACATTGACGTGATTAAAAGTGCCGACTGGTTGATTGAACTAGGTCCCGAAGGTGGAGAAAATGGCGGACAGCTTCTTTTTACAGGAACCCCAGCAAATATGCTAAATTCCACTCATTCTATTACTAAAGGCTATCTGTAAAATAAAAAGTACAAACGGTGCAAGCAACAAGCACCGTTTGTACTTTTTTTATTTTAACCCAACTTCCATCTTCACAGGTTGGTGATCTGTATATTTAAATTGTTCGTCCTTTGTTTTCACGCTATGAACAGCCACATTATCAGAAACAATAAAACCATCAATTACATACACTTGAGATGTTTCATAAGAGCCAGTGTAAGGCTTATTAAGCACCCGCACAGTCGGTTGTTGATCATCATAAGCAAGTGAAAAATGTTTAGGTAAGTCTGCAGGATCAATTTCTCCTGGTGCCCAACCAGCTTCACCTAGGTTAGGATATCGATGACTGCCTTTGAAAACTTGATTAAAGTCACCTCCAGCAATTACATAGTTTCCTTTAGCGTATTCTTGGGATAATACGTCAGCTAACTTTTTGCTTTGAGCAATCTTCCCATCCCCATTGTCATAGGCTTCCAAATGTAAGTTAAAAACCACTAATTCTTTGTCTGTGCCTTTAATTGAAAAGCGCGTTTCTAGAAGCGCTCGTTTTAAGTTACTAATGCTAACGGGCCAACGAAAGGGATTGGGTAAAGCAATGCGTTTAGCCTCTGTTATTTTTTCATTTGATAATGTTAATAAACCACTTTCTACTCGTCCAATCGGCGGCCAAGGAATGGGCACATAATCTACCTTAAAATTATAAGCAAATGCGCTGTTCAGCTGTAGCTGTTTTTGTAATTCTTCCTCTTGATTGACTTCATAAGAACGTTGCGAGCGACGATCGACTTCTTGGAATAAGTAAATCATCGCTGGTAATTCTTTTAAGGTTCCTTCAATGCCTGTTAAATTCTGTTGGACCATTGCCTTATTAACTGGTTGGACAGTTTTGCCACCGTCCATAAAAAAATCTTCTGTTTGTCCTAGGCCAGCATAGCCTATGTTATACGTGACTAAAGAAATGGATTGATGTTTTTCGATGGTTTGCTCTGAAAATTGTTTATTTATAGCAAC
Organism: Enterococcus sp. AN402; assembly: GCF_040719405.1. Taxonomy (NCBI): domain Bacteria; kingdom Bacillati; phylum Bacillota; class Bacilli; order Lactobacillales; family Enterococcaceae; genus Enterococcus; species Enterococcus sp. AN402. The sequence goes on along the minus strand of NZ_JBFDTM010000004.1, from coordinate 725,564 downwards.
TGGTTCAACCGCTCGTGGTCGAAACTCTCGAAAGGTTAAATATCCTATCAAAATTAAAGCTATGCTTAAAAGAAGGACCATCAAGCTACCGAGATATTTAAAAAACTTTTTCATTGATTCCGATGTTCCTTTCACATTAGGTCAAACCAAAAGTAGCAATTATCTTCGTTGCTACTTCTTCTGGTGTCATGTTTGAATTATTTATTTTCGTTATTTTTACATTTGGAAATGTACTTTCTAGTTCACCTTCGTGGCTTACTAATCGATGTTCTTTAAAGGTATTGAGTAATTCTTTTCGAGAAAAGTCGACATCGCGTTTTGAAGGTTTTGCCTCTAGCCGTTCTGGATGAACATTTCGTTCTAGGCGGATTGATGTTGAAGAGACGAGTTCGACGAAATAAACGGACTCATGTTTACTAAGAAAAATTTCTGATATTTCTTCTAAAAATTGAAAATCCTGTTCTTGATCAAAAGCAATCACCACTGTAAAAATAATGTTTTTTGTTGTATTTGTGGCTGGATTTTCGACAAAGGCATGAAAAAGTTCCTTTCTAACGGAATCAGACAATTGAAATGCACGTTCCGTATACCCAAGATAGTTTGCAAATAAGTCAATGGTTTGATGATTAAATAGTAATTTAGCATCTAACTGCTTTTCTAAAGCCTTGCCAACGGTCATTTTCCCGACAGCTTGGGCACCAATTAAAACGATTAAAGACATCAACTTTCCCTCCTCTAGTCTAATTTTTAGGTGGCTATCTTCTACTATATCACACTATATTACAACACCTTACAAAACTGTTCGGAAAATTTTCTGTTTTTTATTACAAAAAAAAGACAAAAGACTCTATAATGAGAGAGGACTCGATTGATTATAGATGAGATAGGTGACGGAGAATGGCAATAGAAAAATATTTTCAAACAATAGATGGCAGTCAAATTTTTTATCAAATTTTTGGCAAAGAAACAAATTACCCCCTTGTGTTACTTCATGGTAATGGCAATGATCATACTTTTTTTAATTATCAAATTTCTTATTTCTCCAAGGAGTATCAAGTTATTGCGGTGGATACCCGCGGACATGGACGTTCCACCAATACACAAAGTCAATTAACTTTTCCGCTTTTGGCAGAAGATTTAGCTGGTATTATTCAACAAGAACACTTAACAAAAATTAATTTATTGGGCTTTAGTGACGGAGCAAATATTGCCATGGTTTTTACCCATTTATATCCTGATTTCGTCAACAAACTCGTCTTAAATTCTGGAAATGTCACCATGTCTGGTCTGAAAAAATATGTAACGATTGCCACTTATTTTCAATATTGGTTTTGTCGTATTGGCGCTTTTTTTTCAAAAAAATTGCGCACACGGCTCCCTATCGTGGCTCTGTTATTTGAAGATACTGGACTGACAAAACAAGATTTAGAACACATCCCCTGTCCTACTCTTGTTATTACTGGCAGTCGAGATTTAATTGCGCTTTCCCATTCACGGGCGATTGCTGATGCCATTCCTGATGGTAAATTGGTCTTGGTAAATAAACAGGGTCATTTATTTGCCAAAAACTCACCAGATATTTTTAATAAAACAATCGAAAAATTCTTAAAGGAAATGAAGGTGTCTAAATGAAACAAATTATTCATTGGATCAAAACGCATACAGGATTACTAAAAACACTGTTTGTTATTGCGGTCTCAATTATTGTTGTTGCCCAACTTTTATCAATTGGTAAAACGATCTCATTTGAACAGTTAAAACAGATTTTTGATGAGATTCCGCTATGGAAATTGTTATTGATGATGGTTATCGGTTTAGTTTCCGTTACTCCGATGCTAAATTATGACTTAACATTAAATCGCATTTTAAACTTGAAAGTCTCAAAACGGGAACTCCTTGAATCTAGCTGGATTGTCAATACTATCAATAATATTGGTGGATTCGGTGGTTTGGTCAGCATGGGACTTCGTTCTGAATTTTATGGAAATAAAACAGAGGAAAAGAAAATTTTACCTGCGTTAACCCATATTTTACTTTTTGTGTTATCCGGTCTATCTATTTATAGTATTCTTTGCTTTTTCCTTGTTCAGTTTGATCCAAAGATGGCTTATTTACAGCAATATTGGATTTGGTTATTAGGTGGCGGTCTTTATTTCCCGTTACTTTATCTTATTTTACATTTCCAAAAAAATAGTTCCTTTGGTAACCTCGATGCAAAAAATCGCTTATCTTTAGTTGTTTCTTCGTTTTTAGAATGGACAGGTGTTTTAATTACCTTTATCAGTATTGGTTACTTATTAGATGTACCGATTCCTTTAATTGATATTGTTCCTTTATATGTAGCAGCTTCGATTATTGGGATTGCTTCGATGATTCCAGGGGCTTTAGGTAGTTTTGATGTCATGATGATTTTAGGACTAAGCAACTTAGGTGTTGATCGTGAAATTATTGTTTTGTGGTTATTGCTCTATCGTTTATTCTATTATATTATTCCTTTCTTAATTGGCTGTTTGTTCTTTACAAAACACTTAAGCCAAAAGTTGGATACTCATTATCGTCAATTGCTAAAACAAATTACTTTGGAAATTGCCCACAAGCTGGAAGTGGTTTTACTTTATTTTTCAGGAATTATGATGGTGCTCCTAGCCACTATTCCAGAAGCCTTCACTCAAGTGCATTGGTTAAGAGATATTAACCCCTTCCGTTCTCATATTATTATTCAAATTCCGAGTATTGTCTTAGGCTTTGCATTATTAATTATGGGACGTGGGATTGCTGATCGTGTTAAAAGAGCCTATTATCCAACGATTATTTTATTAATTGGTGCTATCTTGTATTCATTTGTTGTTGACTTTAGTATGTTTTCCATTTTCTATTTAGCTATTTTATTATTTATCGTTATTTTTTCAAAATCAGAATTGTACCGTGAACAACTGGTTTACTCTTGGGAGTGGATGACGATTGATGGCTTTATCTTTGGCTTGTTGACTTTGTTATACCTGGTAATTGGTGTTTATAATTTACCGAACTTCCCACACCATCGTCATCATTTTGTGGAATTTTTCTTGTTCCCTTCCGAACGGATCTGGTTGTCAGGATTTATCGCTATCCTCTTAGTTATGAGTTTTAACTTTCTATTTGTTCGCTACCTCCAAGGGAAAAAACACCAAGTTGGTGAGTTTCCAGAAGATAGTATCTTGCATAATATCTTAACAACTTATGGCGGGAATATTGACAGTGAACTTGTCTTTCTTCATGATAAACAGGTTTTCTTATATCCCAAAGAAGAACCGACTGTCTTTTTACAATTCAACACCATTAATAATAAATGCGTTGTGATGGGCAACCCTTCTGGGAACAAAGAAGATTTTCCTGCGGCGATTGATGCATTCCTTAAAGAAACAGATCGTTTCGGCTATGTACCCGTCTTTTACGAAACCAATGAGGACAGCGTGATGTTACTACACGAATATGGCTACGAATTTATCAAAATGGGCGAAGAAGCCTTAGTTAATCTAGAAACATTTACGATGTCTGGGAAAAAATTCAAAGGTACCCGCGCAGTGTTTAATAAAATTACCAAAGCCGGCTATTCATTTGACGTACTCCAACCTCCTTTTAGTACCGAACAAATGCACGAATTAAAAGCTATTTCGGATAGTTGGTTAGACAATCGAAAAGAAAAAGGCTTTTCACTAGGATTTTTCGATGAAGCGTATCTTCAAAGAAACCCAATTGCTGTTGTCCGAAATGCTGAAGGAGAAATGGTCTCTTTCGCTAATATTATTCCTAGTTACACAAATGAAGTTGGTACCATCGACTTGATGCGTCACCATAAAGAAAAAGCCCCTTCTGGAAGTATGGATTTCCTATTTATTCATTTATTTGAATATATGAAAACAGAAAATATTCATTATTTCAATTTAGGGATGGCTCCGTTAGCCAACGTTGGTCAATCAAGAAAAAGTTTTATTCAAGAACGGATTGCTGCGTTAATTTATGAATTTGGTTCAGAAATTTACTCCTTCCAAGGATTACGCGAATACAAGGAAAAATTTGCTAGCAAATGGCAACCCCGCTATACACTTTATTCTAAAAGTAGCTGGATTGTCTACGTGATGATTGCTTTACTCATTGTCGATCAAAAAAATATTGACTAACAAAAAGAATCCCAATTAAGTATAAAAAGCTTGGCAACTTCACTGAAATTTAGTGAGGTTGCCAAGCTTTTTAATTTCTTTCATCTAGTTTTTCTTTAATTAAAAAGGCTGTTTCTTCGACAGATTTTGCGGTTACATCAATCACTGGGATGCCATACTTCGCAAAAATTTCTTCAGCATAAGCTAATTCTTGTTCAATCCGTTCAACATTGGTATAACTGGTCTCATTACCTAAACCTAAGGAAGCCAACCGACTGCTACGAATCTGTCCTAATGTTTCTGGCGAACAAACTAAACCAATCATTTTTTGTGGATCCATTTCTTCCAAAATTGGCGGCAATGGAACTTCTGGAATTAATGGTAAGTTAGAAACGCGGTAGCCTTGATTCGCTAAATACATACTGACTGGCGTTTTTGAGGTCCGCGAAACGCCTAACAACAATATATCAGAATCAAGAAACCCTTGAGGATTTTTGCCATCATCATATTTTACAGCAAATTCAATCGCTGAGATTTTATCAAAATAGGCACGATCTAGTTGGTGGCGTCGTCCAGGCTCTTCAATAGGATCTACTCCGGCTTTCGCTTGAATTAATTCAAAAAATGGCGCCATTAAATCTAAATATAACAACCCTGTTCGTTCACTAAATTCTTTCGCCGCTGTGATTAGTTGTTTACTGACTAATGTACTGACAACTAAGGCTTTATCTTTTAAGGCATCTTTTAAAATCTCTAATAATTCTTCTTCTGTTGTGACAAAAGAAAAATTGTATCGATTAAGAAAAGAAATATCTGGATATTGTGCGCTTGCTGCAGCTAACAATTTTTGTGATGTTTCTCCAAGTGAATCGGAAATAGTATAAACAATGATCTCTTTTTTCATAATTAAGCTCCCTTATCTGTTTTGTGCGGCTTCTTTCGCTTGTTGCGTAATATAGGTTAAAATTTTCGTTTTCGTAATTTTTCCAATAACTTTTTTAGGATTTTCTTTTTCAACGACTGGCAAAGAATCCACTTCGTATTTTTGCAAAGTGTCAGCAGCTTCAAGAATAGTAAATTCTGGTGTGCAGGTTTTCACATGTGGCACTCTTGTCATACAAACAGCAACAGGTGTGCCATCAATATTTGTATTTAAAGAGGCCCGTAATAAATCTTTTCGTGACAAAACCCCTAATAATTCTTTTGCTTCATCCATGACATAAAGAGAACCGACATCATACATAAATAAGTTGGTAATCGCATCTCGAATTGAGGTGTCTTGGGCAACCATCAATGGTGGACTCATGATCTCCTGAACTTTTGTTTGAAAAACATCAAAAAAGAAAAAAGCCTCCATATTATCACTTTCGTAAGTATACCCAACTTTCGGACTTGCTTTTAAAATTCCTGAAAGTGTTAAAAAAGACAAATCAGAACGCAATGTCGCACGTGAAACGGCTAGTATGTCCGAAATGCGTTCACCACTAACTGGCTGATGCTCTTTTACAACAGCGATAATTTGCTCTTGTCGTTTACTTAATTTCATCATTTCCTCCTCAATTCCTCTTAAACAAATTGTGCATTCGCTTACAATTATACACATATTTATTGTTTTTTCAACATATTGACAAGAAACTTTTTCTATTGACAAACTTATTTCCGTCTATTATGATGTTTATTGAACATATAAGACACATATTAAACGGAGGTCACGCATGAAAAAGTTTATTTATTCTTTTAACGAAACACACAATGAAGGTAAAGAGACTCTTGGTGGTAAAGGGGCAAACTTGGCAGAAATGACACGCTTAGGTTTGCCGATTCCACAAGGATTCACGATTACAACCCGTTGCTGTATGGACTATTTGGCAGATGCTACTTTCTTTGAAGAACACTTACAATCAGAAATTTTGAAAGCGGTTAAAAATCTAGAAACTGAAACAGGCAAATCTTTTACCGCGGACAATGAGATTCTCTTAGTTTCCGTTCGCAGCGGTGCTGCCTTCTCGATGCCTGGTATGATGGATACTATTTTAAATTTAGGTTTAAATGATCAACGTGTGAAAAAATTTGCGACCTTAACCTCTCCTGGTTTTGCTTTTGACTGTTATCGCCGACTTATTCAAATGTTTGGAGACGTCGTCTATCACATTCCCAAAGAATTATTTGACCAACAAAAAGAGCGCTTGGAACAAGAGCTAAACAAAAAAATTACCGCTTTTCAAGAAGCAGATCATTTCGCCTTGATTGTCCGCTACCAAGAAGTTTTTGAACAACATCAGGTGGTCTTCCCGCAAGACCCTGTCGCACAACTTTTTGAAGCAATCAAAGCTGTTTTTGATTCATGGAATAATCAACGTGCGGTGGTTTATCGAAACTTACATCATATTGCACATGACTTAGGTACAGCTGTCAACATTCAAGAAATGGTTTTCGGCAATCGTGGACTAGACAGTGGCACTGGCGTTGTTTTCACTAGAAATCCGGTCACAGGGGAAAATCAACTGTTTGGAGAGTTTCTTTTGAACGCGCAAGGAGAAGATGTAGTGGCTGGTATTCGGACGCCAGAACCCATTCGTCGTTTACGTTTGACTATGCCAAAAGTTTATCAAGATTTTCGCCATTACGCAGAACTTTTAGAATATCATTATCGTGACATGCAAGATATTGAATTTACCATTGAAAATGAAAAATTATATATTTTACAAACAAGAAACGGGAAACGAACCGCCGCAGCTACGGTTAAAATTGCTTTAGACTTAGCCAAAGAAAATCGCATTACTAAACAAGAAGCACTGTTGCGTGTGACACCTGATACGATTGATCAATTAATTCATCCCGTGTTTGATCAAGAGAAACGACAACACATGGAACGTTTAGCTATGGGACTTCCTGCTAGTCCTGGTGCAGCAAGTGGCCAAATTGTTTTTACAGCAGAAAAAGCCAAAGAACTGACCAATCTAGGAAAGAAAGTCATTCTTGTTCGTCAAGAAACTTCACCAGAAGATATTGAAGGCATGGTTGTAAGCGAAGCAATCGTGACCAGTCGTGGCGGAATGACTTCTCATGCCGCTGTGGTCGCACGAGGAATGGGAACTTGCTGTGTGACTGGTTGTGAAAGTTTAACCGTCAATGAAGAAGCCAAACAACTACACTGCGGGCCACAGGTCATCTTAGAAGGAACAATCATTTCCGTCGATGGCTCAACGGGGGAAATTTATCTTGGCGAAATTCCTACAATTTCTGCTGATAATAACGATGACCTTCAAGAGCTCTTGTCTTGGGCAGATGCATATGCTGATTTAACTGTTCGTGCCAATGCAGAAACTACACAAGATTTAGAGACTGCTATCCGTTTTGGCGCAGCGGGGATTGGTTTAGCGCGAACAGAGCATATGTTTTTCGGTGAAGAGCGTGTCTTGGAAATGCGTCGCCTGATTTTAGCAGAGTCTGAAAAGGAAGCAACCTATGCGTTGGAGCAACTTCTTCATTTTCAACAGGAAGACTTTTATCAAATGCTGAAAGTAGTTCAAGACAAACCCATGGTGGTCCGCTTGTTAGATCCGCCGATGCATGAGTTTTTACCTCATGAAAAGAATGATATTCAATTATTGGCGAAGCAACTACAACGGTTCCCGGTGACCATCGCCAAACAAATTGAACGGTTACAAGAAACCAATCCAATGTTGGGCCATCGTGGTTGTCGCTTAGGTGTGACCCAACCACAAATATACAAAATGCAAGTTACAGCCTTATTTACTAGTGCCATTCGATTAGTCAAAGAAGGAATTACTGTTTATCCAGAAGTGATGATTCCTCTAATCGCCGAAAAAGAAGAACTTCTCTATCTCAAACGCATTTTAAAAGAAACGATTGACGGTCTCTTTGAAGAACATAAAATGACTCCTTTCCCTTACGAAATCGGGACAATGATTGAACTACCTAGAGCTTGTCTGATTGCGGATCAGTTAGCAGAAGAAGCAGACTTTTTCAGCTTTGGAACAAATGATTTAACACAAATGACCTATGGTTTTTCTCGTGATGATATCGGTAAATTCATTAATACGTATCGGGAAAAGAAAATCATTACCCAAGATCCGTTTCAATCACTAGATCAAACAGGTGTTGGTCAACTGATTCAATTAGCTGTAGAGAAAGCGCGTCGTACTAAACCAAACATGAGTATTGGCGTATGTGGAGAAGTCGGTGGTGATCCGCAATCCATCACATTTTTCCAAACACTTGGCCTAAACTACATCTCTTGCTCACCTTATCGGGTACCTATTGCGAAACTCGCAGCTGCCCAAGCCAAAATTTTAACCGAACCGGCTGTGACTGAAGAACAAATGGTCCTTCTTTAATTTAACGTGTGTAACAAATGATTCATCCTTACAAGATAAAAAGTGCTAGGAACATCAGTCGAAACGCTTGATGTTCCTAGCACTAAATTTTAAGATCAATGATTGTACTCTGGTTATTTTCTTATAAACGCGGCATCTTTTGTCAAGGGGTCTGTTACATCTGATACATATCTTTCTACTTTCATATGCAAATCATATTTTTCTCTAAGTTCCGTAATACGGGTCATCATTGGAGAAGCGTGGTGTTTGTCTAATGCTTCCTGATCTGTCCAACTATCAATCAGCAGAACTGTTTCTTCATCGTCCATTGGAAAAAAGTATTCATAGCGACTATTCCCTTTTTCTGCACGAATCGCCTCTACAATTCCGCTGGCAATCATTTCTTTGGCAAATTCTCTTGCACCTCCATTTGTCCCACTATAATAAATATTTATAGTAATCGCCATCTGTCTTCCCCCCTAAATTTACTTGCCTTTTTACGTTCCCGACTGGAATTGAACCAGCGACCTACCGCTTAGGAGGCGGTTGCTCTATCCTACTGAGCTACGAGAACAATCTGTTTTAATTTTAGAAGTCTTCACTACATCTGTCAATAGACAAAAAGAAAGTATCCTGCATAAATAATTATGCGAGATACTTTCTTTCAGTGAAACACGTCGTTCGTTTATCTATTATTTTTTTTGCCGCCGATCAAGAATCATTTTTCCTAAATAATAAAGTCCTGTCGCAATAGCTATATATTGCCCAATTTTATTATTGCGTGCAACTTTTTCTTGTTTCGTTTTCGCCATTGTCCCCATCACCTTTCTAAAATAATTCTTTTTACATTTTTATTATAGTAGGTTCTGTCATTTTTTGCGAATAAACACACTTTTAAAAATAATCTTCTAAAATTGGCATGCCTTTGACTAAACGTTGTCCTAAACGTTGAGCTGTCGTTGCGTCTCCTTGCAAGCGTTCATAAAAAGATAACGTCTCTGCTGAACGATAGCCCAAGAATAGTTGCGTCCACGTTTGGATATCTGCTTTCAAAGCAGCAGTCCCTTCTTTTTCCGCAGCACCTTTAGTCACTGTTGCTTTTCCTTGTTCGTCAATTGTGATTGTCCAAATGCCTTCATTCCATGGCCCATAGGAATCTTCAATCTCTAAAGAATACGTTTCTTTTTCTCCTGATTGAAATGGATATTTTTCCAGAAATGTTTGTAACTCAACGATTCGTGCCATCATGTAAGGTAAAATTTTTACAGAAGCTGCTGGCGTTGGCATTAAATCATTTAAATCTTTTCCAGCAAAACCATTAATCCAATGGAACGATTGAACGGAACCACTATGTGAGCCAATAAACCCAGCTAAAGCTTTAAAAGCTGTATTAGTTAAATAGTTCCATTCTACGATTTCAAAGGTGCCAGCAGCTATCCGATAAATCACATAGCCTTCTGCTTTCCCTTCTGACGAATAATAAATCGCTTGATTATTTGGTTTACTTGCACGATTCAGCGTATAATCCAGCCACCAAGTTTCACGGATCACACCACCAGAGTGCGCTCTTTGATTTTCAAGGTATACGTCTTTAATGACCTCTTTACCGTCAGCCCAAGAAACTCGTTTAATGGTACCCGGAACTCGTTTAACACGTGGCCAATCTTCCGTTTTAATTGTATACTCTGCTTGTTCAAATGTTTGTTCATAGCCATATTGACGATAAAATGGATATGAAAACGGTGCTAAGTAAGAAAGGGCAACCTTTTGTTTCGCTAAATCAGCCAACATTTCTTTCATAATAGCAGAGATGCCGCCTTCACCACGATATTCTGGATAAGAAGCCACATAGCCAATTCCAGCCATGGGATAGCGGACACCATGGAAATTCACTTGAAAAGGTGTCGCCATCACTTGACTTGTTAACTGCTCATCAATTAGGAAGCCATAGCTTTGCGTATGTGACAACAATTTTTCAAAACGTTCTTGGCGTTCCGCCGTGGGTTCCTGATTAAAAGCATAGATAACAAGATCAAACATCTCTTTCATTTCTTCTTTGCCCATTTTTTTGACTCTTTTAGTTGTCATTTTCTTTCCTCCTCGCACATTGTATCAATTCATTTTATCACAGAAACGGTTCTCTTTCTAAAAGCCGTTATTTGCTGTCATTTCTTTGAACCAACGACCGCTTTTCTTAATGGTCCGTTTCGCATCATCATCTAAATCCACAGCGATGAAGCCATAACGATTTTTATAGGCATTGAGCCAAGACCAGTTATCCATACACGTCCACATATGATATCCTTGAACATTACTACCTTCTTGAATCGCTTGGTGCACCCATTTCAAGTGATCTTGCACGAATTCAATCCGATAATCATCTTCAATGACTCCTTGTTCATTGACAAAGCGTTCTTCTCCTTCTACGCCCATGCCATTTTCTGAAATGTAGCAGCGAATGTTGCCATAATTTTCTTTTAAATTCATTAATGTATCATAAATACCTTTTTCGTAGATTTCCCAGCCACGGTAAGGATTCATTTTTTTGCCAGGCATATCGTAGACATCATAAAAATCTTCTGGAAGTAAGCCTTCTGGTCGTGTTTCAACAGGTGTTTCTTTTGCTTTGGCACGACGTGGTTGATAGTAGTTTACTCCTAATAAGTCCACAGTATTTTCAGCAATTATTGCTAAATCTTCTGGCGTTGTTTCTGGCAATAAGTCATTTGCTTTCGCCCAAGCAACCATATCTTCTGGAAAATGACCTTTAACAGCCGGGTCTAAAAACGAACGATTAAAGAAACCATCGACAAATTTAGCCGCATTTACATCGGCTTCGTTGTGCTCATCACGAGGATAAGTCGGCGTTAAGTTTAAAATAATGCCAATTTCACCTGATAAGTTCATAGAGTGATAGACGGCAATCGCTTTGGCACTAGCTAAAGCTTCATGATAGAGTACTTGAATCCCTTCTTTTAGATTCACTTTATCAGGATAATGCCAGCCATAGAGATAACCACCTTCAACTGGTACAATTGGTTCATTGTGCGTAAACCATTTTTTCACGCGATCGCCAAACAATTCAAAACAGGTTTTGGCAAAGTCAACATACAAATCAACCACTTCACGGCTTTCCCAACCGCCTTTTTCTTGAAGTACCATCGGCATATCAAAATGATACAAGTTCATAAAGGGCTCAATCCCGTGTTCTAATAAATCATCAATGACTTGATTATAAAAATCAACTGCTGTTTGATTGACTTTTCCTGTTGTAGGATCTGGAATTAAACGGCTCCATTGAATGGATGTTCGAAAAGAGTTATGTCCCGTTTCTTTCATTAACTGAATATCTTCTTGGTATTTTTTATAAAATTGTGAGGTCTTATCTGGACCGACTTGTTGAAAAAATTTTTCTGGCGCTTCTTGATACCAAAAATCCCAAATATTTTGACCTTTACCATCACCTTCAAAAACGCCTTCTGTTTGAGGACCGCTGGCTGCAGAACCCCACCAAAAATTTTCTGGAAATTGATATTTCATGTTATTTGCTCCTTTACGATTTAATCATTAAAAAAAGGATTGAACCCTCCGTAAGAGTCCGGACGATTCAATCCTTCGATTTTTTACTCAGCTGCTTCTGCGGCTGCTTCTTGTTTCAAGTATTGATCTGTTGCTACTTTTACGAAAGGCATGTAGATCAAAATAGAAATCAATAAGTTAACAGCTGCTAAAACTCCGCCGGCGATACTCTTCGTTGCTAAAAATCCGCCAATAATTGGTGGTGTTACCCAAGGTGGCATAAAGGTTGCAGCTGGTACTAAACCAGTTGCTGTCGCCACATACGCAACAGTTACAAGAACCATTGGGACTAAAATGAATGGGATAAACATAATTGGGTTTAAAACAATTGGTAAACCGAACATGACTGGTTCATTAATATTAAATAGTCCTGGTGCTAAACTTAAGTTTGTAATGACTTTGTATGGTTTGTTACGACGACCAACGATAAAGATAGCAATTAACAGACCTAATGTTGCCCCTGTTCCACCTAAGTTTACAAATGAATCAAAGAAAGGTTTGTTTACAATATAAGGAATTGCTTTACCTGCTTCTAAAGCTTTAATGTTCGCATCAATCGCTGGTACGTTGATTGTTTGCATTAATGGGTCAACCATGTTGGCACCATGTAAACCAAAGAACCATAAGAATGGTGTAATGAAAGCTAACAATAATGCTGATGGGTAGCTGTTTGCAAGTCCCATAAATGGTTGTTGAACTGCTTCATAGAATGAAATAACGATATTGTCAATTCCTAAAGCAAATAGAATTGATGTGATTAAACTAAATAAACTGATTGTAATCATTGCTGGTAATAATGCCGCAAATGATTTTGCTACTGCTGGTGGTACACCATCAGGCATTTTGATAACTAATTTAGGATTGCCAGATAAACGTTGGAATAGTTCTCCTGAAATAAGTGCAATAATCAAAGCAATAAATAATCCAGTTGCGCCCATACCTTCTAAGCCGCCAACTGCGAAGAATGAAGCTACAGAAACTGTACCGGCTGCAATGCCGTCTTTTCCATAAGATTTAACTAAATTGTGTGCTACTAAAAAGGCTACTAAAACGGCAAAGATTGCGAATGTACCGTTCCAAATGTTACCACCAAAGCTTTTCCAAATTGGTGCATCGTTATACATCATTGGGAAAATTTTGTTTAAAAAGTCCTCATATCCTGGAATTGGAATATTATTAATTAATACCGCCAAAGCCCCTAAAATCATTAATGGCATCGTTACGACAAACGCGTCACGAATTGCTACCAAGTGCCGTTGCGCTGCGATAACTGACGCTTTCGGCATAAAGTGTTTCTCCATCCATTGAACAAATCCGTCCATTGTTATTCCTCCTAATTAACGCTTTCTCAAGCGCGTTTTTCTTATAAGACGCATTGACAACGAGATTACTCGTTATCAATACGGCGATAAAGATCGATAATTTCTTTTGCTAAATCTGTAAATGCAATCGCAGTCATTAAATGATCTTGACTGTGCACTGTTAACAATGTTACTTGCATGTTATTGCCTTTTGCTTCTTCTGTTAACATTCCTGTTTGCGAATGATGTGCATGTACAAGTGATTCTTCTGCATCTGCAATTTTTTTGTCTGCTAATTCAAAATCCCCCGATTTTGCTGCGGCAATCGCTTCCATTGCATCGCTTTTAGCATTTCCGCCATACATGATTAAACCCATGATTGCTTCTAAGTTCTGTTGTCCGTCCATTACCTCTACCCCATTTTCTGCTCTAGTTTGATGATCCCATTAATGAAATTGCTTGATCTAAAACTTTTTCGCCATTCATCATGCCATAGTCCGCCATGTTAATGACATCTAAAGGAATCCCTTTTGGTTGTAATTTTTGTTCAAATTGCCCTTTCATGAAACGAACTTGTGGACCTAAAAGTAAAACATTCACCTCTTTATTTTCCAAGTTTGTATCTGCTTCAGAAGCCGATACTGCAAAGATGTCTGCTTCCATGCCACGATCTTCTGCTGCTTTTTGCATTTTTGTTACTAATAAACTTGTGCTCATTCCTGCGGAACAAACTAACATAATTGTTTTTTTTGCCATTTTCCTTCATCTCCTAAATTCTCTTTGTTTTGCTTTACACCTTTATATAAGCAAGAAGCGTGCCAAGTTTTAACACATTGAAAACCTTGATATGACAACGTTTTTCAACATGGAAAGCGTGTACACACTAAAAATAAAACGATTACACACAGCTTTTTTGTGTGCGTTTCCAAAATAATAGGGCCACAAAAAAAAGTGAGCGATAAGTCGAAACGACTCATCGCTCACTTTCTAAAGCTGAAGAGAATCAACTGGACAAAAGCCGCTTTTTCCCTTTAAGCAGTTTCCATCATTTTAAGCATTTTATAAAACTGTTTCTTTTTAAAATAACTTAAAAAGATACCTAATACTGCATCATTCAGTTTTTGTAACGCCCCATAAGAAACCATTGTTTCTGTATAACGCAGTTCACAGCTTTTTTCATCAATTGGCTGGAGCTCATACCGCACCGAGAAATCATTTTTAGTTGTGGATGTTCGAAATTGATAGGTCTTATTTTCTACAGCTTCTTCAATAACTATTTTCGCGCGACTATTTTTACTATATTCTTTGATGTATTCAAACTTACGCAACTGCTTTCTTGTAAGAGTTTTGCCTGTTTGCTTACGGATATCAAAAATAACAGAATTCATTAATTGCGTGTAAAATTCATCTGCTGAAATAGTTAATGTTTTCGTAATTTCCATTACCGTTTCACCTCATCCTTTGTCGCCTCTTCTTCAGCAACTTTTTTTCCTTTAAAAAACAGGTAACCACCAAGTCCAATGAAAAAAATCCCCGTTGTCAGACTTAATAAATCATAGTTTAAGGAGCTGGGATTCAACGAATACAAAACAATCAAGAAGCCAATACTACATAAAAATAATCCATTTCTAATCATTTTCATCCATCCTATCTTTTTAGACTACCGTTGCTTGGAAGTATAAAACGCCACCCCAAGGTTGTTCCTTAATCAGCTGTTTTGCAACTTGTGCAGCAGTTTCAGGGTCTCCTTCAACTTCAAAAAATAACTTAATACCATTCTTTTCTTTAAAAGTAAATGTTTCATTTTCCCCTTGATATGCCTCTAATAAAGTAATAATTTCCTCTTGCTTCATTGCACTTGCAATCGAAATCATGCTGCTCGCTCCTTTCTATACAAGTAATTGCTGTTTTTATTGCCTATTGCTCACTTTCGCCTAATGCAGGATCCATTTTGTTAGCAGCGATAACAAACGGTGTCCAAATCAAGAAAGTGACTACCATACATACCAACGCTACGATTGGTGCGCGCCAGTCGGCACCTGTCGCTAAGAAAGATAATAGCAACGGCGGTGTCACCCATGCGACTTGTTGAGAAACTGGGGCGACTAGCCCAAGATACGTTGCAACCCAGCCAATTGTAGTAGCAACTAATGGCGCAATTACAAATGGAATAAACATAATTGGATTCAGAACAACTGGTAAACCAAACATAATCGGTTCATTGATATTAAAGATCCCAGGTCCTAATGATAATTTACCAACTGTTAAATAATCTGCTCGTTTGGAGAATAACAAGATTGCAATAATTAGGACAATTGTACCGCCTGAACCACCAAACCAAGCAAAAGCATCAAACGAACCACGGACCCACATGTAGGCTTTACCGTCGTCAATAGCGGCTAAAACCGCAGCTGTTCCTGTTTTTCCTTCATAACCTTTTTGGAAAATATCAATATTGATTAATTGTGCTTGTCCCCAAATTCCTTCAAGAACTGGTGCCAAAACGTTTGGACCGTGAATACCAAAGAACCAGAAAATTTGAACAAAAACCGTTACGATTAACACAGCGCCTAGTCCTTGTGATAACCCAAGGAACGGTTCCGCGATATATTTTTGAATTAAGTCAATTAATAATTGACCGCCTGAAAGTTTTGACACCGTAAAGTTAATAATTGCTACGACATACAATGCGATTGTTGCTGGTAAAATTGCCGCAAACGCTTTTGAAACTGCTGGTGGTACAGAATCAGGCATTTTTATTGTTAAATCCGCTTGCATTAATTTACAAAAAATAATGGTTGATAAAGCGCCCATAATCATCACTGTAAAGAAAGCGTTACCATTTAGATGGTTGAGATTTAACCAACCCCATGGATTGACAGTCAATTGATTATTAGCAATTGACGCACCAATTTCTGCCCCATTAATTGCGTTGGCAATCTTTTCTGGCACTTTTACAGCTAATTCAGCTGTGTTATTTGGTGCAAAAGCAACACCTGAAATTAAGGTAGCTAAACTGACAATCCCACCAGCTAGCTCATTCACATTGTATGCTTTCGCTAAGTTATAGCCCCAAGAAAAAGCGAAAATCAAACCAGCGATAGCCAATGTACCATTCCAAACAAAACCATTAATCCCAATGATGACATTCAATACTGCAAAAATACCTTTGTCTGCTTCCAAACTTGCCGCATAAGTTGAGACAAACTCTTGGGGAAGATCTCGAATAATTGCGTTAATCATTACGGCGACTGATCCAGCCATTGTCGCAGGTAATGTACCAATAAAAGCATCCCTTAGTGCCACCAGATGTTTCTGTGCACCAATTTTTGCGGCAGTTGGTAAGATATATTTTTCCATCCATGCCATTAATCCGTTCATTTTTATTCCTCCTGTATCCATTTATATTTATTAAAAAGGCAGTAGCCTCATTAAACGAATGAATCGAGCGTACAAAACAAAACCTTTGGTAACATGCACTATCCTTGTTTGCTATTCACTTTTCCTAAACGTTTTAATTCCTTATCCCATTAATGAGATTGCTTGATCTAAAACTTTTTCGCCATTCATCATGCCATAATCTGCCATGTTAATTACATCTAAAGGAATCCCTTTTGGTTGTAATTTTTGTTCAAATTGCCCTTTCATGAAACGAACTTGTGGACCTAAAAGTAAAACATTCACCTCTTTATTTTCCAAGTTTGTATCTGCTTCAGAAGCCGATACTGCAAAGATGTCTGCTTCCATGCCACGATCTTCTGCTGCTTTTTGCATTTTTGTTACTAATAAACTTGTGCTCATTCCTGCGGAACAAACTAACATAATTGTTTTTTTTGCCATTTTTTCTTCATCTCCTTAAAAGTTATGATGTTATACACTTTATTTATAGCAATAATTGTGCCAAGTTTTCCCCTCATTAAAATACTGATATAACAGCTTTTGTCATCGAAAAAAGCGTGCACACACTAAAAGAAAACGCTTACACACATGAAATTGTGTGTAACTTACAAAAAGAAAACATCAAGAAAAAAGAGAGCGTTTTCTCATTTCTTGATGTTTTTTTATTTATTATTGTTTACTTTTAATTTCATTTTCTAAAAACATTTGGGTAACATGCGCAACTTCCGCTTCTGGAATCGTCACACGATACGCCCGTTCAATTAACATAAAATTCGTGCGTACGACATCGATTTCTAAACGATGTGTTTTAACATATTCCGCTAAGTTTGGAAAAGTTCTTGCTTCTTCTCCTTTAATTAAAGCATCTACCAGAAAAGCCAAATGAATCATGATTCCGGCATCCACCCCTGGTTCAACAATAATATGCATGTCTGTTTGTATTTGATGAACTGTTTTTTGTAACATGAGAATTAATTTTTGTAAGGAGTCCACAGAAGTAATGACGCCACTTAGTGAATGAACAATTGTATCAATCGCCACTTCATCACTAGCAATCCGTTTCAGTACATTTAATTTTTCATCATCAAAAATATCATAGACGGAAAAGAAAGGAATATTTTGATATTCAACATCCACAGTTCCCGCAATGGCCTTAATTTCATATTCTTCCATCAAGTTGTCGATATGTTTTTTAAATGTTTCTCGTTCAATAAATTGCATTTGAATCAGTTCTACTTTTGTTTCATCAATAACGGGTAAGATTCGTTGGTATAGTTTTGCGGCGACCCCTTCTCCTGTAAAGCACGTCACGATTACTGCTTTTTTTACGTTTTGACGTTTTTGCAGACTAGAGCGAAATTGTTCTCTCACAACGCTTTCAAAAGAAAGTTGAATATTTTGGTAAATGTCCTCTAAACTTCGTCCCACGCTTGCCATTCGAATAGCTTCTAAGACAATCATTGTGCTCGTCATTGTAATCGCCTTCGTTCGGATACCTGTTTCTTCAAACAACATATTTCCAAACGAATTTAATGAACCCATATCCGTCAGTAATAAAATCCCATTATTTAACGATTCTTTTTGCGTAATTACTTGGTTTCGTAATTGTTCATACATTGTTTGAACTTCCATCGTTAACGGCATATTCATCGCTGTTCCGATTGATGTTCCTAAAAGTTCTTGGGCGGTTTTCAACATACTTGAGGCAGTAGAATCCCCATGCATTAAGACGAACACACCAACATTATTTTCTGGAGTTCTTTCTTCTTTACCGACATTTATAGATAAAAACATACTAATAAAGCCAATTTCATCGAAAGGAATCTCTATGTTGTTCTCTTCTTCAATAATAGAAGATAAATCTAAGGCTACTTGAAATTCTTTTTTCATGTTTTTACGGACATTATTTAAATCAGGATGGACAATCACATGACCTTCTTTGACACGTTCAATCGTACTTTGTAAATGAAGCGCAAAGGCAAAGCGTGCTGTTTCGTTGTACGTGTGTTCCAAACGCTCTTCTGCGATATCATAAAGACGATTCGTTAAGTCCCAAATAGCTTCTGGTAATAACTCCTTATGTAAAGAATGTTGGGTTAATTCTTCGACATAATTTTTAAAATACGCATTCATATCTTTGGAAATCAATTCTTCTAAATCAACATTTTCTAAGTCAGCTTCGGACAAGTCAGCGACTTTTTCTTCGATTTCATTGTAAACTTGCATGTCTCTAGCTGGATCTTGTGACCAAACAATTTTGTTGGTGCCTGGCTGGAAAGATAAATAATTACTTTTACTATCGACAAATTGATCCAAGCGCTCAGGTACTTCTTTAATTTTTAATAATCCTTTTTGGACAGGTAACGACAAATCCCGTTTACGGATAACCAAATGTTCTAAATTGTGCGTCCGATAATAAAGAAATGACTTAGCACAAACTAATTTTAAGTCCCGCTTCACCTGACCAATATTTCCTTCTGCATCGTATAACATAAAAGCCAAAACTGCTTCGCGTTCGATATCAATTTGTTGGCCCAAACGTGTTGCCTCTTGCTGAATAAATAACGAAATGATGGCATAACGCTCATCTAGCGTCCGTGCATCTAAAGATGGTAATGTAATCGACATCGGAATCCGCCGATTAAAAGTGGTTAAAAAGTTTTCTGAGGATTCCGTTGTCGCACCAATAATTTGAACAGAGGCTTCATAGGTTTGGCCACTTTCTCCTAATGGACGGTACACGCCTTTATCAATAAACGTAAAGAGCATTTCTTGACCTTCTGGCGGTAAGCGATGAATTTCATCTAAAAAGAGAATCCCGCCATCTGCTTTTGCCATTAAGCCTGGACTATCTTCATTCGCACCAGTATAGGCGCCTTTTTTTACCCCAAAGATATGACCAAATAATAATTGTGGGTTTTGTGCATAATCAGCACAATTAAAAGAGACAAAAGGGGCATCTTCATCTAAGGTTTTTGAATCAATGGCAAAACGGTACATACATTCAGCAAAAAGAGATTTCCCTGTTCCTGTTTTCCCAAAAATAATCGTATGCAAACCTCTTGGTGGATATAAAATAGCCGCCTTGGCCTGCTGAATACTCACTTTTAAAGAATCATTGGCACCTACTAATGTGTCAAAACTAACAGAGGTAGACTCATCTACATGGACTTGTTCTCCTTCATTGATTGTTGGCACTGAATAGATAACAGGACGTCCAGTACTTCTAGTAATTTTCTTTTCTTTGAATAATTCATTTAAATAACGGCTGGCATTACTGCGATCAATCATTAACTGTTCTGCTACCGCTCCTGCCGTTAAGCCAGTTTCATTTTTTTGAAGTAACGCTAAGATTTCTTCCTTCCGAGATTTCATGGAATCCTCCTCGATACAACGTTCTGCTTGAAGCTCGTAAAGCGTTATTTCTTCGCTTTACGAGCTCCTTTGTTTTTCGTGTTTTTCTTTTTGTTTTTCTTCTTTTTGCGTGTTTCTTGCGGTTCTTTGACAACAGAATTTACTGTTTCTGGTTTTCTTTCTTTCGTACTCTTTTTTTCTGAATACGTATCTTTGACTACGTTCTTTTTTTCTAGTTCATCTTTGGCTTTTGGCTGTTCATGAAGTGCACCATCATATAAAAAGATTTCCTGATAGGGAATGGCCAATTGTTTCATCAAACGTTGATAATCCCTTTTGGTGCCATCGTTGATAAACGTAATCACTGCCCCTTGTGCACCCATCCGGCCAACGCGACCAGAACGATGAATATAGCTCTCTTCGGTTAAAGGAACATCTACGTTTACGACGTAAGGGACCCCTGTGAAATCTAAGCCCCGTGCCGCAATATCCGTGGTTAGTAACAACTTCACTCGTTCTGCTTTAAATTGATCGATCGCCAATTTACGCAACTGTTTACTTTGATCTGAAGCCAGACCAATAGCCGGCACATTCTCATAAACTAATTTTTCTTCTGCTGCACCTAAATCAGCAACTTGATTGAAAAAGACCATACTTCTGAATGCTTCTGTATGGGCCAAACGACGTAAGTAATCAGCTTTTTTTCTTGGTGCTAACCGAATAAAGTAGTGGACGACTTGACCTGCTGAAGTATCTTCTTCCGTCACATCAATCACCTGTAATTTTTGGCTTAAAGATTGCGCTTGATTCACGACACGATCAGCAGTCGCTGAATAAAAAACAAGTTGGTATTCGGTTGGTGTGTGTGTCAAAATTTGCTTGGTTAAACTTAGCTCTTCCTCTTGGAAAAGTTGATCAACTTCATCCATTACAATTGTTTTTAACAACTGAGCTTTGACTTTTTTGTTCTTCATTAACTCTAAAATCCGACCTGGCGTTCCGATTAACACTTCGGGACGTTTTTTTAACTTGTCAATCTGGCGTGAAACATTTGCCCCGCCGATTAACGTTTGAACCGTTAATTGAAGTGGCTTAGCCCAAGTCCGAGCAACTTCAGCAATTTGCATAGCTAATTCTTGAGACGGAGCAATAATCAACAATTGATTTCCCTGTCCTTTTTCAACAGTTAAGAGTAAAGGCAGCATATAAGCAAGTGTTTTTCCAGTTCCTGTCGGCGAAATTCCTAAAACATTTTCTCCTTCGCGAAGGGGCGTAAAACTTTTTTCTTGAATTGTTGATGGTTCGTTAAAGCCAGAAGCTTGCCACTGTTCTTGCCAAGCCTCTGGAAGTTGTTCTAAAAATCTCATATTGTTCCTTTCCTATCGCTTAATTCTTATTTATCAGCATCAAAAATAATGCCGGCACTATGACGTAAATCAGTGACTACTTTATTGACATTTCGAGCAAGCTCAACCCATTCTTCATACTTGGTGCCCCAATACTTATCTGTTGGGTTATTTAAAACTGCTGCAAAATCACGAGCTTCTTCAATCATTGGATTATCGGCTACTTGAATATCTAAGACATCACGTTCTTCATGTGCGCGATCATGGTACTCAGCCGAAGAAATAGCATTGACACTGTCTAAAATCAAGGTCCCGTTTTCAAAGTAAATTTCGGATGGCGCAAAAGAATCACTAATTTTCCCAGTATTTAACGTCACGTCAAACTGATCATAACGTAAAATAATTGTTCCTAAGCCATCGACACCTGTCGCAATTTTACTAGCAAAATAATGGCTTTCCTTTGGTACGCCAAACCAACCTAAGGCTGCATAAACTAAATAAACGCCTAAATCCGCTAAGGCTCCCCCAGAAAAATGAGGAGAAAAAATATTTGGCTCTTTGCCTTCTAATACTTGATCATAACGAGAAGAATATTTCATATACGTAAAATTCGCACCTAAAATTTGGTTTTTTAATGGCAATAATTCAGCAATTTTTTGGAAACTTTGCTCATGAATATTACGGGCCGCTTCAAAGAAATACACACGATTTTTATTCGCTAATTCAATAATTTCTGCCATCTCATCAGGCGTTGAAAAAGCTGGTTTTTCAACAATTACATTTTTTTTCGCTAAAATTGCTTGTTTCGCTTGTTCAAAATGTAATGAATTTGGTGAGGCAATATAAACCGTATCCATATGTGCAATACCAAAAAACGTCTCTAAATCAATTGCATATTCCACATCCCCATAGCGAGAACCAAATTCTTGTGCCGTTGCTAGTTTCCGAGAATAAACAGCCGTTAAATCATACGCACCCGTTTCTAAAGCTGCTGCAACAAATTGATGACTAATCCAATTGGTACCAATTACGCCTAAATGTATCATAATCAAAAACCTCCATTTTTTGTTTATTTACTCTCTTTATAATAGTAATCTCTCGTACAAAAGTCACGTAATTACCCTGCCTTAAAGCGCTAGGAGTTCTTCAAGTTATTTATTAGGATCATCAAATGCCTGTAATAAATCAAAGGTTACCTGTGACTTAAGTTCAATCGTTGCTGGTGTTACGTGGCAATTGTAAGCAAGGACTTGCACACCTTGATCAATTGCAGCACCCACATTTTCAGCAAAGGCGGGTTGCATCTCTTGGTGAATCGTTGCTTGCTTAATTTCTTCAAATTGGACCACAAACAAAACGTAACAGCGGTAACCCGCTTTAGTTGCAGCCATTAGTTCAGTGACATGCTTCAAGCCACGAAGTGTTGGCGCGTCAGGAAAAGCACCGATGCCTTTATTTTCTAAAGTCATGCCTTTCACTTCGACAAAAGCTTGTTCGTCTGCATCCGTTTCCACTAGAAAATCAAATTTTGAATGTGCAAATCGTTGCTCACGTTTAACAGTTTGGATCGTACCAACTAAACCAGGAAGCACAATTTGACCATTTTTTAACGCTTCATTGACTAATGTATTCGGTACTTGGCTATCAATATTAATCCAAAAAGAACCTTTTTTTACTGCAATCAAATCGTAATCTGTTTTTCTTTTAGGCGATGGTTGATAACTAAGCGCCACAACAGCACCTGGTAAAAAAACTTCTTTCCCTCTGCCAGTATTTTTGACATGTGTGATTACTTCTTCATTCGTTTCCATTAAACGACAGTGTGCAATAAACCGATTGGGTCGTTCGATAAAATAAGCAAGTTGGACATTCGGGTACTTCATACACAGACTTCCTTTCTTACACACTATACCATAAAAAAACAAGGAAAAGTATAGACCAAAACCAACAATTTTACTATCTTGTGTCAATCATTAAATATTTGTCAATTCTCAGCGATTTAGTCGAATATTTTAGACAAGTTCTATATAATAAAGGTAACGAAGACGAATAAATGAAAATGAAGGTTAGGAGGAATTTCTTTGAAAAAACATTGGACTTTCTTGGTTGGTGCATCTTTACTTACTGGATTAGCAGGCTCTATCCTCTGGAAAAAAAATAAACAGCTCCCTTCCCCACAGGAGCTTCAACACAACTATACTGGACATTGGTGGTTTGTAGACGTGAAGAAAGCCACGCAACACACCTTGGAAATCACCTCATCTTTCAATGTTTTCATTGATGGCAAACAAATGCATGCCTTGCTTGTTGAATTAACCCCTAAACGCTTAGTTATCTTAGACAAGTTAGGTTACCATTTAATCATTCAATGTGAAAATGGTGTCCCTGCGACGCTTTACGATGAAGCCGACGACGAAACCTACACACTAGAACGGGCTATTTACAATTAATAAATCACCCACGACACATAAAATGAAGTATGTGCGGTGGGTGATTTATTTTTTTACATCCCTTGCAAAAGCATTCAGAAAGTTTTCTTACAACTTGAATATTATTAAATAGTCAAATGCGCCTTTTTCTGATAAACTTAGGATGATGTTTTTTTGAAAGGATGAGCCCCTATGACACCAAATCGCGAAGACTATCTAAAATTAATTTTTGAATTAGGTGGCGACGAAGTTAAAGTGAATAATAAACAAATTGTTTCTGGACTCGATGTTTCGGCAGCTTCGGTTAGTGAGATGATTTCAAAGTTAGTAAAAGAAGATTTGGTTGAGCATTCTCCTTATCAAGGGGTACAATTAACTGAAAAAGGCTTAAAAAAAGCGAGTACGTTAATTCGCAAACACCGAATCTGGGAAGTCTTTTTAGTAGAGCACTTAAATTACACTTGGAATGATGTGCACGAAGAAGCAGAAGTTTTAGAACATGTTACTTCACAGACGCTTGTGAACCGTTTAGCGGATTATTTAAATCATCCAGAATTTTGTCCACACGGTGGTGTTATTCCCGAAGATAATCAACCCATTCATGAGGAGAAACGCCAAACGTTAACAGACTACCCTGTTGGCACAAAAATTCGGATTGCACGTGTCTTAGACGAAAAAGAATTACTGGATTATTTAGTTTCCATTGATTTAAATATTCAAGAAGAATATACGATTAAAGAAATTGCTGCATATGAAGGACCGATCACCATTTATAATGAAAACAAAGAATTATCCGTCAGCTTTAAAGCAGCAAACACAATTTTTGTTGAGCCGTTGATTAGAGAAAGTGAGGAAAACTAATGAATGAAAAAGTAGCATTATTTACTATTTTCGGGGGGACAGGTGATCTTGCCAAACGCAAATTGTATCCTTCCCTGTTCCGCTTATATAAAAAAGGATTATTAGCTGAGCGTTTTGCGGTGATTGGTACCGCACGTCGGGAATGGACAGACGAATACTATCGTGAAATCGTTCGTGAAACCATTCAAGACTTAAATCCTACGGCCGAAGAGGCAACTGAATTTTCTAGTCATTTCTATTACCAATCACATAATGTGAATGATACGGAACATTATAATACCTTAAAAGAATTATCTGATCGCCTAAATGAACAATACCACTTAGAAGGCAATCACGTTTACTATTTAGCTATGGCCCCTCAATTCTTTGGAACCATTGTTAATCACTTGAAATCACAACATATTATTTCGGAAGAAGGCTTTGATCGTCTAATTATCGAAAAGCCATTTGGTTCTGATTATGAATCTGCCTACGAATTAAATGAAGAAATTCGTGCTGCATTTCCTGAACAAGATATTTTCCGAATTGACCATTACTTAGGCAAAGAAATGATCCAAAATATTTCAGCCATTCGTTTTGCCAATAATATTTTTGAATCACAATGGAACAATCGTTACATTGATAATGTCCAAATCACCTTCGCTGAAAGCTTAGGTGTCGAGGATCGTGGCGGCTATTATGACCACAGTGGCGCACTAAAAGATATGGTTCAAAATCATATTTTACAAGTCGTTGCTTTGCTTTCTATGGAGCCTCCTGTTGCCTTTTCTGAAAAAGAAATTCGGACTGAAAAAGTAAAAGCTTTACGTGCCATCCGCCTTTATTCTGAAGAAGAAGCCCTTCAAAATTTCGTGCGTGGCCAATACGGCGAAGGTCAGCTAGCTGATCAAACATTTGCAGCCTATCGTGATGAACCAAATGTGGCAGAAACTTCATCCACTGAAACTTTTGTTGCTGGTAAATTTTTAATTGATAATTTCCGTTGGTCTGGCGTCCCTTTCTATGTTCGCACAGGTAAACGATTAACTGAAAAAGGCACACGTATTAACATCGTCTTTAAACAAGTACCTATTAATGTCTTCAAAGATGATACGTGTGAAGAATGCGATAAAACCGATTTACCACCGAATGTTTTAACTATCTATATCCAACCAACTGAAGGATTTTCATTAACCTTAAATGGAAAAGAAATCGGTCAAGGGTTCAATACAACTCCAGTGAAACTTGATTTCCGTCAAAGTGCTGAAATGACTGAAAATAGTCCAGAAGCATACGAAAAACTTCTATTAGACTGCCTAAATGGCGATAGTACAAACTTCTCTCATTGGGACGAAGTTGCCCAATCTTGGCGCATTGTTGACATTATTCGACATGCTTGGGATAAAACAGACGTTTCTTTCCCTAATTATGCCGCTGGCACAATGGGCCCGCAAGCTGCCTTCGACTTATTAGAAAAAGATGGCTTTACTTGGGAATGGCAACCAGATAACTGGTACCGTGACCGCGGTCAACTTGATCAATAAATAAGCCAAAAAAGATCCGCTAGTTAACGACTAGCGGATCTTTTTTCTTGTTTATTCGAATCCTTCAGCAACCGCTTCTGGATAATTTTCTTCAACAATGTGTGCACAACGGCCACAAAGTGTTGGTAATTTTTCATCTGAGCCGACATCTTGACGAACGGAACGACAACGGTCGCACGTTTCGCCTTCTGCTTTTTCAACTAAAATAGCCATGTCTTCAAATTGAACAGCTTCACTAGGTGCTACTTCTTTTGATACTTCAAAGTCGGAAACAATTAGTAATTGAGCAATATCTGCATCAACAGCTGTCATTAATTGACGAATTTGTTCATTTGGATAAACAGTTACTTTAGCTTCTAACGATTTACCGATTAATTTAGAATGACGAGCTTCTTCCAACGCTTTTAAGACATTGTCACGGAAATCCATAAAGGCTGCCCATGTATCCATCAATTCTTCTTCATTAGTAAACGTTTCGTAACCTGGGAATTCAGCTAATTGCACATACTCTTCTTCTTCTTGTAAGAAACTCCAAATTTCTTCCGCTGTATGTGGAATAATTGGTGTCAATAATTTTGTTAATGAAACCAATGTTTGATAGAAAACAGTCTGCATACAACGACGTTGATAATCATTTTCTGCTTCAATATAAACGACATCTTTCGCAAAGTCTAAATAGAAAGAAGATAGATCCACAGTTAAGAAGTTCATAACTGTCCGATAAATATGCATGAAATTATATTTTTCATAACCATTTTCACGGATTTCTTGAATGACTTGATTTAAACGAACCGTCATGTATTTATCTACAGAACGTAAATCAGCATAAGCTACAGTATGCTCAGCTGGATTAAAATCACTCGTATTCGCTAACAAGAAACGCATAGTATTACGGATTTTCCGGTACACTTCAGATACTTGGTTTAAGATATCCATTGAGACACGCACATCGGCTTCCGCGTCAACACTACTTACCCACAAGCGTAAGATATCTGCACCCATTTGATTGATAACTTTTTCAGGTAAGATAGTATTGCCTAACGATTTACTCATCTTACGGCCTTCGCCATCGAGAACCATCCCTTGAGAAATAATTGATTTATAAGGCGCTACTCCATTGATAGCGACACTTGTTGTAATACTTGAGTTAAACCAACCACGATATTGGTCAGAACCTTCTAAATACATATCTGCTGGGAAAGTTAACTCTTCTCTTTCTCGTAAAACTCCTTCATGTGAAGAACCTGAGTCAAACCAAACGTCCATGATATCTGTTTCTTTGGTAAACTCGCCATTTGGTGAACCTGGATGTGTAAAGCCTGCTGGTAGTAACTCTTTTGCTTCACGCATAAACCAGATATTTGATCCATGTTCTGCAAATAAATTCGCTACATGTTCAATTGTTTCTGGCGTAATGATGGCTTCCCCATTTTCAGCATAGAAGATCGGTAATGGTACACCCCACGCTCTTTGGCGAGAAATTACCCAATCACCACGGTCACGAATCATATTATACAAACGTGTTTTTCCCCAAGGAATTAGCCAGTCAACTTTCTCAACTTCATCTAAAATATCTTGACGGAATTTAGAGATTGAAGCAAACCATTGTGGCGTTGCACGGTAGATAACTGGTTTTTTGGTACGCCAGTCATGTGGATAACTATGCGTAAAGAAATCTAATTTTAATAACGCGCCTTTTTCTTCTAATAACTCAGTAATCATTGGATTCGCTTTGTCATAGAAAATTCCTTCAAAACCAGGTGCTTCATCTGTAAAGACCCCACGGCTGTCAACAGGAGAAATAACAGGTAAATCATATTTACGGCTAACGATATAGTCATCTTCACCATGTCCTGGTGCGGTATGAACTAAGCCAGTCCCGGCATCTAGCGTCACGTGGTCGCCTAGCATAACAAGTGATGTTCGATCATAGAATGGATGTTGAGCTGTCATACGATCTAATTTTTCACCAGAAAATTCTCGCAAGACTTCTACTTCTTCCCAACCAATCGCTTCTTTAACTGTTGTTAATAAATCTTTAGCAATTACAAATTTACGACCGTCTGCCTTCACTTCAACATACGTAAAATCAGGATTAACTGAAATACCTAAGTTGGCTGGTAATGTCCAAGGGGTTGTCGTCCAGATGACGAAGGCTGTCTCGTTATCTAAAAGACCTTTACCATCGGCCACATTAAAAGCTACGTAAATAGAAGGTGATTTTACATCTTTGTATTCAATTTCTGCTTCTGCTAAAGAAGATTCACTTGAAGGAGACCAATAAATTGGTTTTAAACCTTTATAAATATAGCCTTTTTCTGCCATCTTACCAAAAACACGAATTTCTGCTGCTTCATACTCTGGATCTAACGTAATGTATGGATGTTCCCAATCGCCTGACACACCTAAACGTTTAAAATCGTTACGTTGTTTATCGACTTGTGATAAGGCATACTCTTTACATTTTTCGCGATACTCAGCGACAGTCATTTCTTTACGTTTAACCCCTTTATTGGTTAACACTTGCTCAATTGGTAAACCATGGGTATCCCAACCAGGCACATAAGGAGAACGGAAACCAGACATTGATTTTGAACGAATAATAATATCTTTACTGATTTTATTCAAAGAATGTCCTAAATGAATATTTCCGTTTGCATACGGAGGGCCATCATGTAAAACAAAGGTTGGTTTTCCTTCGTTTAATTTTTGACGTTGTTCATATAACCCTTTTTCTTCCCAGTCTTTTTGCCATTCTGCTTCACGGTTTGGCAAGTTCCCACGCATTGGAAAAGCTGTTTTTCCTAATTGCAATGTTTCTTTCATTTTCATATGCATTTGCCTCGCTTTCATTTTATCGATTTAATTGTGTTAGTTCATACTAAAGATGAACGATAGCTGATAAAAGTAGATAAAAAAAGAGTACTCCATCCCAAGGGACGAAGTACTCGTGTTACCACCCAAATTCAAAGTAGAGTTGCCCCTACTTTCTCTGAAATTGATAACGGTAATTATCCGGCAGTTCCTACTCAAGTGTTCAGAACTGCATCTAGGATAGAGGATCTGTTTAATGCCAGTGTCTGTCAAACTTTCACTATCATTGACTCGCTGCTAAGAATAAACATTAAACGTTCTGTTCTATCTATTTTGATTCTTCTTCAATTGTTTCTTCAGTGACTTCAATTACAGGCTTTTTTTCTACTACAGCATCTGTGTTCTCTTCAGAGTTTACAACAGTTTCATTTTCGTTGTCAAGGGCTTGTTCATCAAGAATTTCCTTAACTGCTGTATGTTTGTCTCCGACATAACTAGAAAAAGGCTTTAAAATTTCTTCCCACTCTTCACTCTTTACTTGCTCTAATTGAGTTTCAAGCATTAAGCTTAAGCGTTGATGGAAGACACGTGTTTTCTTCTTCAAGTCTTCTGTTTCCCCAGCTAATTGGCGGGCACGTTCAATTGCTTCTGCTAAGATTTGTGTTGATTTCGCTTCAGCATCTGCAATCATTGCATTTGATTTACGTTCAGCTTCTACCAAGGTTTCTTTGGCTTGGTTATCTGCCGAAGTGATAATCATTTCTGATTCTTTATTGGCACTTGATTTCACTTTATCAGCGGTATCTTGTGCAACAATAATTGATTGGTTCAATGCATCTTTCAATTCATTGAAGTATTGTAATTTTTCTTCTGCGTGTTTTAATGATTTCTCAAGTTCACGATTTTTTTGTAATGCATCTTCATAATCACGTGTGACTTGATCTAAAAAGTCATCTACATCGTCTTGGTTATAGCCTCTCATTTTTGTTGAGAAGTCTTTGTTTTGAATATCTAATGGAGTTAATGCCATATTCCTTCACCTCTTTGGATTATTTTTGTAAAACCCCTTATGAACACATTCTCATACTAATCCTGAAATAGCAAATATCTTACTTTTTTTATTATACACAACTTCGTCTGAATGAACAGCCAAAATGGTTTTCTTAAACAAAAGTTCGAGATTATTTTCTCAATACCCCTAAGAGGACACGAAATTTTTCTTTCTTTGTTTTTCCTTCTAATTCTTGAATCTGAAGGCGCCCAAATCCCCGTATCGAAACAATATCTAATAAGTCTAAAGCAAAATCTGGTCGTGTCGTTTCTGTCCAATTGACTTTTACTTTACCAGATTCGATCAATTGTTTTGATCGCTGCCTTGAAATATTAAATACGGCGGAAATCACACTATCCAGCCGCAAAGAGCTCATAGTCGTTCGCTCTTCCTGCCAACCATCCTTCGGTATCAAAATTTGTGTATAATCACGCTCTTCTAAACGAACAGTAATTTTACCAATTTTGTCGACTTGGTTAACAACGAAGCCAGCTACTTCTTGTGCTATAAAAACCTGCCACTTATCACCATCGGAAATAATATCTCCAAAGGCTTCCCTACGAACCCCAACATTCATCAAGGTGCCTAAAATTTTCCCATGAGATAATGTCGCAAATTTAGATGGATAAATAATTTCAAATAATACAACACCAAAATCTGTCTCTTCTGGTATGTAATACGCTGGATAAATCAAGCAGCGTTTTCGTTCTGCTTGCTCATAACCACCATAAAAAGTAAACGATAAATCACTGTTTTGTCGAATCAACGTTTCCAAAATATACGCCTGTCTAGGATCAAGAAAGTCTGTCAAATAAGGCGCGTATTGCATCTCCACTTGCTCTAGCCAATCCCCGACAGTGTCAATAAAAGGATGTTCATCTTTGCGGAAATGTTGATACACATTTGCGTTCATAGATAAATCATCCTTTCTAAAAGTTATTAATAAACAATAGCTCGTAAAATGACTGCTAAGCCACCCGCTGCTAGGTTAAGGACAATAATCCCTACCATTACGTTAAATCCAACCATTCCAATCCTTAAATTCAAACGGTCAAACAAACTTAAGTATGGTTCACAAATTCTAGAGAGCAAACGCCCGAAAGCAGAATCATATGCTCCTGGAAACCATGAAAGTAGCGCGTAAATCACTAGTAATCCTGAATAGATTTGAACGCCTTTGTATAATAGAGTAATCAGTGTTGCGATAATAACACCTCCCTAAGGCTTAGAAATCAAAGAATTGTTTGTTGGCTAAAGATTGTGCTGTCGCACTATCAATTTCCATATTCGCTGGTGTGCATAAGAAGATTTCATTGCCAACGCGCTGAATATCTCCGTCTAAAGCATACACAGTACCAGTTAAGAAATCAACGATGCGTCGTGCTTGGTCTTCTTCTACTAATGTAAAATTAACTAGCACAGCTTCTTCAGCAAATAAATGTTTCGCAATGCTCATTGCTTCTGAATACACACGTGGTTCAATAATAGTAATTTTATGTGTTTTTGCATTGGCGGTGCTTTCTTGTGCTCGTCTTGTATTCGTAGTCGCTGATTGATTAGAACTACGCATAGAAACCACTTTTTTCTCTGTGTAAGCAGCTTGTTGTGTGTCTCTTTCTTGATGCGCTTCAGCAGAACGATAGCGTGCAGAAGGTTTTTCAACTACAGGCTCACTTTGTTGTGTATAAGCTGGCTGACTGTAACTTTCCTGTTGTTGAACAGGGCGTTGTGGTTTAGGCCGAGCTGCACGACGCGGTGGTTCATTAACTGCTTTGCGCTCTTCATATTCTTCGTAGTTATCATAATAATCATCTTCTTCGCCAGATAAGCCAAAAAAGCTCGATAACGCATCCTTGTTAAAAATTGACATAAATTCCTCTCCTTTACGCATCTCTGAATAACGCTGTTCCGATTCGTATAAAAGTTGCACCTTCTTCAACTGCGATTGGGAAATCGTTACTCATTCCCATGCTAAGTTCTGTACAAGGAGCAAAAGATAAATGTTTCTCATTTACGGTCATTTGCAGCTCTTTTAATTCTCTAAATGTTGCATGTAATACTTCTTCACTTGCCCCAAAAGGTGCCATAGTCATTAGACCGACGATTTGAATTTTGTCCAAATCAGCAAGTTCTTGAATGAAAGGTAAGACGTCTTCTTTACGAAAGCCGTGCTTGCTTTCTTCCCCAGTTATATTCACTTCAACAAAACAACGAATAACTTTCGTTGCTCTTTTTTGAATTTCTTTGGCTAGACTCAGACTATCTAATGCATGAAAATAATCTATCTCATTAATAATTAATTTTACCTTCCTACGTTGTAAATTACCAATTAAATGCCACTGAATATCATTAAATTTTTCCAATCCAGCTTTCTTTTCTAGTAACTTATCTACTCGGTTTTCAGCTAAATTCTGGACACCAAGCTGAACAAGCTCTGCTGCTTCCTCAATTCCTACTGATTTAGTGACGCCAATCATTGTCACATCAGCAACAGAGCGCTGTGAGCTTTTGCATGCTAGCTGAAGTTGATTATTAATATTTGTTAAGTTTTCAGCTATCATTTCTAATCGATGCTCCTTATCGTTTTCTGCGGAAAAATGGTGGCGTACTTAATTCGTCATCATTGTGATTTGGTTCTTCACGGTGGAATGTGTCAAATTCTTTTTTGTCTACTTGTTCTAATGAAGATTCATCAACTTTTGGACGTGTATTTTGTTCTCTGCGAATATCCCAATCGCCAAAAGCACTTGCTTCTTCTTGTGATTTTGGTTGATCCATTTCCACAGATTGAGTTGTTTGTTGCATTGGTTGAACCGCTTGTCTTGTTTGACGGTGCGGTTTTCTATCCTTTTTTGATTCATCAATACCTGTAGCGATTACTGTTACACGAATTTCGTCGCCTAAATCTTCGTTGATTGATGTACCTAGGATGATGTTCACATCACCTGAAGCAGCATTTGTAACGATATCTGAAGCATCTTGTGCTTCAAACAAGGTCATATCTAAGCCACCAGTAATGTTTAATAAGACTTGTTCCGCACCATCGATTGATGTTTCTAACAATGGTGAAGAAATAGCTTTTTTCGTTGCTTCAATTACACGTTCTTCGCCGCTCGCTACACCAATTCCCATTAAAGCTGTTCCTTGGTTTTCCATCACTGTTTTCACGTCAGCAAAGTCCAAGTTTACGTAACCTGGTGCAGTGATTAAATCTGAAATCCCTTGAACACCTTGACGTAATACATTATCAGCTTCTCTAAATGCTTCAAGCATTGGCGTTTTCTTGTCAACGACTTCTAATAAGCGGTTGTTTGAGATAATTAATAGTGTATCAACGTTTTCTTTTAATAAGGCAATTCCTTCAGCGGCAAAACGACCACGTTTTGGACCTTCAAAACTAAATGGACGAGTTACTACACCAACTGTTAAAGCGCCTAATTCTTTAGCGATTTTTGCAACTACTGGCGCAGCACCTGTACCAGTTCCGCCACCCATACCAGCAGTAATGAAAATCATATCCGCGCCTTGTAATGATTCTGAAATCACTTGTTCACTTTCTTCTGCAGCTTTTTGGCCAACTTCAGGTTGTGAACCGGCACCTAAACCACGAGTGTATTTAGGGCCTAATTGAATCACTGTTTCTGCTTTTGAATGTTTTAATGCTTGAACGTCTGTATTGGCTGTGATAAATTCCACGCCTTTAACGTTTTCTTCGATCATACGGTTTACAGCGTTTCCGCCGCCGCCACCTACACCGATAACTTTAATGACTGCACCGTTGTTAATGTTATTGTCTAATGAAAATTCCATGATATCGTATCCTCCTGTTTGTGTGATTAGTCGAAAATGTTCGAGAAGAAGTCTTTGATTTTGCCTGTCACTTTTTCACCAGACTCACGTTCGTTGAATTCTTCGTATTCTTCTTGAGGCTGTTCAGCATATGTGTCATAGCGAACTTCTTGTTGGACAGCGACTGATTGTGCTGGTTTCGATTTTTCACCAGGGATTGCATATTTGGCAATGTGATAAATATCGTTTAGTTGCGCTGAATATTCCACAATGCTAATGACATTAGCAAAGACTGGGTTACGTAAGCCCATGTGATTTGGTACGTATAGTTTTACGTTGGCTTCAAAAATCTCTTGCGCCAAATCGACAATACCTGGCATACTAGCGGCGCCACCAGTTAACACAACGCCTCCAGGTAATTCAAACGCATCAATTTCATCCAGAACTTCTTTTGATTTTCTCAAAATTTGTTCCACACGCGCTTCAATAATTTCTGAAAGGTAACGTTCGTCCACTCTTACAGGCTCTGACTTACCGATAACATCAACAGGAAACTCTTCGTTTGCTGAAGTTCTTTCTGGATAAGCATCCCCATAATTAATTTTTAAGGCTTCGGCGTTGTTAAAAGAAGTATTCAATACGATTGAGATATCTTTCGTGATGAACTCGCCGCCTTCTTGGTTAACATGAGTAAATTTCAATTGTTTGTCGTGGATAACAGATGTCGTTGTTTGACCGCCACCCATATCAATGACAATTGTTCCAAAGTCTTTTTCGCCATCTGTTAAAATTGTTTCTGTTAAAGCAAGCGGTGTAATCACTAATTCGTTAATTCCTAAGCCAGCTTTTTCAACACATTTACGGATGTTATGGATGATTGTTTTTGGTCCAGTATAGACAACGCCAAACATCTCCATGCGAACGCCAAGCATTCCACGTGGGTCTTTGATGCCTTCAAAGCCGTCGACGGTAAAGTCTTGCGGTAAGATTGCAACAATTTGACGTTCAGGAGGAGTTGAACGAACCAAAGCTGCAGATGCGACGTTGCGCACATCCTCATCTGTAATTTCTTTTGATTCACTGCTAACAGCTATCATTCCTTGACAGCTTTCTACTTCTAATAAATTCGCTGGTAATCCAACATTTACGCTTTTAATTTGAATGCCGGCTTTTTCTTCGGCTTGTCGAACGGCCCGTTGGATTGCTTGAACTGTTTGATCAATATCGACGACAATCCCTCGATTCAAACCGTCTGATTTTGCATTTCCAACGCCGATGATGTTCATTTGACCTTCAATATATTCAGCGACAACTACTTTGACAGAAGTTGTACCAATATCGAGGCCTACATACATTCCTGTTTTTGCCATGAACGGAATTCCTCCTCCTATTAATTCCAATATCTAAGCGGACAAAGGCGTCCGTTTAACTATCTCTTTTTTAGTATTATTCACTTCTTCCAATTTTACCATAAAAATGGGGGTTTTAGAAAGCAGATTATACGAATTTGTTCGTTAATTTTTGAAACATTTTTGTAAAAAACTTATTCTGCTTGTTGCACTTCTTGATTTTCTCCATTTGTCGGCGTACCGTTATTCGCTTCATCCGTTGCTGCGCCTGCATTTGGGTCCACAACTTCTTGATTTTCAACCGCTGAATCTTCGGAAACTTCACTGCCCGTTTCTTCACTTTCTTTTTCATACGGATAAGAAAAAATGCCGACTTCCATATCAACGATTCCAGGTTTGTCCATTTGCTCGGCTACTTGTGAATAATAAGCCATTTTTTCACTTAAATCAGAAATATTAACAATCACTCGATTTCCATCATTCATATAGACATTAATCAAGTCTTTATTGGTTTTTGATGGTGCATATTTAATTTCTGAAATTCCTTGTTTAATTTCTTGAGGTAATTTGTTGTAAGAGGCCATTAATTCAGGGATTAATTTATCCTCTTTGAAATTCTCAAAAATTGGTTTGCCACTTTCAGCAGCTTTGGTGGTTTCCGCCAAAGTTTTACCATTCTCTAAAATCGGATGATAGCCGCCTTTAGTCGCAGCAAGAGCGACAATTTGATACTCTTGAATATCAATTTTAAATGAATTAATACCATTTAACTTAATGTTCGCCTTTTTTATAATTGGAAACTTTTTCTGAATATTTGCAGAAAAATAATTTCTATTTGAATACTGCTCCCATAAGCCACTGCCCGTTTCAAGTTTTGACTGCTGAATAATCGCTTGGCTCTCCACACTTTTGTTACCTGAAACTGTTACTTCACTCAATCGACTAAGAGGCGAAACAAAATACAATGCCACTAAAATGGCTGTCCCTAAACAAGTTAAAATAAAGGCTAAACGCCTATATAAGCGCTTGTTCCGTGTTTTCTTAACGTTCGGTAAACGATCTGCAAAATGCTCCTCTTCTTCCACTGTTTCTTGTGGAAGATGTTGTTGAGGCTCTTCTTGACTTTGTTCTTGTAAAGTGATGGTGACTTCTGCTTGTTCGTTTTCACCTTTTGAAGCAGCTTCTTCCGCTTGCTTCTTCAAATATTCTTGGTTTTGTTTTTGCCAAGGTGTCAGTTCAGGTTGAGACTCTTCCGATTTTTTTGGAGGTAATGGTTTTCTTTTTTTGAATATATCGTTCTCGTTACTAATCTTCCACACCTCCTATCTCAGACTAACGTTTTCACAACTTGATACAAACGATCACTTGCATCTGGGATGCCTTCCCCTTTGGACGCCGTTGCCATCTGTTGTCTTTTTTCATTGTTTAATAAAATATCATCAATTGCCGCAACTAAACGAGCGCCGGTCAATTCTGCATCTGGAATCATTTCAACAGCACCAACTTTTACTAAGCTTTGCGCGTTTTTCGTTTGATGATCATTCGTGACGTAAGGACTCGGAATTAAAATTGCTGGTAATCCTAATGCGGTGAACTCCGCAATTGAGGTTGCTCCTGCACGTCCCACCATTAAATCGGTATTAGCCATCACTTCAACCATTTTATCAATATACGGTTGCACACTTATGTTTGTCAATTTCTTTTCAGAAAGCTTTAGACTTTCTTGAAGTTCCTGATAATATCTTTCTCCTGAAGCGTATAAAACTTGATACTCTCTCTCTTCAAACAAAGGAAAGGCCTGTTCAAACGCTTGATTGATTTTCAAGGCGCCACGACTTCCGCCAAATAAAACCACCGTTTTCTTTGCTGAATCTAAGCCAAACTCTGATAAAATAGCTGACTTTTCCACCGTTACGACTTCTTGTCCCCGCGGGTTCCCTGTCAAAATTGTTTTTTCTTTCGGGAAAAAACTAGCGACATCCGGAAAACAAATCGCAATTTTATCTACATAACGACTTAAAAATTTATTTGTCATTCCAGGGATACTATTTTGTTCATGAATAATTGTCGGTATTTTTAATTGGTGGGCCGCATAAACCACTGCACCAGAAACATAACCGCCTGTACCAATGACCACATCTGGTTGAAATTCACGAATAATTTTTTTTGCTTTATTAATGCTTGTTAAAAATAAATAAATTGTTTTAAAATTTTGAGGACTTAGCGAACGCCTGAATCCTTGAATTTTAATCGTTTTAAATGGAATTTTCGCCTTTGGCACAATTTGACTTTCTAGACCATTTTCTGTTCCCACATACAAGAATTCTGTTGCAGGTGCTTCTTTTTTGACGTGTTCGACGAAGGATAACGCAGGATAGATATGCCCACCTGTGCCACCACCAGTTACTAGTATCTTCATTTTCTCACATTTCACTTTCTTTTAATTGTTGAACAGCTTGCATAAAGGCTTCCCCGCGTACTTCGAAATTCGGGTATTGATCCCAACTTGCGCAAGCAGGTGATAGTAAAATAGTATCATCTTTTTCCGAATAATCAAAGGCAATGGTAACCGCCGTTTGAACATTTTCAGCAAATAAAATTGTTTCAATGTTCGCTTTTTTAGCAGCTTCCGCCAATTTTTCTTTAGTTTCTCCAAATAAAACAATTGCTTTGAGTCCCAGCAGAGCAGGAACCAATTCATCAAATGAGTTACCGCGGTCCAAGCCACCCGCAAGTAAAAGTAGCTTTTGGTTGTCAAACCCACTTAACGCCATCTCTGTAGCTAAAATATTGGTTGCTTTTGAATCGTTATAAAAACGTCTTTGCTGAACTTCGCCAACAAATTGCGTTCGATGGGGAACGCCCGAAAAGTTTTTCAAAGTTTGTCTAATCTGAACATTCGATACATTTTTTAATTTAGCTACACAAATCGCTGCGAGTGCATTTTCAATATTGTGACTACCAGGAATCCCTAGCTCATCGGCGGGCATAATATATTCTTCATTAAAATATAATTTCCCATCTAAAAGATAAGCCCCTTCTACTGCTTCTTTCGTTGAAAAAGGCAATACGTTGGCAGCTGTGG
Organism: Enterococcus sp. AN402; assembly: GCF_040719405.1. NCBI lineage: Bacteria > Bacillati > Bacillota > Bacilli > Lactobacillales > Enterococcaceae > Enterococcus > Enterococcus sp. AN402. Next base: position 687,205 of record NZ_JBFDTM010000004.1, on the reverse strand, counting down.
TTTTGGCTAACGTTTGAAGCTCTACTTGATTCCAATTTAAAATCAAGGTGTCATCTGCGGTCATGTTTTTTTGAATGGCCCATTTTGCAGCAACATATTCTTTCCGCGAACCATGATAATCCAAGTGTGCCTCAAAAATATTTGTAATTACTGCAATTTGTGGGTGAAACGTCTCAATTCCCATTAACTGAAAACTAGAAAGTTCCATCACAAGATCATCCTTGGCTGTTGCTTCTTGAGCCACCGTACTCGCTGGAAAACCAATATTTCCCGCCAAACGTGCCTCACCAGCCGTTCTGTCAGCGTTTAGCAATAAACCAATCATCGTGGTCGTGGTTGTTTTGCCATTGGTGCCCGTAATGCCGACAATTGGACATTCGGCAATTTGACCTGCTAATTCCACCTCAGTTATGATAGGAATTTTCCGAGTTAGTGCTTCTGCCACAAGTAGATTTGTATAAGGAATACCAGGATTTTTAACGATTAGTTCAAATTCTTCATCCAACAATTCAATTGGATGCCCCCCTGTAACAACACGAATACCCAAGGTTAATAAATCTTGGGCGTCAGGGTTTTGATCAAATTGTTTTGCGTCATTAACGGTAACGAGCGCACCTAACTCATGTAAGAGTTTCGCTGCGCTGACACCACTTTTAGCTAGTCCTAAAACCAACACTTTTTTGTTTTGATAGGTTGTTATTTTTTTCATTGTCAATTTCCCCTTTGATAGATTAGAAAAGAATCCATAATGTGATTCCTGAACAGATTAAACCGACAGACCAAAAGACAAAATCAATTTTCCATTCAGACCAACCACACATTTCAAAATGGTGATGAATTGGTGACATTTTAAAAATCCGTCGACCAAATAATTTAAATGAAGCAACTTGTAAAATAACACTTGCTGTTTCACAAACGTAGACAAGTCCAATTAAAAGTAGCGTCCATTCTTGATGCAAAATAATTGAAATTGCTGCTAACAATCCACCTAATGCTAATGAACCAACATCACCCATGAAGATTTTTGCTGGTTTTCTATTATAAGGGAAAAAGCCAATCAGCCCACCAATCACACTTAGGCAGATAATCACAACATCAAATTGTTGTTGTTTCCAGGCAATAATTGCATAAGTACCAAATGAAATTGTTCCTAAACCAGCAACCAAACCATCAATTCCATCTGTCAAGTTCACGGCATTAGAAAAACCGACTAACCAAAAAATAATAAACACGCCATAAAAAATACCTAACGGAACTTCTGCTACTCCAAACAAATCTAAGGTGTCTGAAAATCCTTCACTTCGATAAACAAAGTAGAAAACCAACCCACCAAAAATTTGACCAATTAATTTTTGACGAGAATTCAAGCCCATGTTCCGTTTTTTAAAGACTTTAATGAAATCATCCAAATAACCTAGCAAACCGTATAATACTAAAATAAATAGAATAATTAGTAGAGACGGCGTAAATTGGTGGAAAAACAACCCCATTGCTAATGAAGTAATCAAGCTGGCTACAAGGAAAACGACTCCCCCCATTGTAGGGGTACCTGTTTTCACGCTATGCCAAGTCGGGCCATCTTCACGAGTAACCTGCCCTTGTTTTTTCATTTGAAAATAGCCAATGAATAGTGGCATTACGCTCACTGTAATGGCAAAACTCACCACTATGGGAATAAAAATCTGTGTCCACTCCATGTTATCTCTCCTAATTATTCTACGTTATTATTCTGTGCCTTCTAAAGTCACGGTTAATTTTTTCTCCGTAATTTCAGTTTCAGCAGCGATACTTTGTTTCGTCACATAGCCTTCACCTTTAAACTCGACAGTCAAACCTAATAAATCACCAAACTTGGTAACATCGCTCTTCGACCAGCCGGTTAAATCAGGCATATAGTTCGTTCCATTTGTGATCAAAATCAATTTCTGATTAGGCATTAATGTTTGACCAGACGGCGTTGATTGTTTCTTGATTTTTTCACCATCACCGATAATCACAGGATCCACCCCGTTCACTTTGGCATTGGCCAACGCTTCCGCTGGTGTCATATTTTTATAATCAGCAACTGTGACTTTATCAGAAGCTACTTTCGTTGTTTCCGGATCTGTCTCTTTAATGTCTAACGCTAATTTCATTAATGGGTTTGCAATTGCCGCCATTGCTTCTGAAGGCGAACCTGATTTTGCTTGTCTAAGCGTAATATACAAAACATATTCAGGATTATCTGCTGGGACCATTTCCACTACAGAAGACAAGACTTGACTTGCTCCATCAACGTACCCTTTACCATCTGAAATCTGGGCAGTTCCTGTTTTGGCAGCAACATGATAGCCTGGTACTTTATAAATATCATACGCAATCCCGTAAGTCGGGTCTTCAACAGTATCAATCATGTACGTACGAATCTGTTGAGCTGTTTGCGCTTTGATTGGGGTTCCTACGATTTGTGGTTCCGTAATCGTTTCTTTTCCTGTATTTTTGTCAACAATTTTGCTGATGTAATGAGGTTGCAACATTGAACCGTCATTTGCAATAGCTGAGAAACCTTTCATCATTTGGAAATTAGTAACCGTAATCCCTTGACCAAAAGCTGAATTGGCCCGATCAACAATATTATTATCTGGAAGTTTCCCAGTGTGTTCTGAAGTTAAACCTGAATGTGTGCTTGAACCAAACCCAAATTTTTTCAAATATTCGACCCACTTGTCGCCACCCATTCGTTGTTCCAAGTTCACCATTCCGATATTACTAGACCAAGAAATAGCTTGACGATAAGTTAAAGACGTTTTGTCTTTTAAATTGCCGACATCATGGTCGTTAATCGTGGTGTCACCAACAGTGATACCACCTATACGGTTAAATGATTCATTTGGATTAAACAATCCTTGCTCAATGGCCGCCGCCGACGTAAATAATTTAAGCGTTGAGCCAGGTTCATACGGACTTTCAACCAATAGGTTCTGCCACGTGCCATTATTGTCTAATCCTTGTTTCGTTTCAGGATTAAATGTTGGCCGTTGAGACATAGCAACAATTTCGCCTGTTTTTGCTTCCATTAACATAGCAGTCATGGAAACTGGTTCATATTTTTCATTAACTTGCGTCATTAAATCTTCTAAGGTATTTTGCAAGCGACTATCCAACGTTGTGTAAATATCTTGACCATCCACTGCTTTTTTCTCTTCCGCCACAGTTCCTGGTAAGGCATTACCGTAAATATCTTTTTCAAAATACACACGGCCATCGGTTCCGCTCAAAATATCATTATAGGCCTGTTCTAGTCCCATCGCGCCTACTAAGCCTTCTTTATCATCATCTGGATTGGCTGCTTTTGTATAGCCAATAAAGTGAGAAGCAAACTGACCATTGGGATATAGTCTGGCTGGATGTTCATTGAAATAAACGCCAGAGATTTTTTTCTTTTTCAAATCTGCTTCAATTTTTTGCCGTGTTTCCAAGGTGATGTTTTGACCACCCGTACCAAATTCCACTTGATATTGTGTTGACCCATCTTCATGGATCCCATTATTCAAGTATTTCAATGCTGTTTTTTTGTCTAGTTTGGTATATTTCGCTAAAATTTCAGCAATATCATCGAAGTCTTTTTTCTCCGCATATAGCTTTTCATTATTTTGTCCCGTATATTTTTTTGATAATACGACATATAACGAATAGGAAGTAGCATCTTCTGCGATTGGATTACCATATCGATCTAAAATTGATCCTCGCTTAGCTTTTACCACTTGGCTTCCTTCATATAGAGAAGCTGTTTTTTCCTTTAGTGATACACCGGCTACTTTGCCTGTTGCCACAATGTATGTCGTTCTAAAGGCAAATAAAAAGAACAATCCAATACTCGTAGCGAATAAAATGATGCCTACTTTTTTACGATTGTTCATCGGATTTAAGTTTTTCTTTTTCATGAATTGTTTAAATTTATGTCTTTTACTCATTATTTAACAGTCCTAACATTGTCGCCGTTATTTTCTAGTCCTTGTTTTTTAGCGACATCTTTGATTCGATCTGATTTAGAAAGTTCGCTTCTTTCTTGTTCCAATTTCAAAGCGTTATCTTCCTTTTCTTTAATGACTGCTTGTGTTTCTGTAATATCGTTCATGGTTTGGACAATTGTCGTTCTTACTTGAATTGTCGCAATTGCAATACCAATCGTTGCACAAACTAATACAACACCGATTAATTTTTCTAGTAAAGAGACATTTTTTAGTTTCTTTTTGGGTAATAGAGTGGGGACAGGTAGTGTTTCCTCTTGCATTTTTCTGTCTTGCTCTGTTGCCACAGTTGGCTGATCCATTTCTGGTGCTTCATAATGGAAATCATTTACTTTCTTCAATTCAGCCATGTGTCTACCCCTCTCTCTATCTAGATTTTATTTTTTCGGCAATGCGTAACTTCGCACTTCGTGAACGATTATTCTCAGATAACTCACTGTCACTTGGTAAAATTGGTTTTCTAGTAATTACTTTTAATTCTGGTTGAAATTCTTCTGGTACCACTGGAATGCCTGGTGGCAAATCTTGTACCGTACTGTATTCTTTAAACATTGTTTTAACGATACGATCTTCTAACGAATGGAACGTAATCACACTGATTCTGCCATTTTTCGCTAGCAAATCAATTGCTTGTTCTAGCGACTCTTCAACTGCCCCTAATTCATCATTAACGGCAATGCGAATTGCTTGGAAAATTCGTTTTGCAGGATGTCCACCTTTGCGTCTTGCTGGAGCTGGAATCGCCGTCTTAATAATCTCAACGAGTTCACCTGTTGTTTCAATTGGTTGCTTTTCGCGAACACGTTCAATTTCTCGAGCAATCTGTTTCGAAAATTTCTCTTCCCCATAACGAAAGAAAATTTTTACCAACTCACTATAACTATACGTATTCACCACTTCGCGAGCCGTCAAGGGTGCGTCTTGATCCATGCGCATATCTAAGGGCGCGTCTTGATGATAGCTAAAACCACGTTCTGCTTCATCTAATTGTGGTGAAGAAACACCTAGATCGTATAGAATCCCATCAACGTGGAACACCCCGTGTTCTGCCAATTCTTCTTTAATATTTCTAAAATTTGATTTGATGAAGGTCACTTGACCTTTGTCTACATATTTCTGCAAACGAGTCTTAGCATGTGCCAACGCTTTTTGGTCTTGATCAAAGGCATATAAATGACCGTGCTCATTCAATTGTGTCAGTAAGTATTCACTATGTCCGGCACCACCGAGTGTGCAATCTACGTATACGCCATCCGGCTTCACTTGTAATCCATCCACTGTTTCTTTTAAAAGAACGGTGTAATGGCGAAATTCTTCAGTCATCATTTGCCTCATTCCTAAAATCCAAAATCAATCATTGTTTCTGCTAATTCATCAAAGTTTTCTTCAGCTTCATCAGAGAATGCATGCCAACGTTCGTCACTCCAAATTTCAATTCGGTTAGAGACGCCAATAACAACACAGCCTTTTTCTAAACTGGCATGTGTTCGTAAATTCGCCGGAATATTGATACGACCTTGCTTATCAATCTCACATTCTGTTGCAGCGGAATAAAAGAATCGTACAAAGGTACGTGCATCTTTCTTAGCTAAGGGCATTTCTTGAAGTTTTGCTTCAAGTTGTGACCATTCATTTAAAGGATAACCAAATAAACAGCCATCCATCCCTCTCGTTACCACAAATTTTTCACCAAGTTCCTCACGAAACTTTGATGGAACGATTAGGCGGCCTTTGGCATCGATATTATGTTGGTATTCACCCATAAGCATAGCCAATACACCCGCTTTTCCACTTGATAGAACAAGTCTACCACATCCCACCACTTTCTACCACTATAAATCTAAAAACTTCTATTTTTTAACTGTTATTTAAAATTTCTGTAATATTTACAGGGTTTTATGTAACAAGCATCACCCAACAAAAAATGTTATTATAACAAGGTTTTTACTATGTTTTTTATAAAATAACCCCACAAATAACAAAAAAACCCCACGGAGTGGGGAGTTGTGGGGGACATTTTCCCACAGCGTATTTCCCCTATTGTCTCCACGCTTTATTACAGTAGATAATGACTGATATTTAGCAAGATAAGCAACACATACAACACAAACGTTAGTAAAAACGTCAACCGCCAAAACATCTTGAAATATCGTCTATATAAAATCTCTCCATAATAATAAGCTTGAAACAGGGCAACAGCGACTCCTAATAACAAAATAGAAATCACAAAATACGGCATAATCGATTCATCATAACTATCTTTGGATAACTCATGGATCCCTATGAATAAAAACGGAATGGCCAAATCCGGTGCTTTTATTTTCCAACGTTCCGTTAGGGAAAAAGTGGACACGAGAAAATTGCACGCAAAGAGCACAATTACCGGAAAAATATACCAAAATAACATTATTGCCGAAAACGACACCATTCTCTCAACAAATCCTTTCATTCCACCTGCTATAACTATACTTCATCAACGTTACACAGATGTTTCATTTCGTTTAAATATATGTGCTAAAAGCCCTTTTTGCTTGCTTTTTCATATAAAAAACGGATTACTTATCAAACCATTTTCAAAACGAGGCCTCACCTATCGCGGCCACTTATTTTTGAATGTTTTTTATAAGCTTTTCTTCTCGTAATGTGTCATACTTCTATTATAATGGATTTAGAACAAAAAATGTTGATTCGGGGTGAATCTTTTGATTAATTATTTATTATTGAAAAATGACTATTTTGAACCTTGTTCACCAGACGATGAATCCCTAAGTTGGATTTCGGTAGAATCTCCTACAGAAGAAGAAATCGAGCGTCTCGTCAATCAATACCACTTACCAACAGATTATCTTACCGGCGTTTTAGATGATGAAGAAAATGCTCGAGTGGAAGGTTTCCGCCACGAAAAATTACAAACGCCTACGTTACTTTTATTTCGTTATCCCAAAGCTAGTATCAGTCCTAGCGGCTATCTGCAAGTAGAAACGGTACCGATTGCTTTAATCGCAACCGTCGATAACAAACTAATTACTGTTAGCAATGGGCCTAACGACATCGTTCATGGGATCCAAAAAGAGGCGTTCACGCATCAAGATCTTTCTATTGAGAAGGCCTTAATTTTAGCCCTTTCATGGAAGATGGCCCTTTCCTTCAATAAAAACTTACAAGCACTTATCCAACAAACCAACAAACTTGAAGGAGAGCTCCAAGTAGCCACAGAAAATAGTCAATTGTATCAGATTATGGACATTCAAAAAAGTCTAGTTTATTTCGAAGCAGCTTTAACGGATAATTTAAAAGTATTAAAACGTTTATATAGCGCTGAAATTTTTAATCATCCAGAAAAACATTTGCCATTTTTAAGGGATATTCTGATTGAACTAGAACAAGGACTGAATACGACTAAAATACAACTAAAATTAGTTGATAACATTAGTAATACTTTTTCAGCAATCGTTTCAAATAACTTAAATAATGTCATGAAAATTTTAACATCCTTAACAATTGTCTTGACCATTCCAACCATCATCGGAGGAATTTACGGCATGAATGTGAAACTCCCTTTTGCAGAGCATGAATATTCTTTTTGGATTATTTTTGCTATCACTACCTTAATCTGTGTAATTAGTATTCGAATTTTAAAGAAAAAGAATCTCTTATAACTTTAGGTTGCTGTTTTCAGGAAAAGGTTGTACACTATTAGCAGAAATTAAAAAGGACGTGTCATTTATGAACGACAAAGAACAAAGTCGCTTTTCAAAAATCACGAAAGTCGTGGTTTGGCTAATGCTGATCGCAATTGTAGGTTCAACTGTTTTAACAGCAATTCTTAGTCTTTAAACTGGAGAACTTTTTCACACATTAAAAGTAAAAAAACAGCCCCTTCAATTGATAGAAGGGGCTGTTTTTTTACTTGCTCAAATAGAGCGGCTATTTTTTCGCCATCGCCAACAGCTCTTGTGCATGTTCAATGGTTAATTTCGTAATTTCACTTCCTGCGAGCATACGCGCAATTTCGTTTACTCGCTCTTTTTCAGATAAAATTCGGACGCTTGTTTCTGTCCGACCCGCCACAATTTCTTTTTCAATAAAATAATGTTCATCAGCAACGGCTGCCACTTGTGGCAAGTGCGTGATACACAACACCTGCGAATTTTCTGAAATTTGATAAATTTTATCGGCAATCGCCTGTGCTACACGGCCACTGACTCCTGTATCTACTTCATCAAAAACAATACTAGTGATCCCTTGCGTTTGAGAAAAGATTGTTTTCATAGCCAGCATCACTCGCGAAAGTTCTCCGCCAGAAGCCACCCGAACTAACGGTTTTAATGGTTCCCCTGGGTTAGTAGTAATATAAAATTCTACTCCGTCTAAGCCATTTTCTTGTAAATGCTCAAGTTCTGTAAAGCGGACTTCAAATTCAGTTCGCTCCAAATATAGTTCTTTTAATTCGGTTAAAATTTGTTGTTCGAGCTCTTTGGCTAGGTGCTTTCGTTCTTTTCGTAAAGCTAACGCTTGTTGATGAGCCGCTTGTTGTTTCTCTGCAAGCAACGCTTCTAAGTCACCTGTACCACCTTCCAAAAAATCAGCCTCTGCTAACTCTTTGGTGATTTCTTCATAGTAAGATAAAATCGTTTCGATTGAATCGCCATATTTACGTTTCATTTGACGGATTAATTCCAAACGATTTTCTACTTCATTCAAGCGACCTTCGTCTAGTTCTAAGCCATCAATTAACCTAGAAAGATCTCCACTGGCTTCTTGTAGTAAGTAGTAAGCATTTTGAACAGTATCTGACAATGTTTTATATTCTGGATCAAGGGATTCAATCGAAGCGAGTTCATTCATACTTGTTCCGATTTTATCCAAACTACTATCGTCTTCACCATTTAGCGCGGCATAACTAATCGTCAGTGCATCAGCAATCTTTTGAAAATTGTTCAGTTTATTGCGTTCTTCTAACAATTGTTCTTCTTCGCCAGCGACTAACTGTGCACTAGCAATTTCATCACTTTGAAAATGAAGCATGTCCATTCTTTGGGCAAATTCTTTTTCATTTTTTTGTCGCTTTCTGACTTTGGCTTCGAGTGCGCGATACTCTTGATACGCCTGTGTATATTTTTCTTTGACTGCTAAAAGTTTTTTCCCACCAAATTCATCTAACATATCAATATGGCGTTCACTTTGCATCAATTCTTGATGTTCGTTTTGGCCATGAATATCTACTAAATATTCCCCAATTCTTTTTAAATTAGTAATGTTGACAATCCGTCCGTTGACACGGCAAATATTTTTACCAGAAGCGGAAATATCTCGTTGGATCACTAAAGAATCTTCTTCTGTTTCAATACCTAATTCTTCTAATAATTGCTTTAATTCTTGACTTTTCGGCATTAAAAAAAGTCCTTCTAAGGTGCATTTATTTGCTCCTTGACGAATATAGTCACTGGAGCCACGTCCGCCTGTGAGTAATCCCATTGCATCAATAATGATGGATTTCCCCGCACCTGTTTCTCCCGTTAAAACGGTCATACCCATTTGAAACTCTAATTGTAACGAAGAGATAATCGCAAAATTTTTCACGGAAAGTTCTTGTAACATCTTGTTCACCTCATTCTTTATAGATAGCTTAACAGCTCTTTATGAAGTTTTTCTGCCGCCTCCTCAGTTCGTGCAATCATGAGAACACTATCATCATCGTTGATGACGGCAAAAAGTTTCTCTTGGTAATTCTTTTCGATTAAACTACCACACGCCGCCGCATTGCCAGGAATGGTTCGTAATACGACATATTTTTCCATTTGTTCTGCAGCTACAAAGGCATCTTTTAAAAGCTTTGCAAGTTTAGCACTCGTATTAGCTTGTGTTTCTAATGGAAGGCTATATCGATAACCCCCTTCTGCAGATGGAACTTTGATCAGTTTCATATCTTTAATGTCGCGAGAAATTGTTGCTTGTGTTACAGCTACGCCCTTTTCTTGTAAGTAGTTGACAAAATCTTCTTGCTTTTGAATATTTTTTTCAGTCAATAAACGTGTAATTAAACGGTGTCTATCTTGCTTTCTCATGGCGCCGCTCTCCTTTTCAGTTTACTCTTGCCCTCATCATAGCTTATTTTTATGCATTTTAAAAGATGAATTACTAGATTTATACAAAAAAGAAGCTTTCACCCGTAGGCGTCCACTTCTTTCTTCTAACTTTTCTCATCATTCCGCTAATTTTTGATGCGCATGCGCGACAACTTCTTCAATGGATTCTGTTGCTTGATAGGATCCTTCTCCTTCAACAGAAACTAAGTGTGCCAAAAATTCAATGTTTCCTTCGCCACCAGTGATTGGTGAAAAATCTAAGTTTTTCACATCATAACCGTTATTCATGGCAAAGCGTGTAATTTCCTCCACAACCATTTGATGGGTTTCTGGATCACGCACGATTCCTTTTTTCCCAACAAACTCTTTGCCAGCTTCGAATTGCGGCTTAATTAACGCCACCACACTACCGCCTTTTTTCAAAATATCATGAAGAGGTGGCAAAATTAAGCGTAACGAAATAAAGGAAACATCAATCGTTGCAATATCCGGCACCCCTTCGGTGAAATCTTCGGGTTTACTATAGCGAAAATTGGTACGTTCCATTACCACCACGCGTTCATCTTGCCGAATTTTCCATGCTAGTTGGTTATAGCCAACATCTAAAGCGTAACTCAAACGAGCCCCATTTTGTAAAGCAACATCGGTAAAACCACCTGTGGAGGAACCAATATCTAGCATTGTTTTGCCTTGAACGTTGATTGCAAAAACATTTAGTGCCTTCTCTAGTTTTAAGCCCCCACGAGAAACATAAGGCATTACTTGGCCCTTAGTATGTAAGGGTGTCTCCACAGAAATTTTTTCCCCTGGTTTATCTAAACGTTCATTTTTATCATTGTAAACCAAACCAGCCATCACGCTGCGTTTGGCTTTTTCTCGTGTTTCAAATAGTCCTTGATTAAACGCCAAGACATCGACGCGTTCTTTTTTCATAAGTGCCTTCTTTCTATCTCAATTGTAACTGAGTTAACAAGTTTGCTAAATGTTCTTCTGAAAAATTGGGAACATTTGCTTTGATTTTTTCTAAAACAGCGCTGCCTTCTGCTAATTGATGTGTTAGCGCATCTTTCGCGCCAGCAATCCCTAGAAGAGCTGGATACGTACTTTTATTCAACGCTTCATCTCGGCCTACTTTTTTACCTAAATCTGCTTCTGTACTTGTGGCATCTAATAAGTCATCACGAATTTGAAAAGCCAAGCCATAGTGATGCGCAAACTGTGTCAGTAAACCAATGACTTCTTCTGTTTGATTGGCTAATACGCCCCCAGCAATTAAGGCGAATTCAATTAGCGCTCCGGTTTTCTTTTCATGAACAGCCGCTAACTCTTCTAAAGTCAAGCTGACTTTTTCTCCTTCAATATCACCCATTTGGCCGGCAACCATGCCTTGATTCCCCGCTGCCTTTGCCAGTTGTTGCATCAGTAAAACTTTTTCACTTAAGCCTAATTGACTCAAAGAAAGTAACTGAAACGCGCCTGTTAATAAGCCGTCCCCTGCTAAAATGGCAGTCGCTTCACCAAACACTTTGTGATTGGTTGGTTTGCCACGACGTAAATCATCATCATCCATTGCTGGTAAATCATCATGAATTAATGAATACGTATGAATCATCTCTAAAGAGGCAGCCACTTGATAGTCTTGTGTTTCCATCTCTTTTTGAAAAGCGGCCACTGTTGTTAGCACTAATAGCGGGCGTAATCGTTTGCCACCTGCGTGTATCGAGTAGAGCATTGCTTCTTTCAAACGCTCATTTTCAGTATATTCTGCGATAAAATCGACCATGACTTTTTCAACCAACGGTAAATGCTGTTGACTAAAATTCGTCATTACGCTTCCTCGCTCTCTTCAAAAACAATTTCTTCATTGTTTTCTGTCATCATTTTCGTTAAAGTTTTTTCCGCTTTTTCCAATGTATCTTGACATTGTTTACTTAATGCCATGCCCTCTTGAAAGGCAGCTAAGGCTTCTTCCAAAGGAACATCTCCTCGTTCTAAGCGCTGAACGATTTCTTCTAAGGCATTTAATGATTCTTCAAACGTTTTTTCTTTTGCTGGCATGTTAAAACTCCTCTTTTTTCGCTGTTATTGTTTCGACGTTTGCTTGAACTGTACCGTCAGCATAATGAATCGTTAATTGATCTGCTGGCTGTAACTCGGTAACAGTTTTAACGACACGGTCCTCTTTTGTAGTATAACTATATCCTCGACCCATAATTTTGAGTGGGCTGAGTAAGTCTAGTTGTTGAACAGCAGACGTGAATTGCTTTTGTTTGTTTAGGAACAATTGTGTCATTTGCGTTTGCAAGTTTCGTTGTAAAAACGCCAACTGTTGCTGACTTTCTCTTAATTGTCCCTTTGGTGTCTGTTGTTGCAATTGAGCGATAATTCCTTGGGCTTGACGTTGCTTTTGGTGATGAATCGTTGTCATTGCTTGGAAAAGACGTTGCGTCATTCGATCTAATTTAATCGTTTGACCTTCATAAAGTCGCTCAGGTTGCTTAAACACATAAGAGTTTTGTAGTCGTTGGAAACGTTCTGTTCGTTGTTGTAAGAGATATAAAAAGCTTTGTTCTAAACGACTACGCCGTTCACTAATTCTTAATAGTTCTTCATTTAAAACTGGTACCGCTAGTTCCGCTGCTGCCGTTGGCGTTGCTGCACGAACATCTGCTACCATATCGGCAATTGTCACATCTGTTTCGTGACCAACCGATGAAATAATCGGTGTGGTGGCAGCATGAATGGCTCGAGCCACTTTTTCTTCATTAAATGGCCATAAATCCTCGATTGAACCACCGCCACGGCCGATGATCATCGTATCAAAATCGCCTTGCGCATCGGCTCGCTGAATGTTCCGCACAATGTCATCCGCCGCCTGCTCGCCTTGGACCAAGGTTGGAAAAAGGACCAGTTGTGCAATTGGGTAGCGTCTTTTGACTGTCGTAATGATATCCCGAATGACAGCACCACTAGGACTTGTAACCACAGCGATTCGTTTGGGATAACGAGGCAACTGTTGTTTAGGCCCTTCAAAAAGTCCTTCTTTTCCTAGTTTTTCTCTTAATTCTGCCAATGCTTGATAAAGTGCACCTACACCATCTGGTTCCATATGTTCAATATAAATTTGATAGGAGCCGCTGTTTTCATAAAGCGAAATCCGCCCCACCACCATGACTTTCATGCCTTCTTTTGGTTGAAACTTCAATTTTTGAAAGGCTGATTTAAACATAATTGCAGAAATCTTCGCATGGTCATCTTTTAAACTGAAGTACTGATGCGCGTTCGCTCGGAAGCGAAAGTTCGAAATTTCACCTGTTAAATAGACACGTCCTAAGTAAGGGTCTGCATCAAATTTACGTTTTAAATACTTCGTTAAGGCTGTTACTGTTAAATACTGTTGCGTCATTTTTTCACCTTACTTTTGTTTTTTTGCTGCCTCGACTGTTTGATACATTAACATGGTAATCGTCATTGGGCCAACACCTTTGGGAACTGGTGTGATATAGCTTGCAATTTCAGAAACTTCATCGAATGCTACATCACCAATCAGTTTTCCTTCTTGATTGCGATTCATACCCACATCAATCACTACCGCACCTGGTTTCACGAACTCTTTGGTGACAAAATGCCCGCGTCCAATTGCTACAACTAAAATATCCGCTTCTTTTGCAACTTCTGCTAAATGTTCAGTTTTAGAATGGGCAATCGTCACGGTCGCATTTTTCATTAACAATAATTGTGCCATTGGCTTGCCAACAATATTACTTCGACCAATAACCACCGCACGTTTACCTGTTAAATCAATATCATAGGCTTCAAACATCTTCATAATTCCATACGGCGTGCAAGGAATCATTTCAGGTTTGCCTACAAACAAACGGCCTAAATTCATTGGATGGAACCCATCTACATCTTTTTTGGGATCAATCGCTAATAAAATCTTTTCTTCATCAATATGTTTTGGCAAAGGTAATTGTACAAGAATGCCATGAAAGCGTGAATCTTGATTATATTTGTCAATCTCAGCCAATAATTCTTCTTCTGAAATAGTTTCTGGTAGTTTTTCGACCTTTGACAGAATGCCAATTTTGGCTGCTGCACGTTCTTTATTTCTCACATACGTTTGGCTGGCAGGATTTTCCCCAACTAATAAAACAACTAATCCTGGTTGGATGCCTTGTTGTGTCATCTTCTCTACATCTTTTTGAATCTCTGCTTGCATTTGATCTGCTAATTCACGACCGTTAATTACTGTACTCATTCCTTCGCTCCCTCTATTGTTTCTTTACTTCTTTAATAGTATTTATTTTAGCATATAACCCAGTATCTTAACACCAGTTAGATAGTAAAAAAAGATTCAGAGCTTACGCCTCTGAATCAATTTCTTTCATTACATTTGATAACACACCATTAACAAATTTACGCGAACGGTCGTCGCTGTATTTTTTACTTAACTCAACGGCTTCATTTAATGCCACAATGTTTGGCACATCTGAAACGTATAGCATTTCAAAAATAGCTAAGCGTAAAATAACAATATCTATTTTTGCTAAGCGTTGCATAGACCAGTTATTACCTAAATGGTTCGTAATCACTTCGTCTAGTTCTGCTTTGCGGCTACACACACCGCCGACAAGTAAATCTAAATACGTAGGGACTAGGTCTTCGCCATCTTCACTGACGATTGCCCGATTATCATAAGCCAATGCATAATCAATGGCATCTTGTTTGGTTAAATCAGCATTAAAATCTAAAGGAAAAAGGGCTTGGAGCGCTTTTTCACGAATCTCGTGACGGGTTAATTCTGTTTTACTCATTCTCTTCTCCATCTTCATCTTCTGGGAATAATTCATTTAAGTCTGGTTGAGGGATTTTTTCAGGTACTACCGCTACAACATGAATATTCACTTCAACTAAATCAATATCTGTCATAAATAAGACTTGTTGTTTCACACGGTCTTGCATTTCTAACGCAACTTTTGGTACAGAAACACCGTAGTTCAAGTAACAATAGATATCGACTTTTAAGCCTTCTTCTTCTGTTCGTAAATATACACCTTTGCCGTGTGCTGCACGGCCTAATAATTCATTCACATTATTGGCAAACGTGCCACGCATCCCATAAACGCCCTCTACTTTTGAAGCAGCGATTCCGATAATTACTTCAATGACTTCAGGAGCGATCACGATTTCTCCTAAAGAATCGTTTGCATTGATTACAAGATTTTTTTCTTCTGACATTTGGTTGTCCTCCTTATCTATTACGCACAAAATCGTTAAATAAACGATTTATTTGATGAATCACTAAGTCTCTTAAGGATTCTCTTTTAAGCAACGGATGATTCTTAAAAATTAAAACAACACTGGTTTCTTCAGTTAATTGTGAAAGAACGTCCAAATTTTGCTTATCAATACTCGTTCTTAGTTTATCATTAATTAGCCTATTTCGCTACCAGAAAAGCTAAGTTCTGACTAAAAGAACAGATAATTTCTTGTCATAAATTTCTAATTCAAGCCTTTAGACGTAAAAATAAGAAAGACCAAGTAATTTTGGCTTTCTTATTTTTACGTCTTTATTCTTCAGGATAACGTTCCATTAGTTTCGTCCGATGCTTTTGCATAATCATTTCTAAAGAGATGTCATATTTATCCGCTAAAATAAATAAATTATCCAACACATCGCCTAACTCTTCCGTTAAGTTTTCCAGATTCTCTTCATCCGCCAAAACTGTTTCATCCGGTCGATCACGGCCAATTTCAATTGTCCGAATGGCTCGACAAACTTCGCCGACTTCTTCTGTTAAAAAGTTGGAACGAATAAACGGATCATATTGATACCAGTTACGTTTTTTATAAAACTCGCTAATAAACCGCTGATACTCTTGGATATCCATGTTCTCCCAACCTTTATAAAATGATTAATTCTTTTGGCGCATGTGTTAATACACGATTACCTTCAGCAGTAATTAATAAATCGTCCTCAATACGCACGCCACCAATTCCTGGCAAATAAATTCCAGGTTCGTCCGTAATCACATTCCCTGGTACAAATTGTTTATCTGCTCGGAATGAAACATTTGGTCCTTCATGAATTTCTAATCCAATGCCATGACCAGTACTGTGGCCAAACGCATCGCCATAGCCATAGGAAGCAATATGATCCCGTGCAATCGCATCTAATTGAATGCCCGTCAACCCAGGTTTAGCTTCTGCTAACACTTTTAATTGTGCTTCTAAAACAATGTCATAAATTTCTTTTAGTTTTGGCTGAATACTACCAATAGCGAATGTCCGTGTCATATCAGAAACATAGCCTTCATAATAACAACCGAAATCTAAAGTGATTAACTCACCTTTTTCGATGACTTTATGGCTAGCAACGCCATGTGGCATCGCTGAACGTAGACCGCTGGCCACAATTGTCTCAAAAGAAACACCACTGGCTCCTTTTGAACGCATGAAGAAATCTAATTGATTAGCCACTTCAATCTCTGTCATTCCAGGTTTAATCATCTCTAAGACAAAGGCAAATCCTTGATCCGCGATGGCACACGCTTTTTCAATAATCGCTACTTCTTCTTCATCTTTCACTTCTCTTAATTCTTCAATCAAACCCATTACAGGAACTAATTCACATGGTAAAATTTCTTCCAATAAGCTATAATCAGCGAAACTAACTTGCGTTTCTTCAAAAGCTAAATTATCTAATTGCAAACGTTCAGCTAAATCTGCTACTTCGTCAAAAATATGTCCTGTGTTTTTAACGATAGTAAAACCAGTTGCTTGTTCCGCAGCTTGTTCCGTATAACGAAAATCCGTTACAAAAAAAGCTTTATCTAATGTAATCATTGCCAAGCCTGTTGTCCCAGTAAAATTGGTTAAATAACGTAAATTATACGGACTTGTCACTAAAAATCCTTGTAAATTATTTTCTTTCATTAACTCCCGTAGCTTTTCGACTCTTGCCATCATTGGTTCGACCTTCTTTCTTTTTTCTCATTTTTCATTATAGCAAATTTACTTCAGAAAAGCATGAATCACCAAAAAACTTCATCGAGAAAGTTTACTGAAAATTTTACCTTTCCTTATTTTTTGCTTAACACTTTTGTAGTAAACTAATTTAGCGACTTCAAGGAGGAAATTATGAACGTTTATTTATTTCTGGCACTATTTTTCATTATTATCGGCATTTTAAGCTATAGTTTTTTTATTGAACCTAACTGCTTAGTCATACACAAAAATCAAATTAAAGTAACAGAATCAGGGAAAACCTTACGGATTGTTCAACTCTCTGATATTCATTTAAAAAAGAATTATTCTGTGAAAGCCTTAAAACAGATTGTTGAAAAAACAAATACATTACAACCAGACATAGTCGTTTTTACAGGAGACTTATTTGATGATTATGCCCGTTTCGGTATCGAAATTCAGGATGAAGTGAGTCAACTTTTCCGTAAAATTAACGCCCCATATGGCAAATTCGCTATTTATGGCAACCACGAGTATAGCGGGTTAGATACCAATTTTTACGAAACAATCTTAGAAGCTGCCGACTTTACCGTACTAAAAAACACGGGCAAATTACTGCCTGTCTCACACCACATCTCCTTGTACGTCGCTGGTTTAGAAGATTCGTTATATGGACAAACCGACTTAGCTGCAGCTTTAGTCAACCGCCCTACTGGAACGCCCACTCTGCTACTAACCCATGAGCCAGATGTCGCAGACTCAGCAGTCAACAAAAACATTGACCTCATTTTAGCAGGACATAGTCACGGCGGACAGATTCGCTTGCCTTTTTTCACTTACAAAAATCAGCTTGCTAAAAAATATACACATGGGCTTTATCATTTAGAAGATGAAACGCCGCTAATTGTTCACCCAGGAATCGGAACCACTAAAATCAGCGCACGCTTTGGTGTCTTACCAACAATTGAACTGATTGAGTTAACTATTTAACTATGCATTAAAAAGACCGCCCCACGTTAGAGAAAAATTCTCACGTTGGACGGTCTTTGATTATGTTCGATTAATGATGAAAATCTTGCTCGTGATCTTCTTCTACTTTCGCTTTTCCTAGCGTATAAAATTTGCTGCCATTTAACCCGAGAATAAATAGCACAACCACTAGTAAAAGAATTGATAAAGATAACAATAAAGTCTGCAAGCCATCGCCATGTGCAACCATTAATTGACGTAAAATTGCGGTTAAACAAATTAAAATCAAATAACGAATCGGAATATGGTGTCCTTCTTGAATATAGCGAAGAATCATCATAATAAACTCAAATAACATAAAGAATGAAATAATTTCTTGCATGATAACTGAAAAATTATCCGGCGTCATTGGCTTCATGAGATATGTAGCGAGGTCAACTAAATAACTAGCCATAAATACTAATAAGAAAACTCCTAAAATCCCTAATACAATATCCAAAATCAAATTCACGTACTTCTTTACTACACTAAAATTCTTCTGCATAATACCCTTCTTTCTTTTGACTCAATTATTTTATAACATGCTTGTTATTACATTAAATATATCATCAATTAACCTTGTCAGACAAGCAGTTAAACCCAATGTGAGATTTTTTTTATTTTGAGATGTTTCTTTATTTTCCGGCTAACCCTTTATGCAAGACAAAAAAAGCTGAATCCGCAGATTCAGCTGTTTAATCGTATTAGTTAGCTACTGGATAAACTGATACTTGTTTTTTGTCGCGGCCTTTACGTTCGAAACGTACCACACCGTCAACTTTTGCAAATAACGTATCGTCGCCACCGATTCCAACGTTCACACCTGGATAAATTTTAGTTCCGCGTTGACGGTATAAAATTGAACCACCTGTAACTGTTTGGCCATCAGCACTTTTAGCGCCTAATCGTTTAGATTCAGAGTCACGGCCGTTTGATGTAGAACCGCCACCTTTTTTATGGGCAAATAATTGTAAATTCATAGTCAATAACATAGTCTGCACCTCCTATTTCTCAGTGATTGTTTTTATTTGAATAAATTCAGTATTTTCGTTCTCTATTGATTGTAAACCTAATAAAAGATTTTCTAATAGAATTTGGGCAATATTTTTTTGTTCCTGATTGACAGTTGTTAACATCTCGACATAAAGGTAGCCACCTTCTACATCGTCAACTTCCACAATCGGTTCAAAACCTGCTAAGGCATCAATCCCATTGACTGTGCTAATTGCTAAGGCAGAAACTGCCGCGCAAACCACATCGCTGCCATAAGGACCTGCTTCAGCATGCCCGGTTAATTCGAATGAAACGATTCGGCCGGAGCCTGTTCGTTTAAAAGAACCTTTAATCATTGATAGGCCTTCTTTCCTGTCAACAAGAGAGATTAAGCGTTGATTGCTTCGATCATAACTTTTGTATACGGTTGACGGTGACCTTGTTTACGGTGAGAGTGTTTTTTAGGTTTGTATTGGAAAGTCACGACTTTCTTTTGTTTGCCGTGTTTTTCAACAGTTCCTTCAACAGTTGCGCCTGCAACAGTTGGCGCACCAACTTTTGTAGATTCGCCACCTACTAAGATAACTTCGTCAAAAACAACTTTCTCGCCAGCCTCAACGTTTAATTTTTCAACGTAGATTGCTTGACCTACTTCAACTTTCACTTGTTTACCACCAGTTTTGATAATTGCGTACATGCTATACAGCACCTCCTTCTTCTAGACTTAGACTCGCCATCCCAAGTGATGATTACTCATGCTTAAAAACTTGTTCTGTGCGGTTGTAGCTGTGGAGACCACAATTACAACACTAACTATAATAACAGAACCAGAAAACCTCGTCAATATAAACTCTCTATTTTCTTCACTTTCTCTCTCCAAAAAAACTTCTTCTGTTATTTAAATTTCCGATTGACTTTCTAACACTACTTCCATTATAATTAGCTTTGTTGTGTTACAACTATTGTCATAGTAGCTCAGCAGGATAGAGCATCCGCCTTCTAAGCGGACGGTCGGGGGTTCGAATCCCTCCTGTGACGTAAAGGGTTCAGTATTGAAACCTACCAAAAAAGCTTTTTTCAGCTATTTTGGTAGGTTTTTTTGTATGTTTTTTGTTATAGTGAAGACGAACTAGGATTCGAACTGAGAACGAGTATCCCTCACGTTTTGGACCATATTAACATTATTTAATTTTTCTGTATAGTGATTATTTTGTACTTTTAAATGCTTTTAGTAGCTTGACGTTGAGCAATTTTATCTTTAATAATGATTGTTTAGCTCAATTGGTCATTCCTAACGAAGGCGGATACTCTCTCCTAATTTTTCCTCTCTTTTTTTAGCTCAACGAGTCAATCCTTCAAACTATTCACATGAAACATACTAAGATTATTTTTAATTTTGCTTTCACAAACTCTTCCTCGGTAATTATTCCATTTATACGCAGCTTTTCTAATTCATTAATTTTTTTAATCATATCGTTTGGTATTTAGTGGATAAGAAGAAACATGAAAATAGAAGAACCTGAAATCAGGTTCTTCTATCACGATTCACTACTAAGTTAACGACTTCGACTATTTGACTTCCGTATAACCGTATCCTTCATAAAGTTTAATAACTGATTCTAATGAATACGTATCATCTTTTGTCGTAGAAATTTTTTCCATTTCTGCTACATTCACTTCATTTTTATCATTTAAAACAATATCAGAATATCCAATAATTGCTGTGAAGGTATCTCTTAACTTGCTATCCGTTCCTGTAGAATACTCTTTTATAGTATAGATGCCAATTAGATTACCATCTGTATTAGAACTAGAGTACCAACCGTTATCCTCATCTGAATTTTCTTTAGCAAATTGACGATACATTAATTTGTTTAATGTTATTTCATATTTAGAAAAATATTCAGAGTCTTTGTATTGTCTTTTGACTTCTTCATCAATCATCCGTTTAATGTCTTCTAAGTTGGCAATGTCTGTTGCTTCTTCAGCAACCTTTGCTAATCCTTTAACTTCAAATTCAGGGGCAAACTTCTTATCAAGTACATATCCTTCACTACTCAGCGCTTCTTCTAATTCCTTTGTTTTCTCAATTTTAGCTTTGTCACCATTTTTCAGTTTACCATCATTTTCAATCGTAAATGTTATAGTATTTAGTGGCGAATCAAATGTGTTATCAATTTGTGCCACACCTCGTCCGCTTACACCATTAAAATTAATTACTAAGTGTTTTTCTACATCCTCTGATGTTAATTTTTGTGGCTCTTCAAGTCCCTCGACTACAACTTCTTTTTCACCAGATTTTATTTTTTTCGTTTTCTTTTCATTAACTTTAGCTATGACTTTCACTTTATCGCCATTAGATAGCTTATCTGTTTTATCAAGCTTAATTTTAAAAGAATTATAAAAATCAGACATTTCTTCCTGTTCTTTTTCATCTAAAAAATCGGACTCTGAATCATACTTGAAAACATCCTTATTTAATTTTTCTGTATCAATAGTATAAGTAGCTGTTCCTTGAGTATCCATCCCCATAAATTCTACATCCACATACTCTGTTAAATCTTTAGCGGAACCACATCCACTTAATAAAAAAAGACTCCCTAAAAATAAAATTAACTTTTTCATTATTTATTCCCCAATCTAAAAATAATTATACCCTATCAAATATATAAATATTAAATTGTAAAAGCAACTGATTATTCAAAAAATCAGACAGATAAATGATTATGTCTGTTTGTTATTTATCCAAAGATATAAACAAAGACAGAATCACCTTTAAAGGCAATTCTGTCATTATTCTTTTTAGAGTTTATCCAATTCTTTTCGATATGTTCTCGTCCATTCACGTTCTTTTTCCTCTAATTGTTGTCTATAACGATTTCCTTCTTGACGTATCAGATGATCACTTTGTTCCATTGCATGGTAAAATTGCTGTTTGTGCCATTGATCATTTTTCGTTAAATAATTGACTTTATCTACCAATTGTCCAGTTTCTCTTCTAAAGTTTACTAATTGATTACTCAGCACTTCTTGTTGGCGGTGAATTTTATTTTTTTCTTCATAATATTGTTCTTCTAAATATTGCCGTTTTCTTCGCTGTTCATCCATTTGTCGGTCACTCTCCCTTGACAGGTGTTTTTAAATTTGGTCTCTGGCTTCCTTTTAAAAATTTTCCTGCTGATTCTGCACTTTTCCCCTGCAAAGCTCCGTTCAAGGCATTAGGTAGGGCGCTATTTGTTTGTTGAAACATGGCTTCTGAAAGTTCTGTCAAACTTGCGGTTGTGTTTTGTTTGGTTGTAGCAATTCGTGTTTTTTTAGCAGTAATTACTGTCTGGATTGCTACTCGTTCACGAGCTTTTTGTTCTATTTCTAATTTTTCTTGAAATTCTCTTTCATCCATAGGAAAACCCTTTCATTTATTATTTTTGAAATAAACTACTTCTTGCTTGTTGATCGTATGCTTGAATATTTTTAGCAACAGTTGTTAATTTTCCGCTAAAATCAGTTAATTTTTGCTTGTATTGCTTGGCTTGGTTGCTAGTATTTGTTGCTTCAGCGCTATCCCAAAGACGACTTTTTTCGTAAGGAGCAATCATTGCTTGGACTTCTGCATAGGATAGATACTGTCGGATATTCATTGCACTTTCACGAATTTCCTTTGAAACTGTCTGGACTTCATCTTCTGCTTCTTGGAGGATATTTTTCACAAGTAGTTCGTATTCTTTTCCAGCTTGCTGCGCTTGTTTTGCAACTAGTTCTGCTAATTCACTACGTAATTCAATCTTTTGACTACCTGAAGCACTGGCTAAACTTTTCTGAATACGACTCACTTTCCCTTGCCATTGGCTGGCAATTTTTGCTTCGTGAATGATTTTTTCATATTCTTTGATGATTTTCTGGCGATTTTCTTCAGATAGCAGACTTAACAAAAATTGGAGACTGTTTTTAGCTAAGGATTCACCTGAAGCATCCATGATTTTCCCTAAATATTTATCAATAAGTTTGGAAACTTTTACTCCTGCTGCAAAAATATAGCCATGTTCCTTTAGATTGGCTTCTTTGGGCGTACCATCAGGATTTAATTGATACTGACCAAAATCATGACTAGAACCGTATTTGTCCGTCAGATCAAAAGTAGTGGTGAACGTTTTCGGTAATAGATAATGCACCCGACCAATTTCATCTACCCCTTTTTTATTTCGATTCAACATGGAGACAATATCAAACGCATTCACATAATAATCGATTTTCCCTTGTTCTTCTAATTGTTGAAGATTTTCCTGAGCTTGTTGAGACATTTTATTAATGCTTTCTCGCGCATCAGGCCCTTGAAACAATACTACTTTATCAATTTTAGCGAGATCTGCTTGGGGGAGATTGGCCACCGCTTGAATAGAAATCATGGTTCCTAAAGAATGACCTGTAATCGACATAGTCGCATTTGGGGCTTTAACACTCATATCCATTATCTTTTGATGCATGGCTTCATTGGCTAATTTTGCTTGAGGCAAATAGGCATTAAATAACGTAAAGGAACCATTATTATTGACCCAGTCATTCAAATTATTCCCTGACCAACCTTTTTTCACGTCCATTGAAACGCCGTCACTACCGCGAGTGGCAAAATATGTATGCTGCGTTTTTGGACTCAAGGTCGGCGTATCTGTTACATAATAAGAATTATAGCCAGCTTTCTCATCTGTTAATAACCCTTTTTTATAAACCTTTTCCCTGCCTACCCAGTTTTTTTCTTTGATTGTTTTTATAGCGTTGTCGGGTTGGAGATAGACAGTACTGGCGTCATTTCCGTGGGCGTCTTTGGCGTTGGGAAAATGGAATGTAGCATGCTTTTTGGTTTCTATTTCTTTTTTCTTTTCAGGTGTTAATCGGTCATGAGGAAAAGAGTATTTTTGAGGTCTTCCATTATAAGCTCCTTGAGCTAAATCGGCATAGATATTAAAATATTCCTTTAAATTAGCCATTGTTGTCACTCCTTACTTAAATATTTAGTATCTTTCAAAATTTAATATTTTTGTCGGCTTCTTTAATGAGTCAACATCAATTAACAGTTCAAAGATTTCTGTATCATTATACAAACCAGTAATATCAATCGTATAAACTTCATAAGGAATTCCACCTGCATCTCGTTGATACGTACTGTAGTTTTCATAGTCAAAACTCACTTTTTTCACTTCAGGTTGTACTTTTTTATTTTCTGAAGTAATATAGAATTCCTGAGATTTAATGTACTCCGTCATTTCCTCCTCGTGCTCCTTCAAAAAAGCAATTTGTTTTTCTTTTTCTGTTGGTTCGTTCATTTTTTTCACTCCAATCATTCCAATTATGGCTACTGATATTACTGCGATTAAGATACCAAATTTTATTTGCTTTCTATTTTTCACTTTTTCACCTCCTTATTATGTATAGAAAAGAGTTTCTATATGCTTTTTCCGATTTGAATTGTTTTTACAGTATTATCAGGTTGGAGATAGACCGTGCTAGCATCATTTCCATAGGCGTCTTTGGCGTTGGGGAAATGGAATGTAGCATGTTCATTTAGCTTAAGATCTTCTTTTTGAACTTGTCAATTTAGCAAACATCAACCCTTCTTTTCGACCGATTTATGCTCCTTGAGCTAAATCAGCATAAATATTAGTATACTTTTCTAAATTTGCCGTTAAATTTCATCTCCTTAACTATGCAATATTTTTTATCTCAGTCGGATTTTTTACATTATCTGGAAGCACATATATTTCAAACCCATCTAATTTTTTACCAGTACCATCAAAAATAGATACTTCAACAGCTATAGTTTTTGGGCTAAAAGCCATACTTTGAACTTCAATCACTGATTGCCAATTATACGTAACTTCTTTAACATCATATTTTTTTAAAAGTACATGTTCACTGTCATACTTTACATACTCCGTCATCTCTTCTTCATGCTTTTTCAAAAAAGCAATTTGTTTTTCTTTTTCTGTTGGTTCGTTCATTTTTTTCACTCCAATCGTGCCGATTATGGCTACTGATATTACTGCGATTAAGATACCAATTTTTATTCGCTTTCTATTTTTCACTTTTTCACCTCCTTAATATGTATGAGGAAGAGTTTCTATGTGATTTATTTTTTCGATTTGAATTGTTTTTACAGTGTTGTCGGGTTGGAGATAGACTGTGCTAGCATCATTTCCATGGGCGTCTTTGGCGTTGGGAAAATGGAATGGAATAGCTTTATCTTTTTCTAAAACTCTTTTTTGTTTTTTTGTCATACCATTTACAAAGTTGTATCTAACTCCCACACTATTTTTTCGATTATGATATGAACTTTGTGCTAAATCAGCATAAATTTTATATGGACTGTCTAAACTATTCATTTTCTAATCCCTCCAATGCCTCGTCAAAATTATTGGTTGCTATTTCTTCCATTTCAGTAGGTCTTTGTATATTGTTTGGTAAAATTTGAATTGTTCCCCCGTCTATTTCATTGTTAGCTAGGTCATATAGCTCAATATCCACTATATACATGTTTCTAGTGAAAGCGCCACTATCTTCTATCCGAAATGATTTCCAATCATACTTGATAATATTTATATTACTTTTCGGATTTCTCCCTTTAATATACTCCGTCATTTCTTCTTCATGCTCCTTCAAAAAAGCAATTTGTTTTTCTTTTTCTGTTGGTTCATTCATCTTCTTCACTCCAATCGTGCCGATTATGGCTATTGCTGTTATTGTTGCGATTAAGATACCAAATTTTATTCGCTTTTTATTTTTCAATTTTTCACCTCCTTATTATGTATGGGGAAGAGTTGCTATGTGGTTTTTTCTATTTTGATTGTTTTTGATTGACTTTTCCTATGTTGATAATCCTTTTTTATAAACCTTTTCCCTACCTACCCAGTTTTTTTCTTTGATTGTTTTTACAGTGTTGTCGGGTTGGAGGTAGACAATTCCACTATTTGGGAGATTTTGACCTCCTTTAGTTCTATCTCCTTTTTCATCAATTACATCTAAAGAGTAATTAAATTCTTCTTTTTCCTTGCTATTTTGATATTTTGGAAAAGCGTTAGGTCTACCATTATAAGAACTCTCAGATAAACTTGCATAGATACAATTAAAGTTTTCTAAATTATTCATACAACATTCCTCCTATCCTAAAAGAATTATAACTTGTCATACTTTTAATACTTGGTAATTTAGTAGATTTATCAAATTTAAATTGTAAATAAAAGCTAGAATCATAAATACTATTGAATTTTCCATCAATCGTGAGTATTTTTCCAGCTCCTATAGGTGTTCCGTTACCAATAGTTCCAACCTCTACACTTTCCCAATCATATTTAACACTGTAAATCTTTGAATTTTGAGATTTTACATACTCCGTCATTTCTTCTTCATGCTCTTTCAAAAAAGCAATTTGTCTTTCTTTTTCTGTTGGTTCGTTCATTTTTTTCACTCCAATCGTGCCGATTATGGCTATTGCTATTATTGTTGCGATTAAGATACCAAATTTTATCCGCTTTTTGTTTTTCATTCATTTAGTCTCCCTTTGTATCTACATACAAGAATTAATCTTTCGCTTTCTCCTTTCATTCCATTGATTTATCAAGATTTTTACAGCCTGTTTTTCTTTGTTTACAGTTTATCAAAAATCAATCTGGCATTTTCTCAATTTTTTTTACGTTAGAGTAATTATTAGAGAATAATGCTGTATTTCTATGACACACTGACTTTCTATCTCCAATTTTTTACTGTCTTGTTGATCACTACAGGATCATTGGTATTTTACTTCTATTGTAAAATAAAAAAAGTGGTACTCATCTCTGAGCACCACTCCTTACTACATTTCTTTTTCTAAAATTTCTGTTCGCTCTTCAAAATTTAGTTCTTGGTTAATTTGATGTACCATCCACATGTAACCAAATGGATCAACAAATAACGAATTTTGAATAGCTCCTTCCATCATTTCTGTAACTGGTTGCATCTCAATGCACTTATTTGCTAAGGCTTTTTTATGAGTTTGCACAATATCTGCTACCGTGATATTGAACCAAATTGTATTGGGATGTTCTGAATCTGGTGCTTTTAAACCAAATTCTTCATTAGCATCTAACATATGGAACCGAGTATCATATAAGTTAAACACTACTTCATTCCTTCCAACAGGATACTTTGTCGCTTCAACTACATGAACCTCAAAGATTTCTTTATATAAAGCTAATGCCTTTAAACTATCACTAACAATAAAATCAATTTCTGTGCCTGTAATCATTGATTGTTCCTCCTTAAAATTTTTTGCAGCAGAAAGCTACTTTTTATTTCTGTTTTCCGCAAACCCTTCAGAATTTCTTAATACTGGCTATTTTCCACTTCGTTATTCTTTTTTAGAAGTTCTTCGATTCATTTGTTTCAACACTTATTTTTCTGGCACTGGATATTTCAACGCATTTTTCTTCAACTTTTCTTCGATAATTTCGTCCAAATCAAACCCTAAATTATCAGCCATCATGTAGGAGTAAATGAGAACATCAGCCAATTCTTCTTTGATTCGTTCTTCTTGTTTGATGCCTTCTTCTGCTGTTTTCCATTGAAAAAGTTCTAACAATTCTGCCGCTTCTAAACAAATTGAGAGCGCCAAATCTTTTTCATTATGGTGGGGGCGCCAATTTCTTTCATCACGAAATTTATTAATTTTTGCCATTGTATCCATTTGTTCCCCTGCTTTCTTATTCATTTGATGGCAACTGAAACCCATCGAACGTTTCACCATCATAGTATTTTAATAACTGTTCTGTAGACAATAATGAGGAGGTTATTTCTTCCTCTTCAACAACTGCTTGATTCTCTTCTCTATACAACAAATAAGCCTGTAAAAGCTGTTGGTAAAGTTTTTTTCGTGAAGAGGCTTCCGCTGAAAGAAACGTTAATTCTTTTAAGTGTCCGCGATAGACAGGCAAATCATCAACGAATTCGATTGGTAATTCTACTACAGTTAACTGAAATTCTTCAAAGACTTCTTCGTACATCTGCCATTCCCTCTTTCTGTCGATATTGTTTTGGGGTCATGCCCATTTCTTCTTTAAAACGTTTATAAAAAAAGGCTTTGTCTTGATAGCCGATTCGTTCAACAATCGTTTGAATCGATAAATCTGTTTGCTTCAAGTAGTTTTTCGCCAATTGGATTCGGTAGGCTAAGACAATTTCCGTAAACGTTTTGTTTGTTTTTTCTTTTAAAAAATTCGATAAGTAATTCGGATGAAAATGAAATTTAGCGGCGACTTCTGCTAAAGTGACATGTGCAATCTGTTGCTCAATATACGCTAAAATCACCTCAACACGTTGATGATTCGACAAATAATTATCTTGCATCTTTAAAGCTTCTCTAGGCAGTTGACCTAGTTCCACCATCAGCAAAACAAAGGCCGCTTTGGTCACTTTATTATTAAAATAGGCCATTTTCACAATTTGTTTCAGTAATAATAGCGAATAGACGTGAACATCCGAATTTGGCGGGCTGGCAAAAACGAAATATCGAGGAATGTTTTCAAATTCACTGCTAGCAATTTCTGTAAAAAAACGATACATGACTGGTTCTTCCGCCAGCTGATTTAAGAGCGTATCAAGAAAATAGTGCTTTTTAAAATAAAATATAATCATAGACATTCCTTGCCCCTGATAGCTAACCGAGGTGGCCTCATTGACAATCATGACTTGGCCAGCCGAAAACGAACACCTTTGTTGATCCAAATAAGCATTGCCATCTTGCTCTAAACAATAGAGCATCCGAATAAATCCTTTCGGAACGTCAATGGTTTCCGAAGATGCCAGCATAAAGCCCGCAATTTCTCGATGTGGATTTTCCTTAAATTGCGCTACTTCATTCTCAAGAGCATTGGTAGTGGTTAAATAACAATCTAAGGTCTCTAAAAACTGATAAAATGCTGCATATTGCTCTTCTTTGCTTGCCAATTAATCACCTCATAATCCAACACTTTTTACTTTACTCCCTCTATTTTTTTCTTTGGCGTTTCCTTCTATACTAGATACATGGTAACACGAAAAAAGAGATTCAACAGTTTTTAGGAGGAATTTTTTATGAAAATTAGTTTTATCGGTGCTGGAAATATGGCATCCGCTATTGCCAAAGGTGCGCTAAAAAAGCAATTTATTGCCGCAGAAAACCTTTATTTTTATGATATTCAAGTCGAAAAAACCGCCGCTTTTGCACAAGAAATTGGTGCACACGCGGTTGCTTCACCACAAGAAGCCATTGCAGTAGCTGACTTAGTTATTTTAGCGGTGAAACCGCAATTCGTTCAAGCAGCTTTACTTGAAGCAAAAGAAGCAATTTTAGACAAGCAACCGTTAATTGTTTCCATTGCAGCGGGTACGACTATTGCAGAATTGTATCAACTGTTTGAGACTACCCAACCGCTTCGTCTCGTTCGTGTGATGCCCAATATGAATGCATTGATTGGCGCGGGTGCAGCAGCTGTCTGTGGTAACGCTTTTGCATCCCCTGAAGACATCCAGACTGTTTTATCGTTGTTTCGAGCAGTTGGCCAAGCTTGGGAATTAGAGGAACAGTATTTTTCGATTTTTACTGCTATTGCAGGTAGCACTCCTGCGTATGCTTTCTTATTTATTGATTCGATTGCCCGAGCAGCCGTTAAAAATGGTATGAACAAAGAGTTAGCCTTAGAAATTGCCACACAAGCTGTACTAGGCAGCGCTCAAACTTTGGCAAATAGCACAGAGAATCCTTGGACTTTAATCGACCAAGTCAGTTCTCCTGGTGGAACCACGGTTGCTGGGATTGTCGAATTAGAAAACAATGCGTTTATTTCAACAGTCATCAAAGGGATTGAGGCCACCATCCTTCGGGATCAAGAATTAGCCAAACAAGACTGATAAGAATAATTACATGAGCGAATAAATAAGAAAAAGCGCTGAAAATTCAGCGCTTTTTCTTATTTTAGTTGAATGAGTAAGCCAAAATGATCACTGACTATCGGTGTTTTCCTACCATCAAAAATTACTTCATATTTTCGTACGTGCCACTGTTTTGGAACAAATGCGTAGTCAATCCGCAAGGCTGCTTCATTTTCTTCCCAGCCATCTATTTTTTTCTCTACTGTCGCTTCACCGCTTGTCTCTTCCGCTACCACAAATGCATCTTGAATCGGCAAGTAACTATTTTCCACTAATTGATAGCCAGTTGTACCAGCTGGGTTGTTTAAATCGCCTAAAATGACTAACGGTTGTTGCCCCGTCGCTAAGTATTTCTCTAATTGTAGCCATTCATAGGCAAAACCTGTACAGGGTGTTTCCCACCAAGAAAAGTGACCAGAGACAACAGTAAGCGTACCTTTTGAACTCTCTGTCTCCGCTACTAAGATTTTTCTTGTTCGATAATTCGTTGGTTCTTGGCTTTCTGAAATAAGGAGAGCTTCACTAGTCAACAGACATTTCGAAAGTAGTGCGTTCCCTTCTTCATAAATAGCGTAACCAATGTGGCTCATTTCCCAACTCCAATAATAGTGTTGGCCTTTTTCAGCTAGATATTGAACGATTAGATATGCAAAATTATCTTCATGGACCGGTGTTTGGGTCGCCACGGGACAAAAAGTAGTTAACTGTTCTAACGGCACTTTCTTGGAAGCGACTTTCTGATTCACTTCTTGTAAGGCAATTATTTCACTTTCAGAAGATAAAATCACCTTGGCAATCTCCTCTAATTTTTTTAATGGTTCTTCTTCTAACCAGCTATGAGTATTGATTGTTAAAAGATTCATCTTTTCCCCTTCTCTTACATGTTATTAGGTCTGTGAGTGGGACAAAAATCACTTTGGATTTTTGCTTCACGCGCAAAACCTGATAAACGGCGGGAACAGAACCAACTCCTTCGGAAATAAGCCGAAATTATCCAAAAATTAAAAAGCAATTTCCGGAAATTCCTTCTTATTTCTCGGAGTTAAACGGTTCTGTCCCGACCTCATACCTAATCATTTAAATTTCAATCTGTCCGATCACAGTTCCCGCAGTGGTGGTTCCTAGTTGATTAATAACTACTTGTTCCACTTTGTCGCTGTTTGTAAAGGCGACAATAATCGTTGTTTCTTTGCCAGCTTGTTCAATCACATCCAAATTCATTTTAGCTAGTTTCGTCCCAGCTTTCAATGATTGTCCTTCTTTAACAAAAGATTCAAAAGCAGGTGTTGCCATTTCGACTGTATCAATCCCCATATGGACAAGTACTTCGATACCTTCTTCTGTTTGTAGCCCAATCGCATGTTTGCTTGGGAAAACACTTAGAACTTTCCCCGAAATTGGTGCCACCACCTCTCCTTCTAGCGGCTTAACTGCAAATCCATCCCCCATCATTTTTTGTGAAAAGACAGGATCATTGACTTGCGCCATTGGAATAACTTCCCCTGTCGCTACAGCCACGAAATCTTTTTTCTTACCTAAGAAATTCGTTGTTGGCACTCCTGCTGTACTTTCTGCTATATCTGGTTCTGGAATGTCAACGCCGGAAGCTAGTAAATCTTCAATATCGGATTTTAAAACATCAGCTTTTGGTCCATAAACGGCTTGAACGCCATTATCTTTCACAATCAAGCCCATTGCGCCTGCCCCTTTCCACGCCTCTTCCGAACCGACTTTTTCTCGATCCTTTACACTGACACGTAAGCGTGTCATACACGCATCAACTTCTTTGATATTTTGTTTACCACCAAGTAAGTAGACAATTTGCGCGATTTGCTGATCGACGACGCCTGAACCAGCCGCGCCAGATGCGATTTCTTCGCCGTTATCATTGTCGTAGTTTCCATTTCTTCCAGGTGTTGCGTAATTGAATTTTTTAATTAAGAAATTGGCTAAGAAATAAGTGACAACACCAAAAATGATGACCATTAAAACAAAATTGATTAAATCGCCACCTAAACCAGCTTTTATTGCTAGCGGTGTTCTTGTTAACAATTCAATATTTCCAAACGAATGCACACGCAATGGTAAAATATCAGCCATTGCAAAAGCAGCACCTTGGATCACGGAATAAATCACATAAAGCGGCACTGCAGCAAACATAAACATGAATTCTAGCGGCTCTGTCACACCAGTTAAGAAAACAGCTAAAGCAGCAGAAAAATACATTGATTTATATTTAGCTTTTTTATCTGCATCGACATTACGATACATCGCCAAAGCCATCCCCATTAAAATCCCTGAAGAACCAATCATTTGGCCAACTTTGAATCGAGCTGGTGTCCAATTTTCTAAGACAAACTGATACTTGCTCATATCACCAGCGCCTTTAAGATTCACTAAGTCTGTTGCCCAAGCCAACCATAAAGGATCTTGACCAAAGACTTGGGTTCCAGCTTGTGCGCCAGATAAAATTTCATACGTTCCACCTAATTGTGTATAGTTGATTGGAATCGTCAACATATGATGTAACCCAAAAGGTAATAACAAACGTTCCAACGTTCCATATAAGAATGGCGCTAAAATAGGTGCACTGTCTTGAGATTGCGCAATCCATAACCCAAAATTATTAATTCCCGCTTGAATATTTGGCCAAATAAGTGCTAATGCAATTGAGACAATTGTTGACCATAAAATAACGACAAATGGGACAAACCGTTTACCATTAAAAAATGATAGCGCATCTGGCAATTTCCGATAATTGTAATACTTGTTGTAAGCCATCGCACCGACAAAACCAGCAATAATCCCTACAAAAACACCCATATTTAATGCCGGGGCTTCTAAGACACTTGTAAAGAACCCCTTCACCATAATCTTCGTGCCAAATAAGGTATGCGTGAAAGCTTGTTCATCTGCCAACATTTCATTTGTTACACCAAAAATGGCTCCAGTAATACGGTTGATTAAAACAAAAGAAATCCCCGCTGCAAATGCTCCACCTGCACGATCTTTGGCCCAACTGCCACCTATTGCTAACGCAAATAGTAAATGTAAGTTGCCAATAATTGCCCAACCGATACTCTCTAGAACTCCGCCTGTTGTTACTAACAAGCCTAAATTAGGATCGATTAAAGGAAGCGATTTCCCAATACTAATCATTAAACCCGCTGCGGGCATTACTGCCACAACGACCATTAAAGCTTTCCCGAATTTTTGCCAAAACTCAAAACTAAACATTTTTTTCATTCCTGCCACTCCTTACGCAATCGGTTTCGTTATGTTGCCATTATATACTCCTGTTTCCTTTTTGTAAATGCTTTAATTTCAAAAATATTGTGGAAAACAACTCCCTACTACTTAATCCTTTTTTATTTTGTCTTTTAATAAAGCAAATAAAGCTCCTTCTAACCTACCTTTGTTTCAGCTTTTATTCATAAGATTACACTTTTTAAGCATTGACTATTGACTAATGCAATCGGTTGCGTTTATGATAGACCTATCAATAAAATCACTGAGGGGGATTCTCATGAAACAAATCAAACGTTTATTCCAAATTGATCCTTGGAAAATCCGTACTACACACTTAGATAAAGAAAATTTACGTTTACAAGAATCATTAACAAGCATTGGCAACGGCTATATGGGGATGCGGGGAAATTTTGAAGAACACTATTCTGGCGACCACCATCAAGGAACCTATTTAGCAGGTGTTTGGTATCCAGACAAAACACGTGTTGGTTGGTGGAAAAATGGTTATCCTGAATATTTTGGTAAAGTGATTAACGCAATTAATTTCATCGCAATGGACTTACAAATTGATGGACAAACAATTGATTTAGCCACTACACCTTACGAAGATTTTTCTTTAGAATTAGACATGCAAAATGGGGTCCTTTCTCGGCAATTCACCATCCAAACACCGAAGAACAAAGTGCGCTTCTCTTTTGAACGTTTTTTAAGCTTAGAAAAAAAAGAAGCAGCTTACATCCACTTAACAATTGAAATGCTGGAAGGTACAGGCACAATCACTCTTCACTCAAAATTGGATGGCGATGTTCAAAATGAAGACAGCAATTATGAAGAACATTTTTGGGAAGAAATAGCTATTGAAACACAAGAAACACTTGGTTTTGTTACGACTAAGACCATTCCTAACAACTTTGAAATAGAGCGTTTTACAGTGACTGCAG
The DNA here is from genome assembly GCF_040719405.1 of Enterococcus sp. AN402. Classification (NCBI taxonomy): domain Bacteria; kingdom Bacillati; phylum Bacillota; class Bacilli; order Lactobacillales; family Enterococcaceae; genus Enterococcus; species Enterococcus sp. AN402. The sequence continues at coordinate 653,014 of NZ_JBFDTM010000004.1, read as the reverse complement.
GCATGCGCCATTTCATCGATGGAGCCTCTGTTGTGCCTACATATACACAACAGCCCTTGGCCTTAACCGCAGAATTGACAGTGTCTTTAAACGAAGGCGAAACGACCGCCATCACAAAAGAAGTGCTTGTCGTTACCAGTCGTGATGTGCCAGAAACGCAACAAATCACACGAGTAAACGAATTATTTGCAGAAATGACTACCTTGTACCCTGAAGCAAAAGCTGGGCAAGCTGCCGCTTGGGCAAAACGTTGGCAATTAGCTGATGTTGTTATTGAAGGAGATGACGAAGCCCAACAAGGCATCCGTTTTAATCTGTTCCAACTTTTCTCAACCTACTATGGAGAAGACGATCGTTTAAACATCGGACCAAAAGGCTTTACTGGCGAAAAATATGGCGGTGCCACATACTGGGATACCGAAGCATATGCTGTCCCACTTTACTTGGCGTTGGCTAAGCCCGAAGTTACTAAAAATCTACTGAAATATCGCCACAATCAATTGCCTCAAGCCATTCATAATGCCCAACAACAAGGGTTAAAGGGTGCGCTTTACCCAATGGTTACTTTTACTGGTGTCGAATGTCATAATGAGTGGGAAATCACTTTTGAAGAGATTCACAGAAATGGTGCGATTGCTTATGCGATTTATAATTATGTCAACTATACAGGAGACGAAGACTATCTCAAAGATGCTGGTCTAGAAGTACTTGTAGCAATCGCTCGTTTTTGGGCAGATCGGGTCCACTTCTCCCAACGTCATAAACAATATATGATTCATGGCGTAACGGGGCCAAATGAATATGAAAATAATATCAATAATAACTGGTATACCAATACCATCGCTGCGTGGGTTCTACGTTACACCCGTGAGTCTTATTTAAAATTCCAAGAAGAAACAACGCTCAAAATTGCAGACGACGAATTAGCTAAATGGGCAGACATTGTAGAAAATATGTACTTCCCAGTGGATAATGAATTAGGCATTTTTGTACAACATGACACTTTCTTAGATAAAGATTTAATGCCTGTTTCTGATTTACCACTTAGTGAGCTGCCTTTAAATCAACATTGGTCATGGGATAAAATTTTGCGGTCTTGTTTCATTAAACAAGCCGATGTTCTTCAAGGAATTTATTTCTTCAATGACGCCTTTTCTTTAGAAGAAAAACGCCGGAACTTTAATTTTTACGAACCAATGACTGTCCATGAATCTTCCCTTTCACCAAGCATTCATGCTGTGTTAGCTGCTGAATTAGGTATGGAAGAAAAAGCAGTGGAAATGTATCAACGAACAGCGCGCCTTGACTTAGATAATTACAATAATGATACAGAAGATGGCTTACACATTACCTCAATGACTGGTAGTTGGCTAGCGATTGTTCAAGGTTTTGCCCAAATGAAAACGGACCATCAACAACTAAAATTTGCACCCTTTTTACCAGCGACATGGACAGCCTACTCATTCCACATTAATTATCGGAATCGTTTACTATTTGTTGAAGTTGCAGCAGACCAAGTGGCCTTCACTTTACTCGACGGCCCTGCAATTCCATTAACTGTTTACGATCAAAAATACACATTAAAAGATCGATTAGTTTTACCGATTAGAAAGGAAGAAGTTCATGTTTAAAGGCGTTTTGTTTGATTTAGATGGCGTTATTACTGATACAGCAGAATTTCATTACCACGCTTGGAAAAAATTAGGGAACGAAATTGGAATTTCCATTGACCGTGTTTTCAACGAACAATTGAAAGGTGTAAGCCGTGAAGATTCTCTGCAGTTACTGTTAAAATACGGAAAAAAAGAAGGCACGTTTTCTTCTGAAGAATTTGCCCAGTTAGCGCAACGGAAAAACGATTATTACTTGGAAATGATCCAAGCGATTACGCCTGAAGATGTCTACCCAGGAATTCTTTCTCTATTAACGGAATTACGTGAAGCCAATATTAAAATCGCCTTGGCTTCTGCAAGTAAAAATGGGCCTTTCCTTTTAGAAAAAATGCAATTGACGCCCCTTTTTGATGCCATTGCTAATCCAGCAGACGTTCAGGCAGGCAAACCCGCTCCAGATATTTTCATTTTAGCTGCGAAAGAAATTGATTTGACACCAGCAGAATGTCTTGGCATTGAAGATGCCAAAGCTGGGATTCAAGCGATTCTTGCTAGCGGAGCGCAACCTGTTGGCGTTGGCCGCAAAGAAGAGTTAGGCGAAGGGTTGCCCATCGTGCCAGAGACGAGCGCTTTAACGTTTGATTACTTAAAAAAAGTGTGGCTTGATCATGAAGGATAATCGTATCACCGTAACCGATATTCCAAACACAAACTTAAAAAAAATTACTTTGAAGAACGACTTTTTAGAAGTCGTTCTTCTCAATTATGGCGCGCGCCTCCATCAACTTTTGATGCCAAACAAAAATAATCATTGGGAAAATATCCTTTTATCGTATGATTCGTATCAAGATGTATTAAAGGATCAAAGCTTTTTTGGCGCCACTGTTGGACCAGTTGCTGGACGTATTCGTAATGGCCATTGGCAAAATGGAATATTAGAACAAAATAGCGACGGTCATCATATCCATGGTGGCTCAAAGGGGTGGTCTTTTCAATATTGGACAGTCGAGCCCTTTGAAAAAAAGGATATCATTGGCGTTGCTTTTCATTTAACCGACACCATTTCTGGCTATCCTGGACCAATTGAGGCCACCATCACTTATCAGCTAGAGGATAATCAATTACGAATGATCAGTACTGGACGAAGTAAACAGGAAACACTTTTTAATCCTACGAACCACGCCTACTTTAATTTATCTGGCGATGGAAAGTTAGACATTCTGTCACATTTGCTATCTTTGAACTGTCAAGGTATGTTAGAATTAGACGATAATAAGCTGCCTACTGGACGGATTTTACCAGCTTCTGAACTATCCATACGTTTTAATGAACTGACACCTATCGAAACAATCCTCCAACGCTATCCAACTGGGTTAGATGATGTTTTCTCCTTAGTTGGCTCTGACTTAAGACAGCCACAATTATGCTTACAAGAACCTACTTCTGGAAGAAAAATGACGATAGCAACAACGAACCAAAGTATGGTATTATTTTCTACGACTGGTTTTGAGGCTCCTTTTTCTATTAATGGACAAGCGATGCATTCAAACTATGGCTTAGCAATTGAACCACAAGAGTATCCAGACATTGTTCATCATCCTCAGTGGGGCTCTATTTTATTACCAGCTAATAAAAAGCAAACCTACCAAACGGTTTATCAATTTAACCTTCTATAATCACTAAGAAAGGCGTGGCAAAAATGGCAATTACAGTAAAAGATGTCGCTAAGAAAGCGGGGGTTGCAACTTCAACCGTTTCGCGTGTCATTAACGATCATCCAAGTATTTCTGAATCGACAAAAAAGAAAGTGCGAAAAGTCATGGATGACTTAGGCTATGTGCCAAATATGACGGCACGGAATTTGGGTAAACGAATTTCAAGTGCCATTGGCGTAATTTTACCTCCTTTAGATTCGAAAGAACGGTTAGGGAATCCATTTTATTTAGAAATTATGGAAGCCATCAACGAGGAAGCCCGTCTTTATGATATGACTACTGCTATTGCAACTGCCAAAAGTTTTGATGTACTATTGGAAAACGTTAAAAGAATGCATCTTCAAAAACAAGTGGACGGTTTTATTCTTGTGTATTCAGATAGTAAGGACCCCGTCATTGATTACTTATATGAAAACAACATTCCCTTTACTTTAATTGGTCAACCTTACCAACATGAAATGGAAATAGTTTACGTGGATAATGATAATCAATTATTAGGGAAACAAGCGACGGAATTTTTAATTGAAAACGGCCATAAAAATATTTTATTTGTGACCAATACAACGCATGAAAGTTTGTACTTTGAACGTTACTTTGGTTATCAAAAAGCAATGATGATGCAAGGATTAACTGTTTTACCAAGCGTTGCGTTAGAAAAACCTGAAGATTACATGGCTTTCGATGATATTCTTCATCAAAATAATGCCACGGCGTTGGTGGTGATTGATGATATCTTTGCTTTGCGGACGATGCAACTTGCGCAAATCTATGGTTATCAAGTTCCTGAAACGTTATCCATTATTAGTTTTAACAACTCAATCTTTTCAACATTGACACATCCTTATCTAACAAGCATTGACATCGACACGTCAGAATTAGGGCGAATGGCGATGAAAAAATTATATGAATTAATCCACGAAGAATTGACGAATGGTGTCCGTCTCGTTATTCCTCACAAATTAATTAAGCGTGAAACAGTTATTCCTATTCATTAAAAAAGAAGCGTAAGCAGTGTTAAACTGCTTACGCTTCTTTCTATGTGTACGCTCTTATTCGTATGTATTACTTTTATAAAATAACTTTTTGCGAAATTTTTTTCCAAAACGTTTCTTCTTTTGCATCAAATTGAGCTGGTTCCCCGTCAGACAATTTTTCATTTAATAATGATAATTTTTCTTGATGTTTTGCATACTCATCTTTTTTTATTAGCTCTAAACGATACGCACGATCCAAAATCGACTCTCGATAGTTAACATTCATTTTCGTCGCCTTCGCCATTTCTTACATTCCTTCCCAAAATAAATTTTCATTTTTTCGTTAAATTCTTCTATAATTATAACAAAAATATCAGAAAAATAAATATGAAACAAACGATAATTGCGAAAATTTTGTTTTTTCATGCGATTATCGTTCGATTATTTAAGAAATTAAAATTATTAACCAATAATTAATCAATCAGCAAACGCATTAAATGAACATCTAAAAATTCACCTTGGTCTGTTTTGGCGCCCCGAGGCATAATTGCTTCTGTTTCAAACCCTAATTTTTTATAGACATGAATCGCTCGTTGATTACGATCCTGTACCGTTAATTCCAAGCGACGAATAACATGACTTTCATGCGCCCAGCGAATAAGTTCTTCCATCAGGATACTGCCCAGTCCATAGCCCCAGTACTCTTTTAAAATACTAATGCCGATTTCACCAATATGCTCCATCCGCTTTTTAGAAGAAGCAGACACAGAAGCGGTCCCAATGATCGCTTCTCCCGCTAATGCCACCAATAAAACATTATTTGGCGATTCATAGAGTGTTGCTAGATTTTCAGCCAATTCTGCTGTCGACATAGCCATTCCTCGCTCATCCATTACCAAATAGGGCGTTTCACTCCCAATTTTTGACATCACAGATAGTAAATGATCCGCATCAGTAGGCACTGCTTCTCGAATAGAAAATGTTTGTTCAGTCATATTCGCGAGCCTCCCACGTTTTCAGAATCTCTGCTATTCTTTCTTCTGCCAATGGACCAGTTCCACGGAATTCAAGAACTCTCTTGTCAGCTTCTTGAGAATCTTTATTTAAAATAATTTCTAAATAATCTTCTGGCAATTCTTCTTCAATCAAGCTGCCCCATTCTACAACGGATAGCCCATCTCCTTCAAAATACTCATCTAACCCTAATTCATCCGCACCCTCTTCAACACGATAGACATCCATATGATATAACGGAAGTCGTCCTTGTGGATATTCTCGGATAATCGTATAGGTGGGACTTTTAATCATTTGGGAAATGCCTAATCCTAAAGCAATCCCTTTCGTCATTGTCGTCTTACCGGCCCCTAAATCACCAGTCAGGACAATTACATCACCAGCTTGTGCCTTTTGTCCAATGATTTTAGCAATTGCTTCTGTTTCCAATGGATTGTTCAGGACAATGTTCATTTTTTTACCTCCCATCTGCAAGAATCTATGTATGAAAGTATACCGAAAATTCAATAAGTTGACTAGTGGCAGCTTCAAAAAAATAAAGTTGAGGCCCAAGTGTCCTGGGAACCTCAACTTCTACTTTGCTTATTTATCATGCTTCGACATAGTTAATTAGTCGTTCATTAATGTTTGAGCAGCTGTAATGATTGATAATTTATAAACATCTTCTTCGTTTGCACCACGTGATAAGTCAGAAACTGGTTTGTTCAATCCTTGTAAGATTGGGCCAATTGCTTCAAAGTTACCTAAACGTTGAGCAATTTTGTAGCCAATATTTCCTGATTGTAAATCTGGGAATACAAAGACTGTTGCTTCTCCAGCCACTTTTGAGTTGGGCGCTTTTAATTGTGCGACAGAAGATACGTAAGAAGCATCAAATTGTAATTCACCATCAATCGCATATTCAGGTGCTAATTCTTGCGCAATTTTTGTAGCTTCAGCAACTTTTGTTACTTCTGGTGCTTTTGCAGAACCTTTTGTTGAAAAACTTAACAATGAAACTTTTGGTTCAATGTCAAATAATTCAGCTGTTTTGGCACTATCAACAGCAATTTCAGCTAATTCTTGTGCAGTTGGGTTCACGTTAATCGCGCAGTCTGAGAATAAATATCTTTCTTGGTCACGACCACGAATCATTAAGAAAGCACCACTTGTACGGCTCACGCCTGGTTTTGTTTTAATGATTTGTAACGCAGGACGAACTGTATCACCTGTTGAGTGGATAGCACCACTAACCATACCATCAGCAATACCCATGTAAGTTAACATAGTACCGAAATAGTTGACATCTTTTAAGATTTTTTCAGCATCTTCTTTAGTAGCTTTTCCATTACGGCGTTCAACAAATGCTTCGACCATTTCATCCCATTTTTCATAATCATTTGGGTTGATAATAATAAAGTTTGATGTGTTGATTCCACGAGCCATAGCAGCATTTGCGATATCTGTTGGATCACCAATTAAGATTGGTTCTACTAATTCATCAGATTTTAAGCGGGCAGCAGCACCTAAGATTCTAGGATCTGTTGCTTCAGGGAAAACAATTTTGATATTACGGCGTACGACTTTAAATTTTAAGCTATCGAATAATTCCACGATAAACCCTCCAGTTTTATATTTACAAAATCCATCATACACTATTCTCAATGAAAATAACAGTTTTTTCTAGCTGTATTAGTCAAAAAAACCAATAATCCGATAAACTTTTCACAAACTAACTCTTCTACACTATAACAGTTTGCACTGTTACATTACACTGTTTCAGGAAGTTGCCAATCAATCGGCGTTTCCCCTAAACGTTCTAGAGCGGCATTCGCTTGAGAAAACGGACGTGAGCCAAAAAAACCACGATGCGCTGACAATGGACTTGGATGTGGCGATTTGATAATCACATGCCGAGTCGTATCAATCATTTTAATTTTTTCTTGAGCAGGACGTCCCCATAAAATGAAAACAACAGGTTTTTCACGCTCATTCAACTTTTCGATAATGACATCTGTCAGTTGCTCCCACCCTTTACCTCGATGGGAATAGGCTTGACCTGCCCGAACGGTCAACACAGTATTTAATAATAACACGCCTTGTTTGGCCCAGCTTTCTAAAAAGCCATGGTTGACGGGTTGGTACCCTAAATCAGCTTGTAATTCTTTGTAAATATTCGCAAGAGATGGCGGCACTTTCACACCTGGCTGGACAGAGAAACTTAGTCCGTGTGCTTGATTGGGTCCATGATATGGGTCTTGTCCCAAAATTACTACTTTTACTTCTTCAAAAGGGGTTAGTTCTAACGCTGAAAATAAATGATACATATCTGGATAAATCGTTTGTGTCTGATATTCTTTTTTCAAAAATTCTCGCAATTCTTGATAATACGGTTTTTCAAATTCAGCAGATAAAACGGTTTGCCAACTATTGTGAATAATTTCTTTCATAATGCTCACTCCTTCGCTCTCTAAGCATAACGAATTTCTCCAAACCTGACAAGAAATTTCTGGGTACTTTCTCTTGGAAAAACGTGGTAAACTATAGGTAAGCTTTAAATAGATAATGAGGTGTAGAGAATCGATGATTAAATTAATTGCTTCAGATATGGATGGAACACTTTTAGATGCAAAAATGAGCATCACAAATGATAACGCTTCAGCAATTCGCGAAGCGGAACGTTTAGGAATCGAATTTATGGTTGCTACTGGCCGCGCATATACCGAAGCGAAACCCGCGTTAGAAGAAGCTGGAATTGACTGTGCCATGATTACTTTAAACGGCGCCCAAGTGTTCGACAAAGATGGACACTCACTTTTCACGGCTGGGATCGAAAAAGAAACAGTAACAGAAGTACTAACTATTTTGAGTCAACACAATGTTTACTATGAAATCTCTACAAATAAAGGTATTTTTTCTGAACATCAAGAAAAAAGAATTGAAAACTTTGCCGCTCATATTGCAGAATCCATGCCCCATTTAACTTATAAAGTGGCGATCGCCATGGCTTCAGCACACCTATCTTTATTGCATATTACCTATGTTGATCGTTTAGACGACATTTTAAAAGATGATTCGATTGAAGTCCTTAAAATTATTGGCTTCAGTATGGATGGGCCGAAAGTATTAGGCCCTGCTGGGATGGAAGTAGAAGAACTAGATGATTTGGTTGTTACCTCTTCTGCGCTTAATAATATTGAAATTAACCACCGCCTAGCACAAAAAGGGATTGCAGTTGCGCGCGTCGCTAAAGAACGTGGGATTCCCGCTGAACAAGTCATGACTATTGGTGATAATTTAAATGACGTCAGCATGATTCAATGGGCTGGGGTAAGTTTTGCAATGGGCAATGCCGAACTGGAATTAAAAGAATATGCTAAATATGAAACAGCCACTAATTTAGAAAATGGTGTTGGCGAAGCCATCCTGCGTGCAATAAGAGAAGATTTGTAATAAGCACTACCAGTTACAGCACTCATTTATATATAGAAAGGAGATCGTGTCGTGTCTGAATTTTTTATTCAAGAACAACAGTTAGGAAAAGTTACGCGAACCATCGTGAAAGACCAAGCAGGCCGTTCACTTTTTCTATTGGTGGGGCGCTGGGGTACACGAGGAGATGCGCTTTCTTTATATGCAATGAACGGAGAAATTTTAGCCAGTATTAAACAAGTTTCTTGGACTTTTGGTACACGATTTGAGTTATATCAGCGTTTTGAAAAAGTGGGTACTCTACGAAAACTGTTCAATTTGAATGCTGATTTCTATTATGTTCAAGGCCTTCACTGGGCAGTTGTTGGTGATATCAAAGCGCATCAATATTCAATTTATCAAGTCCATAAAAAAATTATGTCAATGGATAAAACCATGCTTTGTACAGGCGACTATTTTGTTTTAACTGTTGCCAATGATGAGGACGCACCGTTGTGCATCTGTATAGCAGCTGTCCTTGACTACTGGTTATATAATAAGAAAAAACAAAAAACTTCCGATGATTTTGGATTAGATTTTGATCCTTTAACGGATTAATGAAAAATAGAGCCTGGGACAAAAATCACTTTGGATTTTTGTCCCAGGCTTAAAAATTGATAAACGGCGGGAACAGAAGCAACTCCTTCGGAAATAAGCCGAAATTATCCAAAAATTATAGAACAATTTTCGGAAATTCCTTCTTATTTCTCGGAGTTAAACGCTTCTGTCCCGACCTCTATTTTTACACTTCTTTTTGCATATGATTGTATAAGTGACCACTAATAGTCATTGTTGTGACATCTTTAAAGCCTTTGCTTGCGTATAACTTTCTCGCCCCAGGATTGTCAAAATCAACATTTAGACCCAAGGCTTGCTTCCCACTAGCTTTAGCTATTTCAGGTAAAGCATCTAATAACTTAGAACCAATGCCCATTCCGCGGAAACGTTCATCCACAGAGATCGTGTCTAAATACCATTCATTAGGCAAGGTTTCTTCTTCAATAAATAGCCGAACATCTTCTGCTAAGCCATGTTTTTTAAAGACTTCTCTTAAAGGTTCATCAATAATCTTTTCATCTTCCGCAGGATAGCCGACAGCAATCCCTGCAACTTCACCTGCATGTTCATAAACTAAAATTCGTTGATAGCCATAGCGATAGGTTGGATACGCCGTTGCCTCTGCTAACAGGTCAATCATTTGTTCTTCTGAGACTTCTTCTAAAATTGGTAACTCCATATCTTTTAAAATAACTAAGACCAGCCGAGCAATCGCTTGACCGTCTTCTTTTGTTGCCGAGCGAATCATTGTAATTCTCCTTTACATTTAACTAAAAAAGAACTGGCTACTATCATTACTGACTTAGCCAATTCCTTTTATCTTGTCTTTAGTATAACAAATTTATTATTGAATTTCTACTGTAACCTGACGTCGTCCCCAAAGACGGCATTGGTCTACTGAATCAAAATGAACATCAATAATATTTCCTTGAATAGCGCCACCTGTATCTCCAGCAATAGCAAAGCCATAACCAGAGACTTTCACTAATGAACCTAGAGGAATTACACTTGGATCGACTGCAACTACATTGCTTTGTTTACTTAAGTCAATACCAGTAGCACTTAGATTACTTGCACCAGCTTCGCGCCAAGAATAAGCGGTTGATTCCATCTGAAGCACACGACCAGAGCCAGTTCCTGGTGTTGATGATTCGCCTGTCGATGATTCTGTCGTTGATGACGATTCGGATGAACTAGCTGAACTTGAAGATTCAGTGCTACTGCTTTCCGTACTTGTAGAAGAGCTTGATGCTTGACTGCTTGACTCTTCAGCAGCTTCGGCTTCTAGTTTAGCCGCCGCATCTGCTTGCGCTTGTTTGTCGGCAGCTGCTTGTTTCTTCGCTGCTTCTGCTTTGGCAGTTTCTGCCGCACGTTTTTTCTGTGCCTCAGCTGCTGCTTTTTCGCTGACTAAGCGTTGTTGCTCTTTCTGTTTGTCTGTCGAAATTTGAGCCAATAATTCTTCATTATTCGCCATTTTTTCTTTTAACTCAGAGACTTTATTATTCATTGAAGAAGCTTCAACTTGTAATTTCTCTTCATTTTGTTTTAAAGTTGTTTGCGTATTTTCAACTTTTTCTTGTAATGCAGCTAATTTTTCTTTTTCGCTAGTTAAGCTTTCAATCTTTTCCCGTTCAAAGTTTTGTAAAACGGTCATGGCGTAGGCCCGATTAAAGAAATCTGATAAATTTTCTGCATCTAATAAGGCTTGCCAAGTACGTTGGTCGCCATTTAATTGAATATCCTTCATACGATCGCCAACAGCTTCTTTACGACGAGAAATATTTTTTTCTGTTTTTTCTATTTCCTCTTTCGAAGTTTTCAACGTATCTTCCGCTTTCGAAATTTGCGTTTTTAAACGTTCGATTTCCGCATATTTAGCATTTACATCGTCTAAGGCTGAATTGATTTCTTTACTAATTAACTCCCCAGATTGTTTCGCTTGCGCTTCTTTTTCTTGCAACGAATCAAGTGATTCTGCTGCCGCAGCGACTGGAAGTCCAAAATTGATAAGCATCATTGTTGTTAAAAATGGTATCAACTTTTTAACCTTCACTAAATCCAACACCTTTCCTAACTTATCTAAAACACCTACTCATTATACTAGTCAGGAGGGCTTGTTTTATTTCAATCATGTTACAATTTATTACAATTTAAATGCAACTCTTTTTTTATCCTGCGTTTATTCATTAGTCCATTTCTATCTCAATTCTTTAAGAATTTCTTAAGACGGCTTAAAAACTAGCTTTTGACGATTTTTCTTTTTTTCATCCCATTAGACCATTGATTGAAATATTTTGTAATATTTTTTGTTAATTATTGGCCCTTTTTCTTCAAATCTTCTAAGAGATGCCGAACTTCTTTGGAATTTTTAATGTTTTTTAAAGTTAGTTTTGGGTAATTGTTAATAAAACGACGTTGTTGGAAATTTAACCGATTTTGGAAATGCTCTTTTTTGGTTCGTTCTTTTAACTTCTGCCAATCAGCTGTAGCGATTTCCATTTTTGTGTTCAACCGTTGCTTAAATTCTTGTTGGTTCGTTTCCAACGTTTGGCCCATCTCGGTAATAAGTTTTTTGAAACCTTGCATGTTCAGCAACGTATAAATTAAGTCAAGCCCCATTACAATCACTATGCAAAGGGCTAAGTAGTTGCCAAAGGTTGCTTGTAAAAAGCTGACAACTTTGGCGATTTCTGGTTGAATAACTTTGACAATCAAGACACAACCCAATCCCCAAAAAAGAGAAACCGGTAAAGCCACACGACCGTTTAAATTAAAAGGTACATCATGATAATCCCACCAAGAGGCATGGAACAGTTTTTCCAAGCCATAACTAGTGACATATTCTAAAATCGTCACTAAAACAGCCGATCCGACATACAATACCAAGAGATTGTTCTCAAAGGGTTCCACAAAATAGAGAACGCTTAAGACCCCAAATCCATAAATAGGACAATAAGGCCCTACCAAAAATCCTCGATAAACAAATTTTTTGGCTTTTAATGAACAATACACCGTTTCCCATAACCAGCCGATAAAGGAATAAATAAAAAATAACAAAATAACCTGACTCATTTTTTCCACGTTTCTGTCACACTCCACTTCTTTGCGCTTTTCTTCTATTTTAACAGAAGTTGAGAAAATGTAGCGAACAACTTTCTTTCATTGAAAGATTAGGCTACAATGAGAGCAGCAAAGGGAGGAATCTTATGTTTGGTTTATTGAAATACGCAAAAAATTATCGAAAACAAATTATCCTCGGTCCAGTCTTCAAATTTTTAGAAGCTTGTTTCGAGTTAGTCTTGCCCTTATTCATGGCTCACTTAGTCGATGTCGGTATTCGTCAAAACGACCGACAGACTGTCATAGAAATGGCCCTCTGGATGCTTGTTATGTCGTTAGTTGGTTTATTTTTTGTCATGATTTGTCAATATTATGCTTCAGTCGCTTCGCAAGGTTTTGGGACGGAGCTAAGAAATCAATTAATGAAGAAAATTAATCAGCTTTCACACAAAGAATTGAATAGTTTTGGTACAGATACCCTCATCACCCGGATCACAAACGATATCAATCAGCTTCAATTGGCTTTAGCGATGTTTATTCGGTTGGTCATTCGGACACCTTTTTTAAGTATCGGTTCTGTGGTCATGGCTTTTTACATTGACGTGCAGATGGGCTTTCTTTTCCTATTACTTTTACCAATTTTTAGCCTTATTCTCTTTATTATCATTAAAGTGACTGTGCCTTTATATCAAAAAGTCCAAGAATATTTGGATCGGTTAAACCGTCAAATTAGTCAAAATTTAAGCGGTGTCCGTGTAATCCGTGCGTTTGCTAGAAAGGAAACAGAGCAACGACATGTTGATAAGGCTTCCGATGATTTAGGCGATATTTACATTCGCGTATCGAATGTCTCTGCTTTATTAACACCTTTAACCACTTTGATTATGAATGTTGGAATTTTATTTTTACTTTATTTTAGTGGCTTAAAAGTTTCTTTCGGTTCCCTGCAACAAGGGGAAGTTTTAGCATTGATCAATTATATGAATCAAATGATGCTCGCTTTAATTGTTGCTTCTAATCTCGTGGTAATTTTTACGCGAGCCGCCGCTTCCGCAAACCGTGTCAATGAGGTTTTAACTGTAGAAAGCCAGTTAACAGATACACCAGAATCAGCAAAAACATCTCCACAATTTGGTGATATTACCTTTGACCATGTAGATTTTCGCTATGAACCAGAGGCCGGTTTGGCTTTGGAAAATATCAATTTCACGATTCCTAAAGGCTCAATTCTCGGCATCACAGGACCTACCGGCAGCGGGAAAAGTACCTTAACCCAACTCATTCCCAGATTTTATGATGTGAGTGCAGGAAACCTTTTTATTAATGGTATAAATGTGCGCGATTGGCCGCTCTTTACTTTACGCCAACAAGTGGCAAGTGTCCCACAAACTGCCGTCTTATTTACAGGGACTATTCGAGAAAACTTACAATGGGGCAAACCAAATGCAACTGATGAAGACTGTTGGGAAGCATTAGCTATCGCCCAATGTAAAGAATTTGTTGAACAATTAGACCAAGGGTTAGACACGCCTGTTAACGAAGGCGGAAAAAACTTTTCTGGTGGACAAAGACAACGGTTGACCATTGCCCGTGCCTTGATTAGGAAACCGCATTTACTTATTTTAGATGATTCCTTGAGTGCCCTCGACTATCAAACAGATTTGAATCTGCGCCGTGCTTTACAAAAAGAACGAGCAGAGACAACCGTTATTTTAATTTCGCAACGCGTGAGTTCGATTGCAACGGCGAATCAAATTTTAGTCCTAGATAGTGGAAAAGTCGCTGGCCTTGGCACCCACGAAGAATTACTTACTTCTTCTAAAGAGTATCAAGAAATCGTTGCGTCACAGGAGGAGGATACCCATGCAAACTAAAAAAATTCATTTTGGCGCCTTCTCACGTTTTAAGCCGTATTTACTACGCTATCCAAAAGAAATTATCGGCGCCTTAATCCTAGGAATTCTCAGTGGTTTTTCGACTGTCCTCATGACTTATTATATAGGTAAATCCGTTGATACAATGGTTGGTAAAGGACAAGTCAATGCTGCGCAACTCATCAAAATTTTAGGTTTATTAGCAGGGATTTTACTCGTAACCGTTCTAAGTCAATGGCTGATTCAACGTCTCGGTAATCGCGTGTCTTATTTATCGACCACACAGCTGAGAAAAGATGCCTTTGCCCATTTAAATCAATTACCGTTAAGTTATTATGACCAAACATCACACGGAAATATCGTCAGTCGCTTTACCAACGATATTGACAATATTTCAATGGCTTGCTCGGCTGTCTTCAACCAATTATTTTCTGGCATGGCCACCGTCGTTGTTGCTTTGCTCTTTATGATTCGGCTAAGTCCCCTGCTCACATTAGTGGTTCTTATCAGTACGCCGATTATTTTTATTGTAAACTGGCTTGTTGCAAAAGCTTCACAAAAAAACTTTGCTGCACAACAAACGATTGTTGGTGAAATTTCCGGCTTCGTTTCAGAAATGGTTGGCAACCAAAAAATTGTTAAAGCCTTTCAACAAGAACAAGCTACGCAAGAAACATTTGAAGCATTGAATCAAACGTTGTATGAAAAAGGACAGAAGGCTCAGTTTTCTTCCTCCTTAACCAACCCACTTTCTCGATTTATCGACCATTTATCTTATTTATCGATTGGATTAGTCGGTGGCTTGTTAGTTTTAAGTGGCAATCCTTTAGTCACAGTTGGTGTTATTTCCAGTTTCACCATTTACTCTAGTCAATTTTCTAAACCTTTTATTGAACTCTCAGGAATCACCAACCAAATCCAAGCAGCCTTAGCTGGATTGGAACGTACCTTTGATATGATGGATCAACCAGTTGAACGTCCTGATGCCCCGAACGCAATTGTTTTGAAAGAAGCGCGAGGCCGTGTTGAATTTAAAGACGTTGATTTTTCTTACACGCCGACGCGACCTTTAATCGAAAACTTTAATTTAATTGCTGAACCAGGAGAAACAATTGCCATTGTTGGACGAACTGGTGCGGGTAAATCAACATTAGTGAATTTGTTAATGCGCTTTTACGAGGTCGACCGTGGCCAAATTACGGTTGATACTCACGACATTACTCAAATTACTCGGGACAGCTTACGAAAAAGTTTTGGTATGGTTCTCCAAGATACTTGGCTATTCGATAGTTCCATTCGGGAAAATTTAACGTACGGAAATCCTGAAGCCTCTGACGAAGAAATTATAGAAGCCATGAAAAAAGCCCATATTTTTGATTTCGTCATGCGTTTACCTCAAGGACTAGATACCGAGATTGGTTCTCAAGGCGTTAAAATTTCTGAAGGACAACGACAATTAATGACTATTGCACGCACGATGATTAGTAATCCGCCGATGCTTATTTTAGATGAAGCGACCAGTTCAGTTGATACATTGACCGAGCAAAAAATTCAGGATGCTTTTTTACAAATGATGACTGGCCGGACCAGTTTTGTTATTGCCCATCGCTTAGCAACAATCAAAAGTGCTGAAAAAATTCTAGTTATGGATAATGGTCAAGTGGTTGAAATTGGCACCCATGACGAATTATTGCAAAAAGAACAGGGTTATTATCGTGACCTTTACGAAGCACAGTTTAATCAAAAAGCACAATAAAAAAGAGTCACTTTTCTGGGATGATGAAAAGTGACTCTTTTAATTTTAAATTTATTGATCTAATTCAGATAATGGCTTTCCAAATAAACGTTTAAAGGGAATTTTATTGCCTAAATAATAAGTGGCAATTACTTGAATAGGAAAGAAAATAACTGTTTTAATTAAGCGTGGCACCCACCAAGCAAAATTTGCTAGGTTGACTCCATACATTAAACTTAACCACAAAGGAGTTAAAATGATATTAATTAAAACGGTGACCAACAATGTCGCCAAAATCACTCGTTTCCATGTCATTTCTTTCTTATAATAGAAATAACCATAAATAGCACCAGCCAAAAAGGCATTTAAAGTAAACCCAGGAAAATAGCCTGCCTTTGGAAAAAGCAGCATTCCTACCACATCAGCCACCGCCGTGCCGATTCCAGCCCAAAAAGGTCCGAAAATCATCCCAATCAATGATTCTGGAATAAACGTGAAACTGATTTTTAAAAACGTTGTTTCATACGCAAAAAAGCGCGAAAAGACAACGACCACCGCAATGAGTACGCCCATTAACGCAATGGATTTTGTGCCAAATTTTTTCTTTGTCATTTTTAGCATCTCCTCTAAGAGCTGCTACATGACGAACCATGCAGCGAATGCGAAAACAAAACCGCGAACATTAAAAAGCTGAACGTGTTGTTCTGATGATAAGCAAAGTAAGAACCTTTACTTTCTAGCAACACACTGTTTATGTTCTTCGTCCAAAAGGCAACATCCCATCCTTTTAGCACTTAACGCTTTGTCTCCTACTCTGTTATTTTATTTGGACAAAAGTCCTCATAAAATATACCACAAAATAGTCAAAATAACCATTAAGGTTCTCTAAAAAGCTAACGGTCGACGATCGCCTTCATGGATAACCTCACGGAAGTCCGCAAACCCCGCCTCGACACCTCTCAAAAGAATTTCAGCACTGCCGATATTGGTTGCTAAAGGAATTTCATAGACATCACTTAGACGAATCAAAGCTGTCACATCTGGTTCATGCGGTTGCGCGGAAAGAGGATCTCTTAAAAAAATAACTAAATCAATGTTGTCTTCTGATATCATTGCGCCAATCTGTTGATCCCCACCTAATGGCCCCGATTTAAAGCAATGCACGGGTAAGCCAGTTGCTTCCATCACTTTCATGCCTGTCGTTCCCGTTGCATACAATTCATGTTTTTCTAAAATATGTTTATAAGCGGTTGCTAGTTTGATCATTAATGTTTTTTTACGATCATGAGCGATTAAAGCGATTTTCATGTTATCCAACTCCTGTCTTTGTTATATTATAACAAAAGTTTATCGATAAATCCGCTGAGAGTGTTTGCCCTTTGTCACCTTGACGAAAAAGTCTTCTTTTTCTTGTGCAACTCTCCCTTGCCGAAAGATAGCGTTTTCATTTAAACTATGAGTAACAAATCAAAAAGAAAAGAGTGACGTATCAAATGGTGGAAATGGCGCTTAGAAATGTGTATAAAAAATATGACAATGCAGAACATTATTCTGTTACAGATTTTAACTTAGAAATTACAGACCGTGAATTTATCGTCTTTGTCGGACCTTCTGGTTGCGGTAAATCAACAACATTGCGCATGATTGCTGGCTTAGAAGATATTACTGAAGGTGAATTATCAATTGGGGACAAAGTCATGAATGACGTTGCACCGAAAGATCGTGATATTGCCATGGTTTTCCAAAACTATGCGCTTTACCCGCATATGACTGTTTTTGATAACATGGCCTTTGGTTTAAAACTAAGAAAATATGATAAAGCTGAAATTAAAAAACGGGTGGAAAATGCTGCGGATATTCTGGGCTTAACAGAGTACTTACAACGTAAACCTGCGGCGCTTTCTGGTGGACAACGCCAACGTGTTGCACTTGGCCGGGCAATTGTTCGTGATGCCAAAGTCTTTTTAATGGATGAACCTTTATCAAACTTGGATGCAAAATTACGTGTAGCCATGCGTGCTGAAATCGCTAAACTACACCAACGTTTAGAAACTACGACAATTTATGTGACACATGACCAAACCGAAGCGATGACCATGGCTGATCGAATCGTAATTATGAAAGATGGCTTTATTCAACAAATTGGTTCACCAAAAGAAGTTTACAATACACCTAAAAATATGTTCGTAGCTGGGTTCATCGGCTCACCTGCCATGAATTTCTTCAAAGTTACCTTAAACAATGGGGTTATTTCTAACCAACATGGCTTAAAACTAGCAATTCCTGAAGGAAGAAACAAAGAGCTTGTTGAACATGGTTATGAAGGCAAAGAATTAATTTTCGGTATTCGTCCAGAAGATATTCATAGCGAACAAGTGGCTTTAACAGCAATGAAAGATGCGGTGATTAAATCTGAAGTCGTTGTTTCTGAATTATTAGGGGCTGAATCCATGCTTTATACAAAAATTGGTGATACAGAGTTTATCTCAAAAGTAGATGCTCGTGACTTCCACCATCCTGGTGAAATGATTGACTTAGCTTTTGATATTAACAAAGGACATTTCTTCGACCCTCAAACAGAAGAAGTCATTAAATAAAAAATCTCGAGGCATCCGTCACAATGACGGATGCCTCGATTGTTTCTCTTTATGCTAATTTAACCTTCTTCTTTATCACTTTGGGTTGTTTCGCTTCTGTAAAAGTTGGAATATCTACATGTTTACTTAAGGTACTTGCTAAAAAGTAGGCAATACTGAAATCCACCAAACTATGAATTAATCCACCAACGCCCATCAAAAGAAAAATAGAATACATGAAGCCGGCTGTATAATAGGTTCCTGGCAAGTTGCCCATTGTGTAAAATACAGAAACAACCACTAGCTCGGCAGCGGAATGAATCACTCCAATTCCCACGTTAAACAACTGTAATTTCCCATTTAATAAAGTGAATTTCCCCTCTTTATTAATTAAAATTTCTGGATGCTTTTGTAAAATCACTGCGCCAATGACTGCAAAAATCAAATGAGATAAGGCCCGCAAAGCAATAATCGGTGTTGCGGATAAGAAAAAACCAAAACCTGTTCCTAGACTAACCGCAATTGCCACCACTGGAGAAATAAACATGGCAATAAAAACTGGGACGTGACTTGCTAATGTAAAACTGGCTGGACCAATGGTAATTCTTGGCATAACCATTGGAATGATAATCCCCATTGCAATTAAAAGTGCTGAAATTGTTAAACGTTTTACTGAGTTTGTTTTCATTAAAACTGCCTCCTAAAGATGTCATGACACCTTTTTGTTTTTCTCAAGTGTAGCTGAACAGCCGCAATGTGTCAAGACACATAAAAGAACTTTCTGTTATTTCTCATAAATAACAGAAAGTTCTTTTTTATACTGGTTTATTTTTTTCTAAAGCATTACTTAAACGAGCGAATTCTTCTAAAGACAATGTTTCACCACGTCTAGAAGGATCAATTTCTGCTTCAGCTAGGCTCTCTTTTATCCAAGCCACCGTTTGTTCATCTTTCCCATAAAAATGCGTTAAGTTATTCCACAATGTTTTACGTCTTAATTGGAAACTGGCTTTGGTTAATTTGAAAAATTCTTTTTCATTGGTCACTGTCACTGCTGGTGTAGCACGGCGCGTCAATTTAATAATCGCCGAGTCAACATTGGGCTGCGGCACAAAAACCGTTTTTGGCACAATAAAGGCGACACTTGCTTCCATAAAATATTGGACAGCAATTGATAATGAGCCATAAGCTTTCGTTCCAGGTTTAGCAGCAATTCGATCAGCGACCTCTTTTTGCATCATCACAACCATTTCGGCTACATCTAAAGAAGATTCTAAAAAATGCATCATAATTGGCGTAGTAATATAGTAAGGTAGGTTAGCCACCACTTTAATCGGATACTTCTCTTGAAAAACTTGGTTGGTTGTCTCGACCAAATCAGCTTTTAAAACATCTTGATGCACCACTGTCACATTATCATAGCGACTTAAGGTATCCGCTAAGACAGGTATCAAGCGATCATCAATTTCAAAGGCCACAACTTGGGCTGCGTTCATTGCTAATTGCTCTGTTAATGCACCAATTCCAGGCCCGACTTCGACAACATTTGTCTGCTGATTAATTCCCGCTGTTTCTACAATTTTTCTTAAAATATTAGGCTCTGTCAAAAAATTTTGACCTAAACTCTTTTTAAATGAAAATCCATGCTTTTTTAATATTTCTTTGGTTCTGGATGGTGTGGCAATTTCTTTATAGTCCGTCACGCTTGTTCCTCCATGTAGTTATTCTTCGTTTGCAAGTTCTTTTAAAATACGTGTCATGCTTTCTTTCAATTCTGCTTCTGTAATCCGAAACATGCTTAACCGTTTGACTAACTGTTTGCTATTTGTATAGCCAATTCTTAGGTCATCTCCTAATAATTCACGGTATTTTTTTGCATTTGCTCCCGCTATTAAACCATATTCAACTAGTGTTTGTCTAGGAATTTCTTGATAGTCTTCACCAGCTTGAACAGGTGTTACGACTTTTTTTAATGCTTCAATAATTGCTTCATCACTAGCATGTTCAACCCCTAGGCTACCGCCATTTTTTTTAGGCACTGCGACTTTTCTTGATAAAAAAGCATGCTTTGCATCAGGGACAACTTCCATTATTGTTTTACGAATTTTTTCGCCCGAATAGTCTGGATCTGTAAAAATAATCACGCCTCTCGTTTCTTGTGCGTGTTCAATTTGTGTCAAAATTTCATCATTGATAGCAGAGCCAATCGTTTCAATCGTATCCGCTGCAACTACCTCTTGAATGCGGCGTGTGTCGTCTTTTCCTTCAACGACAATGATTTCTGCAACTTTCATTTTTTCCTTCATTTATCTATCCGAAACAAGCGATGAGCGTTGACTCTCGTTTGTTCTGCCACTTCTTCAAAGGTTAGTTGACGCAATTCAGCAATTTTTTCCACTACGTATCGTGTATAGCCTGGTTCATTCCGTTTACCACGATAAGGAACCGGGGCTAAATAGGGTGCATCTGTTTCCACCAACATTCGTTCAAGTGGTACCGCCATCGCCGCTTCTTGAACATCCAACGCCTTTTTAAACGTTACGACTCCACTAAAAGAAATATGCAAACCTAAATCTAAAAATTTCTTCATCCACTCGGCATCACCACTGAAACTATGCATGATTCCACCAATATCTGAAATTTTTTCATCTTTTAAAATTCGATAGGTATCTTCTAATGCCTCTCTCGTATGCACACTAAACGGTAAATTCATTTCCCGAGCAATCGCAATTTGACGGCGAAAGACTTTTTCTTGCACCTCTTTAGGATCCTCCATCCAGTAATAATCAAGACCGATTTCACCTAATGCGACAATTTTTGGCAACGTTAATTGTTCTTGTAATCGTCGTTCAACCTCTGGCGTATAGCTACCCGCTTCTGTTGGATGCCAACCAATGATACTATAAATATTGGCATATTCCTGACTAAGTAAAAGAGATTTTTCAATCGTTGGTTCATCAAAACCGACCACGGCCATCTCTGTAACACCCAATTCTTGGGCATGTGCAATCGTTTCTGGAATATCATCATTAAATTGTTCTGCATTCAAATGTGTATGTGTATCAAAAATCATTATGATTGCCTCCTTTATCTCCTCTCTACTTTATCATATTTCTTGAAAAATCTGAATGACTAGGCGACAAGATTCGCCATTTCCTCATAAACAGCGCTTGCATTTATGCTAAAAGTAACGTATACTATTCAGTCATGTTATTAAAAGGAGGAATCTCCATGACCGATGAAAAAATTTTTGAACAACAGCATTTAACAACGGTTTATCATGAGCTGCAAGCGGCTAAAAAAGTTTACGAAGAGCAATTGGCGAACACAATGAAAGATGGCAAACATATGCTAGAGGAATTTGGTCGCGATTCTAAGCTGAATTTTGATAGTTATGCCGATAATCTAGAAACGTTTGCCATGTTGGAAATGAAGAACCGTGAAATTGATCAGTGGAACTTAAAAAATGAAGCAACGGCTAAAAATTTAGACAAAGTGAAACGCCTATTACAAGTTCCTTATTTTGGCAAAATTGGCGTGACTTTTGAAGACAGCCCTGAAGAGCCAGAAAACTTTTATATTGGCGTAAACGATTTTACTTCTTTAGAAGAAGAAACGCGCATTCACGATTGGCGCTCACCGATTGCTTCGTTATTTTATGACAATGTTTTAGGGAAAACAGCCTACACGGCACATCAACAAACCATTCCTGTACAACTTGATTTGAAAAGACAGTTAATTATTGAAAAAGATCAATTAATCAACTATTTTGACACAACCATTGCGATTCAAGATGATGTGTTATTGCATTCTTTAGAAGAAGATGCTTCTCCTTATATGAAGGACATTACGACAACCATTCAACAAGAACAAAATCAAATAATTCGTGACGAAACGCAGCCACTCCTACTAGTCAATGGGATTGCTGGTAGTGGGAAAACGTCTGCGATTATGCAACGGATTGCTTATTTACTTTATCAACATCGAGCAGAAATTACAGCGGATAATATTTTATTACTTTCACCAAATTCAACATTTATTGATTATATTTCTCAAGTTTTACCGAATTTAGGCGAACGAAATCCCTTGAATTTGACTCTTTTACAATTTTTGCGCTTCACTACCAAAGAAGCATGGCCAATGGAAGAAGAAACGGACTATTTCGAACGCATTACTCGCTCTGAGGCAACGGAGCAAGAGCACGTTATTCGTTCAAAAGAATTTGCAACGTTTCTTTTAAGCAATCCTGAAAAAGCAGTTGTGCAGCCACATTTTTTCCGTCCTTTAACTTTTAAAAAGCAGACCTTATTTACTTCAGAAACAATTTTTAAACTTTATCAAGAAACACCAGCTGACTTGAGTATTCGCCAACGAATTTCAGCCACAAAAGAAAAATTAACCAGTCTTTGGACACGGTACTTATTAAAACAAGCCCATTCTAAAAAAATGTTGGATCAATTCCAAGATTTAACAGAAGCTGAACAAGTTCGTTATTTTGGCACAGTGATTACCGAAGATAATGAAAAACATCTGGCTGATTTTGCTTTAAAACGTTTGAAGAAAAAATATCGCTCCATCACTGCCGCTATCAAAAATGATGCTTGGCTAGATCAATGGGCCTTTTTTGAAACGTTTTATTCTTTATTCACTGAAAAATCGTATCAAAAAGAGACAGCTGTTTTCACAGCCGATGAAATTGTGGCCCTTATTTTGGTGAAACATGCATTTATTGAAAACCTCGCCAACCAGCAAATGGCTTTTATCCTAGTCGATGAAGTCCAAGATTATACAGAAGCCCAATTATTATTACTGCTGACACTTTTCCCTAAAGCTAGTTTTACTTTAGCTGGTGATGAAAATCAAGCCATTTTTAATACAGCCATTGAATTTTCTGAAGCCCATGATTTATTGGTTAACGAAACCAGCCGTTCTGTTGGAACCTATCAATTATTAAACAGCTATCGTTCAAGTAAAGAAATTACACGACTCTTCCAAACATTAGGCACTCAACCAGAGCAATTAACCATTGTGCCCATCCGGCATGATGGAGAAAAGCCGACATTTATTCCTTGTGACTCTGCGTCTGACTATCTTAAAGCAATCGTCACTTCCATTGCAACTTTTGATCCGAAAGAAAGCACCGCCATTATTACTAAAACTTTTGCAGAAAAAGAACAATTAACAAAAGAACTTAGTGCTTCTCTTTCATTGGAAGAACATCCGTCACTGCAAGTTTTATCAATTGATATGGCAAAAGGTCTAGAATTTGATAATGTAATTCTTCATAACCCAAATGTTAATCGTTATTCCGACAATAAACGAGATAAAAAAATCCTGTATACTGCTATTTCTCGTGGAATGAAACGGGTCGTTTTACCTTATACCGGCACACTTTCTGAATGGTTTACACTTTACTTGGCAGCCCAGTAACTGAGACTTAAGGCGGATTTTATTTTTAGAAAAACCACTTATAATAGACGAGTAGGTACTGCTTTTTAATTAGCAGACCTACTCGTTTGTTGTCTCTTAAGTTGAGAGGAGCGTGATAAGGTGAAACAATCACCTGATTTAGAAAATTTTTTAAAAACCTCTATCCAAAAAAATGTAACTATTGAGCGAAAACAACAAAACCAAACCATTTGGCACTGGCTACTGCTTATTTTATTTGGCTTGCTAACCTTTGGCTCACTGACACAGCAGTTACTCCTAATTGGCTTGTTTACACTTATTGCCGCTATTGTTAAAGGTCCCTTAATGCTCGTCTGGGGAACCATCTATTCGGCGTTAGTGGCTTTGTTTCCACCTTTTGCTTTAGTCCTATCTTTACTTTTTTTTATAATTAATTTAGGCACCGTTATGAAAAGTTGGCGTATTACTTTAACAAGTGCTTACTTTTATCTAATTCCTTTAGGTTTTAGTCTCTTGAAAACGACCGACTGGGTATCAACGCCTTATTTCCTGACAGGCTTGGCTTTGTTAAGTATTTTAGGGCTGCATTTTATATTAGAGTGGCTCTATAAAAATAATAGCTTAGGCCGTTTACTCACGTGGCAAATTATCAGTGTCCCTTTTTCACTCTTACTGATTATTTTACCAAGTTGCCTAACGAAAGGCCGTTTTGGTAAAAAACGAATACCTAAAAAAGTGAAACTCTAAAATAGAAAAGCCTAGGAAAAATCGCAAATGATTTTTTCTAGGCTTTTCTTCGATTCTTTTAATTTAAAAATTCGTTGATTTTCGATTTTAGGACGTCGATAAAACTGGAGAAAGAGAGTTCATTTGTTTGTGAATATGTCCAATGAGCCAATAACAGAAAAACTAAAATAACCAGTATCGCAACCACTAAAAAGGTTCTAATTCTTACCCTTCTTTTTCTACGTTGAACTGTTAGCCGTGCTTGTTCCCTTACTCTCATAGCTTCTAAATAATACGGACGCCATTTAGGATCATTTTTTCGTTGCTCATAAAACTTAAATTTATGATAAGCCATCAAACTTCCCCCACATCAAATCACTTTTCTTCTAGTATACAAAATAAGTGGTAAAGATAAAAGGTTACAATTCACCTTTTATCTTTACCACTTATGCTTTTATGCGATTCCTGCACCATTTGGCATTTCTTTTGGTGCTTCAACAATTTGAAGTTTCCCTTCTGGTGATTCAGCTGAAAGAATCATTCCTTGGCTAATTTGACCACGCATTTTTCTTGGTTTTAAGTTAGCCACAATGACTACTTTTTTGCCAATTAGCGCAGCTGGATCTGGATAAAATTCAGCAATACCTGAAAGAATTTGACGATGGTTTTCATCCCCAGCATCTAAACGGAATTGCAATAATTTATCTGCTCCTTTGACTTTTTTACAGTCAATAACTTCGGCAACTTTTAATTCCACTTTATCGAAATCATCGTACTTAATTTGTTTTTCTTTCGTTGAAACCAACGTTGTTTCTTCTGGATTCCATTTAATATCCTCTTCTGTAGCACTTTCGCTTTGGGACATTTTCTTTTGAATATACGTTACTTCTGTTTCAATTTCTAAACGTGGGAAAATAGGTGTTCCTTTACTTGTTACTGTTACGTCTGTTGGGAACTCACCAAAATGAATATTTTCCATGTTCATTGTTTCTGGATCTAAGCCTAATTGTTCGAAAATTTTCCCTGGTGTTTCTGTCATGACTGGTTGCAATAAGATTGCCACAATTCGTAAGCTTTCCGCTAAATGGATCATGACACTTTCTAATTCGTTGCGTTTCTCTTCTTCTTTAGCCAATACCCAAGGCGCTGTTTCATCAATATATTTATTGGCACGAGAAACTAGCGTCCAGATTTCTGCAATGGCCGTGTTAAATTCCATTTTTTCCATTGCTTCATGATATTTTCCAATAACATTCGCCGCAGTTGTCGATAGTTCACTATCAAATGGGGTAACTTTTGAAGCATAGGCTGGTACTTTGCCATCACAATATTTATTAATCATCGCAATTGTTCGATTCAACAAGTTTCCTAAGTCATTAGCTAAATCATAATTTAAGCGAGAAACGAAATCTTCTGGTGTAAAGACGCCATCACTACCAAATGGAATTGCTCGTAATAAATAGTAACGTAACGCATCTAGACCGTAGCGTTCTACTAACATTTCAGGGTAAACAACATTTCCTTTAGATTTAGACATTTTTCCGTCTTTCATCAATAACCAACCATGTCCAAAGACTTTTTTCGGTAATGGTAAATCCAAGGCCATTAACATAATTGGCCAATAAATCGTATGGAAACGCACGATTTCTTTCCCAACCATTTGCACGTTCGCAGGCCAATATTTTTGGAATAATGAATCATCTTCTGAGCCATAACCTAGTGCTGTAATATAGTTTGATAACGCATCAATCCATACGTAAACCACATGTTTTGGATCATTTTTTAATGGAATTCCCCAAGAGAAAGTCGTTCTTGAAACGGCTAAATCTTCCAATCCTGGTTTGATGAAGTTATTTAGCATCTCATTTTTACGAGATTCTGGTTGAATAAATTCTGGATGTTCTTCGTAATATTGTACCAAGCGATCCGCATATTTACTCATGCGGAAGAAATAGGATTTTTCTTTAACTAATTCGACTTCGTGACCACTTGGTGCTTTCCCACCAATGACATTGCCTTCATCGTCACGATATACTTCAGCTAATTGTGTTTCAGTGAAAAATTCTTCATCAGAAACTGAATACCAACCTTCATATTCTCCAAGGTAGATATCTCCTTGTTCTACTAAACGGTCAAAAATTTGTTGCACGGCTGCCATGTGATAATCATCCGTTGTCCGAATAAATTTATCATAGCTGATATCTAATGTTTTCCATAATTTTTGAACATCTGCTGCCATTTTATCAACGTACTCTTTTGGTGTCACATTCAACTCAGCAGCTTTTTTTTCAATTTTTTGGCCATGTTCATCCACACCTGTTAAATAAAATACATCAAAACCCATTAAACGCTTGTAACGGGCCATTGCATCGCAGGCGATTGTTGTATATGAATTCCCAATATGTAACTTCCCACTTGGGTAATAAATTGGGGTGGTAATATAAAATGTTTCTTTCTGTGACATACAGAAAAAACCTCCTTTAGTCATTTTCCTAAACCCTCAGGATTTACTCCTAAACAGTATACCATAATTAGACATTATTAAACTATATTTCTTGTCGGTTTTCTCTTGAAAATGAAGAAAATGCCAGAAAGAAAAGAGAGAAAGACCTGTCTAATTGACAAGTATTCCTCTCTTTTTTTGTTCATTTTTATTCTTTTGTCTCGAAACGAACGATACTATGGTGTCGTCCATAAAAGAAATAAATAGCCAAACCAATCACTACGGCTATGCCAAATACTTGCCAAGTAGCTAAAGACAATTGGAACATCAGAGCCGCACAAACCACGATTGAAATTAATGGTAGAACCGGCACAAGTGGTACTTTAAATTCACCTGCTTGCGGTTCTCCTTTCATTGTCCGTAATTTGATAATTCCTAAAGCGAGAAACATCAGATAAAAGAGTGTCACG
Source organism: Enterococcus sp. AN402 (assembly GCF_040719405.1). NCBI lineage: Bacteria > Bacillati > Bacillota > Bacilli > Lactobacillales > Enterococcaceae > Enterococcus > Enterococcus sp. AN402. Next base: position 625,397 of record NZ_JBFDTM010000004.1, on the reverse strand, counting down.
ATATTTGTAAGTTCAGCCAACATCTCCATTGGAACAACACCAGCAAAAACCATTGCTAAAAATCCAGCTACATAGGTTGCATTCTTAGGTGTGTGCCGCTTCTCATCGATTTTGCTCATAAACTGCGGCAATAATCCATCTTTACTAATCGCATAAATCACACGGGCTAAACTGTACATCATCGCAATCGTCACTGTTAATAAGGTTAAAATAGCACCAACTGAAATGATTGTCGCAATTGCGCCATGATTAATGAAGCGCATCGCAAAAGCCACCGGATCCTTGACCCCTAAATCCGTAAATGGAACAATCCCAGTTAAAACTAACGTAACAACAATATATAACAATGTTGAAATAATAATGGAACCAATAATCCCTTTTGGAATATCTTTTTTCGGATTCTTCACTTCCTCCGCGGCCATGCTAACCGCATCAAACCCTAGAAAGGCAAAGAAAACTAAGGCAGCACCACTGAAAACGCCTGAAAAACCATAAGGAATAAATGGTTGCCAGTTCGTTGGTTTTACATAAAAGATCCCAACGAGAACAAATAATAAAATAATCCCAAACTTCACGAAAACCATTAAGTTATTTAAACGTAACGCTGTTTTCGCTTCTAAAGATACCCAAAAAGTTACGGCTACAACGACCAACATGGCAATCAAATCAATATATGTACCATTTGTTGGATTATAAGCACCACTTAACGCTTGCGGCAAAGAAAAACCTAAGCTATCCAAAAAGCCATGGACATAGCCTGACCAACCTGAAGCAACGGATGAAACCGCCAAGAAAAACTCACAAATAATCATCCAACCAGTCATCCAAGCCACAATTTCTCCAAAGACCACATACATGTAGGCATACGGCCCACCAATGACCGGAATACGTGATGCAAATTCTGCATAGCATAAACCAGATAAAATAATCGCGGCTGCTGCTACCAGAAATGATAAGACGAGCCCTGGACCTGCATAGCGTTCCGCTGCGACACCTGTCACAACAAAAATCCCTGTTCCTACTACAGCCCCAATTCCTAGAAAAATTAAGTCCATCGTCTTAAGATTTTTTTTCATCCCACCACTGTCATTGACAGGCACAGTGATTTCTTTTTTTCTGAAAATAGACATGTGTTTACCCCCGTAAAAAAAATAAGCGTAAATAAACTATTTACGCTTTCATATACCCTAAAAGAATACCACCTAGAATAACAAAAATGCAACCAAAAATAACATAAAACATTTCTTTTTTTGATTTTCTTTCCCCTAAAAGGAAGATGCCCCCAAGAGTCGAAATAATAATCCCCATTTGTGATAAAGAGAAGCTAATAGCTAAGCCAATTTCACGCATGGTTAATAACATACAAATATTTCCTAAGCCCCAAAGCAGACCCGTCGTCATATTCATCCAAACAAAACGATCAACTTTGACTTTTTTGAAGGCAAAGAAACTAGCCCCCACTAACATACCAATACTTTGTGGCAAAATAATTCCCCACGGATCTAAACCAGTGGCATTAATAATGATGGTATAGACGCCATACCCAACTGTTGAGAAAATCAACGCCCGAATCCCTTTATTAAAATCTAACATACTGTTTGAGGTTTTCGGTTGACTATCATCATCTTGTCGAGCTGTTAAATACACCCCAAAAACTAAAAAGGCTAAAGCGATAAAGCCCACAACAAAATCTTTTGTTTTTGTCCATTCATGGAAAAAAACAGCCCCTGCAACGGTATTAACAACTAACTGCATCCCAGTTGAAATTGGTAAGCCAACTGAAACGCCCATATATTTCATGCTATGAAATTGTTGATTCTGTCCCAAACTCCAGAATAAACCAGATATAAATCCAACAATTAATGTGGCTGTCGTCAACGTAGGCTGGATGACAAAAAAGACAACAATTGAAAATAGTAATGCGCCGATTGTCATACCTAACGTTTGTTGATTGGCGCTTCCACCAATTTTACCGCTGACTAAACCAATACTGCCCCACGCAATCATGGGCACTAAAGCGATAAGTAAACTCATAATATTCTCCTAACAAATTTATTTCATTTCATTCTAACAATAAAAACGTTTTCTAAACAACTAAGAAGAGTAAGAGAAGTTAGCAAGAAAGTTTTAATAAATAAAAAAAGGCCTATCACCTCTTTAGTTTGCTGATAGACCTACTTTTTATTTCACTTCATTATAATAACTGAGGGAAGGGAAAAACAATGTCATCGTCGTACCTTGCCCTTCTGTCGATTCGACTGTTAAATCATGACCTAACTTTTTCGCTAAGCTATGGGCCAAATACAGGCCAAGACCAGTCGAATGCTGTTCACTTTTCCGCCCGTTTTCACCAGTAAATCCTTTATCAAAAATGCGTCGTTGATCTTGCATCGGAATGCCAATCCCAGAATCTTTTAAAGATAAATAAATACCTTGTTTATTTTTGGAAATTAGGACCGTAATCGTGCCGCCTTCTGGCGTATACTTGACTGCATTACTTAATAATTGGCGGAAAATAAAAATGACCCATTTTCGGTCGGTTAAAACCGCTTCATCTTCCCCTTCAATTGAGAATTGCAATCTTTTTTGGATAAAATAATTTGCTTGCGTACGAACAACAGATTGCACAATTTCTTTTAAAGAATATTCTTGGAGTAAATAATCTCGAGAAAAGCTGTCCAGTCTAGCATAATATAGGACTTGCTCGACATATTCATCAATTTTCCCTAACTCATTTTCCAATAGATAATATTTTTTCTCTGGAATATCATCTTCGACAGATTGTACCAGTAACGTGATAGCCGCTAGGGGGACTTTGATTTCATGAACCCAAGAGTCAATGTAATCTTTTTGGTCCTGTTGGTTGTTAATTGCTTGCTGCATGGTTTGTTGGTGCTCTTGCAATAAACCGTTAATATACGTTTGGACAAGTAGTTCTTCTTCTTTTTCTGCTGTATTCAAATATTCTTGTAAAGAAGGCGGCTCTTTTTCCGTTGCCAACGAAAGCCACCACTTACGTTTTAAATAATAATCAATTGTTAAAAATAGCGATAAAAAAACACTTTGCAGTAAAAAGATATAGCCAACCACTGTCCAATCTAAGCGGACATTAGGAGCCAACCATAAAATAAAACAAGTTAAGAACAGAAAAAATAACCAACCAATTAGTAATAACCAGCGATCTTTTAAATACTTTAGAATGGTCATTGTCTACTCCTATCTAGGGCACCATATAACCGACGCCCACTTTGGTTTCAATATAGCCAGCAATCCCCGCTTGCTCAATTTTTTTTCGTAAACGATTGATATTTACCGTCAACGTATTGTCATCCACAAAACGTTCATCGTCCCATAAAGCGCGCAATAGTTTTTCACGTGTTAAAATTTTTCCGTGCTTTTTCATTAAAAGATACAGTAATCGGTATTCATTTTTACTTAAATCGATCATTTCGCCTTTGATTTCCATTCGTCCATTGTCCACATTTAAAGTAATGCCATTATGTGAAAGCACTTCACTATCCGTATCGGAATAGTTATAAGAGCGGCGCAACAAAGCATTGATTTTAGCAATTAAAACATCTATCTGGAACGGTTTTGTAACAAAATCATCCGCGCCCATGTTCATCGCCATAATCATATCCATATTGGTACTACGACTCGAAATAAAAATAATTGGTACTTTAGAAACTTCACGAATTTTTTGACACCAATAGTACCCGTCGTACACAGGTAAATTAATATCCATCAAGACTAATTGAGGATTCTCCTCTTGAAAATCATCCAATACATCATTAAAATCGGTTGTTCCAATCGTTTCAAATTGCCATTTTTGTAATTCCTCGCTAATTAATTCTCGAATGGTTGTTTCATCTTCGACAATCATGATTTTAGCCATGCAATCCCACCTCTTTTATTTCTAAATTTTCATCTTTCTTATCCTAACAAACTTCATTCTTTTTGGATATAGGACTTTATGATGATTTTTACACTATTTCAAAAATAGGCGCTAATAATTCCCATTCTGATAACATGATGAATTTACCAACAAAAGCAAAAATACCATCTAATAATAACACAGACATATTAATTCCTAATACAATAGAAGCTTTTTCGACAATTGGCATGGACTTTTTATTTTTCAAAATAAGATATAAAACAAAGTTCGTTCCATAAGTAAAAACTGTTAACAACACAATTAACTCAATCATTTTACCACTTCCTATTTTGGACTTTTCATTTTTCCTTCAATAATTTACTACTCTTAATTATAGCATAATCTTATAAAAAAATCGGCAGAGTCCTAACCCTTAAGATAAACAACAGAATAGAAGCAGCCTCTTTGGAACTCGCAAGAATCGAGCCTTTTTTAAGAGTTGAAGGTCTTGATCCTTAAAAGACAAGCCCTTCAACTCTAGTATGTTCCATGTATTGGAATTGATACCAACGTAACGAAGTGTAGTCGATCAGACAACCTCAGTTTTTCTAATGATTATATTTGTCATACACTTCTTTTAACTGGTTTAAATCTATTTTTTTCATTTGGTACAATTTTTTGGTCACTTCATTTGCTCTAGCTGGATTTGAGTCAGATAAATAACGTTTCAGTTCAGGATTGCCTGTTTGCCAACTGACCCCAAATTGATCTTCCATCCAGCCACACGGCCATTCTTTCCCTTTAGCAGTCACTTGTTGCCATAGCCGATCTATTTCCTCCTGATTTTCACAATCAATATAAATGGAGAAGGCCATGGTAAAATCAAAGTCATGTTTATCTCGTGCATCCATTACTCGAAACGGTTGCTCCTGTAATGTGAAAAGTGCTTGCGCAATGTTCCCATCTTCATATTCAACTTTTTCAATTATTTCGCCTGGACCGAAAATCGCCAACCATTCTGATAGAGCTTTGGCTGCTTCGCCATATTTTTCATTAGCAAACATAAAGGTTGGTACAATTGTTTGTTCTTTTCCTGAAAAAGACACTTGCCAAGAGACACCAAATTTGTCCACTACCCAACCATATAAAGGACTAAAAGGATATTCCCCAAAAGGCATCAATATCTGTCCATCTGCTGTTAAATTTCTCCACAACGTTTCTGTTTGTGATAATGTTTTACATTCAACAAAAAATGAACTAGCTGGCGTAAAGGAAAATTCTGGTCCGCCATTTAAACCAATGATTGTTTGGTTCGCCAAGGTAAATTCAATGGTCATTAATGATGTTCCTTGAGGTTGGTGCTCCTCATTAACGTAGTTCGTTTTACTTAGAATCGCACCTTTTTCAAAGATTGTTGTATAGAAGTTAGCAGCTTCTTCCGCTTGTGTGTCAAACCATAAACATGGTGAAAATTTAGGCATTGTGGTTCCCTCCTTCGTTTTCTTTAGTGTAGTCAAAGATTGATAAATAAACAAAGAGAACGTTTTAGTATTTATTCATTTCCGTCTGATAGAATCGATAAATTGCTTGTTTTACTTCTTGAAGCAAGGAGGATTTTAAATGTCCCCGTGTCAAAAAATAAAAGGAACGCCAGTACTTTTCACCTAACGTTTGGAAGGGGATTTTTTCAGTAATCGCTTTTCTTGAAAGCAACGATTGCCCCATGCCCAATTCCAACATTTTAACAATCATTTCATTATTTTTAACTGTCATGAGTGTTGGGCTTTGATTACTTTCTTCTAAATACTGTTGGGTATAATGAAAGACCCCAGAATCCTTTTCACGTACCAACCAATTCTGATTGGCAGGGTCCCCAGCTAAAACCAATTGATCCTGAATAATTTCTTCACGAGAGGCGCCTTTCGTAATTAATGGTTTTTCGATAAAGCCAAAATCAACTTGATGTTTTTCAACTTTTTCCACTACTTCTTCTGAATTGTTCATTTCTAAAACAAAATTGATTGTTGCATACTGTGTCTGTAAATGCTGCATCAGTTGCGGCAAATAATAAACTGCAAAAGTATTAGACGCAGCAATTCGGCAAGTTTCTTTAGGTAATCTCGCCTGATGAAGAGCTGTTAATGTTTCTTGCCAATCATCAGCTAAATTTAGCAAACGATTATACAAGACTTCTGCTTGCCTAGTAGGGACTACATCTTGTCGACCATTTCTTAAAAACAATGAACAGCCTAATTCTTCTTCTAATTGTTTGATTTGATTAGAAACGGCTGGTTGTGAGATATATAGGCAGGTAGCTGCTTTGGAAAAGTTCATTTGCTCATACACAATTTGAAAAGTCTTTAATAATTTAAACATAGGCATCCTTTCGATAACTTTCTATTATAAATATTATTTTAACTATTTATTTCTCAAATGTAAAAAATTTCGTTATACTGGAAGTAATGAACAAGAAAGAGAGATTTTTTCAATGAAAAATTCAGAAAATGATTATATCCAATCTTTATTCCAAATTCTTCCCGGCTTGCTAACAGCTTTCCTTGTCGCCTGCCTTAGCAAGTTTCTTGCCATCTGGTTACCTAGCTTAGGCGCCGCAACGATAGCTATTTTACTAGGAATCTTTTTGGGAAATACCTTTGTTCGCGGTGCCAATTTAAATCGCGGAACCAAAGTAGCCGAAAGTAAATTACTAGAATTTTCTGTTGTTTTATTGGGAACCACCGTGACCTTTCAAACGATTGCCCAAATTGGCTTACAAGGTGTCGCATTTATTCTCATTCAAATGTCGCTGACCATTATTTTTGCCTATTTGATCGGTAAAAAACTGGCTTTTTCTGATAATATGTCTTTATTGATGGCTGGTGGTAATGCCGTTTGTGGATCCTCTGCCATTGCTTCGATTGCTCCAGCAATTCAAGCAGATGAGGAAGAAAAAGGCCAAATCATTACTTTAGTAAACTTATTAGGTACCGTTTTAATGTTGACCTTACCCATTTTAAGTGGGATTCTCTATGGTACCAATTTGTTGGCTCGTAGCGCACTAATCGGAGGGACTTTACAATCAGTTGGTCAGGTTGTCGCCAGTGCCAATATGGTCAATGAGAACGCAGTTCAACTTGCGATGCTCTTTAAAATTATGCGGATTGTCCTACTCGTAGCAGTTGTCTATTTATTTGGACGTTTCAAGCAAAGTAAGACGGCAGAATCAGAGGCTGAGTTGGTAGAAGTCACCAAAAAAAGTAGCGCCCTACCTTGGTATGTAGTTGGCTTTTTCATTGCCTGTGTCTTTAATAGTTTGATTCATTTCCCCGTCGTGATCAGTGAGACTGCTCACTTCTTTAGTTCTTGGTTTGAAATTACTGCCTTGGCAGCAATCGGGTTACGACTCGATTTTAAAAAGTTTTTCCAAGAAGGCAAACGTTTCTTAATCTATGGTTTATCAGTAGGAACTGTTCAAGTCGTCCTAGCCATTTTGTTGTTGGCACTGTTACAGTTCTAATAAAAAAGTTTGACGTTAACACGTCAAACTTTTTTATTTCAGCTTATTCATGCTATTATGAATAAGGTTTTATTAACTTAAAGGAGTTTTTCGATGTTATTTAGTATTAAAAAAAGCGAATGGTTAGGCAATGAACGAAATGATCTCTTTGCCGGTCTCGTTTCTTCTGTCGCCATTTTACCAGAAGTAATCGGGTTTGCGATTATTGCTGGTGTTCACCCGCTTTCTGCAGTGTTTGCTTCAGCTGTTACTTTACTTGTGATTACTTTTACGGGCGGCCGTCCGGCAATGGTTTCGGCGTCTGCTGGCTCAATGGCCTTAGTCCTTGCAGGCTTAATTCAAGCACATGGTTTGTCATACATGCTTGCTGCGACTATTTTAACAGGCTTTCTACAATTTATTTTAGGTTATTTAGGTATCCATAAATTAATGCGCTTTATTCCCAAGACAGTGATGTACGGATTCGTCAATGCGTTAGCCATTTTAATTTTCATGGCGCAAGTACAACAATTGCCTCATCAAACACTGTGGTCCTACGGCATGATTATCTGTAGTATCTTACTTATTTATCTATTACCTAAGTTTATTACAATTGTGCCTCCTGCGTTAATTGTTATTTTATTCATGACTATCCTGTCCTATTTTTTAAAAGGTCATTTGCAAACGATAGGTGATCTTGGTAAAATGAGTCAATTTCATCCAGCGATCCGTTGGCCTAATGTACCCGTCAACTTAGAAACGTTGTGGATTATTTTACCTAGCTCTGTTGCCTTAGCAATGGTCGGGTTAATTGAATCTTTATTGACGATCCCCATTGTGGACAAAATGACAGCGAGCCAAAGTGATAGCCAACGAGAAGTTAAGGCGCAAGGATTCGCTAATATAATTACCGGCTTTTTTGGTGGCCAAGCTGGCTGTGCGATGATCGGGCAAGCGGTCATTAATGTTAAATCTGGAGGACGAAAACGGCTTTCTACTTTGATTTCAGGTATTACCCTCCTTCTATTCATTTTTGTTTTTAAATCCGTGATGGTAGCCATTCCTACAGCTGCATTGATTGGGATCATGATGACAGTGGCAGTCGACACCTTTGATTGGGAAAGTTTACAGCTTTTCCGAACTTTTGAAATTACTGAAATTGTTATTTTACTCGTGACAGTGGGTGTGATCGTCTATACGCATAATTTAGCGATTGGAATTATTCTAGGTGTTCTTTTAAGTGGTCTTCTTTATCATTTTTTCAAAAAAGAACCAAAAAAAAGTTGCTAGCTTTAGCAACTTTTTTTATTTTTCCCAATATTTCTTCAACGCTTCTTTTTCTATTTTCTTAATGAACGCATCCTTGCCATCCATATATTTATCAATGCTATCGGGGTGTGCTTGGGCCAATTGCTTTTTTAATGTACCATAGGTTGTAGCAATTGACGGATTTTCTCGTAAATAATTTCGAAAAGCAAGATGGCGCAAAATTTCTTGCGTATTGTCAAACTGATAAATATGCACATGATGTGTTCTTTTTATCGGGCCTTTTCGTAAATAACGACGTCCTGATAGTCCAAATTCCCCCATATATTCATAACCGATTCTTTCAAATTCCCCTTGTAACAGGTCTACTTTTTCAATTTCTTCAACAATGACCAAAAAATCAATAATTGGTTTGGCTGCTAAATTAGGCACAGATGTGCTACCGATATGTTCAACTTTAAGACAATTTTCCTTTAGAATCTGTTTCAACGCTTGGGCTTCTTCTTCAAACTGTTCCACCCAGGCTGGTTGGTATTCAGTAACGATTACCCGCATGATTTCTTCCCTCTTTTCTATATCCGTTTCATATGTAAAATAGGAAACGGATTTCCTTGAGGATCTTCCTTTGATTCACCAATTACTTGAAACCCTTGAGATTGATAGAACTTCACAGCCCCTTCATTTTGTTTATTGGCATCAACAAAGACAATTGATTCTTGCTCTATTAATTTTTTGATAATTTCTCCACCATAGCCTTTACGAAAATAGACTGGGTCAATAAATAACATTTCCAAAGTTTGTTGGTTTGTTCCACTAAAGCCCACGCATTTCTGTTCTTCATTTAACCACATACTTAATTGAACTTGTTGAAAATAATCAGGTAAAACTACTTCGATTTTATCAATATCTGCCTGACTCAAAAACAAATGGGTAGCTTCTACTGAAGAACGCCATAGAGAAATTAATTGAGGATAATCGGTTTTTTTTACTTCTTTTTGGTTCAGCATTTTTAATTCCTCCCTATCTAATAAACAAAGTATACCACATTTTGTCTCTCTCAATTCCATAAAAAATAGTCAAATCAACCGTGTTTTTTCTGTCGATTTGACTGTCTCTCTCTATTAACTCTGATGGCTAAACGAGTAAACTAATCAAAGCCACGATAGCTAAACCGCCTTGTGTTAAAATAATTTTTTTATCACTACTTAAGCTACCGTACGCCGCCACTAAAATAATATAAATCAATAAAAATTTTTTCATCTCCATCGTTGCTTGCGCAAAATAGACACTATAAATAAGTCCTGCACCGATTAGTCCATTATAGATTCCTTGATTTTTAAACAATGTAGTCACTGATTTTCTTTGTAACTCTTGCTTATCCATTTTAAAAACACGGCTTGTTGTCTCAGATGTTGGTACAATCGTTTCTAAATACATAATGTAGAAAAATTCTACAGCCACCAAGGTTACTAAAATTGTTGAAATTAATGTCATCTGCTCCCTCCTCCCATTCCTTTGAACGAAGTAATTTTATGTAATTTTTGCTATGATGTAAATAGATATGCCTAGCCTTAACGAAAGGAAGAAACCTATGACTTTTCAAGAAACTATTAGCGCCTATATCCAAGAACGTTATCAGATAACGCCCGATTTCCCTTTTGAAAAACACCCAGACTATCTCGTCTTTCGTCATCCTAGAAATGCAAAATGGTTTGCTTTAATTATGCCACTGGATGCACAACTGCTCGGCGCTACCGAGAATAAGCAGCTCACTATTTTAACCGTTAAACTTGCGCCTGAATTGATTGCCTTATTAAAGAACCAACCTGGCTATTTTCCTGCCTATCATATGAATAAAGAGCATTGGTTAAGTCTTTCTGAAGAAATTCCGCTCTCACAAATTTTTTCATTTATAGGTGAAAGTTACCAACGGAGTTATTAAAGGAACGTACTAAGAGTAGAGCCTGAGATAAAAATCACTTTGGCTTTTTGTCTCAGGCATAGAAAATAATAAAGGCTTGATATTTTGCCCCAACCTTGTTGATAGATAGCACTTTCCTCTGGATTTTTGATACTAACATTTGTTTAAGCATTCTCGCCAAAGACAAAATAGACGATCAGAAGCGTCAAAATGAAACCCACGACAATTAGTAGTACTCTTTTTCCATTTTTTTGAGCGGATTTATCTTCATGGAGTTCTAATACTGTGGCTAAACGTTTAAGTTCTTCCGTTGTAAAGGAACACTCTATTCGTAATAAATTAATTTTTTCAGGTTCAATATTTGTTCGTTCAGAGAGTTGCTCATTGGAGAAAGTTGAATTCTTGACTGCTTCTTTTATGTTTAGAAATTGTTTTTGTTTTGGAGCGACAAAAAAAGCGTGATACACATACGTGACTAGTGGAACGATTACAATAATTAAACTAGTTAACTCGAAAAAAACCGCGATGATTCCTAAAATTGCCATGATTAGTATAAAGCTAAACCCAATTATTTTATTCTTATTCATTTTTAACTCCTTTTTTTGCTAATTTGATTAATTTATTTGAAGTCTACTCAACCTATTTAATATAATTAATTCTACGACTAGTCTTGGAAAAATTTTCATTGATGTTCTTTCTGTTCAAATCCTTACAGGTCGCAGTAACTGCGGCCATCTCTGCCAATGCATAGCTGGTATTGCAGCAGCTGCTGTCCCTCCGCTGGCAACTCCTACAAAAGCATCGAGAACACCACTACCAGCAGTCCCTGCTGCAAAGGTTAATCCCGCTCCAACATATTCTGTTGCTGCTTGCGCTAAACCTGCTAGCTGTCCGATAAATACTCCTGTATTATAGGCCGGATTCTGCTTAATCCAGTCTTGTTCTAGCCATCTTGACAATCTCGAATTGATTGGTAGTATTATCCCATTATTGGATAATGACTGTTTAATAACGCCGGCACCAAAGGCGACCCCAGACTTCGCTTTCTCTACTACTTGTTTTCCTACTTTTTTCGCTGTCTGATAGAACTTCGGCAAAGTATTCTTCAAAGATTTGCCCCAGTTTCTCAGTAAGTTCTGGCCTTCTTTTGTCTTCGGTTTGCCTTTACTACCTGTTGCTTTTTGGTAGTCTGCGGTTGGTATCCTTAGCTAAGCAAGGGGAACCTAGCGGTTCTTTTCCTTAATCTATAAACGGTATCAGTAACGAAACAAACTGATACCGTTTATAAATATTAGACTTAACTATTTAGCCCAACAATAGATACAAGTGCCTCTATCTTAACTAAAGACTTTTCCACCATTTATCCGACTTAAAATCATTTGGAATGTTTTCCTCACTAAATTCTTCTACTCCTAAATTTTCTAATTCATCAAACCACAAATTTCTTTTTGAAATTGGCAGTTTTGTACTACACCAAGGACAATAATTTATTTCTATTGATGATTCTTCACCATCGTGAATTATTAGCCCATATTCATCATATTTCGGAATATAAACAATCAATACATCTGGATTTTGATATAATTCAGAATTCAATCCATTATCATCTTTTGTAAAATTATTCATATTTTCGCAACAATAACTCATATTTCCATGTCTCCTTTTATAGGATATTTAATTCTAAGAAAAATCCTTTTTTATCATTTGTTTCTGAAAGCAAGTAATATCGAGTTTGTTTTTTTAAAACACTTTTCAAATATGATGTTGCTCTTCCATATTCTAAAAAGTCAACTAATTCTTTAAAAAATATTCTTTCTTTTTGCTCTGTACTGTCTTTTAATTTTACGATAATTAAATATTGTTCTTCTTTTTGTAAATAGCTGACCTTTTTTTCTAGAATGTACTCTTCCCTACATTCTAAAAAAGAATCTATTTCGGACCAAATACCAATTTCATAACTACAGTCTAAATCACTTTTTAACATTTTAATTTGATTCAAATCCATATATTTACATCTCCTTAAACTATTTCGGAATATAATACCCGCCTTTTTTAGGGGAATGAACAGATATAATTCCTCCAGATTCATTTGTCACTACCTTATTTCCTCTTTTATCTACATATTCCCAAGTTTTCCGTCCAAATCCGTCTATTTTAGACTTCCGATTATTTTTATTATTTGTAATTATAGAGTCAATGACTTCTTTTGAAAAACCTCGTTCATTAGCTCGTTCAGCTCCATGCTCCGAAAAAGAATGTCCTCCTGGAGTTTTGTCTCCAGTCTTAATCTCCTTACTTGAACTACTCGAACTATAATTCCTAGAATTAAAATTATTCTGCAGTACCTTACTGGCATGCGCTCCAATTGCTGCAGTAGCCGCAGTAACTGCGGCCATCTCTGCCACTGCCATAGCTGGTATTGCAGCAGCTGCTGTCCCTCCGCTGGCAACACCTACAAATGCATCAAGAATACCACTACCAGCAGTCCCTGCTGCAAAGGTTAATCCCGCTCCAACATATTCTGTTGCTGCTTGCGCTAAACCTGCTAGCTGTCCGATAAATACTCCTGTATTATAGGCTGGATTCTGCTTAATCCAATCTTGTTCTAGCCATCTTGACAATCTCGAATTGATTGGTAGTATTATCCCATTATTGGATAATGACTGTTTAATAACGCCGGCACCAAAGGCGACCCCGGACTTTGCTTTCTCTACTACTTGTTTTCCTACTTTTTTCGCCGTCTGACAGAACTTCGTCAAAGTATTCTTCAAAGATTTGCCCCAGTTTCTCAGTAAGTTCTGGCCTTCTTTTGTCTTCGGTTTGCCTTTACTACCTGTTGCTTTTTGGTAGTCTGCGGTTAAACGTTGTTGGCGTTGGGCTGTTTGTATCGCTTGGATTTGTGCATAGCTTAGAGTACTTTGGCTACTTGGTGCACCGCTTGCGACGGGATAGCCGCTATAGTAGCTGTAGCCACTATAATTGGCGGAGGCTGGTTGCCAATAGTTAGTTCCTCCTCCAGAGAAATAATTACTTACGGTATTATAGGCAGTTCTCGCAAAGTTGGTGACGCCAGAATAAACCGAACTTGCGACTTGTTTGACACCGTTCCACACGCTACTCGCTACTTGCTTCACACCATTCCAAACAGTGCTGACAACTTTTTTCGCGGTATTATACACATTGCTAACGACTTGTTTTGCTTTATTAACTACTTTACTGGCCGTTTTTTTGATACCTGACCACACGTTTTGGAACCAATTTTTCTTATGTCCCGTTGGGTCGGTATAGTTGATTGGGTTGTTTTCGACATACGTGTAGCCGTTTTGGCTTAATGGATTATCTTCTTCCCCTTCGTAACTGTCTTGGGTCAGGAAGGTGCTACTGTGGCTGTCATAGTAACGAGCTCTGAGGTAATGATAACCTGTAATGTCCTGTGCTTCTCCAGTATACCCATAAGGATTGCCAGTGTCATCTTTTTCTGTTGGTCTGCCGAAAACGCTGTAGTGAGTCGTGTTGGTTATTTTTTCTCCTTGGACTAAACCGGTGACACTGCCACGGGCATCGGTCAAGTATTGATAATCTTCGTTCGTTTGATGATTGGTATAACTGAGTCGTTCATGGCCGTACGTGTACGTCTCTCGTGTTTTCTTTTCATCATCATACGTTTGCAGAACTTGGGTACTTTCTTGATTGACATCATTGACATAGTTGCGCACTTCGTAGTAATTGTACGTATCTTCCCTAGTTGTATAAGGGATTAACACGTCATTCACTTCGGAAGAATAAGTGACTTTCCCTTCACCAGGCCGCTTGCCTAAGCTTGGTGGATTGACTACAATCCCTTCTTCGTTCGCTCGATCTTTCGCGATTTTTTGATGGTAGGCACGTGAAATAGTATCAAAAGCCTCCAACCAAAGATCGCCAACGGTTTCTGGTAAACTTGAAAGTGCTTGGAGAACGTTGCCTGTAAATCCGTACCAGAAAAGAGAATTCTCTTCGCCGTTGGGACTAGTCGCTGGGGATTTACGGCGATCGTCTGGCACGTGTTTCGCTGCGACTTTGCTTTTTTTCTCTTGACGTTTAAAGAGTTGATAGGCGGTCGTTTTTTCTGTGCGACTCGCTGTGAAGACCCGATTATTTTCGCCGTCATAAAGTGCTGCTAATAGTAAGCCTTGATTATCTTTGACTGCTAGTAAGCGATTTTCTGTGTCATAAATATAGTCTAGTGTTTCATCGGTGCCACTTTGTTTCAGACGATTACCGTTCTTATCGTATTCATAAGTGATGGTCTCCTGATCGTTTTTCATACGCAACAGGCGATTGTTGTCGTCATAAGTGAACTCAGTTTTTACTTCTTGCCCAGCAATGGTTTCCGTACTGGTTAATTTATTGCCTGCTTGATCGTAAGTGTAGTTATACGTTGCAAGTTCCTGTTTTTTCTTCTTATCAAAAACGGTCATCTGAACGACTTGTCCTAAGCTATCGTATTCATAAGTTTGTACAACGGTTTTGCCAGCTTGTGTAATGACTTCTTCTGAAATAAAGGTATCGGCATTATATTCATAACGATAGGATGCCAGTTCTTTGCCTTTTTTGTTACGATGCACAATTTCTTCAACACGATTGTCCAAACGATAAGTTAGCGTTGAAGTCGTGCCATCTTTGCGCTTGATTTTGGTCATGTTGCCAGCATCGTCATATTCGTAAGTCGTCGTTTGGTTCTCTTTGTCAGTGACTTTGGTTAAACGGTCCAATTCATCATAGCTGTACTTGACTTCAGACTTGTCGGCGTAAGTCATTTTTTTGATGTTGCCATAATCATCATACGTGTACTTAATCAAGCTGCCGTCGCCTTGGCGGACACCAGTTATTTCGTCTTCGTCGTTGTATTCGTATTGGGTTTGTCCCGTTAAGTCATTCATGGAAATTCGACGTCCTTCTGAATCATAAGTGTACATCACGGTACCATCTGCTTTTTCTGAATAATTGACTTGCAGCAGTTGATCCAGCTTGTTGTAATCATAGGAAATCGTTTTGCCATTGGCTTGTTTGACACTTTCTAAACGATCGTCCGCATCATAGGTGTATTTTGTGGTGTCACCTAAGCTATTGACTTTTTCCACGACATTCGATAGTTCATCGTATTTATATTTGGTGACTTTACCATTGCCATTGGTCATCTCGGTAATATTGCCGACAGAATCATACGCGTAGCTGGTTGTCGCCGCTTTTGCGCCAGTTCCGGTAGTGGCTTCAAGTAGTTGATCTGCTTTGTCATAGCTGTAGCTAGTCACTCGTTGTCCGCCAGAAGTAACTTTAGTTAAATTGTTATTGCCGTCGTATGAAAATTCGTTGAAAGCCCCTTCACTTGAAATAATTTTCGTTAAGCGGTCATCTTGGTCATATTGATAAGCCGTGACTTGTCCAGCGGTATTGGTTTCGCTTGTTAAGCGATCTCCTGTATCATAGGTCTTAGAACTTTTTTGACCTAATGCGTTAATGGTTTCGGTTAGATTACCGTTTGGATCATAGTTGTAGGTTTCTTTCCGTTGACCGTTAATGGTTCGTGTCGTCAGCTGACCGACTGGATCATACTCATAAGAAGTCTTGCGTCCGGTTGGTGTAGAAACGGTTTTTAATTGATCTAAAACATCATAACTGTAGTTGGTTTTGATGCCACTTGGACTGACGGTTTGCGCTAAATTCCCTGCTTCATCATAGGTAAACGTAGTCGTTAAGTCTGCTGGATTGGTCGTTTTCAGCAAGCGCCCCGCTTTATCATAATCATAAGTTGTAACCCGTTTTGATTGATCTTCTTGTTTGATTAAATTCCCAGCAACATCATAGGTATAGCTTTGCGATAAACCTTTCGGTGCCAATTGTTGGCTTAAACGTCCTAATTTATCATAAGCGTAACTGTATTTAGCGCCGTTCGGTAAAGTCCGTTTGATGGCTTGGCCGTAAAGATTATTTTCATAAGTTGTTTTGTGGCTGTTTTCATCTGTTTCTGATAAAAGTCCGCCTGCTTGATCATAGGTATATTTACTGATACCACCAGTCGGTTTCGTGATACTAGTAACACGGTTCATTGAATCATAGGTATAGCTAGTACGATTTTCTTCGCCGCTTGTTTCAGTTAAAAGGTTGCCTAAATGATCATAAGAATACTTTTGGACAGCACCTGTGGGACTAACTTTTTCAGTTAGACGATTCAGGGGATCGTATTTCAAGGCTGTTGTATTCTTTTTTGCATCGGTATAAAGGATCAAGTTTTGATTGGCATCGTAACCGTAACTGGTTTTTTCGCCCTTTTCATCTGTGATACTCGAGACATTCCCTAAAATATCATAGGTGTAAACCATCTTCCCGCCAGCTGGATTTGTTTCTGTAACAATTTGGTTGATTGCATCATACGTATAAGCCGTGCTACGTCCTTTTGCATCGGTTGTTTCGGTTAAATTGCCATTTTCGTCATAGGTATAGGTTGACTTCTTCCCTTCGACATCCGTGGACGTCAGCAGATTGCCCATGACGTCATACGTGAATGTTTCGCTGGTTTTGTCTGCATAAACAATTTTTGTAACGTTGTTTTGTTCGTCATATTCATAGGTTGTGACTTCCCCTAAGCTGTTTGTTTCTGTCAGCCTTTCACCCGACGCATTATACGTATAGGTTTCATCTAATCCCTGGTTGTCTTTTAAATGGACCACACGATTACTTGCATCATATTCGTATTCAGTGATTAAACCGTTAGAGTGTGTTTCTTTGACTAACCGATCTAATTCATCATAGGTATTCGTTAATGTGGAACCATCAGGATTTTCAACTTTTTCTGTTTGAGCAGTCGGTGTATATGAAAGCTTGTAGACATTGCCATTTTCATCGGTAATAGCGGTCGGATAGCCTAGTCCATTATATGCATAGACCTTTTTATTACCTAAAGCATCAGTTGCGCTGGTTATCTGCTCAATTTGACTGTAGGAATACTTTGTTTGGTTGCCTAAGCCGTCTGTAACTGTTTCTGGTAAATTATGACCATTATAAGTGGTGCTGGTGGTATAGCCCGCTGCATCAGTTACACTGGCTTGGTTGCCGTTGCCATCATAGGCAATTTTGGTTTGATTGCCTAGCGGATCCGTAATTGTCGCTAAGGCGCCACCTTTTGTATAGCTATAAATAGTTTCTTTGCCACGAGCGTCGATGAACGAAAGAACGTTGCCCATTTTGTCATAGGTGTACGTACTTGTTTTTTGATTTGGATACGTGACTTTTGTTACATTTCCTAACGAATCATAGGTATAGTTTGTTGTTCTGTTATTAGTTGTTTCACTTAATTTGTTACCATTTTCATCGTAGGTATACGTGGTGACAATTCCAGCTTCGTCTGTCCGTTTAATAATCCAGCCTAAATCGTTGTATTCATTTGATACTTGGGTGCCATCAGGTTTCTCTGCTTTGACCAAATTACCCGTGTCATCATAAGTATTACTGGTCACTTGTTTCAGTGGATCGGTCATTGTGGCGATTTGATTCGTAATGTCGTCATACGTGTAAGTCGTTGTTTTTCCCGCTTCATTCGTATCACTTAGCAAACGGCCTAATGCATCTCTTTGGTAGGTTAATGTTTGGCCAGCCGCATTGGTTTCACTTAGTAAGCGTTGATGTTGATCATAGGTATAGGTTGTCGTCTGTCCTTCTGGATTGGTCATCTTAATCTGATTACCCATACCGTCATAAGCATACGTATAGCTACCACCAGTGGCATTGGTCATACTCAACTTGTTGCCAACTGCATCATAAGTGAATGTCGACGTAAAGCCGTTACCGTCTGTTTGGGCTATTACTTGACCAGCACCATCGTAGGTATAACTGGTCGTTTGTCCGTCTGGGGTCGTTTCGCTGGTTTTGCGTCCTTCACCATCATAGGTCATCGTTGTGATGCCGCCTAATGGGTTTGTCATGCTAACAGGAAGTCCGTGAGCATTATAGGTGATACTAGTCACACCCTCTAGAGGATTGATAATTTTGTCCAAAAAGGCACCCGAATAACTATAAGTCGTTTGGTTACCCTCAGAATCAGTGGTACTCGTTATACGCCCTTGTTTATCAACAGCAAAGGTCATTTTGCCTTGCTGATTGATTTGGCTAGAGAGTAAATTCCCTGCTTTGTCATACGTATATAATGTCTTGGTTCCATCAAAATCGACTTCACTAGTGATGTGATTTTTATCATCATAAGTAGCTTTTTTAACAGCGCCGTCAAAACGCGTTTTCGTCAGCTGATTCCCCTTTTTATCATAGGTGTAGCTAGAAGTTTGTCCTAGTTCGTTCGTCTCACTGATTAGACGATTCTCGGCATCATAAGCTTTGACAACACTTGTGTCATCAGGATAGCTGATTTGAGTTGTGCGGTATTGTTTGTCATAGTGATACGTTGTGACCGCACCATTGCCGTCTGTTGTAATTGTTTGTCCGTTGCTGTACACCAACGTTGACACAGCGCCTGTTCCGTCAACTTGTTTGACAACACGAGCTTCTTTATCATAGGTATTTTCAATAATTTTATTGCCATTGCCGTCATACCAAGCAGTCATTAGACCTTCTTTGTTGTATTCATAACGTGTTTTGACCCCTATCGCATCAGTAAAACCAATCAAATGTCCTTCGTTATCGTATTCATAGGCTAATTTAGCGCCGTTGGGTACCGTAATATTGCTGATATAGCCCTCTTCGTTCATGGTAATGTTGTACATGGTGCCTGTTGGATCAGTAATAGCAGTTAATTGCGCATTTTTATTGTAATCAAATTTCGTTACGTTGCCTTTTTCATCTTTTTGGCTAGTTAGCAGACCAAAATAATTAAAGGTTTTCTCTTGGTTATCATTGTCTGTGATTTGATACTCTTTCACCTTATATTTTTCTTTGCCATTGCCAAAATCGGCTTCTTTCGTTTCTTTTTCTTTGACTGTCATCGTTAAATCATAACCTGCTGGCGCAAGGTATTTGTTGCCTTCTTTTTTAAATTTCAGAATACTGCCATCTGTTCGTGTATAATAAAGGTTTTCTTTTTCATCACTAGTGACTTGTTCATTGAAAGCAAAAGACCAACCACGTCCAAAAAGACTATTGATGTCCGCTCCTTTGGAATTGTACGTTCGCGTAATTTCAAAATTGCTAGTTAAGCTAGGAATCGTAACATCCGTCCGATCTAGATAAAAATTGCCTGTATTCAAATTAATCGGTTCAAAACCGAACTCGCAATGCAGACCACGTCCCATTAATAAGCTATCAATATCTTGTTTGGTTCCATCTGAAAGCTTCGGTGGATTATATGGCTTGTTCGCATTTTTCTTGGGATTGCGAATAAACAGTGTATTATTTTGTAAAAGCAACATGTCTTGTACTCGATTGTCATAAACAATTTGAGCTAATGGTACGCCATAATAAGCAGCGATTTTAGGTAACGTATCATATTGCGTCACTTTGTAAATGACAAATTTTTCACTACTCTTTTTCCCGCTAGAACGGCCATCTTTTTTACTTTCTGCATCAATCGTGTAAACCGTATTGTGGGTTGGCGCGGTAAACGGAATCCCTGTTTGCCAATTAGAAAGTTTATCTCGGTATTTCGTGGTTCCTTTTGGAAAATAAGAGTCAAATAGACTTGAATTAGGATACTTATAAGAATAACTAGCAAACGATTGTCCAGCAAAGTCTTTGCCTTTATCACTCAAGCTATAATCCAAAATCGCACCTGGTGTTGTTAATCCGTCTGCAAAAACACCTTGAAACTGCAATTTCCCTTTTTTATCCGCTGTCATCATGGATCGTAAAGCAACGGTCGTATCTTTAATTGGATAATGGATATCAACTGGATCAGGAATCGACCAATTAATCGTTAAACTTGGGCGTTTATCAGGTGTAAAATCAAATTGTCCTGGACCACCTGTTGAATAGGTCGTATAAAAAGCTCCACCATAATCATTTTCATTGGTTGCCTGAACGACTATCCCATAATTTTTGCTCGTTCCTTGTACCCAACTATTAACCGCATCACGAATATCAAATTGATGCAGCCCATATTTGGCACTACTAATTGCTTTTTCGCCTGTTGGCTCTTGTGATAAGCCGACTGAATTATCCCATGTCAATGTATCAATATTAAAGTCTTCTGTCAGTTTATAACTAGAAAACGTCGCATTGGTTTGCGGATACTGAATGTATTGATACAAATTATAGGTAGCACTATCAATCTTTGCCTCTTTAGGAATTTTCGAAAAGTCATAATTAATTTTTGAATAAATCCTTGTCCGTCCAACATCTTTTGCATTCCCGATTCCGGTCATTTCTTGCGTAATATAGCCAACATAGCCATAGCCGCGCCCTTGATAGGTTCCATGTACTGAACTAGTGACCGTATCAATTAAATTTTCGGTAGGAACGGTTACTGTTGGATCAATCCGAACAGGATAAACACGTGCTTCATCTGCTAACCATTCTTGACTGGCGTCAACCGTTAATTCATAATGATCTTCTTGTTTCTGAAGACTAAGTGTAATGTCTTCACTTGTTTCACCAGCTTGATCCATCATTTGTGGCGCCGATAAAACAAACAGCACTTCTTTTTGACCTTTTTTCCGAATTAGGACTTGATTACTCTCTAAAAAAGCTGAATACTTTTCAGTAGAAAACTGATACACAAATTGATGTTTTTCCCGCCATTTTTCTAAAATAATTTCTTCTTTGACACCTTTATCCGTCACCGTGTACTGAACATCATCACCTTCGTCAACATTGTTATAAAGAAGCGCATTTTCTTTAACTGTCACATTTTTATAAACCTTATCCTTTGGCATTAACTCTAACGTATCCTCGCCTTTTGATACTTGAACCCCTTGATTTTGATCCATTTTATCTGGTAAAACGACTGCTACAGGACTGCTACTCGGTTTAAAAATAGTTTTATCCTCTTCGTTCACCGACACCAGACTTAAATCGACAGGAACCTCAATTTCTTCTTCATTTTTATATGTTTTAACGTCACTGTTAATATAGGTGATAAAATGTGTGTCATCTACTTTATAAATCTGTTCCTGACCATTTTCTAAAATCGGCTCACCATATTTTGTTTTTAACGATTCTTCCTCTTTATTAAGCTTCTTCTCTTCGACCTCGGGCAAGTGCAGAGCATATTCTTTGTTTCCATCGTCAATTTTTTTCTTGCCATCTAATTCTGAAGGAGAAGTTTCTGTTTCTTTGAACGATGTGTCCTCTGTTTGGTTCTGGGTCTCTGGAACGACTGACTCTTGAACATTCTCTACCGTTTCTTTATAATAATTTTTTGCCTTATTTTGTTCAACAGTATCCTGAATCTCTTCCGCATAAGCGAAAGGCATACTCCCCATTAATAAATGCACCAACACAACATACTTAATAATTTTTTCTATCCTTTTTTTCAATTTTACCCCTACTCCCTTTTTTTTGATTGAAATAGCTCTTTATAAACAATTCCAATTGAAATAACTATATCTGTTAGAAACATGACTATCGGATTAATACTCGGTAAAAATATTCGTATCCCTATAGATATACTTAATAAAAAGAAAACCCCCAACAACAATTGTCTAAATAACCGATTTTTCCAACAAAATGATTCATTTAAAAAGTTTTCTAAGCAATAGTAAAGAAAAATAAACCGTGCACTTCCTTGTATATAAGTCGTTAATATCCAAATTAAACGCTTTGTCCCTTCATAGGAAATTTCTGTTGTACGGTAGAGCATTTCTCCCAATAGCCCTAGAAGAACTCCTGATAGAAGCATCACCAACAAATAATTTTTTAAAGCTCGTCGTACTTTTTTCTTTGAAGATACCTTACGATAAAATAGATAAAATAAATACAGGAAAAGACCTACGCCTAGACTTACTAATGTTACACCAATCCCATAACTAATAATTCTATTAAATGAGTCTTCTAGTCTAGAAGTAACTATTCCATTTAAAAATAAATAACTTCCCATTCCATAAAACATTACTCCTACAACATACAGAGTAAAATAAAATTTCTTTATTCCTTCCCCTAGACTACTCTTCACTTTTGTTCCGTTCCCTTTCTCTTGCATGAACAACAAACCTTCTCTCCCCATCTTTTTCATCACAAGTCGACAATATCAAAAGTTTCCCGTGCGCTTGGGCAACAGATTTACGATAATGGCCTTGTGCTTGTTTTGAATATTCCTCAATCCTTTCCTGGTAATCATTCACAGCCTTTAAATCCCCTAAATGATACGTTTCAAACAAATGCTCATCTGTAAAACGATAGGCTGCAAAAACTTCATACTCAATCACTTCTTGCTGTGTTCGAATGGTAATTCTACGATTCGTCTCAAAAAAATTTGTATCTGCAAAATTCGATAGTGTTCCAAACATCGATCCATCTCTCGTAGAATGTCCATAAATAATCGTGACAGGGTCCTTAAAATCTTTCCTATTGACTCCCTCAGTAAAAACCGCACCATAAATGGTTTCATTATGATCAACATCATGCGTAAGATAATAACTATCCTCTGTTAAATGTTGTGCTACAGGATAATGAATACTTGTACCCTCAACATCTAACTGAGCATATACATCTGAATTACTATGAAAAGCAGTTTGGCTTTTATTAACACTTAATTCTGACTTTATATTTTCTACATCTAGAAATTTCAGCCAACAGATTCCTAAAACAAAAATTAAAACAACAAGCGTTAGAAATTGTTTCAACAAATCCCTCCTAATTAGTTATAAACTTCATACATCTCCAATAAAACATTATCATATAAAATTAAAAAAATAGAAATATAATCATTTAAAATATTATCACAATATTCAAAACAATGAAATAGTAATTAACCTTTAAAAAATAAGCTATAAAACCTTTGAAATAAATAAAAATATTTATTGATTAAAATTAACATCTCCTAGTTGTTTTTATTCGATAAATAAAAACAACAAACATTAATTATAATTAATTATTTATATAATTTTATTAAAATTATTTTTAAGCATGATAATATTTGGCTATTTAAATAAAGATAAAAAAACACCCTACTCAAGGAGTAGGGTGTGAAAGATTATTTAAGCTTATTTGCTTAAAGCGTCTTTTGCTTGTTCAGCTAACGCTGTAAATGCTGCTGCATCGTTAACGGCTAAGTCAGCTAACATTTTGCGGTTGATATCAATCTCTGCCAATTTCAAACCGTGCATTAATTTAGAATAGCTTAAGCCATTCATGCGAGCTGCCGCGTTGATACGTGCAATCCATAATTTACGGAAGTCACGTTTCTTTTGACGACGGTCTCTGAATGCATAGTAATAAGAGTTCATTACTTGTTCTTTTGCTGATTTAAATAAAGTATGTTTTGATCCGTAGTAGCCTTTCGCTAACTTAAGGACTTTTTTACGACGTTTACGGGTTACTGTTCCACCTTTAACACGTGCCATGTTGAATTCCTCCTAATATCTTGTTTCTCTTGACGGTAATCTAAAAGTCACCGAGTTGTTTTATTTCATTCTTGCTAATTGTTGGCGGATACGTTTGTAATCGCCTTTTGCAACCATGCTTGCTTTACGCAATTGACGGCGTTGTTTTTTAGTTTTACCGTGGAAACGGTGAGATGTAAAGGCACGGCCACGTTTTAAGCCGCCTCCACCAGTACGTTTTACACGTTTTGCTAATCCGCGGTGTGTTTTTTGTTTTGGCATGACTAATTTTCCTCCTCAAAATCTTTGCTTCAAGTGAAAGACTCTAACAGTCACAACTGTCGAATATCCTTCTTGTAGAAATTACCAAAAGTCCGAATGCTCGGTCTCTTCGTTTACTTGTCGTTTTTCGGTGCCAGCGTTAGAAACATGCTGCGTCCGTCCATTTTCGCTTTTTGTTCCACTGTGGCGATGTCCGCAGTTTCTTCAGCTAAGCGATCAAGAACTTTCTGACCAATCTCTTTATGGGTAATGGCACGGCCTTTGAAACGGATAGAAGCTTTCACTTTGTCTCCTTTTTCTAAGAACTTACGCGCATTACGAAGTTTTGTATTGAAGTCATTTACGTCAATTGTTGGACTTAAACGAACTTCTTTGACGTTGATCACTTTTTGTTTCTTGCGAGCTTCACGCTCTTTCTTTTGTTGTTCGAAACGGAATTTTCCATAATCCATAATTCGCGCAACTGGTGGTTTCGCTCCTGGCGCTACAAGTACTAAATCCAAGTTTGCAGATTCAGCGATTTGTAATGCTTCTGCTTTGGTTTTTACACCTAATTGTTCACCATCTTGTCCGATCAAACGTAACTCGCGTGCACGAATGCCGTCGTTAACCATCATATCCTTTGCTATGGTCATTCACCTCCAAAATTTTTAAGAGAAAATCCTAACGGAAGTCTGCTTTGTTTGCTAAATGCAATAAAAAAACAGGTTCCTATCCAGAACCCGCCAACAGTCTGCCTTACTTAAAAAAATAAGGAATACTTTATCTAGCCCAGCGATATACTCAACTAAGGCGAGAAGCGGGGGCTTCTGCTTTCATTTCTCAACTTCACTAGTTTACCTTAGATTATCCTAGTTGTCAATATATTTCCTCAAAAAAAAACGAATCTAGCACTAGATTCGTTTGAACTCGTATTTTGATCATTAATAATTAGTGGACTGTCCCAATGTGACTTCCTAGAAACAAATGGTTCAACACATGGTGTACATTTTCTATCCCCTAGGCGATCCCTGTAGTCCCTACAGTTCTTCTATTTATAAGGTTTCTCGTTTAGACAAGCCACGTTCTAAGATTTTTTGGCTTCTAAGATACTCTGAATTTTCTGTACTTTCAGAAAAAGACAACTCTGTTTCGATCTCCTCTGACTCAATACAAATGAGTTCTTTGCCATACCATTGTGCTTTATACAACAGTTTAGCTAAAAATAAAGACCAAGCTAGTTCAGAACGATCATGTTTTGGCGGCCGCTCATTACTGTGATGGGCTTTTTCAATACAAATAACATCGTAACTTGAAACCAATTCCGTTGTAATTTTGTTTAAAATATCCGTCCGTTGGTTGGCTATTTTTTCGCGAATTTTTGCGACTTTTATTTTTTGTTTTTGATAATTTTTTGCTTGCGAAAGATCGACACCTTTTTCTAAAGCAATCATTTTACGCTTGTTTAATTTTCGTTCTTCTTGACGTAGTTTTTGCTTTAAATGCTTTGAACAATAGCTTTTTTCGAAGCTTTCACCATTCGAAAGCAGCGCAAATTTTTCCCTACTGCTACAAATTCCCACCATTTTTTGTTGCTTTGTTTTCGTTTCAATCGGCGCTTCACACAAAATGGAAACATAATAATTGTGACTCGCACTCATAGAAATAGTTACAGATTTTATCTCCCCCAGCGGTTGGCGGTGTACCTTCATTTTAATTAAAGATTTCAATTTAGGTACTTTCAAATAACGATTATCCAAAATTTTGACCGTGCCATGTTGATTGTTCGTAGTGTAGGAATGCACCGTTTCTTTCTTTTTCTTTTTTGGAAATCCCATCCCTTTTTCCCGATAAAAATTTTTAAAGGCTCGATCCAAATAAACTTGTGCATTTGCCAAGGCTAAACTATCAACTTCTCTGAGGACAGGGTATTGTTTCTTATATTTAGCTGGCGTTGGCATTTTAAACGTTTGTTGAGGATTTTTTCGCATCTCTTTGTAGATATCAATCCGGTCTTGTAACATTAAATTATACACCAATCGAACACAAGAAAATGTTTTTTGAATAAACTCTTCTTGTTTTGAGGTTGGATAAAGTCTGTATTTATAAGCTTTCAGAGCCTTCATCTCATAACCACCCTACCAAGATAGTTAGAAAAGAAGCTGGTTATAAACCAGCTTTTCTTTTCTTCTCTTCAATTTTTTCACGGTACATTGCAACTTCGTCTTCAGCACAATAAACATAGTGTCCATTGAGAATTTCACGGAGCTCACGATCTTTCCCATCTGCCGCTGCAGGCTGGTAAACGATCCGTTTACGTGTGCGTTCATAGTCTGGATCTGGTAATGGAATCGCAGAAAGTAAACTTTCTGTATAAGGATGAACGCCGAAATTATAGACATCATCACTTGTGCCCATTTCCAATAATTTCCCACTGTGCATTACGCCAATTCGGTCACTGATATGTTTTACCATCGATAAGTCATGTGCAATAAACAAGTAAGTTAAGCCTTGTTCTTTTTGTAAATCTTGTAATAAGTTTACTACTTGAGCTTGAATCGACACATCCAAAGCCGAAATCGGCTCATCACAGATAATGAAACGTGGATTAACCGCTAAAGCACGAGCAATCCCAATCCGTTGACGTTGCCCACCAGAAAACTCATGAGGATAACGCGTACTGTGACTTGGATTTAATCCCACCGTTTTTAAAAGTTCATTGACTTTTTCTTCCCGCTCTTTTGGTGTTTTAGCTAATCCATTGACATCGATTCCTTCAGCAATAATATCATTGACTTTCATTCTTGGATTCAATGAAGCATATGGATCTTGGAAGATCATTTGAACATCGCGGCGGAATGCTTGCATGTCCGCTTTTGATTTAATTTTGCTAATGTCTTTTCCATCGAAAAGAATTTCACCAGCAGTTGGATCATATAAACGAATGACACTGCGACCAGTTGTTGATTTTCCACTTCCTGATTCGCCAACTAATCCAAAGGTTTCGCCTTCAAAAATATGAAAACTAATGTCATCAATGGCTTTTACTTCGTCTTTACGACCAACATTGAAATACTGTTTCAAACCAGTGACTTCTAATAGGACTTTTTTCTCTTCTGCCATTAATTACTACCTCCTGGATTTTTTTGACGCTCTGCATAAATTGCCCAACGACGAACAATCTCTGCTGGAGGCGTAACTTTTGGTGCTTGTGGTGCTAATAACCACGTTGCTGCTTTGTGTGTCGGTGATACTTCAAAATAAGGTGGTTCTTTTTCTGTATCAATTTTTAAAGCAAACTCATTCCGTGGATAGAAGGCATCTCCAGTTGGTGGATCTAATAAATCTGGAGGTGAACCTGGAATCGCATAAAGTTTGTCTTCTGTTCCTTCCATCGTTGGCATTGACCCTAAAAGTCCCCAAGTATATGGATGTTGTGGATTATAGAAAATTTCTTCTGCTGTTCCCACTTCAACCAGACGTCCACCGTACATGACAGCGACACGGTCAGCCACGTTCGCTACTACCCCTAAATCATGGGTAATGAAAATAATCGAAGTGCTAATTTTTTCTTGTAAGTCTTTTAATAACTCTAAAATTTGTGCTTGGATGGTTACATCCAACGCTGTAGTTGGTTCATCTGCAATTAGAACTTCTGGATAACAAATTAAAGCAATTGCAATGACAATCCGTTGACGTTGTCCACCAGAAAATTGGTGCGGATAGTTTTTCAAACGTTTTTCAGCATTAGGAATGCCGACTAATTTTAGTAATTCTAATGCTTGCGCTAAGCCTTCTTTTTTTGAGACTTTATTATGTTTGATTAATGATTCCGCCACTTGTTTGCCAATTGGCATCGTTGGGTCTAATGAAGTCATCGGATCTTGGAAAATCATTGCGATTTCTTTACCACGAATGGCTTGCATTTGTTTTTCTGTTTTATGAACAATATCTTGCCCTTTAAACAAAATTTCCCCGTTATCAATATTGGCATTACTGCTCAACAAACGCATAATACTGCGAGTTGTAACAGATTTACCACTCCCTGATTCACCTACGATGGCTAACGTTTCACCTTTATAAAGATCAAAACTCACACCACGAATGGCGTTGACTTTACCTGCAAACGTATCAAAGGAGATTCTTAAGTCTTTAACTTCTAATACTTTTTCCATAGTCATTCACCACTCTTACTCTTTCATCTTAGGATCAAATGCGTCACGTAAACCATCAGCTAACAAGTTGAAACAAATCATGATAACTGAAAGTGTTGCCGCTGGAATCCACATTAAATATGGAAGGAAACGGAAAGTTTTGTATCCTTCGTTTAACAAGGTTCCTAAAGATGCGGTTGGTGGACGTAAGCCTAACCCAATAAAACTTAGGAACGCTTCAAAGAAAATTGCCGATGGGATACTGAACATCATTTGGACAATAATGACACTTGAGATATTCGGTAAAATATGTTTAATAGCAATTTTCCAACGAGATTCGCCCAATGTTTCTGCTGCCATGACAAACTCTTGGTCTTTTAGTTTCATGGTCTGGGCTCGCACAATCCTGGCCATTGATATCCAGTTTGTAATAACCATGGCTAAAACAATCGAAACAATCCCTGGATCAAAGACTGTTAGCATCAAGATCATAACAACTAAGTTAGGAATACCAGAAAGAACTTCTAAAATACGTTGCATCACTGTATCGACACGACCGCCGACTAACCCGGAAATCAGTCCATACGTTACCCCAATCGTAATATCTAGAATTGCCGCGATAAACGCAATTAACAAGGAAATACGTGTTCCCATAAATAAACGACTTAGGACATCACGACCTAAACCATCTGTTCCTAGATAAAAGTTTACGTTATCTGGAACGTTTGCTTGTGCATATTTATCAACTAATTGACCAGCAACTGTTGTTTTACCATTTAAACCATTCACGCTTTCCAAGCCAGGAATTCGTGGTGGTAAGTTAATGTAAGAAACATTTTGTTTCGTTGGGTTATGTGGTGAAACCCAAATGGTAATAATAGAGATAAAGATAATAACTGCTAAGAAACTCATTGAGATAACTGCAGCTTTATTCTTTTTCA
Organism: Enterococcus sp. AN402; assembly: GCF_040719405.1. NCBI lineage: Bacteria > Bacillati > Bacillota > Bacilli > Lactobacillales > Enterococcaceae > Enterococcus > Enterococcus sp. AN402. The sequence goes on along the minus strand of NZ_JBFDTM010000004.1, from coordinate 596,021 downwards.
AACGACGCCATGAGTCTTGTAAGAAACTTAAAGACGGTGTGGCGATACGCTCTCTTTCTTTTAGAGTTGAAGTGTTTAGAGGCTGAAACTCATCTGCCGGAATATCTTTAATCGCTTGTGGTAGATTATTTTTATTGACTGTTTCCATTAGCCTTTTGCACCTCCTGATACGCGAATTCTTGGATCAATTAAACCATAAAGTAAGTCAACAATCAGAATTACAACAACTAACATTGTTGAATACAAAATAGTTACTGCCATAATTGTTGGATAGTCGTTTGTCATAATTGATTTTACAAACTGTTCCCCAATTCCAGGGATGGCAAAAATATTTTCTACTACTAAAGAACCTGTCATTAAACCAACGGCTAAAGGTCCTAATAAGGTAATCAATGGAATTAAACTGTTTCTTAACCCGTGGCGGAATGCAACTTGCCAGCGACTCAAGCCTTTTGCTTTGGCTAATTCGACATAATCACTATGCAAGACCTCTACCATCTCGGTTCGAATAAACCTAGCCGAATCGGCCATTGGACTCATTGCCAAGGCAATAGTTGGTAAAATTGTGTAGGCAAAACCATTCCACATAGCAATTGGTAAGATTCTTAATTTCATTGCAAAAATGTATTGTAATAATACCGCGAAAACAAAGTTTGGAATAGAACGACCTAAAATGGCTAACAATGTTGCCAACGTATCTACCCAAGTATTTTGACGCATCGCTGCGATAATCCCCAATAAAATACCGACTAACGTACCAAAGATAATCGCTTGTCCTCCCAGTTGAAGGGATGGCCCAATTCGACCAGCTAATAACTTAGCAACAGGTTGGTTTTTAAATTGGAATGAAATACCAAAGTCTCCCGTTACCAGGTTCTTTAAGTAAATTCCGTATTGAACAATCACTGGTTTATCTAAGCCAGATTGTTTATTCAACATAGCGATTGTTTCTGGACTAAGTTTTTCTTGGTTGGTATAAGGCGTACCTGGTAATAATTGCATTAAGAAAAACGTAATCGTTGCGATTAACCACAAAGTGATAATCATGAAAAAGATCCGTTTAAGAAAATATTTTCCAAAACTATTCAATAATGACACCTCCGAGATTTTTTTGACTTCCTCAGTTATTTTCGTTAAAGTAATGACTAGATAGACCACAATAATAGATAGGGTGAACACATGAAAACTTTTAAATGTCCAATTATTACAGCCGTTATTTCCAGTATCGGCATTTTTCTTTACTTATTAATAAGTAAAGAACCTATCACTACCTCCTCATTATCAGATACCTTCTTTATCGTTTCGCTTTTCTTTTTAATTATCGGCATTGCTTTATGGATTATGTCCTCTGGCTTTTTCGATAACTTTCAGCGCTCAATGAAAAACGCGTTTCGTTTTAAAAAGAAAAATGAACCGAAAGAGTTTATCCCGCTTTCAGTCATTGGCGATGCACATCGCTCTTTCTGGCTAAAAACTGGGGGCATCTTACTGATTCTGTCTTTAGGCTTTCTACTATTTTACTTGGTCTAAGACAAGATAGCAAGAGGACCGTTGCCTTTTATTCCATGGCAAAGGTCCTTTTTTGTTTGCTATCGATCTTTTGTCAGGTTATTCTGAAATGTATGCCCATTTGTAGTCATACGTTGCGCCAGCAGGATGAACTGCGACATCTTTGACTTTTTCAGCACGTAAATGCGCTTCTGATTTTTGGAATAATGGTACCACACCCATGTCTCCCATAATCGTTTTCTCTGCATTTAACATATCATCCCAACGTTTTTCAGGATTTGTCGCATCTGCACTACTTGCAGCTTTCACTAACTTGTCAAACTCTGGATTGTTATAACGTCCACGGTTATATGAGTTATCTGAAGCAAATAAGTCTAAGAAACTACTTGGATCAGCATAGTCAGCACTCCAACCACCGATTACTGCATCAAAGTCGCCTTTGTTTGAACGATCTAAACGAACAGAGAATGGAACCGGACTAACCGTTACCTTCACACCATCTAAAGCATCTTGAATTGACCCTTGAACAAATTCAACTGTTTTCTTAGAAGAATCTGCATCTGAAGAAAGAATATCCATTGTTAAGGTTGAAATCCCCAATTCTTTTTTCGCTTTTTCCCAGTATTCTTTAGCTTTTTTCGTATCATATTCAATTTGACTACCTGCTTCTTTAGCAAAGTCTTTGCCGCCACTTGGGTCTTTTGCCATATCTGCTGGTACTAAACCGTTTGGCTCGATAGAACCATCCCCTAAGATTGATTCAACTAACGCTTTACGGTCGATTGAGTAAGAAATTGCTTTACGTAAGTTCGCATTTCTAAATGGTGATTTTTCATCACGTTGATTTAGTTCCATATATTGTGTTGATGCTTCTTTTTGACTAACAAAAGCTGGGTCATTGGCCATTTGTTGGGCTAATTCACCAGAAAGAACGACATCGTCTGTTTGTCCATCTTGGAACAAGTTCAACGCAGTTGGTGATTCTTTCACGACATTCACATCTACTGAGTCCAGTTTCACTGTGTCTTTATCCCAATATTGATCGTTTTTCTTGAATGACCATTTTGTATCTGTACCAGGACCATCAAAGCCGTCTAAGACGAATGGACCATTGTAGACAGCACTTTCGCTGTTTGATGCATAATTTTTACCATATTTTTCCACAATATCTTGACGTTGCGGGAAGAATGATGGGAAAGCTAATAAGTAATCAAAGTATGGTGTTGCTTTTTCTAGAGTGATTTCTAATTCTGTATCACTGACTGCTTTAATTCCTAATTCTGATTTATCTTTTTCCCCTTTAGCAATGGCATCACCATTTTTTACAGAGGCATACAGATAAGCATATTCAGAAGCTGTCGCTGGATCAACTGTTCGTTGCCATCCGTAAACATAGTCATTAGCAGTCACTGGTTTACCGTCTGACCATTTTGCATCTTTATTTAATTTAATTTTGTATGTTAGTCCATCTTCAGAAACTTCTGCTTTTTCCGCTGCACCTGCAGGTTGGACTTTGTTATCTTTGTCTAAACGATAAATTCCTTCATATACATTATTTAATGCAATAAAACTAATTCTGTCTGTTGCTAGTGATAAATCAGCTGTTGGCATTTCTTGTTGTTCTGTGACACGTAAAACTTGTTCGCCACTTGCCTTACCGCCACCAGACGCGCTTGAGCTATCTGACGTTCCGCCGCCTCCACAAGCCGCTAAAGTTGTTACGCTAAATAATGTAATCACACCGAATGTTAATGACTTTTTCAATTTCATAGTGTTGCCTCCTAAAATAATACAATCTGTATTTTCTGAAAAATCAGAATTTAATAATTATTTATTGCTATGGAATATATCTTACATTTTTCATATTAAAATTGCAAGTCAAAATGTTAACTTTTTTTAATTTTTCTTCTCTTCCTATCAGAAACCACTCTTTTTCTTCCTGTCTTTTATTGCAATTCTTTTGTCAGTTTTCTAAACATTATGGTAAATTAGGAAGTAAAGGAGTGACAAAATATGAAAAATTCTACGTTTTTAAAGGATTTGTTTGCTATCGATAAAGCAAATGACGAATTATTTCGGTTAGTTGGTGTCGCAATTTGTATGGCAATTCCATTATTAATTGGTTATTTTTCCAATAATTTACTCATTGGGACCTTTGGCTCGATGGGCATTTATACGTTTATTTATTATCAGCCGCTTCCTTTGCCCCAATTATTGCGCAGACTGAATATTGTTGGCTTTTTTATTGTTCTGGGCAACAGCTTAGGAATGCTAAGTCACCATGTACCTTGGTTGATTCCCATTACAATTGCCATCGTCGCTTTTCTTGCACGCTTACTTTTTAGATTGTATGGCATTGAGAAGCCTGGTGCTTTGTTAGTTATCATGTCAACCGCAATGGGAACAAGCAACAATTTTCCTTTACATAAGATTCCCATCATGGCCAGTTTTGTTCTTTTAGGAGTAGTGACCGGCATTATCATGGGCATTGTGCTTCATTTCATCGACAAGCGCCCCTACGTTTTTCAAAAACGGATGTCTCTTCAAGAACGACTTTATATCGATCCCGCTTCTTTATTAGATGCTTTGCATTATGCGGCCATTTTATTTTTAGCGGCTTATTTAAGCCAATCGCTTCATTTAGTCAACGCCTATTGGATGACGTTTACTTGCGCAGCCATTTTACAAGGGGAAAATTTACATTCTGTGATGCAGCGAAATGTTCAACGGATTCTAGGTACGAGTCTTGGTTTGTTGCTTTCTGCAATTTTATTAATGATTCCCTTTACACCTTTACAAACAATCGGTATCATTAGTATTCTGTATGCAGCTTTTGAAGGATTCATTAACAGAAACTATGCGATTGCCAGCTTTTTTATTACCCCGATGTCCTTATTATTATCAAATCTTGCACGACAGCAAGTCATTAGTAATCTTTTAAACTATCGATTAGTCGGGATTGTGTTAGGTAGTTTGCTTGGTTTTGCCGGCGCTTATGTTTTCACAACTGCGCTACGTTTCTATAATCGGGCCTACTCAATTGATGAAACCTTTGAAAATCAACAAGAAGAAAGAGGCGTTTTATGAAAATAACTTATCCCTTACCACCAAATTTGCCAGAACAACTTCCTCTATTAACGAACTGTCAATTAGAAGATGAGGCAATCTTAGAAAATCATTTGTATCAGCAGATTGATTTACCGAATCAAGAAGTTCGTAACTTAGTCTTTCGGGATGCTGTTTTCGATCATCTTTCATTAGCAAATGGCCAGTTTGCTTCTTTTGATTGTAGTAATGTGCGTTTTGAATCTTGCGATTTTTCTAACGTCGAATGGCTGTCTGGTAGTTTTCATCGAGTGACTTTCCTTCGTTGCAATTTGACAGGAACGAATTTTGCAGATAGCTATTTAAAAGATTGTCTATTTGAAGATTGCAAAGCCGATTATGCTTCTTTTCGTTTTGCAAATTTTAATCTTGTTCACTTTAATCAGACACGTTTAGTCGAAAGTGAATTTTTCGAGGTCACCTGGAAGAAACTCCTGCTAGAAGCTTGCGATTTAACCGAAAGTAATTGGCTAAATACTTCTTTAAAAGGATTGGATTTTTCCCAAAATACCTTTGAACGCTTGACTTTCTCACCAAACTATTTATCAGGTCTTAAAGTCACCCCTGAACAAGCCATTTATTTGGCAAGTGCCCTTGGTTTGGTGATTACCTAAGAAAATTTTAAAAAAATAGCCGAATAACTGGTTCTGTCGGTTCTTTCTTATTAAATTGTTATTAATTTTTTGGAAAAACCAACGGAACCATTTTACTTGTGCCTTATTTTTAGGTAAACTATCTTAGGTTAAGCAATCTCTTTTTTTGGAACAAGAGAAACTTTTGGAATCATTTCCTATAAATCATGAAGAGATTATGACAAACGTTCTTCTAATCCAAGAACGTCTTTTGTCCTATACTCGATTCTACTCAAAAGGAATGTCAGTGAATGAATATAAAAAAACAAGGCCTCGGTCAAGCGACGGGAAAAATCATTTTAATGGGGGAACACGCCGTTGTTTACGGCGAACCAGCAATCGCCTTTCCTTTTCAAGCGACAGAAATCACAGCCGTCTTTACCCCGGCAAAAACTATGCAGATTGATTGTGCATATTTTACAGGATTGCTTGAAGACGTGCCCCAAGAGCTAGCAAATATCAAGGAAGTTGTTCAGCAAACCTTACATTTTTTAAAGGAAGATACGTTTAAAGGCACTTTGACCTTAACAAGTACGATTCCCGCTGAACGAGGAATGGGCTCAAGCGCAGCAACCGCTGTGGCCATCGTTCGAAGCCTTTTTGATTATTTTGATTACGCTTATACATATCAAGAATTGTTTGAGCTTGTTTCCTTAAGTGAGAAAATTGCTCATGGCAATCCTAGTGGTATCGATGCCGCAGCAACAAGCGGCGCTGATCCCTTATTTTTTACTAGAGGATTTCCGCCCACACATTTCTCGATGAATTTATCTAATGCCTACTTAGTAGTAGCTGATACGGGAATTAAAGGTCAAACACGTGAAGCAGTGAAAGACATTGCGCAGCTAGCTCAAAATAATCCCACAGCAATCGCTGAAACAATGAAACAATTAGGTTCTTTTACTAAAGAAGCGAAGCAGGCAATTTTACAAGATGATAAACAAAAATTAGGTCAGCTAATGACGTTAGCGCAAGAGCAACTCCAGCAATTAACCGTCAGCAACGATATGCTGGATCGACTAGTGGCTCTCTCTCTAGAACATGGCGCTCTAGGAGCAAAATTAACCGGCGGCGGTCGCGGTGGCTGTATGATTGCCTTAACAGATAATAAAAGGACCGCACAAACCATTGCACAGACTTTAGAAGAAAATGGAGCTGTTGCTACATGGATTCAATCATTAGAGGTGAAAAAGTAATGCTTTCAGGAAAAGCACGAGCGCATACAAATATTGCTCTGATTAAATATTGGGGAAAAGCCAATGAAGAATACATTTTACCAATGAATAGTAGTTTATCATTAACATTAGATGCCTTTTACACAGAAACAACTGTGACATTTGATGCCCATTATTCAGAAGATGTATTTATTTTAGATGGTATCTTGCAAAACGAAAAACAAACAAAAAAAGTCAAAGAATTTTTGAACCTTGTTCGTCAACAAGCCGATTGTACTTGGTTTGCAAAAGTGGAAAGTCAAAATTTTGTGCCTACTGCAGCCGGTTTGGCTTCTTCAGCGAGTGGTCTAGCTGCTTTAGCTGGGGCCTGTAACGTAGCTTTAGGATTAAATCTTTCAGCAAAAGACTTATCGCGTTTAGCGCGACGTGGTTCAGGTTCTGCTTGTCGTAGTATTTTTGGTGGTTTTGCTCAATGGAACAAAGGCCACTCTGATGAAACGTCGTTTGCTGAAAATATTCCAGCCAATAATTGGGAAAACGAATTGGCCATGCTCTTTATCTTAATTAATGATGGCGAAAAAGATGTTTCCAGCCGTGATGGAATGAAACGAACAGTAGAAACTTCTAGCTTTTATCAAGGTTGGTTGGACAATGTGGAAAAAGATTTATCACAAGTTCATGAAGCAATTAAAACAAAAGACTTCCCTCGTTTAGGAGAAATCATTGAAGCCAATGGGTTAAGGATGCATGGAACCACCTTAGGCGCTGTCCCTCCATTTACTTACTGGTCCCCAGGCAGCTTACAAGCGATGGCTTTAGTTCGCCAAGCACGGGCCAAAGGAATTCCTTGCTACTTTACAATGGATGCAGGTCCGAATGTCAAGGTTTTAGTCGAAAAGAAAAACTTAGAAGCATTAAAAACATTTTTAAGTGAACATTTTTCAAAAGAGCAGTTAGTCCCAGCTTTTGCTGGTCCCGGAATTGAATTGTTTGAAACGAAAGGAATGGATAAATAAGCATGATTGAAGTTACTACGCCAGGAAAGTTATTTATTGCAGGAGAATATGCCGTTGTTGAACCTGGCCACCCTGCCATTATCGTTGCTGTGGATCAATTCGTAACTGTGACTGTCGAAGAAACAACAGATGAAGGCAGTATTCAATCTGCACAATACAGCTCGTTACCTATTCGCTGGACACGCCGAAATGGTGAGCTTGTATTAGATATTCGCGAAAATCCTTTTCATTATGTTTTAGCGGCGATTCATCTAACTGAAAAATATGCGCAAGAGCAAAACAAAGAATTGTCATTTTATCATTTAAAAGTGACGAGTGAATTAGATAGTTCAAATGGACGAAAATATGGTCTTGGTTCAAGCGGTGCGGTAACCGTTGGAACTGTCAAAGCCTTGAATATTTTTTATGACTTAGGTTTGGAAAATGAGGAAATTTTCAAATTATCAGCATTAGCTCACTTAGCCGTTCAAGGAAATGGTTCTTGTGGAGATATCGCTGCCAGCTGCTACGGGGGTTGGATTGCCTTTTCAACCTTCGATCATGATTGGGTCAATCAAAAAGTAGCCACTGAAACATTAACTGATTTGTTAGCAATGGACTGGCCTGAATTAATGATTTTTCCGTTAAAAGTACCGAAACAACTACGTTTACTAATTGGTTGGACAGGTAGCCCTGCGTCCACTTCAGACTTAGTTGATCGAGTCCATCAATCAAAAGAAGAAAAACAAGCGGCTTATGAGCAGTTCTTAATGAAAAGTCGGCTTTGTGTCGAAACAATGATTAATGGCTTTAACACAGGAAAAATTTCTGTTATTCAAAAACAAATTACTAAAAATCGCCAATTACTCGCCGAATTATCTTCACTGACTGGTGTGGTAATCGAAACAGAAGCCTTGAAAAATCTTTGTGATTTGGCTGAATCTTATACAGGAGCTGCGAAATCTTCTGGCGCTGGCGGGGGCGATTGTGGGATTGTAATTTTCCGCCAAAAATCTGGGATTTTACCATTAATGACTGCTTGGGAAAAAGACGGAATTACCCCACTGCCACTTCACGTCTATACCTATGGTCAAAAGGAGTGTAAGGAGAAGCATGAATCGAAAAGATGAACATCTATCATTAGCTAAAGCGTTCCACAAAGAAAAAAGTAATGACTTTGATCGTGTGCGTTTTGTTCACCAATCGTTTGCTGAATCCGCTGTTAACGAAGTGGATATTTCCACTTCGTTTCTTTCTTTTCAGCTTCCCCAACCTTTTTATGTCAATGCAATGACAGGTGGTAGTCAGCGTGCAAAAGAAATTAATCAGCAATTAGGCATTATTGCCAAAGAAACTGGCCTTTTAGTTGCGACAGGATCTGTCTCGGCAGCGTTAAAAGATGCTAGTTTAGCGGATACGTATCAAATTATGCGAAAAGAAAACCCAGATGGACTCATTTTTGCCAATATTGGTGCAGGTTTGGGTGTGGAAGAAGCAAAGCGAGCGCTTGATTTATTTCAAGCGAATGCCTTACAAATCCATGTAAATGTGCCCCAAGAATTGGTCATGCCTGAAGGAGATCGTGATTTCACTAATTGGCTAACCAAGATTGAAGCTATCGTACAGGCCGTAGAAGTGCCTGTCATTGTCAAAGAGGTTGGCTTTGGCATGAGCCAAGAAACCTTAGAAAAACTTACCTCTATCGGCGTTCAAGCAGCGGATGTGAGCGGCCAAGGCGGAACGAGTTTTACACAAATTGAAAATGCCCGGCGGAAGAAACGAGAACTTTCTTTCTTAGATGATTGGGGGCAATCAACGGTCATCTCTCTTCTGGAATCACAAAATTGGCAAAAGAAACTAACTATTCTCGGTTCTGGCGGTGTGCGTAACTCTCTTGATATTGTCAAAGGACTCGCTTTAGGTGCCAAAAGCATGGGAGTTGCTGGGACTATCTTAGCTTCCCTTATGAGTAAAAATGGTTTAGAAAATACCCTAGCCCTTGTACAGCAATGGCAAGAAGAAGTGAAAATGCTTTATACTCTTTTAGGAAAAAAGACGACAGAAGAATTGACGAGTACTGCACTTGTCCTCGATCCAGTTTTAGTTAATTGGTGTCATAACCGTGGTATCGACAGCACTGTTTTCGCAAAACGTTAAAGAGACCAGAACATTAATGTTCTGGTCTCTTTATTTGAGTTCTTTTATCCTACATAAGCATCTAAGATAATTTGTTTTAGTTCACTAATTAATGGTTCTTTCGGATTTGCAGTTGTACATTGGTCTTCATATGCAAGTTCTGCCATACGATCAACCGTTGTGTCTAATGTTTCTTGTGAGACACCTTGGGCTTTCAAGTTCATGTCAATTCCGACTGATTTACCTAAGTCTGCTACTGCTGTTGCTAAAGCTTCTACTAATTCTGCGGTAGTATTTCCTTTTAAGCCTAAGAATTTTGCAATGTCTGCATAATCAGTATCGGCGCGGAAGTAATCATATTTAGGGAACATTGCGTGTTTTGATGGATCTTTCGCATTGTAACGAATAATATGTGGTAATAAAATCGCATTTGTACGACCATGTGGAATGCCATATTCCCCACCAATTTTATGAGCAATAGAGTGACAAATACCTAAGAATGCATTGGCAAATGCCATCCCTGCCATGGTTGATGCATTATGCATTTTTTCGCGAGATTCCATATCTGGACGTTTCACTGAATTTTCTAAATGATCGAAAACTAACTTGATTGCTTGTAAACTTAAACCACGTGTGTAATCTGAAGCCATCACGGAAACATAAGATTCAATAGCATGTGTTAAAACATCCATACCTGTATCTGCAGTGACTGAAGCTGGCACAGACATTACGAACTGTGGATCAACAATCGCTACATCTGGTGTTAACGCATAGTCTGCTAACGGATATTTCACGTGTGTTTCACTATCAGTAATAACGGCAAATGGTGTAACTTCTGAACCAGTTCCTGAAGTAGTTGGTATACAAACAAATTGTGTTTTTTCTGGTTTGGCAATTTTATATGTCCGTTTGCGGATATCTAAGAATTTTTGTTTTGCACCAAAGAACTCTGTATCTGGGTGTTCATAGAACATCCACATGCCTTTCGCCGCGTCCATTGCAGAACCGCCACCCAAGGCAATCACTGTATCTGGTTGGAAATCAACCATCATTTTGGTACCTGCATAAACAGTATTTGTTGATGGGTTTGGTTCAACATCAGAAAATACTTCGATTTTCACATCATTTTTACGTTTTTGTAGCTCTTTACGTACGATATCTGCATAGCCAAATTGAACCATACCTGGGTCACAAACTAACATGACACGTTCAACATTTTCCATTTTTTGTAGATATTGTAAAGAATTTTTTTCAAAGAAAATTTTTGGAGGTAATTTAAACCATTGCATATTATTTCTCCGTTTCGCTACCGTTTTAATATTAATTAAGTTAATGGCTGATACGTTTTTAGAAACAGAGTTTTTCCCGTATGAACCACAACCAAGTGTTAAGGATGGAATCATTTCGTTATAAATGTTACCGATACCGCCTTCTGCTGATGGAGTATTCACTAAAATACGACAAGCTTTCATACGTAAACCAAAAGCAACTTGTAACTCTTCATCTTCTGTATGAATTACTGCTGTATGTCCTAAACCACCTAAGTTTAACATCGCTTCACATAGTTCAAAAGCATGCTCTGCATTGTTTGATTTCATCATTGCTAAAACTGGCGATAATTTTTCTCTTGATAATGGATATTCTGGACCTGCACCTTCTAATTCAGCGACTAAAATTTTTGTGCCTTTTGGTACGCTAATTCCTGCTAATTCAGCAATTTTTTCTGCAGAGTTACCGACAATCGCTGGATTTACTGCGTATTTGCCTTCATTCATCACTGCATCTTCTAGTTTTTGTAATTCATTCGGTTTCACGAAGTAAACATTGTGTGCTTCAAACTCAGCTTTGACAGAAGCATAAATTTCTTTATCCACAATGACCGCTTGCTCAGAAGCACAAATCATTCCATTATCAAATGATTTTGAAACAATTAAATCATTAACCGCACGTTTTACTTTAGCCGTTTTTTCAATATAAGCTGGTACGTTCCCAGGACCAACGCCTAGTGCTGGTTTACCTGTTGAGTACGCAGATTTTACCATGCCTGCGCCACCAGTTGCTAAAACAATGGCAATCCCTGGATGATTCATCAAAGCAGATGTTGCATCAATCGATGGTTGTTCAATCCATTGAATACAATTTTCTGGTGCACCTGCTGCAATCGCCGCATCCCGTACAATACGTGCCGCTTCTGCCGAACATTTTTGTGCGCTAGGATGGAAAGCAAAAACAATTGGATTTCTTGTTTTTAAGGCAATTAGTGATTTAAAAATAGTTGTTGACGTTGGGTTCGTTGTTGGTGTGACCCCACATACCACGCCAACTGGCTCAGCAATTTCCATTAAGCCGGTTTGTTCGTCTTTGTTAATTACACCCACTGTTTTATCATGTTTAATATTATTCCAAATGTATTCAGATGCATACATATTTTTGATTGCTTTATCTTCATAGATTCCACGGCCAGTTTCTTCGACAGCCATTTTTGCTAAAGGCATATGTTGGTCTAACGCCGCCATCGCCATTTGATGGACAATGTGATCTACTTGTTCTTGTGTAAAATCTTCCATTGCTTTTAAAGCGACATTCGCTTTTGTTGCTAATTCATCAATCATTGATGAAACATCAACTGTTTCTGTCTTTTCTTTTTTTACTGTTTTAACCATGTTCATCCTCCTAAGAGTTTCATTTTAAAAAAACTTTGTTAACTATTTCACATTCACATCATACAACATAAAATGAATCTTGTAAATAGTTTTTGTGATATTTTTCACAACTATTTATAATTTTTTTTATCTCAAAAAAAAAGACCTATTCTTTTTTCTAGAATAAGTCTTCAATATCATGCCAGTCCCTTAAAGGATTTTTTGATGTCTGTGCCAATAATTGTTGATAGTCAAAAAATTCATTCGGCTTAACCTTCTGAATGTCTTTGCGACAGTCTTTGACAGATAACTGGGTTTGTTTTTTCCAACGATAGGTGAGTAAATAAGTCAATAAATCTTCTTCGTTGATGGAAGAATAACCTAGTTCACGAAAATTTTGGCACTTCTTTTTAATACTTTTATTGAGCATTTTTTGTTGTAACCAACTTAATTTTTCCTTTGTCATGGGCTCTTCTCCTTCCAACCAAGCGAAAGATTGCTCACTTTTTAACTATCTTTCAACACTATAAAAAGGAACCTTTTTTGTAAACTTAATAGTTAAAAAGGACTTAGGGCGTAAGTCAAAATGACCTACCTTCCTAGTCCTACATTTTAAGATAAACGACACGAGCGGAATAGGAATTATCTCTTCTTATTGGCTTTCTCGTGTGACTACTGGTCACAGTTTCGCCTTTGAAAAGCCTGTTCCGCTCTCTTTAACCATTAAATAAATCAGTTGATTCGTTTAGTCTTTCTTTTCTTTTGAAGGATCTGATGTTTCAGGAACTTCAGTTACTTCTTCTGTGACTGTCTCTTCAACTTCTGTGACTGGTACACTAGTTACTGCTGAATCATTTGTAACAGCAGTTCCAGGTGTTACAGTTCGAATTGCTGCACGGTCAAATTCTAAGACAATACCTTCGCAATCGATTAAAACTGTTTTTTCGTTGATTTCACTTAAAACACCATGTAAACCACCAATTGTGACAACACTATCGCCAATTTTCATTGCGTTTAGTTGTTTTTGACGTTCTTGCTGTTGTTTCTTTTGAGAACGTGTCATGAAAAACATCATTCCTCCTAAAAGGACTAATGTAAAAATCATTGTAAATCCGCCACCCATTTGTTTCACCTCACTCTGCATTATTCACACTACTAACTGTATCAAAAAAATGCTTGAAGAACTAGTTTTTTCCTCTAATTTTTAGAAACTTTTTGCATTCGCTTTATTAAAGCCATATTCTTCAAAAAACGCTTGTCGGAATTCTAATAAATTGTCGTCCATAATTGCTTGACGGACGTTTTTCATTAAGTCTAACAAGAAGTATAAATTATGATACGATGTTAAACGGATTCCGAATGTTTCATCACATTTAATCAAATGACGAATATAGGCCCGCGTATAATTACGACAAACATAACAATCACATTTTTCATCAAGCGGACGAAAATCTCTTGCATATTGGGCATTTTTAACAACCAAGCGACCTTGTGAAGTCATACAAGTACCATTGCGCGCAATACGTGTTGGTAGCACACAATCAAACATGTCAATCCCACGAATCACTCCATCAATTAATGAATCAGGGGCACCCACACCCATTAAGTAACGTGGTTTATTTTCAGGAATTAACGGTGTCGTAAAGTCTAAGACTCGGTTCATTTCTTCCTTAGACTCACCAACAGATAAGCCACCAATCGAATAGCCAGGAAAATCCATACTCACTAAATCTTTGGCACTTTGACGACGTAAATCTTCAAATCCCGCACCTTGAACAATACCGAATAATCCCTGTCTATCAGGATTCGCATGGGCTTTTAAGCCACGCTCAGCCCAACGAGAAGTCCGTTCAATCGAGCGTTTGACATACTCATAGCTTTCATCAAATGGTGGACATTCATCAAAGCTCATCATAATATCTGATCCTAATTTATTTTGAATATTGATCGCTTTTTCTGGAGAAAGGAACATTTTTGAACCATTTAAATGATTTCTAAAATGCACACCTTCTTCTTCGATTTTCCGCATATCACTTAATGAGAAGACTTGGAAGCCACCTGAATCAGTTAAAATAGGTTGATCCCAGTTCATAAATTTGTGTAAACCGCCTGCTTCTTCGACTAAATCTTCACCTGGGCGTAACCATAAATGGTAAGTATTACTTAAAATAACACCGGCACCCATTTCTTTTAATTCTTCTGGTGAGATTGTTTTAACTGTCGCAAGTGTACCTACCGGCATAAACATTGGTGTTGGAAATGTGCCGTGAGGAGTAATTAATTCACCTAAACGCGCACCTGTGTGTTTATCTTTTTTGATTAAACGATAACGAATGGCTGGTTCCGTCATTCATTTCCCTACTTTCTACTATAATTTGTCCTCCCATCATCATACTTTTTTTTTATTGAATTTGCAAGGATTTCTCAAGGTTTCTTTTTTCAAAAAAGGATCCTTAAAAAAACAGCAACTAGTTCAAATAATTCAAATGAGCTAGTTGCTGTTTGGCACTTATTTTGTCGCTGTATATTTTTCTAAATCTTGCATCGCTGTTTTCACAATTTCAGGGGTAATTTTTTGTTTCATATAATGAATCGTTTCGCCTTCTATACAAGCACGTTCTGCTACTTCTTGATACTCGGCTTCAGTTAAGTCCATGTCCATTTCTTTTAAAGAAATAGGCAAACCTAGTTGGTGATAGAAAGGAATCAATTCAGCGATTTCTTGCCATTTCTCTTCAATGGCTAATTGAACAAACACACCATACGCCACTTTGTTTCCATGCAATTGTCGATGGCTAGCTGGCAGCAAAGTTAGTGCATCATGAATGGAATGGGCACCTGCTGTCCGACCATAATCATCGCCAAAGCCACCCACCATTCCACCAATAATTAAATTTGTTTCGATGACATCAATAAACGATTGATTTAATTGTTGCTCTTCCATCGCTTTTAAAGCATTGATACTTTCATTTAACAAAATATCGCGGCATTTTTCCGCGGCAAAATGAGAAACTTGAATAGGTAACACTTGGACGTCTAACTGCGAAATAATCGCATCTGCTTCGTACCATTTAGCTAATGTATCCCCAATACCTGCCACCATTAAGGACCGAGGCGAATGCAATAACACTCTTGGTTCTACCAACACCAAAGCGTTTGCTTGCGGAAAAACGTCATATCGTTCCATTGCTCCATCTTCTCGATACATTACACTCAATGGCGTGCACGGTGCACAAGTAGCTGCTAAAGTGGGCAAAATAATTACCGGTAACGCCATTTTGTGTGCTAAGGCTTTGCCCAAGTCGGCCACTTTTCCTCCACCAACAGCGACGATGGCCTCTAAATGATTGTCCAGCACTTGCGCTTCTAACTCTTGCACACGTTGATCTGTACAAACACCTCCATAGTTTTCAAAAACAGCTGTTACTTTTTGAAACGTCGGAAAATACGGTTTTGCCGCTTGCCATGACTCAGTCCCGTGTAAAATGAATACACGATGAATATTTCTGCATAATAGTTGTCCTTCTAATAATTCCCACGAACCAATTTCGCAAAGATACTCTTGTGGTGTCCCTCTCACAATTAATGATTGTTCCATCTTGAAAATCCCCTTCATTTTTGACTTTTGAATTTTTTTTTGAAAAAGTTGTATTTTTTCAACTCTACTACTTTTCCTTTTACATATTCTATGATATGATAAATCACATCATAACACAATAAATTTTTATACATTTATTCGCTTTTTTTGAATATTTATAAAAATAATACAAAAAGGAGTTTACGCAAATGACCAAATGTAAAAAATGGCTACAGACGATTTTACCAATTTTATTCTTGTTGCTCTCATTATTACCTATTAAAGAAACTTTTGCAGCCGAAAACGATCCAGTCTATGACAAAATCATCCAAAAGGGAGAACTAGTTGTCGGCTTATCCGCAGACTATGCCCCTTATGAATTTCATGCAAAAGTAGATGGTGAAGATAAAATTGTCGGTTTTGATATTTCTATTGCTCAAAAAATTGCCGACGATTTAGGCGTTAAATTAAAAATCGAAGAACTAGGCTTTGATGCTCTGTTAGGGGCCTTAAAAACTGGCAAGATTGACATGGTCATCTCTGGCATGTCGCCAACGCCTGAACGATTAAAAGAAGTAGCTTTTTCTCAACCATATATGAACGTTCAACAAAGAGTCATTGTTCGGAAAGAAGACAAAGATAAATTTCATTCCACTAAAGATTTCGAAGGCGTTCGTGCAGGTGCCCAAAAGCAAACGACACAAGAAGAATTAATTAAAACCGAATTAACCGGTGCTGTCCCTACTTCTCTTCAAAAAATTCCAGATTTAATTATGAATCTAAAAAATAATAAATTAGATGCAGTCGTTATGGAAGAACCGGTTGGCGAAGCCTATGTTTCTCAAAATGAGGATTTAGCTTTTGCTGATGTTACCTTTGAAAAAGGCTCAAAAGATACTGCCGTTGCTTTTCCTAAAGATGCGCCCGTTTTGACGGAGAAAGTAAATGCCTCTATTAAACAAATTAATGATCAAAAATTAATGGACGGTTATAAAAAAGAAGCCAATCAATTAATGTTCCAAAAAGATCAAAGCTTTTTACAAAAGTATGGAAAGTTCTATCTTAACGGTGCAGGCTATACCATTTTCCTAGCTTTCATTGGTGTTTTGTTTGGTGCCATTTTAGGGGCATTACTTGCCTTAATGAAGTTAGCCAATTCCAAAATTTTACGTGGCATTGCCATTGCTTATATTGAATATGTTCGTGGCACTCCTTTGCTTGTTCAAATTTTTATTGTCTATTTCGGGACAGGCGTTCTTGGTTTAGACTTATCAAAAGTAGCAGCTGGTTGTATTGCTCTTTCTTTAAACAGTGGTGCATATGTAGCAGAAATTATTCGTGCGGGTATTCAGGCAGTTAATAAAGGACAATTGGAAGCTGCTCGTTCCTTGGGAATGAATCAAAACCAAGCAATGCGATACATCATTTTCCCACAAGCTATTAAAAATATTTTACCAGCGTTAGGCAATGAATTTGTTACAGTAATTAAAGAATCTTCCGTTGTTTCAGTCATTGGTGTTTCGGAACTAATTTTCCAAGCTGGCAACGTTCAAGGAGCAAGTTTTAAACCCTTCCTACCTTACTTAATTGTATCGTTGATTTATTTCGTCCTAACCTTTACTATCTCACGTCTATTAGGTGTTGCTGAAAGGAGAATGAGTACTAGTGATTAACATTAAAAACTTACAGAAAACATTCGGAAAAAATGAAGTACTTAAAGGAATTGACTTAGAAATTGAAGCTGGTGAAGTTGTCGTAATTATTGGCCCTTCTGGCAGTGGTAAAAGTACTTTTTTACGTTGCTTGAACTTATTAGAAACACCAACTGGTGGCAGCGTTGAATTTGAAGGAAAAAATTTATTAGATAAAAATACCAACATTGATCAACTTCGTCAAAAAATGGGAATGGTATTCCAAAATTTCAATCTTTTCCCGCATAAAAATGTCTTGGAAAACTTAACGATTAGTCCTGTTAAAGTAAAAAAAGAAGCCGCTGCCGAAGCCACAGAACATGCTCTTTCTTTACTGGAACAAGTTGGTTTATCAGATAAAAAAGAAAATTATCCCGCTCAACTTTCTGGTGGGCAACAACAACGGGTAGCGATTGCTCGTGCTTTAGCCATGCGCCCTGACGTGATGCTGTTCGATGAACCAACTTCTGCCTTAGACCCTGAAATGGTGGGCGAAGTGCTATCCGTTATGAAAAATTTAGCTATTGAAGGGATGACAATGGTAGTGGTTACCCATGAAATGGGCTTCGCAAAAGAAGTCGCGGACCGTGTCATTTTTATGGATGCAGGAATTATTCAAGAAGAAGGCACACCTGAAGAAATTTTTGATGCGCCACAAAACCCAAGAACACAAGATTTTCTAAGAAAAGTTTTATAAAAAGGAGCACCTGGTATGGATCGCAAGAATATCGCAACACGTTACCAACAACCTACTGAAAATTTACTCATGGATATTGCAACATTGGCGAAAAAGACCCCAAATTTAATCGATTTATCGATTGGTGACCCTGACTTAATTACCGATGAGCGGATTATCGAACAAGCAGCTAACGATGCCAAAAATGGGCATACAAAATATACCGCTTCTGATGGTAGCGAGGCATTCATTGAGGCGGTCATTCAGTTTTATCAGTCACATTATCAATTATCCTTTCAACCGAATCAAGTCCGGGCCACAGTTGGCGCTCTGCACGGAATGTACCTTGCCTTACAAGTGATTCTAAATCCTGGAGATGAAGTGATTATTCATGAACCTTACTTCTCTCCTTATAAAGACCAAGTCCTTTTAGCAAATGGTCTTCCTGTCTTTTTACCGACTTATGAAGAAGATGGTTTCCAAATTGATGTAGCTCTTTTGAAAGAAAAAATCACGCCTAAAACCAAAGCGATTATTCTAAATTCACCGAATAACCCGACAGGCGCTGTTTTCTCTGAAGAAACTTTCAGAGAAATCGCACAGGTAGCGATTGAACACAATTTATACATTCTTTCAGATGAAGTTTATGAAGCCTTTTGTTTCCAAGAAACGTTTACTCCCATGGCTACGTTTGCTCCAGAAAATACTATCACTTTTGGTAGCTTTTCAAAAGCCTTTGCAATGACTGGTTGGCGTATTGGTTATATGATTGCCCCAGACTATATTAACGAAGTAGCCAAATTAATTAATGAAGGCGTTACGTATTCTGCGCCTACGTTGTCACAGCAAGCAGGAATCTATGCGTTACAACATTTTGACGAATTTGTAGACCCAATCGTTGAAGTGTTCCAAACACGTTTAGAGTATGTGGCCCAACGAGTAGCAAAGATTCCTTTCCTTTCGCTTCATCCAGTCAAAGGAAGTATTTACGCCTTCATTAATATTCAAAAAACTGGACTAACTTCCGTTCCTTTTGTGGAAAAGCTTTTAAAAGAGACACAGGTATTAGTGATTCCTGGAAAAGCATTTGGTGAAACAACGGGCGATGAGTACATTCGTTTAGCCGCAACACAAAATTTAGATTTATTAAAGGAAGCGTTCGATCGAATTGAAAGAATGACCTTTGAATAAAAAAGCTTCTGCATTAGCTAATAATCATAGCTAATGCAGAAGCTTTTTAGATTTCTTCTATCAATTCAATCGCTTGCCCACCAACATGCGGTGGAATCGACATAGTCATCGGCGGCAAGCCCACGACTGTGAAACGGACTTTGGTCCCTTTTTTCAAGTGAGACAGTGGGATACTTTCCTCTAACTGTTCAACAAGTATGTTTAAAATTACCCCATGAGAAAATAAGGGAACAATGGATTCTGGATCACTTTCTGCTTGGATATTTTCTAAATGTAATCGCATTGACAATGGCTGCGTCTCATTTAACACACCAGCCTCTGCTAATTTCCCTGTAAAAACAGCAAGTTTTTCAGTCATTTGTTTGCCTCCTTTTTAAACATCATATTGAAGAGAATTAATTCCATCCCCTAAAAATTCTGAAGCGTTGTTAAATTCGGCAGGATCATATTTGGTATAGGAAACTTGTAATGTCAAAGTAATATTTCTTAAGGTTTCAGAATGGGCAAATTTCTCTTGAGCTTGTTGTTTGAATTCTTTTCTAGTAGTGTATCCGTCATCCCCATCGCGGAAAATTAATAACGCCCAAGTCGGCGGTGTGCCGTCGATAAAGTATGGTAAGAAGCGATCATCTGTTGTCTCTTTAATCGCCGCTGTCACGATTTGTAGCAATTCATTCTTTTGTTCAGGACTTAATAAGTTACGAATACTTTCCCAATAGGCCACTCGAATCACGACTAAATATAACGGCGCTTCATAACGTGTAGAAATATCAGAAAATAAATCAAATCCTTCTTCGTACATTTTTGCTGTTCTTAAATTAGTTACTGCATCTAACGCATTTAACTGAGAAGTTTCTTTACGTAAACGAATATTTTCTTCTTGAATCATACGAATTTGATAAGTCACTGCATAGATTGTTAAACAGTAGAGTGGCGGCATGATTAGCCAAAATAATGAGCCATAGCTAAACAAATCATGATAGACATACTGATATACAACATAAGTCAATTGTAGAAAAATAAATATAAGCGAAAATGTTAACCCCGCTGTAATTCCTACAAAATAGGTAACGATAATTAAGATAACTGAAATTAATAGACAACTTAAGTCCACAAAGAAATCATTCGTTCCTAAGGCCATAAAGATGGTTGTGCCGACAACCAAAACAATTCCTACCAACAAAGTTAAATCCAAAAGTAAGGTCACTCGTTTTTGATTCACTCTATTCCCCACCTTTCAAATTCTTCTTCACGATGAAGAACGCACTTAATCCAATAATGATCATACCAATTAAGAAGACAAATAGATAAATCATTAATTTATGATTATTGACAATTCGTTTACCTAATGATTCGTTGCTAACGTTGCTTACACGTTTTTTGAAACGATAATCATAGCGACGATAGTTCGGATCAACCACAATGGCATCTCCTTTGTACATAGAAGCATTCTTCTCTGTATTCACTTGTGTAGAGGCTAAAAAGACACCTTGTGATTTAGCTCCTGTTAAGATTAACGCCGCGGCTTTCGCATTATATGGAGAAAACATTAGCTGCGCCGTACCGATTTGTTTACCATAATCTTTTTCGATACTCAGTTTCTCGTTTGAAACAAAACGTGTGAAGTCCTTATCATAATGGAAATATAACTGATCGTTTAACTTACGAATCATCGGATTATCCTTAGGCGTACCAAAAATAATCAAGTTATGATTTTCTAATGCCGCATTTTTAGGCGCTTTTTTATAATACGTAATCTCACCGACATTACTTTCGGCATAATTACCAATTAAGTTAAATAAATTGGTCAACACTTTAAAATAGTTATCGTCCATTTTTTCTGGTAATAAAATCGCTAAATCAGCAAAAGAACGGCTTCTGATAAAAATGTTCGGATAGTTGTTAAATAATATGTCATTCAGTTCTTCTGTTTGAATAAACGCATTCGAATTATTTTCAATAAAGGCCCATGGAGTCTGACCATTTCGTAAAACTTCTGGTGATTTAACATTCAAATCAAAAGCGACTTTTAAAACAAAACTATCAGCAATTTCTAAGTTCTTTGGAAATTCGAGATTTAATTCATCACCGTTCGCACGAGTAGCGGTTAATTTCTTGCTGCCAATTGGTTTATCATTGGCATAGACCGTCACTAAAGAAGAATCAAAATCTAAGTTTTCAGCGTATTTAAAATGTAAATGCACGCGACTTCCATTGGCATTGTTTCGATCCACTGGTAAATTGACAAAGTACGTTTGTTCTTGGTGATAGGCCCCTTCTAGCTTGTCCCCCGTTGAGGTTAATGGATAATTTCCATCAAATTCTAAAGTTGAACTAAACGTATCGGTATTCTCATCAACTGTTGTCTCTTCTTTATCTGTTTGGGTCATTAATTCATAGTTGGCTAAATAACGTCCCGCACGAACAAGTAAGTCCTCATCTTTAGAAGTAGCTACTAAAACATGCTTATCTGGTTGATTGAAAAATTTTAAGACAGCCTGGTCCTCCACACGTTTGCTATCAATTTGACTTTTATACTGATCTGGTAATTTATCATAGCTGGCAATAATCAACTGATAGGGTGCTGACTGTTCTTTGTTCAAAGAAGCCATTGGCAACAATTCTTCTGAGGTAGTAATCAAACGAGCAGCACCAGCTAACGCATGGGTCGCTG
Organism: Enterococcus sp. AN402; assembly: GCF_040719405.1. Lineage (NCBI taxonomy): Bacteria > Bacillati > Bacillota > Bacilli > Lactobacillales > Enterococcaceae > Enterococcus > Enterococcus sp. AN402. Next base: position 574,018 of record NZ_JBFDTM010000004.1, on the reverse strand, counting down.
CAGCTAATTCTTTTTCCGATGCATTTTCTGGTGTCAAAATAACACTGTGTTTATTCGCAATCGTGTCTGCTCCTACAAAATGATTATAAAAAGAATGAATTGTATTCTCTGGTAGTTGTAAATCGTATTGGAAGTTTACGTTAGATCCTTCATACATCGTTAACCAATTTGCCGGAGTTTCAATTAAATTATACATGTCGTTTCCTGCCTGATTAATAATTTGGCCCTCAACAGTCAATGTATTTGTCTCTTTAATCAGTTCCAAAGGGATTTCAATCGTCTTTTGTTGAATACCAGTCGTATTTTCAGGACGCCAAGAATAAAACTTCACACCATTAACTGCCACAGTTAAATCTGAGGTCTGATTATTTTTTAATTGTGTGATTTGGTAGGTCATATTGAATGATGCTTTTTTTACGTCCCAATAATCAATTTTTGTAAAATACATGGTGCTACGGACAGAAGTACCTGTTAAAGAGATTGTTTTATTTTGAAAAGGTTGTGTAAAGGTATGGTTGTCTTGTTCTTTGTTTTCGGCGTATACGGTCGGACTTGCGACACCAATCAGAATTGCCAGAAAGAACAACCCTATTAAAGTGACTGTTTTTTGTTTCATTGCACGTTTCCTCCTTATTTAAATCGTTCAGTTTTGTACCATTTTGTTTGTGTTTGTTTATGAAAAACATTTTCTTTAATATACATCACCATGCCATAAGCGGCGACTACTAGCCACATCTGACTGTATGTAATATACATCAAGGCAATAATTAAGATATTCTCTAAAGTCATTTCGCCTTTTTCGGTCGTAATACTGACAAAAGTACTGAAAATAAATAACAAAATCGCTAACAACCATAAGGAATTGCTAAATCCTTGTAGGGTCGTTGTTAAGTAACCAGACATTGATAAAACTAACATGATGTCTGACAAAACGAGCGATGTCATTAAGAGAAAATAAATGGACAAGAAATATAAAATATCAAAACGGATCCGACTCGCTTTAGGATTAAACAATAATTTAGCATTTTTAACAATGACATAAATATTGCCTTTGACCCATCGCGTCCGTTGTCGGAACCAAACTGACAAAGTTTGTGGCTCTTGCTCCCACGTCACTGCTTTTGGTTGAAACTTAATTTTATAGCCCATCATATAGATGCGAAAACTGATTTCTGTATCTTCGGCTAACGCTTTGTCATCCCAGCCGCCAATGGCTTCAATAATACTACGACGAACAATGAAATTTGTGCCAGGAATCGTGCATAACTTAAATAATTGAAAACGACCGGCTTGTGCCATCCATTGAAAGGCAAGTGTTTCGATATTAATAAAACGTGTCAACAAGCTTGCATTGCGATTTCTCGTTCTAAATTTACCAATAACCGCGCCGTATTCCTCACTAGCGATTAACTCTCCAACTAAATAACGGAGTGCATTCGGTTCAGGTGTATTGTCCGCATCATAAATGGCAATCACGTCCCCCTTGGCTTGCTTGAAACCAATGTTTAAGGCATTAGACTTACCTTTCCCACCTGTTATATTGTCTGTATTAATAATCTGCAAATTTCGATTAACCGCCTTTTTTTGGACATTCGCTAAAAGCTCAGCACTATTATCACTTGAGTTGTCATTAATCACAATAATTTCATAGCGATCTTGCGGATAATTAAAATTCAATAACGCTTCAACTGTCCGCACAATGACAATTCCTTCATTATGGGCCGGCACCATAATTGAAACAAACGGCGCGTCTTCGTCCTCTACAGGTGGCGGTGCGACAGGATCTGTTTTTAAATAATAAACATAGCCAAAAATAACTAAGAGAATATTTACAATTAGTAGACTCCAAATAATGATAGTTGCTGTTAACATTACAATGTCAGCAATGGTCATTTGTCTTCCTCCTTATTAATATATTTCGACCGATAATTCTTTCGTCCAATCATAAACAAAATAATCAGGATGATTAAAGTCAGCGTGACAACGCCAATCAAAATATTGTTTGTGATACTGAAAAAGAATGAAAATAACCCTGTAAATCGTTGTTTTTCAACTGTTGAGGCCCCTGTATCAGCCAAACCATTGACAATTTGATTGTTTAAGAAGAACCGATTATTCCGAAATTCGATTTTCTGCGTTTGTGTTTGAACAGTGAAATGTTGATCCGCTTCTGAAACACTAAACACTATTGGTGCTTCCTTGACTTCTTGAATTAGATGATCCACTTCTTTTTTAGAATTTGGAAATGAAAAACTAATGGTGGTCGGCATTGGAAATCGATAGTCATTCGGATTATCTTTATCCGTCCATTCAATCCCCGATAAATAATCATACGGTAAATCAAACAAAGCATTCTTATAAGTGATTGATTCTCCCGTTTGGTTCCGATAAAAAACGCGTTCAATCGGCGGATTTTCTCTTAGAATCACTGTATCACTAATTGCTAGACCATCCTCTTGGTATTGAAGGTCTTGATTCCAGTATCCTGGAGCAGAAATGCCTACTGGATAGACATGTCTGTCGACCAATAAACTAATCTGCTGCTCCATCAATTGTTTCAAGGCACGTTGGTCATTTAAATCAACATTGTTAACGACCGGTGTTTCTAAGAAAATGACCCCCGTCGAAGCAAACGCACGTAACGCATTCGTAAATAGTTTATAAGGTAAAATCGTATTGTTTTGTGAAACGCTCGTACTGGATAAAATATAAGGATACGTGGTTTTAACTAATTCTTCTTGCAAATAGGTTGCCACAGACATATCTCTTAACGGGTTAAAATCAGAAATCGTCAAAAACGGCCGTGACATTTTTTCACTTTCCAGCCATTGACTAATTACGTCCAAGCTTTCTAAAAAAACAGCGCCTTTGCGTTCAAACATTGGGAGAAAAGCATGCCCATTCTCAATTACACCAAATGGATATTCTTCTGGTGCTAATTCTTGTGTTTTTAATCGGCCAACCGTCTGACCTTGCGTATTTTCCAGCACAACTGATTGATCTTGAAAAGGCAATACTTGAGAAAAGCGGTTTTTTTCATCTTCTAACCGATATTGACGATGACTTAATTCTTTCCACGTACCGCTAAAATATTGTTTTTCATCGTCACGCATGTTTCGACCAATGTGTAATTGTTTGCCTTTAAAATGAACTCGATCTGCTAGAAAATCAGAGGCAATAACGCCGGCTTGTTCAGGCCAATTCACCATAGAAATCAAACTGTCATAGCCATCATTTAGCAATTCGCCAGGTACATAATCTGATACCGCCACACTCTGAACTTCTACTCCAAAACTCGTCAACACTCGTTGTAAAGCATCCACATCATTTTCTTTTTTCCCAGCAATATTCAAGCTGTCATAGACAAGTAAGACATGTTTACTTGGTGCAGCCAGCGCCGGTTTGGCAAAGCCACAAAAAACGAAAAAGAGTAAGAAACACACCCAGCCAATAAGATATTGTTTATTTTTCAATTCCCTCTACCTCCCCAATGACTTGTGGTGTTGTATCTTGCCACATTCGTTTACCAATAACATCAGAAACAATTTGTAACAAGAGAAAATCTAAAAATACTGAGACTAAAAACAAATGACGTACTAAGTCACTATCCCCATCAATAATAATTGTTGAAATGAAAACAACTAATAAATTAAGATAAATCCCTGTCATTAAAAAGAAGCGAAAAACTAATCTGGGTTCGTTTCTCTTGAGTCCTCTGTATAAACCAACGCCATATAAACCAAACAGAATCACGCCTAATAATAGATAGAAAGCAAAGTTTTTAGGGAAAAAACTGGCTTTAATACGGTTATACACCATAAAAAATTTAGATTGTTCCAGCGGTGCACGCCCCGTCGTTTTCTCAAAATTCCCAACATTATTAGGCTTTACTAAGTAAACATTTGGGACCGCTGAATTCAGTCCTTGCCATAATTCAGATGGATAATTTAAATAATTCAATAACACCCATCCAAAACTCGTTTTATCAAAAAAATATTTTTTCATTTGTTCAGAAGTTGGTGACACGGGACTGTATTCTTCAAAGTAGGAACGTCCCTTTTGTAACCCATATTGCGGGTTGATTCCGCCCTCTGACATCCGTTTATCTGGAACCTTACTATCCTTCATTACACCGCGCGTCATACTGTGGTAGACATCACGTTCATAGATATCGTTAGGAACGATAAAAGCTGCTAACGTTGTAAAACCAATCAGTGCAATTAAAAAGGCCGTCATTGACAATCGTTGATAACGTTGTGACAAGTAGACAAAAAATCCTAATCCAGCAATAATTACACCAATAATCAGCAAATATTCTTGGCGTGTTGTTCCTATTAAAAGTACTACTGCTTGTGCCAAGATAACTAAAACTATTCTTCTGAGCCAAGTTCGTGGTTTCGTCACCCGATAAAAATAGACTGAAAATGCTAAGACACTCACAGAAAGTAAAAAACTCGTCGCTTCAGTATAAAAGGAATTAAAATAAATCGTATAGGAGGTATCCCCCAAGATGAAAATAACCAACAAAGAGATAAGATAACTTTTTTTCAAAGATACGCCTTCGGTTAAGCCTCGTACCAGAATATAAATTGACACTAAAAAACAACTAAGATAAACGAAACCTAAGAAACGAATATCGAAAAGTGTTTGACTATAAAAAAGTTTATTAAGCCAAATGGCAATGGTGATGAAAAATTGTTGAGTGGAAACAAAGTGCGTCGTTGTTTCATTAAAATAACGCATAATTGAAAAGTCCTTAACAAAATAGGCCACATTGTCGTAGCTATCACCATTGACACGATAAAGACTATTTGAATTTAACACACGAAAATACTCGCCATTATCTCCCAAGCCATTAATCGGATAAACAAATAACAAAATGCTTGTCACTAACCCAATCCCTAAAACGGCCAAAAGACTTGGAGAAATATAACGACTCAACCATTCAAAAGCCGAGTTCATGTATTTTTTGATCTTTTCCATGCTTTCACCTCATCTAGAAATCATAGGCCAAAAGAGCCATTAAGTTATTATAGGAATAGACTTGTTTCGTAACTTTATCACCAAACCCTCCATAAATCGGGCTGCTTGAATCCATAATTTGAAAATTATTAAGTACTGTAATTGCCGCACGATACAACTCTTTGTCATTTTCGGCAACACCAATTAAAGCCGCTATCGCATAACTGGCTGCAGATTGATTTTTATCCACAGGCGATCCATTTAAATCATACGAGTTAAAAAGCGTTCCTTGCTGAACTTGTTTTCGCACAAAATCAATACTAGTCTGCTTCGCCATACCCACTTCACTTAAATGGACAATCGTTAATAAAGATTCAATAATATTAAGTGTTCCGTTGTTTTCGTATTTATTTGTTTGATGATTAAACTTCGTTTGATAAAGAGGTAAATCATCAGAAATATAGCCATCGTCTATTAATTGGTAATGATACTGCAAGTAGTCTGCTGAAATCCCAAATTCTTTGTATAGATAACCCAGCGTAATTAAGTCAATATAAAACAAAGAAGTTTCTGAAGACTGTTGTTTTGATTTACTATCGTAAAAATCAATTAGAATATTATCTTTCATAGAGGTTTCCATAAAACTCTTGCCTAATTTTTTAATTTCTTGATCGTACTGATCTGTTTTAAAATGCCCCCCTGCTTCAATTAATGAACGAATGATCCGTAAATCATCAATCGAGGCATTGACATTGTATTTATTGCCTTGCTCGTCAATTCGGTAACTAAATTGGACGCCGTCGTAAAAGGTGTCTTTCGTCTGCTTGTAAAAATTATCAAAACGTCCCTGCGTATCAAAAGCTAAATTACGCAAATATAGACCCGAAGACTCACTTAGCAACTCATGTCCTGTGGCGACATCTTTGCGTTCAGCATCTGGTAAATAGTTGGTTAAAAAACCGCCGTCTGTTTTGAGCCGGGTTTCAATAAAAAACTTCAACAAATCTTTGCGTTCAGCTGTTTCTTTTGTGTGAAATTCATGTTTTGTTAAAAAATGTTGTTTGTCTGTCGACATTAAGCGTTGAATTTTTGGATTCACTTTTTCCACCTCTACTTTATAGGATTTTTCTCTAAACAAAAGAAAATATCCTCCCAGAAGCACCACGAATACCCCAATAAAAATCCAAAGTTTTCTCTTCATTGTTACGCCTCTTTTCCTCACTTCTTTATTGTCAGTGTACACAAAAGTACTTGTTTTTGCGAAACTTACGCTACCTCTTCAAACGCAAGAAAAAAAGCAATCCATAAAAATAAAAGGATTGCTTTAACCGTTTCGTCGATCATTTCCTGTCATCGTAATCTCTTTTGACAGATAACGCACACGTTCCATAATTCGTCTGGCTTTTAGCGGCTCTTGTTCTCCTCGTTGCGTCACGGTTAAATGCTCTTCTAAAGCTTTTAAATCTAGATTGGAAGAGAAAAAAGTAACTAATTGTTCTTGCATTCGGTATTGCAAGATTACGCTTAAAACGTCGTCACGAATCCAACTAGTCATGGATTCCGCACCAATGTCATCAATCATTAATATAGGGGATTTTTTTACTGCATCGAGCTTTTCACCAACTTGATCGCGACCAATGGCTTGCTTCATTTCTACTGTAAATGTTGGAAAATGAACAATTGTCGTAGTAAATCCACGTTCTGCTAAAGCATTAGCCATCGCACCTAATAAGAAAGATTTTCCTACACCGAAGGGGCCTTGTAAATAGAGCCCTTTATGAAATTCTTTTGGTGTCGCAGGATATTCTCTTAAAAATTGCATTGCTTCTGCTAACGCTTTGGCTCGACCTTGAGAAGATGGATCGAAATCTCGTAAATTTGCTTCTCGGACATCTTTTGGCATGTCCATTGCCCTTACTCGATTACGAATTTCTTCTTCCTTCTGACGGGCGATTAAATCAGCCGTTGGGACATACGTTACATCAATGTAATGAAAGTTCAACATTAATCTTGGCTCATAGCCGGGGGCAATCATTGCCGGATCGTTTAATTGAAATTTCTTTTTTTCTTGAACAAATTCATACAGCTTAGCATAACTTTTACGAATATCTTCATCGCTTAAACGCTCTCGGTTTGCTTGTATAAAGGCTTGAACATCTTGATCTTTCAATACTTCGTTAACCAGCTCTTCATATCGTTCATTGATGTCACGCTTCTGGATAATTTTTGACATTTCTTTTCCTACGTCTTCCATCATTGGTCACCTCCTTGGTTTAAAAATTCTTGAATTTGTCGATCTAACTCGGCTTGTTCTTCTGGGGAAAGTTTTGTTTCATCGTTTGGCTGATCTGCCCATTCTGGCAATCGCTCTTGTCGAACAGTTTGGCGTTTCCCTGAATAATTTTGTTGTCGCTGTTTTTGTTTGGTTTGGCTTTGTTTTGCCAATTCTCTGACATGTTCAATTGCTTTTTCTGGTGAATGAATGCCACTTTGTCCCCATTCATTCGCAATTCGATTCACATACTCCGCTTTTAAAGTCGGTTGTTGTTGAATATTGTAAACATAGTTAATCAAAATATTAATCACACTAGTCGGTAAGCCTGATTTAGCAACCAAATATTTCACTAATGAACGTTCTTGTGGTGTCGTATAGCCACCTCGACTATTTTTTAAAGCTTCTAAATATTGAATAGGCGGATTCTTTTCACTATCCATAATCATTTGGATATCCAGTTCAGAAAAACCATTCATTTTTAATGCGTTATATCGATACGTTTGTTGCTCTTCCACCGTCAATTGTGCTTGCTTGTTTGTCACTACGTTTGTTGGTTGTGGTTTTTTATCAGGATCAAACGCTTGATGAATCGTTCCCACTAATTCCTTAGGCAAAATTCGACTTGTATAATAGTCAAATGATTTCGAAGCAAAGTCTACCATATCTAACTCATTGATGCCATATAATTGATGAAAAACATAGACTTCTTCTTGAAAACTAGCCTCATCTTCAGGCAATTGTAAACCTAAGCGGTGCAAACCTTCCACAAAATAGTGCCAATCAAAAGAATCCGTTGATACAGAAATTTTCTTCGATTTTTCTTGTTGAGAAAAAGTTTCTTGAATCGTTGTCAATCGGTTCGCTTCGGAAACAATTTGTTCTTCTTTAAAGGCATAAACCTCTTGAAAGCTAGCGGAAACATTTTGATAGCCCTCTGTTTTAGTAGGATGCGGTTGGAACTTTTGCACTAATTGATCAAATTTCCGTTGTCCAACCCGATTAAATAACACTAAAGCTAACACTTCATCTTTAAAAAAACGAGCGGCTGTTTCAGGTGCTTTTAAATAATATAAATAACAATCTCCTAATTCCCGATCTGTTTTTTTATACGTTTCTAGCAACCCAATGCCCTCTAATTTGTAGCAAGCTTCTTCTAATTGTTGGCAACTCAAGTCCAGCAAACTAATTAAATCTGCATGAAACAGCGAGCCATCCTCCTCTGAGTCTGTTGTTTCAGATAACAAAAGCCAATATAAACTAAACGCATTGGCGCCGACAATTGGTTGATATAAAAAGGTTAAAACCTCTTTCTCTTGATCAGAAAGCGGTGAATCAATAACCGCTTGAAAAATATTTTTTGGTTGGATTCTTTGCCGATTTCCTTTCAAAGAAAGACCTCCTTTTTAATTTTCTGAGTCAGGAGAAGAAGATTTTGCTTTGTCGACAATGTCCTGTAACTCTTTCAAAAACACGCTCATATCTTTGAATTGTCGATAAACACTCGCAAAGCGGATGTAGGCAATTTCATCTAGATTGACTAAATCTTCCATCACATATTCACCGATAAGCGTTGTAGAGACTTCATTTTCCCCTAAACTACGCACTCGATTTTCAACATTATCGACAATTTGAACCATTTGTTCCATAGCAACGGGTCTTTTTTCCGCAGAGCGAATGAGCCCACGCAAAATTTTATCACGATTAAATTCTTCACGATCCCCATTTTTCTTGATTACAAGTAATGGCGCCGCTTCAATTCTTTCAAATGTAGTGAACCGATAACTGCAATTTTCACATTCACGACGACGGCGAATTGCACGTCCATCATCTGCTTGACGGCTATCAATAACACGGGAATTATTATGATGACATCTTGGACAACGCATAACGTTCACCTCTTCTATTCTGTATAATTTTTGTTGCCTATATTATAACATGAAATTGCGCTATTACTAGGTCTTTAGAACTGGTTCTTAGTTGAATCTTTGCCATTCTTTAATAAAAACAAAGACTTTCACTGTTTTTTCTGAAATTTTCAAAACATTTTACGCCATTTAAAAAATATTCACTTCTTTCCAGTTTGTTCCTCTAGCCACTTCTTCACTTGTTGTTCCGTTTCTTCTCTAGTTCCTTGATTATCAAACACGATATCTGCTCGTTCTTTTTTCATTTCAATCGGCCATTGGCTAGCAATTCGTTGTTGCGCTTCTTCTTCTGTTAATTGGTTTCGGGCCATCAGACGCTCTTTTTGAATCTTTTCTGGTACATATACCACAGCAACTTGATCCATAATCGCCTCATAATGAGCTTCATAAAGCAGAGGAATATCAACAATAACAAGGGCGGCTTTCTTTTTAGCTTCTTCAATTTGACGTAAAATTTCTTTTCTTAAAAAAGGTTTCAGCGTTTCATTTAACAGCTCTCTTTTTTGAGGACTAGCGAAAATTAATTGTCCTAACTTTTTCCGATCCAATTCACCAGTTGTTAATACTATTTCTGGTCCGAAAGTTTCAACGATTGCGGCTAAGGCTGGTTGCCCTTTTGCAACAATTTCGCGGGCGATAATGTCGCCGTCAACAATTGGATAACCCGCTTTTTTAAAAAGAGCAACAACCGTACTTTTACCTGTCGCAATCCCTCCTGTAATGCCTAAAACTTTTGTCATTTCAATCGACGACCTTTCAATTGTTGGCATTGTGGACAATAATGCGTACCACGTTGTGCCACTTTTGTTTTAACAATTGGCGTACCACAACGATTGCAAGGTAAGCCTGTTTGCCCATAGACATTCAACGCTACTTGAAAAGTCCCTGCTTCTCCTAACGCGTTTAGATAGGTTCGGATGGTGGTTCCACCTGCTTCAACAGCGCGTGCCAAGACGTCAATGATTGCTTGATACAACGTAGCAACTTCCGCAGGTTTTAAGGAATCTGCTGGTTGTTCTGGATGGATTTGCGCTTGCCAAAGTGCTTCATCTACATAAATATTCCCCAAGCCCGTCACTAGCTTTTGATCTAACAGCAATGGCTTAATTGCCTTATGATGCTTTTTCAAGCCTTGTTGAAAAGTAGCTAATTGGAAAACGTCTGGTGTTGGCTCTGGGCCCAAAGCTAAAATCCCTTTATATTGATGACCTTGATTCTTAGGAACCAATGTCATACGGCCAAATTTCCGTACATCTAAATAACGTAATTGCGTGCCATCTGTAAAAGTAAACATTACATGGGTATGTTTGGCAATTTCATCATCAGCCTGATGAAACTCATATTTTCCTTCCATCCGTAAGTGAGAAATCATATCATTATCAGACAATTTAAAAATCAGAAATTTTCCTCTTCGCTCAATCCCTTCAATCGTTTGACCAGCTAATTGACCTTGAAATACATCAACTTCTGGTGATTCAATAATTCTTGGCCAAAAAACAATGACTTCTTGAATGGTTTTTCCTACAACAAGTTTTTCAAGTCCTTTTCGCACTGTTTCTACTTCTGGTAATTCTGGCATTATTTTTGCTCCTTTATATAAAGAGGTCTGAACGCTTAGATATCAACGTCCAGATCCTACTTATCCTTATTTTATTCATCGTTCTTAATGGGTAAGCTATTATTTTGCTTCATACCATGTTTTTCCCCAACTGCTATCGGTGATAAGTGGCACATGTAAGGAAACTGCGTGCTCCATCACTTCTTTGACGAGTTGATTTAATTGTTCTAATTCTGATTCTGGTACTTCAAAAACTAATTCATCGTGCACTTGTAATAACATTGTCGCTTGTAATTTTTCTTCTTTTAAACGACGCGCCATTTCAATCATCGCAATTTTTAAAATATCTGCGGCACTTCCCTGAATCGGTGTATTAATCGCTGTACGTTCAGCGAACGAACGTAGATTAAAGTTTCTTGAATTAATATCACTTAAATAACGACGGCGATGATACAATGTTTCCACATAGCCTTTGTCTTTGGCATCGCGGACAATCTCTTCCATGTACTGTTTCACGCCTGGATATTTTTCAAAATAGGTGTCAATATATTGTTGCGCTTGCTTTCTAGTAATGCCTAAGTTTTGGGACAAGCCATAATCACTGATACCATAGACAATTCCAAAATTCACCGCTTTAGCTTGACGACGCATGTTAGGTGTGACATCTTCTGCTTTTTCAACACCGAAAACTCGCATTGCAGTGCTGGCATGGATATCTTGCCCTTCCACAAACGCTTCTTTTAAATGCTCATCATTAGAAATATGCGCGAGCACACGTAACTCAATTTGAGAGTAATCAGAAGAGAAAATCAACCAATTATCCTCTCTTGGTACGAAGGCTTCTCTAATTTTTCGGCCTTCTTCTAAACGGATAGGAATGTTTTGTAAATTAGGATCTACTGAGCTTAATCGTCCTGTTTGTGTCAGTGTTTGTACATACCGAGTATGAATTTTATTATCTGGCTGAATTACTTTTAAGAGTCCTTCAACATAGGTCGATTGAATTTTGGCAATTTGACGATAAGTTAAAATATCGGCCACAATTGGTGCTTGTTCTTTTAGTTGTTCTAAAACATCTACCGCTGTTGAATAGCCAGTTTTCGTCTTTTTGATCACAGGTAAGCCCATTTTTTCAAATAAAATAACGCCTAATTGTTTAGGTGAGTTCAAGTTAAATTCTTCGCCAGCTTCTGCATAGATTTTTTCTTCGATTTCTTTCAGACGTTCTGAAAATTCTACTTGCATTTCTTTTAAGCGCGTGGCATCAACACGGATACCAGTTATTTCCATATCGCCTAAAATACGAGAAAGTGGTAATTCCATTTTATAGAATAAATCAGCTTGATTTTTTTCTGTTAATTCGCTATCTAATTTGCTTGTTAAAAATTGAATTGCTTTAATCTTACGTGCTAAATGACCAAAGAAAACTTCTTCGTCCTCTGGCAAGCCTTTTTTGGCCCCTTTTCCATAAATGGCTTCATCAGATTGAATCGCATCATATCCGTAATGTTGTGCTACACCTTCAATATCCGCGTTATTGTCATTGGTATCAAGTAAATAAGCAGCCAATAAAACATCAAAGGCAATCCCTGTCATTTTTCCTACATAGCGATTTAGTGCAACGTACGTCCGTTTTGCATCGTAGACATTTTTTTTACGTGTCTCATCCATCAACCAGTCGATAAATGGCTGACTTTCAAAAACAGCTAAATTATTCGTGGTATAAATCTTCTTGTTGTTGCCCCAAGCAAGGCCGACAATCGGTGACGTATGATAGTTATCTTCCATCATCTCAACATAAAGAGCCATATCGTCTGTAAACATTTCATTGGTTAACTGATCTTCGACTACTTCAAATAAAATATCTTCCATTTCAACAGGTTCTTCTGTAATGTCCAACTTAGCTAAAAATTGTTTAAAGTCCATTTCTTTATAAAAAGGAACCAATTTTTCTAAGTCTTTCCCTTCATATGCCAAGTCTTCCACATTGACTTCGACTGGTGCATTGACTTCAATTGTCGCTAAACGTTTAGAAAGAAAGGCTTGCTCTTTATCATTAATCAAGTTTTCTTTCATTTTGCTTTTTTTCATTTCATCGATATTCTCATAAACCCCTTCAACTGAGCCATATTGTTTTAACAGCTTAATCGCGGTTTTCTCACCGATTTTCGTTACACCTGGAATGTTATCCGACGTGTCGCCAGCCAACCCTTTCATATCAATAATTTGCTTAGGCGTTAATCCATCATATTTTTCAGCAATATGCTCAGGTGTATATGATTCAATATCGCTAACTCCTTTAACAGTGATATCTACTTTGACAGTGTCCGTCGCTAATTGTGTCAAATCTCGGTCCCCTGATAACACAACAACATCAAATTCATCTTTATCAACTTTGTTGGCTAATGTACCAATAATATCATCTGCTTCATAGTTAGGTAGTTCATAATATTTTACGCCTAAACCTTCTAAAAGTTCACGAATATACGGCATTTGTTCTTTAAATTCCCCCGGTGTTTTTGAACGTCCGGCTTTATATTCTGAATAAAATTCTGTTCTGAATGTGGTTTTCCCTGCATCAAAAGCGACTAAAACATGAGTAGGCATTTCTTTTTGCATTACATTTTCAAACATATTGTTAAACGCATAAATAGCATTTGTATGCAAGCCGTTCTTATTTTTGAATCGTTCTAATGAGTTATGTAGCGCAAAAAATGCACGAAAGGCTACACTGTTTCCATCAACGAGTAATAATTTTTTTTTGGTCATTTTTTTCCCCTCATCTTTAGCAAACTAGTTTCCTTTCTATTTTAACAAAAAACTACAGAATTTGCAGTAGACGGCGATTGCAGAATGAAAGAAAAAGGTATTTGACATAGTTCCTTAGTGACAACTATATCAAATACCAAAATCAATCAGCAATACACGCTGGATCTTCACAAGTATGAGAATCTTTTTACGGCAAAACATTTCCCGCTGCACGATAAATATCGTACCAATCTTCGCGACTAATCACAATGTCTGCTGCTTTAGCAATTTCTTCAATTCTACCAAGATTCATACTTCCTGCGATGACTTGCATATTAGCAGGGTGGCGCAGAATCCAGCTGCTGGCTAAACCAGTTGGCGTTGTTTGATATTTTTCAGCCAATTCGCTTAATTTTTGATTTAACTCAGGGAATTTTTCATTTCCAATAAAGACACCTTCAAAATAACCATATTGGTACGGCGACCATGCTTGAATAGTCATTTGTTTCAACCGTGAATAATCTAAAATACCATGATCATAATCAATGCTTCCTGATATTTCCATATTTGTTTGTAAGCCTTGATCCACCATGCCAGTATGCTTGATGCCAAATTGTAATTGATTGGCTAATAACGGTTGTTTAACAGCTGTTTTTAAAAGTTCAATTTGTCCTGGCGTTTGGTTACTTACACCAAAATAGCGAACTTTTCCTTGTTTTTCTAATAAATGAAAAGCTTCAGCTACTTCTTCTGGTTCCACTAAAGTATCTGGACGATGCAACAATAATGCATCGACTGAATCTACACCTAAACGCTGTAAACTCCCTTCGACCGCTTCTAAAATATGTGCTTTTGAAAAGTCAAAAAAGCCTTGACGAATCCCACATTTCGTTTGTATAAAAATATCTTCACGACGAATGGTACTTTCTTTTAAAGACTTACCAAAAATGGTTTCGCAGTCGCCGCCACCATAAATGTCGGCGTGATCAAAAAATGTAATGCCATGATCATAAGCAGTTTCAATTACCTGTTGAGGATTTTCAGCACTATTTAAGCGCATACATCCTAAGATAACCGAAGAAACTGTTTCGTCACTTGTACCAAATTGCAGTTGTTTCATTTTAATATCCTCCTCATCCATTCCTCTTACTTCTTCATTTTAACACTATTTAGACAAAATTGGACTTCTTACGATAGATTCGCTTCGACTTTTTCAAAAAAAGCAGGAGATAATTCCTCTGGCAAATAAACCACTGTCTTAGAAGAAAGCGCTACGTTCATCTGAAACAAATGATTGACAATTAAGAGGTGTGCTTGGTGAAGTTGATACGTTGGTTTTCCATGAATAATTGTAATATTCTTTTTTTCACTGAAATAGCTTTTTATAGATTGCCCCAACGCTCGTTCCTTTTCTGGAGGAAAGTCCGTCAATAGGCAAATAATATATTTTTTTTCATATAAAATAATTGATAAAAAGTCTGTAGATACTATAGTCTAGCGATATTCAGCATATAGGAAAATGAATTTTACTACTATTTTACTACGTTTCAAGAAAGAGTCTTGATATGCTATTTTTACAACAGAATAAACCTAAAACGGTATTTGCTTATTCCCTAAAGGGATAAACAAATACCGTTTTTCTTTATCTTTTGGCAAATTCTTTATTCACTATCGTGTATAGAATACAAAGGTGGTCTTAATGAATATCAATTAGTCTATTAGACAAAGCAACTGATAGGATTAGCTTACAAATATATAAAGGAGGATTATATTATGGCTCAAGATTTCGGTGACGAAACTGGAGATATGCTTCTAAGAGCACTCAAAAGAGCATTTATAAGTGCTTATAACTATCAAAAGCATTCTTCTAAAGGTAAAGAATTTTATGAAAAGCAAGGTATAAATCAAGGAATGCATCCAAATGATGCTAGGCAATATGCCATAAATCAAATGTCCAGGGAACACAGTCTCATTCCTTTTGGTTCAACTACAGACAGTGCCTATTTTGCAAAAGTATGTCAGGAAAATGGAATCTATATAACACCATTTACAGACAAGCAAGGTAATGGATTTATTCAATTCGCTAAAGAAGACAGGGCAAAAATTGACAACATCATCCCTAGTTTCAGTCAGCTATTGACACATCTTCATGCAAAAGACATTGCAGAAAGTATGACAGTACCCTCTCTTAATCCAGAAGTGGTTAAAGAGCTTACTGAAATTGAAAATCTACCTAGTCTATCACATCTAGGAAAAGAAAAGATTCCAAACCACACTGAAAAACTTGCTAATGAGGTTTCTCTAGCACTAGAACAAGCAACGAACCTAAAAGATTTTAGAGAGATACTCGCTAAAAAAGGAATTGGTATGGCTACTAGTGTGAAAGGTGAAAATTTGTTTTATGAAGCACGACTTTCATCAGATGGTTCACTTCTTCCATATGAGCACGATAAACGAGACTGGGCAGTCACAGCAGATACCCTAAAAAATAAATATGGTGTAAATGCTACACATGATTGGATTGAAAAAAAATTCCAGACAGTCTCTGATGGTTCTTTCGACACACGAGGAGAAACAGCAGATATTACCCAAGGTATAGAATCCCACGACGGTATGGATACCAATACTACTACTTTGCGTGTTGAAAGAGAACAAACAGGAACAGATATTGCACCGTCAATGACTAGAAAGAATACAGAGCATCCTTATACTTTTTCCTCAGAAGTATCTGCCATGCGACAAGCAGGTAGGCAGATTTCTAAAGAACGAGGAATAGATGAAAAAATCACGGATATTTCGGACAAATTAAGCCCTATACGTTAACGATGAGAGGAGGTATTGCGAATGGTGGCACAGAGTAAAAACTATGACATTATTGCGACAATTAGGGAATATGAAGATTCTGTTGCGATGTCTGATGGGGAAAGAAAAACATACCTGGGTGTGGATAAGAAAATTCACCTAAAAGATGGTGATGAAACTGTGATGTCACCTAGCTATGAACATCATGCTCAAAAGTGCTTAGAATACCTTAGATTTGGAAATGAGATCACCTCTGTAATTAAGGGAAACTATAACCGTACAGATGCACTAAAAATATGTGACACACCAGAACTATATGTCAGAGCTGGATTTCAACAATTACCTATGCTTTATACTCAACGTCATGCTCGTGATGCTATATGCGCTAAAACACTAGATAATCCACATAAACATGGCTTATCAATTGAACAGCTAAAAAGAATACCAGAACTACTTGAGAAACCTGTGATGCTGTGCGATAGTCCGGCACGAGAAGACTCTATGCTCTCTGTCCTGTGTGCAGTCGATTCTGACAGATTACCTCTCATCGCCGCAATTCGTCCTGATGGACATGGACATTACAAAATGGAGAATATAGAGACCAATTTTATTTTAGCTGTGTATGGAAGGAATAATTTTCACAAATATTTTGAAAATCTCATCACGCCTGAAAAAGTCATTTACTTTAACAAAGAAAGAAGTCAGGAACTAAATGCACTTGCGAAGCTACAATTGCTTCGGAGTTACATCATAGAACCTGACCTCTTAAATACTATTATACGAAAACCACAGTGTATTGTCAATTTGGATAAAGTGAAAAATACTTCTCCAGTGCTAAAAGATGAGGCTATTTCTATGCGACAAGCCGGTAAGCAGATTTCTAAAGAACGAGGAATATATGAAAAGATTACGGATATCTCGGACAAATTAAGTCCTCTGCGTTAAGGAAGAAAGGTTGAATACGATGGCGAAAAACACTCAAAATACTAACCCTGAAATAAGTAGAAAACTAACAAATTCTACTATTATCACACTGATAGCTTCATGCATAGTTTTTTATGTTGGCAACCGTTATGCTGAGCAACTTTTTTCCTATAAAGGACAAGTATTTGAACATACATCTGATGCTGCTCTCGATATGTTTTCACTGATTAAGACATCTCCTTTCCATTTAGACACTCAAGCACCCTCTATCCTTACAGGGCTGACATTGTGTGTCTTTGTTTGGATTATTTGGATGTATTATATTCAACGATTCGAAACGTTACGTGTAGGAGAAGAAAGTGGCTCTGCTAGATGGGGAACAAAAAAAGAAGGCAGAAAATTTTTAGATAAAACGGATGAAAATAACAATCTTATCTTCACAGAAAATTATGGACTTGCACTTTCTCGTCCCAAGTTTAATCAAGAACTTGATCGTAACTTAAATGTGCTTGTCGTAGGTGGATCAGGTTCAGGTAAAACATTTAATTATGTAACACCAAATATTTGCCAACTCAATAGTTCATATTTTATTACAGACCCTAAAGGAACTCTACTTAAAGATGCAGGATTCCTTTTTACGGATAACAATTATCATGTCAAATCTTTTAACACGATTAATCTTGATGAATCAATGCACTATAATCCGCTCAAGTATGTGAAAACAGATACAGATATTCTTTCCTTTGTGAACTGTTACATTATGAACACGAATGGGGACGGGAAAGCTGGGGATCCGTTTTGGGAAAATGCTGAAAAAATGCTTTATACTGCCCTTATTGCTCTTCTTAGAGACTGGTTTCCCGAAGAAGACTACAATCTTCCGAACCTACTAACTCTTTTAACTCTGGCAGAAGCCAGTGAAAACGATGAAAATTTCCAGTCTCCATTAGACTTAATGTTCTTGCAAATTGAAAAAGGTAAGAGATATATAAATACAGGTGCTAACACTTCAACTTCATTGTCACAAGCTACAAGCGGTTTATCTAGAGATTTTACCTCGAACCAAACACAAAATACATTCTCATGGGAAGACTCCCTTTTTACTAGAAATAGTGACGGCGTTAAGCCGGCCGAACAGGGAGGATTATCCCCTGATGAAGATTTCGCACTTATGAATTATAAGAACTTCAAAGTGGCGGCTGGTAAAACTCTAAAGTCTATCATTATCTCGTGTAATGTACGCCTTGCCCCTATTGCAACCGCAGGAATACGAGAACTTCTCACCAAAGATGAAATGGAATTAGACATCCTTGGAGATAAAGACGCAAAGACCGTCATCTTCGGAATTTTATCAGACACAGATAAAACCTTATCGTTCCTTTTTGCGATTATGATGTGGCAATGTATCAACCAGCTTTGCCGTAAAGCATTGACAGACTACGGTGGCAAACTCCCAACCCCTGTTCATTTCATTTTCGATGAGTTTGCCAATATTGGCACAATTCCACAAATCGAAGAAACCATCGCGGTGACCCGTTCTCGAAACATTGGTATCACAATCATTTTACAATCAATGGCTCAGCTCGAATCCAAATACGACAAGAAAGCAAAAACCATTATCGACTGTTGTGACACGACCTTATTTCTTGGCGGTAAATCCAACTCGACTAATAAAGAGATTTCAGAAATGATTGGAAAGCAAACTATTCGCCAAAAAACTTACGGCTCATCAACAGGGCAATCGTCAAGTTCTTCTAAAAATACACAAATTGGCGGACGTGACCTTATTGATGCGGCAGAGATTGGGAAAATGTCTCGAAAGAAAGCTATTCTTTTGATTGCAGGCACAAATCCACTCATGGACAACAAATACAATCCTAAAATACATCCCCGATATGCTTATATTGTGGATAAACGCAATCCTGACCGTCTTCACGATGAAGCCTTTGATTTCGGACGCTATATGCGTGAAGGAAAGAACTATTTAATTCAGCAATAAACAGATATTATCCGTGTAATATATGGAGCAGAGATTGAAAGGAGGATTTTATGGAAGCACTTGTCCGACTTGCTGTAAAGCCAATCGCTTTTTGCGGTAGTGCTATTATCGTTATCGGGCTGATTTATCTTGGTATGACAATCAAAGATGGTATGCAAGGCGGTGGCGGAGAACTTAGAAAAGCAATCGCAATGATTGTAGCAGGAGGCGTAGTCTTAGGGTTCGCAGTTCTCTATGGATTTACTCATTTTTAAGCTCACACAAAATTTTTGATGAAAGGACAACACACATATGTTAAATAACGTTATTACTTTACTTACAGGTGGAATTACATTTCTTGGCGGCGTTCTCGTCGTCTTTGGACTCATCAATCTTGGTATGACAATCAAAGATGGTATGCAAGGCGGTGGTGGCCAGCTATCTGGTGCAATCGCAATGATTGTTGGCGGTGCTATTGTCATTGGCGCTGCCGTTTACTTCGGTTCGTTAAATACAGGATGGGCAGGAATCTAAAATGAAAGAGGTGATTATTTGTGTTATCTGTAACTGTTCATAAAAATATTGCTGAGTACCAACCAAAAATCATTTGGAAAATGACCATACGAACCGTTATTTCTCTTTCTGGTGCACTTGGTTGTTCAATTTTGACAGGACTCTATATTTATTTTGTCCTTGGCTGGAATGTTGGTGACCACATTGTACTGATTTACGCCGTATCTTTACCTTTTTGGCTTTGTGGTTTTTTTCGCCCAAAGGGAATGCCTTTTGAGAAATTTGCTCCCTTATGGGTCAAAGCAAAATTTATTGATGACCGAATTTTTTATACCCCCTCTTTATATTTATCGAGGCTAAGTAAACAACCAAAGGCAAATCATAGAAAGAAAGGAAATATTTATGAAAAATTCTATCGAAAAGAACGAGCACTTAGAGGAATTGAAGCCTACTCTCCTAGAGCAAAAAGAGTCGTTTCCTAATGAGATAGAAGTCGGGGAAATGGGTAATATTGATGATTTTGTTCATACACATAAAAACTTTGGCAATGATATTGCTCCGTCTTATGAAGACATTGACACACAAGCATTAGGCTCTCTTACACATCAAAAAATTACTGCTGGCAAGAAACTCTCTCGCAAAGAGAAGAAACTTGCTAAAAAGGAATTAAAACAGCAAAAGAAAGAATCGCGTAAAAAGTATAGTTCCGTTAAATCACAGTTAAAAGACCGTGATAAAGAGTTATCGGACAAAACAGCAGATTATCGTAGGAAAAGAGAAAATGCGAAAAATGTTCTTAACTATATTGGATACAACTCCATGTACCAAGACGGTATTTGTGAGGTAGAAGAAGGATTATTTTCTTCTTCTATTGCTTTTGATGATACAAGCTATCATTCTGTACGTGATGCACAACAAAAAGCAATGTTTTCAGGCTTAACTCGTCTTTATGACCAATTCAGTGCAAATACTATTTTACAAATGAGTGTTATCAACACACCTATTCTAAAAGAAGAAATCGGTAACAGAAGTTTTTTTAAGCCCGATGCTCAAGACAATGAGTTTGCTAAAAATGATGCGATTATTTTCAACGAAATTCTTAACGACAAGATAAAAGAAGGAGTTTCTAATATTCGCCGTCACCGATATCTAACCTATTCCATCAATGCAGAAAACGCTGATTCAGCAGCACACCAACTTTCTCGTATTGAAACAGAAACAAGTAGAATTCTTTCTACTATTGGCTCGAAAGCCCATTTAATGAATGGAACAGAACGTTTATCAGTGATTCACTCTCTGTTAAACCCATATAAACCATTCTATTTTGATTATCAAAAAGACATATCCGCTCGTAGTGTACAAACAACAAAAGATTGCATTGCACCTACACAAATTGATTTCAAGCCGGATGGACTTTTTACAGATTGTTTTAAGTTAGATAACGGCGTATATGGTCAAGTGCTTGTGATGAAAAAATTTGGTTCAGAACTTTCTGACCGTGCACTTGCTGATATTGTTGATCTACCAATCCCAATGGCTGTGACATGGTTTGTGCAACCAATGGAAAAATCAAAAGCGATTAACTTTGTGCGTACTAGAAGTGCATGGATTGACAAGGAAATCATTGAAGAACAGCGTTCTGCCGTCAATAAAGGTTATGACTTTTCCATTCTTCCGCAAGAGTTGAAATACTCAAAGGATGAAACAGAAGATGTTCTCGACCATTTACAAAACAAAAATCAAAGACTCTATGTCTTTACAGGACTGATATACACTTATGCAGAATCGAAAGAAGCATTGGATAATCAAGTCATGCGGATTATTTCCACTGCACGACAAAACTCTATTGAAGTAGATACTTATGATTATCGTCAGCGCAGAGGACTCAACTCAATTCTTCCACTTGGACACAACCATGTGGAAATTTCTAGAATGTTTACCACTGCACAAGTCGCTATCCTCGTTCCTTTTGCGACACAAGAATTAGACGATTTTGGTGGCAACTATTACGGTCAAAATAAGCACTCAAAAAATCTCGTTATCTGTGATCGTAAAAAACTCACAAGCCCAATGGGCTTCGTTTGTGGCAAAACTGGTTCTGGTAAGGGAATGTTTATTAAAACAGAAATGACAGGAACAATTTTCTCAAATCCTGGCGATGAAATTTTCATCATTGATCGTGCAGGAGAATACACAGAAATTACTGAAAGATATGGTGGGAATACCTATCATTTTGGAGTCGGTACAAACACATACCTCAACCCGTTTGATACGGTTTCTGTAGAACATTTAGGAAGAAGTGAACAAATCGCCTTTAAGATTGATGCCATGCTAGCACAAGCAGGAGCTTCAGCAGCAGAAGCCGGACAAAATCTTTCGGAAACAGACCAATCTATTATTCAGAGATGTGTCGAATTTGCTTTTGAGCGTGCTATAGAACGAGAGGATAATCTGCCACCAACTTTGCAAGATTTCTATGATATTGCACGACAACAACCAGAACACCAAGCCGCAAATATTGCACTGCGTTATGAGCGTTTTGTGAAAGGATCAATGGATTTCTTTAATCATCAGTCGAATATGGATTTTAATAACCGTATCATTGATTTCAACCTCAAAGACCTCCCAGATTCCATGTTGGTTTTCGCACTTATTAATGTGTGTGAAGCGGTTCGTAATCGTATGTATTACAACGCAAAACGAGGCATACGTACATGGCTGTATGTTGAAGAAATGCAGTCGCTTTTTGCCTATCCGACCGTTCTCAACTATTTTTCACGTTTTTCTAACGAGGGACGTAAATTTGGGTTACTTTTGACGGGTATTACACAGAACGCCGTAGCTATGTTAAATAACAAGGCGGCACAAAATATTGTTCTCAATGCAGATTTTCTTATGCTCCTCAAGCAATCTCCTCTTGACCGTATGAAATGGGTAGAATTGCTCAACCTTTCCGAACAGGAAGAAGAGTGTATTGATGAATCAGCAGAAGCCGGAGATGGACTTTTGATTGCAGGAAACGCTCGTGTACCAATTCGAGGAAAATTCCCGTCAGGAAATGTATTATACGATCTCTTTAGCACAAATCCCAATGAAAAACAAAGGTCTTTCACCTCTCAAAGGTCAGGAAAACATAAATAAATCTTCTAACACATAGTGAAAGGATGGTATCCAAGATAATGAAAACAGATGAGTTTGTTAAAACTGCTCAAGAAAAACATCAAGCAGGAGAAAGTCTTGTCTTAACTGAACAAACGGATGCCATCAATTCAGGAATTGTAGGAGAAACCTCTCCTCATTCCCCAAAAGGCTATTCTCCGTCGGCAAGAAACCCAAAAATACAGTCTTTTGTTGACGGAGAAACTTTTCATGATGAAAAAATAACCCCACAAAGAAATAAGGGGCTTAGAACAGCTATTCAACGAAGTGGTCAAGTAGGAATACACAAAGGTATCAACAAAGCCCTTGAAGATACCGAACTTGAAGGCGTAGATGATACTTATTATAAAGGAAAACGAACCTATCAAACTGCCAAACAAAGCAAAAAGTATATTGGGCGACTAAAAAGAAAAACTCTACTATCTGAAAAAAAAGAAGTAGCCCAAGAAAGTTCTCATGTCGTTCAGACCAGTAAGACGTCGCTTGCTAAAGCTAAATCAAAAGAAAATCTATCTGATAGAAAAAAGTTTACTTTTCAAGCAAAAAACAAGGCGCAGGCACAGGCTAAAGGCTATTTCAAAAAGAATGTCTACCAAACAGTAGCTAAGAAATGTACGACTATCTCTGTTTCAAAGAGCATTGCTTTACCCGCAGGAAAAGCGGTGATAGGAAAACTTATTGCCTTTGCTTCTCCGGTACTGTTCTTTATCTTTCTAGGTCTTCTTTCTTTATTTATTCTTAGCGCTTTATTTGCTGGATCGTCGAACGAAGAAAATCATTCGTTTGGATCACTTTCAGGTGTACAGTTAGAAGTTGCTCAAGTACTGCGCAAGCAAGGACTAGACAATATTCAAATTGCAGCTATTATGGGGAATATTTCAGGAGAATCAGGCTGGAATACTACAGCTGAATATCATGGAGAAGGGAATAACACTAGTTACGAATACGGGTATGGACTTTTCCAATTCACTGATACTATTCCAGGTATTGGTAATTACACTAACTACAAAAACTGGGCACAGGCAAATGGAAAATCCCTTGATAGTGCAACGGCTCAAACAGAATTCTTCATGAAACAACTCCCCTCTTCATGGAGCACGGGACTTCATACAAGTGGTTATTATGCGGCACAGATTCCTCAATATGCAAAAACAGCTGTCTCATATTTTTCATGGCTTCGATCCAGCGATTTAGGGTTTACAACTTATGCTTTTCTAGCTTGTTATGAACGCCCAGCGAATTGGGTAGCGAGTTCGTCCTATGCAAAACGCTATCAAGAAGCACAAAAATTTTATGAACAACTTACCTCAAGTGGTGGAGAAATTGAGGCTTCCACCCAAGTCCAACAAAGTATTGTCTCAGCAGCTCAAAGAACTCCTTCACCAGGCTTGAATTTGTGCGCAATGTGGGTTTCCAGTGTATATCAACATGCAGGATTAGGTTATATCGGTGGAAATGCCAATAATATGTATCGAAACTTTGCTAATAACCATGACCGTTCACAGTTAAAAGTAGGTATGGTTGTTGCGGTAGAATCATCTAGTTCAGGTGGAGTTATGGGAGCAATATATGGTCATGTGGGAGTCTATATCGGAAATGGACAAGTCATGCATAATGTTGGTTCTGTTCAAACAATGAGCCTTGATAAGTGGATTGCTTTTTATGGAAAAACCTCTCCTGTTGGTTGGGGTTTCCCGAAAAATGTTTCAATAAACAAATAATCAAATACGTATCGAAAGGTGTATATCATGAAACAGATAATTGCTTTTATCAAGAAAAATAAAAAAGTCGCGTTGATAGGACTTTTCTTTCTTATTATCTTTATCGGATTTTCTATCACTAACGCTATTAACGTAGCAGATAATCGTGCAAAAACCGACACAAAGACATCTACACAAACAGGGCAAACAAAAGAGCCTGAGATGGAAGATATTTCTTTTACAGATAAGCAAAAAGACATCATCAAAAACTATGATAAAAAAACAAAAGATCTTATCAAAACGCTCGCTGTCTCCCCATGGGTCAGTCAGGGGAATAAAAATGTTATTACTTTTCACAATAACTATTATGAAGAAACCACTAACGGAAACACAACAAAAGTTCCCTTTGCTATCAGTGTTACAGAAACAAGTAGCAACGGAGCTGACACACTCATAGATACCATTGTTTTTGAAACCACAGATAAAGTACATTTAGTCACTTTTTCACAGACAAAAGCCAAGTCTGAGAAAGAAAAAGGTGTCTCAACACTATCTTCTGCTAGTCTTTTTGACCAAGTAAACACGGTATATACTCGTGTAGAAAAACTTACTAATGTAACTATCACGGGATTAAATAAAGAAGCTACAAGTTTTCTGGGAGATACAAAAGAACTAACCACAAAACTTAGTGAATGGTGTGCATCTCACTATCCAACCATGACAACAGCCGTATGGAATAAGAGCATGAATCTTTCTTTTAATGAAAAGACGATGACGGCTACAACCGCTTTTTTCCTTGGCACATCAGTCAATGAAGCTACTAAGTCGCAAGCTCCGCTTGTAACCGTTATTTTTGATAAAAAAACTAAAAATTACACATTCAAAATGTAAATATTAGAGTATGGAAGGAGGCTATGTTTTGAATCTAACCATTGATAAAAAACATATTATGTCCTTAAAAAAAAGGAAAAACTTTAAGAAGAAATTCTTTGTAATTTCTAGTGTCAGTCTATTTTGTTTATTATTACCGATACCAGCTTATGCTTATGAATCTGATACCGGCTTTTGGGATGTCGGTGGCAAAATCAGTGACATGATTTGTGAATGGTTACTTGATTTGTCGCAAACATTGTTTAATGGATATTTCAGTTTCGTATCCGCTTCGACAAGCACTAGTTATATAAGTGGTAAATTTTCGATGCTTTTTGGCTCAGAGACAGTTTACTCTCTTGTTGAAACTGTACATGGTGTTGCAGTTATTCCTTTGGCAGAATCTATTCTTGCCTTGTTTATGCTCGTCCAACTCGTCAAAATCAGCCAACGAATTGATGCCACTGCAACCTTGCCGGCCGTGAAAGATATCGTGTTTCTCGCTATCTCATATGTGATATTTCACTGGCTTATTATCAATTCTCTCGATATTGTAGCTGCTATTTTTGATGAATTTAATAAGATCGTCACCTCTTTTCAACAAGGTGGAGCAAATCCTATTCAAAATCAGGCTTTAGACTGGTCAGACATCAATCTATCAGACGTTACCGTTGGAAACTGCATTGTATTAGTTCTTGCTGCTCTGGTTTCTTACGGGACTGGTTTCATTGCCTATATCGTATCACTTCTCGTAGTAATGGCACGTGTGATCCAACTTTATGTTATGGCAGCATTTGCACCGATACCTCTATCTCTTTTAGGTTTTGATGAGACCCGTCAGTCTGGTATCAACTTCATCAAGAATTTTTGTGCCGCTTGTCTCGCTGGAGCAATCATCATGTTCATATTTATCGCTTATCCGACAATTCTAGCAAGTACTGTTACGCAGGTCGGAAGTAACGACTTATTAAATATGCTGAAAGGTGGAACTAATATAACTCCTATCTTTAGTCTATCTACATGGATTGTAGTGTCCATTCTGCTGATACTTGGATTAATAAAATCAGGAGCTTGGGCAAAAGAGATTCTTGGAAGCTAATCTTTGAATACGATACGTAGAATTATTTTTGTTGATAGACTAATACAGTCGATACTTGACAGTAAGGAGAGTTATTTATTATGTCTTATCTTGATAATTGGGAAGATCTAGCACGAAAACTAGCAAAAGATTTTTCACTTAACATTACTAATATAAGGCAAGGAGAGATTATCCCATCCCATAAAGCGTATGATTGCGTCTTGTCTTATAATGATAAAGAATTTTATCTTACCTTTCAGTCTGATCCAAAATTTAGTGGTGAACCGACTATTGCGGATATTGTTTCAAGCATGGTAGAAGACGCTAGCACTTGGCAAAATTACCGTAATGATATTGATGGATTTGCCGCAAATTTGATGCCTGAAGCTCCTGTTTCAAAGGTGGTATCTGCATTTAATAAGTGTAAAGAATCAGCTGAGTGGCTTGGTGTGGATGATGGTAAACCATTCTATAATGACGAACTTTTCCATCTGCAAGAGATGCTAGATGAACATTTTGATGATATCAAAGAAAAGATTCAGGCTATCTGCAAAGAAAAATCGGATCATGAAGCTTACATGAATCCGCCTGTACCAGAAGGATTCATCCCTATTAAAGAAGTTATAGGCAATTTTGATGTGGGAGACATTGGTGACCAAATCACAGGATACAGTGGAAGCGAAGATGTTTTTGATGCGTTCAGTGAGATTGCTGACGCGAATATAGATATTTATTATTATGATTTGTATAAGTGGTTTCCAGATAATGTTGAATATGTTCAAGAAGCTTCCGATCAGGGGCTTCTTGAAGGTGTTAAAGGTGACATTAGTAAAATGATTCAAATGGGACAATATGTTGCCTATACGGAAGATTTGTATTTACATCAAGACGATATTTGTTCCTATTTCACCGCCAACCAATTGTATGATTCTGGGATTTACATGGTCTCAGAAGATATTGCAGACACTCTATTTGACTGCGGTGAAGACTCGGCTACATTAGACAAAGGTCTCTACACAATTAACACAGAAATTCGTGACACCCTTATTTGCGATTTTGTAGCTATGTATGGTGATGATGAATTAGCCGAAGAAATGGCGGATATGGTGATTGACGAAAAGTTTACGAAAGTCAATCCATGTATTATGCACATCACAGCTGCTCGCGAAGTTGCGGAGAAAGGATATGATGAAGCCTTCCGTAGCGAGTGGAACGACTATCTAAAAAAAGTTGCAGAGTGTCAAAAAAATAGTCCTTTAGAACATACACTATCTAGTGTTGTGAAAGAATTACGAGAATCATCTAAAACACTGAACAACCATAACGATAAAAAGATAATCGAAAAATCTACAGATGAACAAAAACTGTAACTAACTTTACTTAAAGGAAAGGGAAACATATTACACCAGAAAAAGTTATTTATTTTGATATAGAACAAAGCCATAAGATAGAAGCACTGGCGGAACTCCAATTGCTCCGTTGTCACCTCTTAGCTTATGACCTTGATAAATCTATCATACGAAAACCACAGTGTATCGTCAATTTGGATAAAGTGAAAAATACTTCTCCAGTACTAAAAGATGAGGCTGTTTCTATGCGACAATCAAGTAAACAACTTTCCAAAGAACCTACTGATATCAGTAAAGATTCTGTTGACATCGATATAGATAATCGTTAAAAGGAGAACAAATAATGAAGTTAGTGATTGCAGAAAAACCGATGCTTGCACGTGATATTGCTCGTGCGATATGTGGCAAAAAAGTGTCTGAAACAGCACCACTGCCGATTAGTGGAAATGGCTATACTGTTATCGGTTGCGCTGGACATTTACTCGAACTTGTTGAACCAGAAGAACTTAACCCCAAGTGGGGTAAACCGTGGGATTTAGATGTACTACCTATTTATAGTCATAACTGGAAAAAAGTGCCAACCAAGGATAAGAAAAATCTTGTAGATAAAATTGCTTTCCTTTTATCTGATGCTAGCTGTGTGATTCATGCCGGTGATCCTGATGAAGAAGGGCAGCTAATCGTTGATGAAATTCTTGATTATCTCAACTATAAGGGAAAAGTTTTACGTGTCTATGTCAATGACAATATTGAAAAAAATATTGTCAAAGCCTTTGATAATCTTATCATCAATGAGTCATGCAGTGGAAACGGGATGGCCGCCTACGCTCGTCAAATGGCTGATATGTGTTTTGGTATTAATGAAACGCGACTTGCTACAAAACGTCTTGGGACTCTATTTACAGTTGGAAGAGTACAAACACCAACTTTAGGGCTGGTAGTCAATCGAGATGAGGCTATAAAAAATTATGTCTGCCAAACTTTTTATGAATTAACCGCAACGGGCACTCTCAATACAAATTCTGTAAAATTTACTTTTAAGCCAAGTAAAGCACTATTAGGCGAAGAGAAACATCTCTATCACAAAGAAGTATTAGAAACGTTAAAGGATACTTTGGATGGTTCTAATCCTCATTTTTCTACAAAAGTTAGCGAGAGTCGAACCTATCCTCCTCTACCATATAACTTAACAGTTCTTATTTCAGATATGTCTAAACGTTTTGGTATGAGTGCGGCACGAACACAACAAATTACCCAAGATTTACGTGATAAATATAAGGCAATTACCTATAACCGTTCAGATTCTCAATATCTTAAAGAAGAACATTTTGTCCAAGCACCAACTGTTTTATCTCAAGCAATGGAAAATCTTGGCGTTCAATGGAATCTTGATTTTACAATTCACGCAAAATCTTTTAACGATAAAAATGTGACTGCCCATCACGGGATTATCCCGCAAGAAGTGAAAAGTCCCATAGAAAATATGACCAAAGACGAAGCTAGGGTTTATATTGCTATCGTTGAACGTTACGCCATGCAGTTTCTTCCGCCTGCTATTTATGATGTCAGCACAAGTACTTTCCCTGTAGAAAATGGGATGATGAGTGCAGTCACAAAACGACTGAAAGATGCTGGATATTTAGACGACTTTGGCAGTATAGAAGAGCACGAAGAGAAAACAGTTCCGTCTAATCCTTGGATTGAAGCTAGTGAACATCTGTTAAAAAGCATTGCGTGTACTATTGTTGAAAAAGAAACAACTCCGCCTAAACCATATACTGAAGGCACTCTTATCTCTGATATGGCGTCTATCGCTAAATATGTAAAAGATCCAAATATTAAATCGATTCTAAAACAGAAAGACGACGGTAAAAAGGGAGAACACGGCGGTATTGGTACAACTGCTACTCGTTCTACAATCATTGAAAACCTGAAAAATCATGGATATTTAGAAGAAAAATCTGGTAAAATCCGTTCAACAGAAAAAGCAAGAGAATTTTATCATTTACTTCCACAAGAAATACGAAGTGCTGATGTTACTGCTCGCTGGTGGCTAATCCAACAAGATATTGCACTTGGAAAAGCTGGTGTCAATGAATTACAAGATAATGTGATTGAAGTATTTCAAAATCATTATGCTACAGCATATCAAGGCATAAGTATCGGTTCGACTTCATCAAAAAACATTGGAAAGTGTCCTTTGTGTGGAAAATCCGTTTTACAAAAGAAATCCAAAAAAACAGGAAAATTTTTCTATTCTTGTAGCGAAAACAAAAATAAAAAACAAGACGATGGCTCTTGGATACAAAGCGGATGCAGCTTCCATCTCGTATCATTTTGCGGAAAATCATTTACACCAAAACAAGCAAAAGCATTACTCTCAGGTAAAGATATTTCCCTAAAAGGATGTACTTCCAAAAAAGGAAAAGTCTTTGACTGTAAACTCAATCTTACGAAAGAAGGAAAACTCATTCCTAAATTCCAACACAAAATATAAGTATTAGTAATAGACTATTACTATGAATGAAAAAGAAAGGATAAGAACAATGAAAAATCTATCTGAACATGATAGGGATATGCTGGAACAGGATTTCTCCTCACTTGAAGAAATAAGTCAATGGGAAGATAATTGGCAAAAAACACACCCCTCTTTTGCACATATTACAATTCACTCCGCTTTTTTGACTCCTCATACATTTACAGCAAAGGACGGACAAAAATATGATAAAGCCTTCGTTTCTTTCCCGCAAGGAACAAAGATTAACGGTGTAGACGTTAGTGGTTTCTCATGTGATGTCTTTCTAAGTGATCTTATGAAACAAAAAATGTTGAATAATGAGCCAGTTACTCTTTCCTTTAAGGCAGATAAACCTGTAACTATTTGGACTGGCAAAAAGGGAAGTGAACAATATCCCTACAAGAAATTCAATGTAAAACCGTGGGATTTAGTCAAGGGATTAAAACAGGAAATACGTGACTTTGAGGCTCAAAAAAATCAAGAGAAAGCACCCGCAAAAAAGCAGACGGATGTTTCTCTTTCTTCAATGGCGAAAGAGAGCCGCAGCGCTTCCAGTTCTCTTTCCAATCAAGAAAAAGATGCAAGCTCTCTTGATGAACCTCAAAAATAGATTAATTAGTAAGAAAGGATAAGAACATGAAAGTTTACGATTTCATGGATGGTAAACCACTTTTCAATCTTCCGAGATACGCACCATCTTTCGATTATATCTTTGTTGAAGATGGTGCGATATACGGCGTTGATAGTCCAGACAACGATCTAGCTTTTAGTTATGATCTTTATTTGATTGACGAAGACTATAATGTTCTTGCGGATGGGCGTGATACTTACGATTGGCCTAAATTTTATAAGCTTGGATGGAAAAAGGAAGAATTACATCAAGGGTGTAAAGATTCGTGGAAAACGAGTCTTTTACCATTATATGGTGAAGAACGATATTCTTTCATTAAAGAGATATATGAAAAGAATAAGGAAGAAGTAGATACTTTTTTCAAAGAATTTTATGGAGTTGATGTTACAAATACAAAATCAGACCTAATAAGAGTAAAATCCACTGATTTTCTAACATATATCATAGATATGATGGATGAAGATACTTTGTGTAACTATTTGTCGGATGGAGATGTAATAGATAATTTGTGTAAGTATTTCATGGATAAACAGAATCAAGAAATAAATCTATCTGAACATGATAGGGATATGCTGGAACAGGATTTCTCCTCACTTGAAGAAATAAGTCAATGGGAAGATAATTGGCAAAAAACACATTCTTCATCTGCACGTGTTTCTCTTTCTTCAATGGCGAAAGAGAGCCGCAGCGCTTCTAGTTCTCTTTCCAATCAAGAAAAAGATGCAAGCTCTCTCAATGAACCTCAAAAATAAATGAATAAATGCTATCTACGATAGGATAAAAGCAAGCAGAGTTTCTTTTGATTAAAAACCATTGGAGACTCTGCTTTTATCATAAGGAAGGATTAATATCATGAAAATAGAAGTTTTATATAAGAATCATAGTTATGAAGAGTTTGATTCTTATATATTTACTAATGCTGAGCCGTATCAGTTTCAAGGATGCAATATTCTTACTGACTGGATTTTACACCTTGATAAATTGGAAGAATATGGCATTATTCTCGTTCAACATTGGTATAACATGAAACAAAGTAACGGAAATATTGTTATTGATGGAGTTGAAGTCCCTGGTATTCAGCGTAATTTAGGCAAATCCATGCTTCTTGTAGCAGCTAATGAAGTTCAAAACATTATCTGGGTCAAAAAAGATGGAGAACTAATATTATGGCGAGAAGGTGCTGACCTTATTCATGGCGATTGCTTCTTTACCATGCAACAACGCTGTCTATCACTCAATAAGAATGCTTTGGCTTTATTTGACTACCTTACCAATACTTATCCTGATGAAAGTGATGAAAATATTGCTAAAAGTATGGGCTATACCATATCTGCTATAGAACGAATTCGTGATGCTGAATTCGCTCAATGCCAATGGGATGATGAAAATAATATGGGAGACACTACTGATGATCCCGATAGTTCGGATAATGATATAGCTTTGAATTAAGCTAGTAAAGTAGTATAATACAAATAAAGAGACATATACAAGGAGGGATTAAGATGAATACAAAGGATAATATTTTGCTTGTTGCTATCGTGTTTAAGCTCTTATTCCCTATTGCTAAATATGCTTATAAATGCGGTATAGTATTTCAAGTCATTCTGGTTGTCATTATGATGTATCTTACTCCTGAGAATTCTCTATCACGAGAAATTCTTAGTGTTGGTGTTTTTTTTACAAAATTGTGGGTTATTTGGTGGCACATTCGTTTTGTTATTCGTTTGTTCAAGAAAGATAAGAAATGGTGTAGCATCAGAAGGTATTTGAGAAACAGAAAATACTCAAACACCGATACCCTGACTAAGTGAAAAGGTCTGACTATCATCAAAAGATGTGAGTCAGACCTTTTGTCTATATCTAGTTTTTGTGCATAAAGAGCAATAAGAGTAATCACTGATCGAGTAGTATATCTAAAAAGCTGTCCACCGATATGTTGGAAAACTTAGCGGTGGACAGCCTGATTAAAAACACCCAATACAAAGGCACTACCCACTATACATGAACACCTGTGCCTGTACAACACAAACTTTGTTGCGTTATCGACTACCCTGAACAGGTAGAGTATGACTTTCCGATTTTTCCTTATTTTCTATTTAATGAGAAGCATTTTTGACATCCCTAATAGTAGATGTCAAAAAAGAATTGTGAGCCAAGCTTTTTATTTTATCTGGGCGAAATCCACACCATTTATTATCCGGTGTAACAACGATTGGTGCTGATAAAAATCCCACTTCCTTAAACTGCTCTAACAATGTTGGATATTCCAAAATATTGACTTCTGTAAAAGATATTCCGTAACGTTCTAATAGCCGTTTAGTTTGTTTACATGCCATGCAATCCGGCTTGGAATAAACTGTAAGATCCATTTCTATCAACTTTCTTTCCGCTTTCTATTTGGTGAGAGAACTCTACTAAGTATCAATTCGGTGTGAGCAGGTAGCAAGAAGTCAGTGATGACACGTGCCGCGTCTTTAGATGCGACTAGTAGCTCTGTGGCTTTCCCAGGCTTGGTAGCTGAATATGTGATTTCGAGTTCGACCAGGAACTGATTGTTGTAGAGCTTGCGCACAAGCGAATGGTCGTCGTAGGTCAAAATCCAGTGAGCGTGTGATATATGTTCGACTTGCTCTGCTAGTGCGCCGTGGTCGTACACGCCGAAGGAATTGAGATAGAGAGAGCCGCCAGTTGCTACGTAGGGCGGGTCGATATAAATGAGTGTGTTTGGTGTGTCTCCGTACTTTTCAAGAACCTGGCGTCCGTCAAGGTTATGGATCATTATTCGATCAGCTACTTTCCCCAACGCTGCAACTCGCTCTGACAGTGTGTTCCTGTTAAAGCGCGCATCGATTTTATAAGTCCCTGTTTGAGCCAAGCCACCGATCACGCCCGCGTTCAAAATTCCAGACCGATTCGTGCGGTTCAAGTAGAAGAACGCAAGACCAAGAGCACGAAGGTCTGAAGTGTCATCGGCTTGGTAGGTCGCGCGCTGTGCGCGCCACTCATCAACAGTGAGTGGAATGTTCTGAATCTGTTCCACGAGCCACTCATTCTCATGCTTGACGCAGTGCCAGAATGCGTAGACAGCATTGTTGATGTCATTGATAACAAGCTGGTCAATGATGTTTTCTTGCAAGAGCGCAACACCCGCCCCAGCTCCGCCTGCATATGGTTCAACATATGTGGGACAGTGAAGACCAAGCTGAGTAATGAGATCCTCAAAAAATCCAGCAAGTGTCGCTTTACCACCCGGATACCTTAATGGGGATACATTCCCGTATCGGCGCTTGGTGATTATTCGTAGACGATTTTCCATAATTCCTCGAATTCTTTCTTTTGAGCCTAGGAAACCAGATCGCTTCTATTTTACCCATAAAAGGTAACAGAACATAACAAAAATCATGACAACCATTATCCACGTTGTAATAGGGATAAAATGATTTATACGAGCCGTTTTTCTTAATCTTTCTATA
Organism: Enterococcus sp. AN402; assembly: GCF_040719405.1. Classification (NCBI taxonomy): domain Bacteria; kingdom Bacillati; phylum Bacillota; class Bacilli; order Lactobacillales; family Enterococcaceae; genus Enterococcus; species Enterococcus sp. AN402. The sequence continues at coordinate 539,555 of NZ_JBFDTM010000004.1, read as the reverse complement.
CGTTTTTGAGACTCACGTGTTAATATTTCTATATGGACAAGATACTTTTCTTGAACAGCATCCAAATTCTTCATAGTAATTTCTTCTGCTTTTTCTTGGGCTTTACCAACTCCATTTATAGCCATTTGTTTCGCTAAGTAGGAAACATCTGTCATCTCTTTCTTGATTGTCTGCAATTCTTCCAGTGTATTTTCTAATTGTTGAACTAGCTTGCCATGGTAATCTTTTTGCTCCTGCAAAAGACTTTTAAGTTGCTTTTCCCCATAATTATCTGTCCTATCATCAACGACTAACTTCCCTCTTGCAACTCTTGCCCTGTTTGCCTTTGTTTTAAGAGAAATAGCCTTCGTGCTTTTAGTATCTCTTTCTCTTTCGTTCATTTCTTCTACTTTCCTATAATCAATTGCCATTTATTTTTCTCCCATCCTACTTAACATTTCTCTCTAGACGAATAGTAAAACGACTTTTAGATAGTCTCATAAAAGTGATAAGACTATCTGTTATTGCAATAGCTTCCTTTAATGTTTCAACTATTTGGATCACCTGCCAGTTTTCTTTTTCATCATCTATAGCACAAACTTCAATCACATATCCTAAACTTTGAATACTGTTAGCCATAAAAATTACCTGCTATCGTTTCTGACTCTTCTCAGACCTTTGCTCATTATCCCTTTGTGTCCTCATATTATCCTGTTTTTGTTGGGGATTTTTCATTCTTTCTTTCTTCTCAAATCGAACATTAGATGAAAGGGACATACGTAGTTCATCTGCACCTCGCCAGTATGCTAATATCCTTCTTTTTACTTCTGTATCATTTGTTATCTCTGCCGAAGGTCGCGGTAGGGTAAATTTCGGAAAGTCTTCTAATGCTTCACCATGAATAGATTGAATGTCTTTTCGATATGTTAGATAAAGTTTCTCAATGGTATCAAGATACTGATTTTTGACTTGGTCAATATATCTTGTGTTTTTGTTCTTTCCAGGATAATGAACCTGATTTTCAGAAAAATGATTTTCTAAATTGTTCAAGTTCAGTTGAGCATCCAGCTTTACAACTGAAAACGAAAATTTTCTATTATCCAAATCACGGGCATACATTCTGCCATTTCTAAACTGTGTATCTACACCCCAACTTTCCAAAAGCTCACGGTACTCTACAAGACTTTCAGCTTTCTTAGCTGCAATTCTAAGAAGCTCACGAAGATTTGTTTTGTATGAGGTAATTCCTTTTTTCTCTAGTTCTTTTTCAACACGAGAGGGCTGTTTATGATGAGTAATTGAGTTAATTTTCCCTTCCTCTACTTGTTTCAATCCCCAATATGAATCCATCTTACGAATGCGACTAGCGCGTTCTCTTTTTGCTTTGCCCCCCAATCCTTCATTTAAGCGAGTCCCTGTAGAAAGATTACTGCGATTGATAACCATGTGGATAGCGTATCGATGTGTTTGATCTTCTTTGCAAAATTCATTATGTAAAGCAAAAACAATTTCATGATATGGATAATAGTCTTTAGCATATTGTTTTGCATAACGCATACAATCATCAGGAGAAAGTACTCCACCATTAACATCACATTCATCGGGATTAAACCCTAAAATCTGATGATACAAAATTGTGTTTTTCGCTTCTTTACCATCTTTTCCTTTACGCGCAGCACGATTATGTCCATAAATATCTCGCGTGTGAGACATATAAGATGCCCATAATTTCAAGTCTTTACAACTTTCCATATTTTGTGACTCACGAAGTAAAACTTTCTTATCATTGTTAATATAGTTACGCAAATTCTTTTGGTGTGTCGTTCCACTTATAACAGCACGCTGCTTAATAATCGTCATAAGAAAACTTCTTCTACAAAATCAATATGATTTTTCTCCAACTCTTTTTGGAGGTTAAATAAAAGCTTTCTTGCTTGTTCTAAAAGTAACCGTGTTTGCTTTAAGACAATTTCTGCTTCAGTCGGATTAAATCCTTTTTCCTTGTAAGTGTTGATAAATTTCATGAATTGATTGAGATTCGTTCCTTGCTTTGTCAACTCCCAGATAAAACGACGCAATGGTTCTACATCAATCATTTTGATTTGAGAATCATCAGAATACACACAAGTAGCACGGACAAACTTAGAGACACCCACACAAGCCTTCTTTGCTTTTTGCTGCAAAATCATTTTTTCTTTTTCGCTTACACGAATATTTAAGTATTTATTTCTCTGTGACATCTAAACATTCCTTTCAAAAATAGATTTCAAAAAGTCCCAAACAGTGCCGCCACTGTTCATATAAAACACGATAGCAAATAGCTATATTGCCAAGTGTTTAACATTCCTTATATGACATCTTATTAGGCTTTCTAAAAGACAACAAATCCACGACCCTAGGAGTGGAAAACAGCCTTGCAGAGCAAGATGGAAGGGGAAACACAAGGCGATTTATCGCATTTGTGGGTACACTTCCTACATCTTGCAAGTGAGCGGAAAGCAAGCTTTCCGCGAGAGCTTTGCGGGTGTATGGATGGGTGACGCCACCCATCCAATACATCTGCAAAGCGGTGTTGTCCCATGTAGGTAAGTGGGAGAACAAAAAGGGTAGTGTGTGCCGCCACAAGCTACCCTTGCATTCGCCAATATAGGAATATGTATCATTCATAGAATAATCACCACTTAAACATTTTTAGTTTGCATCAATGACTGTTTTTTCATCAAAGATGAAAGAGATTCCTTGTATAAAGCAAAAACAATTCTTTTCTTAGAACAAAAGATAGCGACACCATCCTTTGTTCTAGGAAATGTTTAACTCCGTGTTCAAAAGACGGCGAATAAGTTGTGTCATATTCTCTCCAGTCTCTAGACGATGTACTTGTACTGCATAATGCAGCTTTACAGGAATACGAATGTTAATCGATTGTAATTCTTCTTTAGGTTTCGTCTGCTCAATTTTTTCTTGCTCACGTTTCATTTTCTGTGCAGAAGCAATAAACGAGTTAGACATATAACTTTTCCTTCATCTGAATAAGGTCGTCACCAATTTTTTCAATTATGGGTATGACATGACTATAAGGGGCAAATTCAATAACAGATTTATTTGCGGCAGATGCCTGCGACAATGCTACAGCACGCGGGACTTTTCCAAGGACATCAATATTTTCTGAATCAAAAAATGCAGATAATTCACGGTCTAGTACACCAAGTGAGTAAAAATTATTAATCACTACAAATACTTTTGCTGTCGTATTTGAAGAGCGGATCAATTCTAATGTCCTTAGCGTCGGTTCTAAATCACGCGGACTTGGGAGAATTGGAACAAGAATTACATTCGCTTCACGACACCACACCTTCATATCTTCTTTTAATTGTCCAGCTGTATCAATCACCTGAAAATCACTATTTTCTATGACTGACATATCCATACAAAGCTCATGAATTTGTCCGCCTTGCGGGTCAGTAGAAACAAACGCAACAGAAAAGCCGCGACGTTCCAATGTAAAAGCAATTTCATCTGCAAGTGTTGTTTTTCCAACACCGCCTTTTTGATTCAACATTAAAATAATGAAAGACATAGTATACTCATCCTTTATTCTTGGGAAAATAAATATATTCCATTGATTCAACTTTTTCTATGAATACTGTTCTTTTTCCTTATTGACCTTTACAATGTATTTTCTAGTTTTTGAAAATGCTTTTCTAGACGTTGTATCGAGTGGGCTGTTTCACTAAGACGAAAATATAAATCCACCATCAACTCAATTTGTTCCAAATCAATAACACGTTCAACGATTTTCTTTTCACGTTCAATATTCACAGAGAATAAATCTTTAGTAAATAAGCCTTTATACCAAATAAAATTAAAAGCATTGATAATATCATGCTTCAAACACTTCAATAGGCACTCACGAAATTCAATATTAGATTCCTGGTATAGTTTCACATATTGTTTACGCGATATTTTTCCCATAATTAAAATCCCATCTCACATAATCCAATGTCTAAATCACTTTGAGTAAGCTAGTCGGTAAGTACTTTCCGACTTATTACTAATGTGTCTACCATTTTCTTCTACACAAATAGTTATTTCATAAGTTTTCTCCTTTTACTGTTTCTTTCCTTATCATGATAGCAGTCTATCATAATAGATTGCTACTTATGACAAAATTATCTGTTAGATAAAAAAGTTGGTATAATCATTTTTTGAAATAGGCACATGTAGAGAAAGGAAAATCTTGTGAGTGCGAAAATCGAAGATATCAACGAAAAAATTCGTCGGTTACGGGAACGGCGAAAGAAATTATTGGAAAAAGAAGAACAAGAATATAATGAGAAACTCCGAATTGTTGGAAAGACTTTATGTGAATCTCTTCAATGCTCTCCCGAACAAATTCAACTAGACGCCCTTTGTGACTATATTTCTAATCATGAGGATATTCATTCTGTTATGAGAATTTTTGATGTAATCGATGGTAAGAAGGAAGCATGAAAAGAACGAATAGTTTTATGTTCCCAAAGAAAAAGATAGCTATTATGTTAGCCCTTGGTCTAGGTCTAACAATGGTTACAGGTATGGGATTACTGCATTTTCGTAATGAAAGCATATGGAGTACGTACCAGGAAGCTCTAAAACAAGAACAAGACCTTTACAATAAGATGGCCGAGAATGCCGAAAAGTTAGAAGAACTTATTAAAGATGAAAAGACTTGTCTTTCACAGGTAAGTGATCCTGCCATCTGTAAAATGGCGATTGATGTAATAGCTGAATCTAAGACTGAAAAAATGACAAAAGCGGTATATAAACCAAATGGATTCAGTAGACTGTCCTTAAATATGGATAAAATTCGCACGGCTACTGATAAACTCCATAATCATATGAGTGTATTAAGCACACTAAATGAGGATGCTTTGGATATCGCAGAAACCTTAAAGAAAAGCTATTTAGAAAAGGCAACCGCTAACTATAAAAATGTGACGAATAATGCAAAAAGTATTATCGTGAGTCTTACAACTCTTATACGCGATTCCGAAGGGAAAGTGACTGACGATGCTACTAGGCAAGAAGCTACTAAAGCTATTCAACATGCTCGTACAGTCGTAGACTCTCAAATAGACAAGAATGATATTACAGCCCTACGCGACACTACAAGTAAGCTCGTGGAGCTAACTAAGGCGTTACATGATAAACAACAAGCTATCAGTAACTCACAATTATCGTACGAAAGATCACAAGTTACACAGACTAAAGAGGTTAAGACAGGCAAAAAAGCTAAAGCGGTGAATCAAGGTACTCGTGCTATTCAAAACCGTATGAGTGGTAAAGAAGGCAACAGTATACATGGTAAAGGTGGTAATAGAAAGAAAAAAATTACCCATACTCCCCGTGTTACCCCAAAGGGGTATTTTACCATAGAAGGGTATGAATTTAACATTCCCAAAGAAGATCGTAGTAAGCCTGTTAAGGAAGGTTTTATCCCATACGGATAATAATAAATTTCCTCATTAAATACAACAATACTTCCACAATCATTTATAATATGTATTTGACCGATAGCAACAAGCAGAAAGATAAAGTTTCTTATGTTAGAAAAACTCAAAACGCGAAAGCATAAAACATTATCACTAATAGCGAGTACGATAGTTCTCGCTTTATTTGCTACTCCTCTATCTGCTATGGCAGATGGAGGTGGTGGTGCAGGTTCAGGAGGCTCTTATACGATACATGGACGAGGAGCGTTGCACTACGTGTTTTATGACCGAATTTCGGGCGGTTCTGATAAACCAAAACAAGGAGTGATGACCCAATCTATTAATTATTTTATATCTGGTGCTTTAACTAATGGTGCATCTTTATCTCAAAAGAAGAGTCCGACTTTACATTCAGCTATTTTTAATGCGTGTAACACAGCATTAAATCGTGCGGAAGCACGCAATCCACAAGGTCGTAATGGTAAGAGCCGTGTCGTTGGACTTATGTGGGGTAGTAAACCTGATACAATATGGGATGGATATGCACAAATTCTCCCATCTGAAGTTACTGACTTCTATAACCAGTGGCGTACTGCGGGTGCTCCTGGTGTTTTATCTCAAGCTCAAGTAGGTTCTGCAAACGGCTATCAGAAATATCTTGCCTATATTGAGCAAGGCAAGAATGATGCTGTAAATAGCATGAATAAAAAGAGCGTTGCCGCTTGTATTGCTCTTAACTCCAACGAACCCCCACAAAATTATAAGCTCACCATTACAACTGATAAGGCTCAAACTTTTACAATGGTTGGCGACACCAAGCCTGTATGGGATACAATTCACGCTTCTAGAAATGGTTCGTCGATTAAAGAAAACGTCACAGGTACAATTTCTCTGATATGGGATTCACCAGAAGGACAGGGAAAGAAAAAGGTAGATAAGAAAGTCACTATCGCAAACAACGGAAATACCACTAGCCCCAAGTTCACACCTGCTGATTTCGGTTGGGATGCATGGACAAGAGGAACATACTCTTTCGATGTGGTCGTTCCCAAACAAAAGAAGATGGCAAACAGTGTCAATACGCCTGACCGCGACCCTCGTGAAACGTGGAAAGTAAACCCTAAATTACCTAGTAAAGAGCTATACAAGAACGGTAGTACTAAGCTGTTAGGCACAAACGTTCTTGCTTCTGGTCAAGCCTATGACACTCGTATTGTAGCCCACTCTAATGGTTATCTATCATCTATGATGATTTCTGATACTATTCATACAGCAGATGTATTTATTGGTAATAAGACAAAAGATGATAAAAATGCCGTTTATGTGCTAAATCCTAATGGTAAGCGTGTGCCCGCAACTATTACTATTGATCGTTCAGCAAAGAATCAAGTGAGCGTTTCTGCAAGCCTTACTAACTTGAATACGCAAGGCGATTACACTCTTGTTGTCCCAACTTTTACCAAGCCAACCGGGAAAGATTATACAATCAAAGATACTGGAAAAGTATGCTACACAAAGACTCTCAAGGAATGTCTAACAACCAATGAAAAGCACACTCAAAAGGTAACCCCTTCTCCTGATAAAGTATGGGTACTAGACGAAACAGGTGCTTTAGCATCTCAAGATAAGAAATGGACAAATACTGTTGCAGCAGATCAAAAACTCTTTTTCCACGGAGATAAGGTTGGTGCTGTCGTCAATGGACACATTCCGGCTCATTTAGCTACACCACTATCTGAATACGCCATCACTGATGACTGGTCAGATGCAAAAACTTATATGGATTTTACAGATGCTACTAAAGTTTCTGTCTATGCAGGTGGTGAAAATGTAACAAAAAATTTCACAATCACAGTCAAAGACGGTATCACCATCGCCACTGCGAAAGAGTCTTTTCTGAAAACTACTAGAAATTTAGCAGCTGATAAGCCGATGAAGCTAGTTATTACCGGTAAATTCAAGCCTGTTGCCCCACCAACTGACACAAAAGGGAAGATTGTTGTTTTGAACAATAAAGGCAGTGAACGGTATAATAACGAAACGAAGCCAACCAATATCCCGCCCGTGTTCATTTGGAATCCTCAACCTACAAAGGATGTTCTCAGCTCTGCAAAACAAGATGGAAACCAGACAAGTATTGACGGCCAACAAGTATTTCCCAATCAGTGGATTGAATACTTAATAAACGTTGATGTGGATTTCCCTAAATCTAGCGAGAATCTTGCACATCCTGTTGACAATTTCCAAGTAAAAGACGATTATGACCCGTTTTTTGAACTGGATAAAACTAGTATCGAGTTTTATGATGCACGAACAAACAAGGTGATCTCACGAAAGCACTACACTTTATCATTTGATGATAAAAACTCGTCTTTTACCGCCACGTTCAAGCAAGAATGGATAGACTCTCAGCTACTTCTCAAAGAAAAGGGAGACTTATTACTTCGCTTTGACGGTAAAGTTGCAGGAAATATTGAGGCAGGTACGACACTTTCTAATCAATCCTTTGAAATCATTAATAAGTCTGTAAGCAAAACCAATATTCCTAAGGTAATAATCCCTTATCAAAAACCAGATAAGGAAGATTTGAATAAAGACCTTATTGATATTGATAAGAAAACAGTTGTAGGCGGAGAAACAATTATGTACCGCTTAACGATGGACGCGACACCCGCAAGAGATAAACTTGCTTATGATGTTCACAAGCTAGGCATGATTGATGATTTTGACGAAAAATATCTTTCCCTAAATACAAAAGACATTAAGGTTGTTGAAAAAGCTACTGGCAAGGATGTGACAGGAGAGTTCAACGTCCAAGTAGACAATGGTATTGCCTACATTTTTGCAAAGTTAGTTGATACAACTAACCAAAATGGGGAAATCATTCAAGCTACACAACCTATATCATTAAAAGACTATGCTAACAAGGCGATTGATCCTGTCAATGACCCGATTATTAAGCAAGAACTATTAGGAAAACAATACTGGGTTTACCTTCCAACTAAGGTAAAGAAAGTCACTGACGGTTATGCCATTGAAAACTCGGCTCTTCAAAACACGGAAAATATGGTGTTAAAAACCCGTATCGTGTCCAATCCTGAGAATGAAATCACGCCAAATAAAGATGTGACAATTACTGTCGGTGGTCAATCGATAAATAAGCAAGAAGTTAAACTTAACAATCTGTTCAACTATCGTCTAACCTCTTCCATTCTTCCGAAAAATATGGCAGAAAAAGCAACACAGTGGTCTATTGTAGACGACTATGATGAAGTTTCCGACCGTTATACGGGACAATGGAGTGCTATTGCAGAAAGAGATCTTTACGATGGTAAAAAGCTTATTGCAAAACAAGGTACACCAATCGACGTACACACGGGGGTTTCTTCTGAAAACACTGAACAAGACAATAATAGTACGGGGCTGTTCACTGTTAAGGACGAAAAAGGTGTACTCACCGTCCATGCAACTCAAAAATATCTCGACCTTGTAAATAGCCGTAGTGACCTTGAGCATGGATTTAGCATTTACGTACAAATGGAGCGTCTCGTTCCGGGCACTGTTACCAATACATTTACTGAAACCTACAATCACATTGAACGAAATCCAGAACCCGTAAAGACAACTACCCCAGAAAATCCTGCAATTGACGTGGAAAAATGGGATACCACGTCTGGAAACAAGCAAGGTGATCGAGATACAGAAAAAGAAGCCCTTATCATCAATAGCAAGAATGCTTCAGCTGCAATTGACATCACGTACACTATCACTAATACAGGTGATGTTCCGTTAAAGAATATTACCTTAAAGGATAAAACGGTTAAAGGTGATGGAAAGGTAGAATCTATTTCTTGCCCTAATATGAAAGTCCTACAGCCGAACGCTAAAATGACCTGCACCTCTAAAATTAAGGGTTTGAAAGCCGGAAGTATTCACACGAACACAGCGACTGTCACGGGGGTGTCAGTTTACACCAATAAGCAAGTAACCGATCAAGACAAATGGAACGCGAAAGTATCTATTCCACTATTGGCTAAGACAGGTGCATCGGTCACTGGTCTAGCTATGATAGCAGTCCTTACCCTTACGTTAGGTGGAGTAATGCTTAGATTCAGAAACCGAAAGGAAATAGAAGCATAAGAAAGACAAAAGAAACATAGAATATCCCCTCCTAAAAGATTAGGAGGGGATATTCCTTGTACAGAACGTCGCCTGGCAATTGCTTAGATCATTCCCTCACCATCGGTATTATGTCCGATCATGCCACGGGAGGAGTCTAAGGTCTTCTATTGATAACTGTGCCATTTTTATAGCAAGGTTTACGGCTTGCTCAGCACTATAGGCAACTGCGCCTAACACTGCCGGATCATCAACGAGCCTGCGTGCCCAGGTTGTTGATTCATACACCTGTTTGGACACGACCAAAGGACGACCATGTGCGACTGCTTGTTTAGCTTGATGCCGTGTTCCAGACTTTTCTTGAGCCGAGACGATAATTGTTGCCTGCCCATAGGCAGACATGACGGCGTTTCGCATAGGAAACGAGAACTTCGTCGGTCGCATGCCAGGCCAAAACTGAGAAAGCACCAATCCATATTCTTCGATCTCGCACTGGAGGTTTCGATTCTGAGCTGGATAGTAGTGGTCAATACCATTACCAATAATTGCAACTGTACGACCGTTGCGACTCAAAGCCTCGGTATGCGCGGCGGTATCGATTCCTTGAGCCAAACCACTTACTACCGTCCAACCTTCTTCTACAACAAGGCGTGCTATGTCCCGTGTAGCATCGATAGCACCCCGACTTGCGTGACGTGACCCTACAATACATATGCCATTATCAGGGGCAACAAGATGACCTCGAACAAAAATAACAGGTGGAAAGTCGTGTACTTCGCGAAGTTGCTGAGGATAGTCCTCATCGCACCACGACAATGGTCGTTGCCCAGCACGTATCCATTGTTCCACATCCGCCAATGCACGCTCGTAAAGGACGTCAGATTGATTATCCGATTCCAGAATATCGTGAGGAAGTTCACCCTCAATGAGCCGTTGTCTTAACGCCATATAAGATCCACGGGAAGAGTTGTGATACAACAAAGCGACAAGGGCAACAAGCTCTATATCGAAAATCATGAATTCGATTCCTTTACAAATTGATGCGATACCGACTTTTAAGATGTACGGATTATCTGTCCGTGCATTGATGAAAAGAGAGTACTTCTTTAATAACTAGTAAATGTTGTTCCTCATTCTTCATCGTGTCACTCCTTTTCTTTTGTAGTTGAGCCAGTAGTTAATCTCGTTCACCGTTTTCTTTTTGACGACGTTTTTCTATCACCGCGCTATTACGCAACGTGTTTTCGCTCAGTCTGGTAATTTCACTGATTTTCCGCCAGCGTACCCCTTGATCCCTTAGTTGTATGATAAGGCGATCACGTAGAGGAGTAAGCTGTTGCGCGGCGGTGATAATTGCTTGCACTTGTCGTAGTTCGTTTTCTGCATGATTCATACTGTATATATTACGGCTATGTTCTGGCTTTCGCAAGGCTTAAATTCTCATGCTGAACGGTCTTTTGTTGGTTTTAAGCGGAAAAACATACACCAATGTGACCGACAACACTCTAGTATAGTAAACTGTAAACTTGACACGACCATACCGTACACAGTAGATTATGTGTGTAGTCAAAAACAAGTGCATATCTAGCAGAGAAAGAAAAGGTTATAATGATTTTTCAAGGTATCTCAACAGAACTTGCACAGCAGCTCATCGATTTTGCTCGCGGCAAACGCGAAGGCAAAGCGATTGAAATCAATGGAAAAACATACGTTCTAGAACATCGAAAAAAAGAAACAGGATTACGCAGGCGTGACTTCGTCTTGTGTTTTCGCGTAGACCGCTCCATAATTCGAATTAGCAATTATTGGAGCAAGAGCGACGTTGCGTGGTCACGGAATTTTAATTGTGGCGAAAATTATGGAAATTGGACGATTCAAAAGCATGAAAGCCCTTTTGAGTCCACGTATTTGGCTGGCAAGTATCCAATGCGGCTGCTAGCAGGTAGGATAAGCGTAACAGCTTTTAGGCGTGAAAAGCCGTGCTACCCGGACGATCCGCGCGCGGCTTTCTATATTTCGCCTTATCGCTGAGAATTGGGAATAGTTCGTTTCCCTCACCTATATAAGTGGACGGTAGCAGAATCTCCGGAGAGCGATTCTGCTACCGTTTTTACATATCCACTATGCGCTCAGTTAAATCGCACTCACGCTCATTTCTCATGCTCCTTAAACTATAAACTTAAACTATAAATGATTGAAAAAATAATCTTTTCCTTTCCAAATAGTTTTCTAGGGTACTAGTACCCTATTTACTAAATTACTAAAGAAAACATGTTATTTGGAGGTATTTGTCGCCTACGAGAATACAGTAGTATAATAGTAAGTAATAATAGTTGTATTTGTACAATACAAGCTATATAAGTTATAGATATGTAGGAGGATTTTTATGAACGAATTTGGGAAAAAATATCACTTTGAAATCATCTTTGATGAAGATAAAGCTATACAATATGATGAAAGTGTTGATGTATGGTACAAGCAGGTGGCAACAATTGTTGAACCGTGGGGAGTAAAAGAAGTTGGCCGTGGTGTATGGACACCTATGCATGGTGTTCGTAGTGATGATTTATTTACTCAGATTCATGCTATGACAGCATTAGCTGAATCGGTTTGGTTTATGGATCGTGTGAAATCTGTGACATTTTTTGAAGAGAATGGCGAGCCTAATGATATGCTAGCTGAGATACGTCGTTACCGTCCACACTTAATTTCCAATAAGTAAGAAATAGAGCATGTCAGCTGTATGTAAAGCATTCCACTTCGATCTTGACGTAGAAAAGTTAAAGAAATATTATCCATCAGATAGTCCATTTGGGTATAAGCAGGCTTGGTCTGATATCAAAAAGTTTATGGAAGCACATGGCTTTCAACATTCACAGTATTCAGGATATGAATCTACTCTTTCTTTAACCACTTTTGCTGCATTCAAATCGTTAAAGAAATGCAAGAAAAACACCCTTGGTTTATTGAGTGTGCTCAAGTAGCTACTATGACTGATATCGGAAAAAGACATGATATTCTTAGCCACCTAAAAGAACAAGTCCCAGAAGTTAATGCAGTGAAATCTTTTATTAAGCAAGAAAATTATTCTCTTGCAGGTGAATTGTCTTTAGTGCGGCATGCTTCACAAGTGCTCAATGAAGGACATATTATTTCTGCTAAAGACCAAATTATCGAAAGATAAATTATTCTAGAATTATAGCATAATAGTAAGCAATAATAATAGTGAGTCAAGTTTCATTGAGAGGGAGCTGAGCAGAGAACCTTGCCCGTTTTTAACTATAGAGTGCCGTTACATCAGATAAGGTTTGGTATTACTTTAGTAACAGCACTCTATAGAAAGAGACAAGATAATATCTATCGTTGACTGATTAACTGGATTGTTTCACCGGTCGGTCGCGTCGCGTCGATAATACTTGGACAAAGTTATTAGCGATTGTCAGTGGCGGCATGTGTATGTAACTCCTTGAGAACAGCTGGATTGTTGTTTCGCGGTTGAGTGGCACTCCTTCGCACTAGATAAGCCGCGACAACTGGCACGACTTTCGAGATATCAACCTGGTTACATACTCGAACTTACTCAGTCCCACCTTTCAGTGACTTTAGTGAGTCTCGTCTCTTTCCCACAATAGATGTTGATGGGATTATTTCATTCGCATTGTTTACCCAGCGCTGGAGCGGTTCTCCACTGGAGCATTAGTAAAGTTCTTCGCGTCTGTGCTTGCAAACATTCCTCTGTACATGCTACTGTTGTTTACAGGTTTTAATGCAAAATCTTTATTTTGTTGTTAAACATCATGTTGTATAAAAAGATTAGCATCTTCTTCAAAGAAGATGCTAATCTTTTTTGTTTCCTCCCCACCAAGTATCCCAAATTTTATTGCTTATTTTGGCAAATTAAAGCCTTTCTAACGTGTCTTAAGTGAACAAAAGAAAGGAGGCAGTATGCCAATGAACATATCTAAGAAATATGACAATTGTACTGAAGACGAGATTATCCGAATGTTTTGTACTTATTGCAGGAAAACCCTAATGAACGCGAAAATAGACTTTTACCGCGAACAACATAGGTACGTAAAGCATGAACAGCTTTTCTCAGACATGAAAGAAACACAACTACGTAAGCTATACACCCCTTATGATAGTTTCCTGGATCAAACGGTTTTGAACGTCGGTGATGTTGAATTTTTTGTAACAGACCCAACTTTAGCCTCTGCAATCAGTCAGCTTGATACACTATTGAAAACTATTATTCTATTTTACTATTTTGCTGGTTGGACTGATAAGGATATCGGTATTAAGCTACATAGCCCAAGGTCTACTATCCAATATCAAAGAAATCATGCTTTGACCCTTTTAAGACAAATCTTAGAAAAAGGAGAATAGCGATGATTACTTACACAATGATTAAAGCAGCAACCAAAGATGACATGAGTGCAACGCAAGAAATTTTGTGTTATTTCGATTCCTATATTGATTGTCTATGTATGCATCCTTTTGTTTATGACAATGGCAGAGTGGAATATTGTGTTGATACTTTGATGAAAACTCAACTCCAAGGAAAATTACTTCAAGCCATTATAAAGTTCAAATTATAGAAAGAAGGGATTATCATAGGAAAAGTAACTATTCCCATATGGGAAAAATACACACTCACCATTGAAGAAGCTGCACAGTATTTTCGTATTGGCGAAAATAAACTCCGTAAACTAGCAGAACAGTCCCCTCCGCCTGACTGGGTAATGATGAATGGAAACCGTATCCAAATCAAAAGAATACAATTTGAATCTTTTATAGACAAAATGGATTCCATTTAAGAAAAAGCCTTGTTTATGCTATACTATTCATAGCATATCAAGGCTCTTTCCATTGATGGAAAGGAGCATATATGAATGAGCGAGAAACGACGCGATAATAAGAATCGTATTCTTCGTACCGGAGAGAGCCAGAGAAAAGACGGAAGATATGTTTATAAATATGTTGATGTGCATGGAAAACAAAAATTTGTGTATGCATGGACGCTTGTTCCAACTGATAGAATACCAGCGGGGAAACGTTCCGACTTATCTTTACGCGAAAAAGAAAAAACTATCCAAAAAGAATTAGCTGATGGTATCAGTCATATAGGTAAAGATATGACGGTATTTGCTCTTTATGAAAAATATACCCGATACAAAGCAAACGTCTGTGAAAATACAATGATTGGTAGAAAACAGCTAAAAAGGATTTTATGTGAGGATTCCATTGGTATTTATCCAATAGTTCATGTTAGATTATCCGATGCGAAAGAATGGGCTTTACGTATGAAGATGAAAGGCTATTCTTATCAAACGGTGAGTAATTATAAACGTTCTTTGAAAGCTGCTTTTTATATGGCAGTTCAGGATGATTATTTGAGGAAAAATCCTTTTGATTTCCCTATTAGTGATGTCCTTGAAGACGATAGAAAACCTAAACTCCCTCTTTCGAGTTCAGTTGAAAAAGAGTTCTTATCTTTCCTTGAACACGATAAGGTCTATCACAAATATTATGATGATGTTGTCATTCTTTTAGGCACTGGTTTACGTATATCAGAGTTTTGTGGTCTAAGAGACAAAGATATTGATCTAGGCAAACAAGTTATTATAATCGATCATCAACTCTTAAGAAATAGTCATTACTCTTATTGCGTGACTCGACCGAAAACAGACAGCAGTATACGAAAAATTCCTATGAGTACCAAAGTGTCTCATGCTGTTGAACGAGTCTTGAAAAGGCAAAAACAAGCAAAAACTTTTAGCGTTAATGGCTATCATGGTTTCTTATTTCTCAACAGAAAAGGGATGCCCCGAACATCAGCAGACTATGCAAGTATTTTTCAAAGGATAGCTAGAAAATACAACAGACAAAACGAGATAAACCCGTTACCTTCACCTTTTACTGCTCACATTCTCCGCCACACCTTTTGTACCAAACTAGCCTATACAGGAATGAACCCAAAAGCTTTACAATACATCATGGGACATAAAAACATCACGATGACACTAAACTATTATGCACACTCAAATGCTGAAATGGCTATTAATGAAATGAAGAAATACATTGAGTAAAATAAGGTTTACTACTCATTTTACTACTTTTGGATAGCAAAAGGTAAGAATTTATAAAAAGTTTTACGACTATCTTCCGAAAGGTCAAACACTAAAAAGCCCTAAATCATAAGGTCTTAATAGCATTTGAGACCTTATGTAAATATACCGAAAAAAGAGACTGGAGTTTCATATAAAATCGGGTTAAATAAATCTAGGATGTGATAAAAATAGCAACTCGTCAATTCCCTTTCTTTTACTGAAGTAAAGACTGGATATAGGCGCTTTAAAAGCCTAATTAGTTTTTGTAATCTGTGCCAGGTTTGTTGATAACGAGCAGCGAGTGTTTGTTCCTGTTTATGAGCTGGCAACCATGCTTGTCCGTCTAATAAACTATTCATATGCGTACTTAAAAATCGACATAAATGAATTTCTTGATAATTAAAATGATGTTGTGTAAAATTTCTCCTAATTTCTTTCATAATAAAAATAGCTGTTTTTAAGCATAAACTTTCTATTTTCATTTGCTCATGAATAAAATACTTTCGCGCTCTCTTGCCAAAACAACCACCAAAATGTGCTTCAAGAATCACAAATAACGCTTTTTGTTCTTTAAGAGACATAAAAGAAGTGCTCAACACTTCCACACGAAATAAATAAAAAAAAGCACTTGTTTGTTGAAATAAATTAGCATTTGGTACTGAAATTTCATGCCCGCCTCGGTATCGTTTCTCCCAAATATAAATTAGCCAACTAAGATGATTCTGTTGGGCCACATTTAAATCCAACTCAAAAAAGGTAATGATTTTCCGAGTCATTTCTCTGTTTTCTTCCAGACAGCTTTCTTGAAAAAACAAATAAAAACAAAGGATTAACTGTCGAATTTGCCATTCATTGCCAGTTAAATCGTAATGTTTTTGACGTACAATAATATCAAAATTAACTAGCCAACGTCGAATATTAGAAAGTTTCTTCCGAAGAGTTGATTCCTGTAATCCCAATACCTGGGTCAATTGTGCATAATTGATTCGCTCTTCAATTAGACAACGTAAAATATAAAATTCGGGAATAAAATAACAAAATTTTTGTCTAAATCGAGCCAAGCCACAAACGCATAATTCACGATATTTTACAATTCCTTTGGTCGTTGTATAAATCTTACAAAGCCCTTCTATCTTAAACGTTTCCTGCTTTTTTTCAAAACGTTGAATGTAACAATGGATGGTTTTGTCGCTCACCTTTAGTTTTTCTGCAGCCATCAAAACAGAAAATGTCTGCTCTTGTTGCAGTAAATCCAACAATTCCAACATATTTTTATGTTCAAAAGACAATAATTCCTTGAAATCCATATATCGTCCCCTTTCACTCCCTTGTTATAAGAATACGTCAAATAAGGCAAAAATTTTTTTAAGAAGAAAAAAATAGAGAACAAAAAGTATTGATTACTTTCCGCTCTCTACAATTATATCGAATTATTTTTTTGAAATATGCAGTGTCATAGCATTTGCTGCTACAATAATTGTACTTAATGACATCAAGACAGCACCTACAGCTGGATTTAAAACAATCCCAATTGGTGCAAGAACCCCAGCCGCTAAAGGAATGGCGACAATATTGTACCCAGCTCCCCACCAAAGATTTTGGATCATTTTACGTCGTGTTTGTTTGGCTAAATCTAAGAACCTTAAAATATCTTTAGGATCACTATCCGTCAGTACAACATCTGCCGAATCAATTGCTACATCTGTACCAGCGCCTATCGCAATGCCGATTGAAGCACGGGCTAAACTTGGTGCATCATTAATACCGTCTCCTACCATCATGACCTGATGCCCCTCAGTAAGATACTGTTGCACAATTTTTTCTTTATCTTCTGGTAAGAGCTCTGCGTAGTATTCCTTCATCCCTAAATAATTAGCAACTGCACTGGCAGCTGTTTGATTATCCCCTGTTAACATGACTGGCGTAATTCCTTGCGCTTGTAACTCTGCAATAAATGTTTTAGCTTCTGGTTTGACTTTATCTCCTAAAGCAAGCAGTGCGACTAATTGACCAGCGATGATTAAATAGCTCAAGGTGTTTCCTTGCTCTTGATAGTTTGTTTTAATTGTTTCATCGAAGGTTAACTGTAACCGTGCAACTTCTTTTTCATTGACTATTTTGACTTCTTGGTTTTGAACAGTAGCAACCAGTCCTACGCCTGATAAAGCTTGCAGATTATGGGCTTCATAAGGTTGAACGGCTTGTTTATTTAAATAATTCATGATCCCAATTGCCAACGGATGGTTTGCATTTTTTTCTAATGCTCCAATATATTTAAGTGCTTCTTCTCTAGTGAATTGCTTACTCATTAATTCTAAGCCAGTAACTGTAAATTGTCCTTCTGTTAAAGTACCAGTTTTATCCAGCAACACATATTCAACCTTATTGGCTTGTTCTAATGCGTTCCGATTTTTTAAAAGTAAGCCATTTTTAGCAGCAATGGAGGTACTTCTAGCAATCACTAAAGGAATTGCTAAGCCTAACGCATGGGGACAGGCAATAATAAAAACTGTAACCATTCGTTCAAATGCTAGCGATAAATCTTTCGTCGCCATTAACCAACCGATAAATGCTAACACACCTACGAATAAGGCAATATAGAATAACCACTTGGCTACACGGTCTGAAATGGATTCTAGTTTTGATTTTTCCGATTGCGCTTGTTTAACCATCTCCATAACTTTTGACAGGTAACTATTTTCACCCGTGCCAGTTACCGAAATTTCAATCATTCCGTTGCCATTGACTGCTCCACCAATCACGGAGTCGCCAATGTTTTTTTCTACTGTTTTTGATTCCCCTGTAACCATCGATTCGTCGACTGTTGTGCTTCCTTTCAAAATTTTACCATCTGTCGGAATTTTATCTCCCGAACGAACAATCAAGCGATCGCCTTCTTGGACATCTTGCAAAGGAATTTCTTCTTCCCCATGTTCAGTCATTCGCTTGACTGTGTCAGGCAACAGTTCAGCCATTTTTTTCAAGGCATCACCAGCATTAGAAATAGCATTCATTTCAATCCAATGACCTAAAAGCATAATAACAATCAGAGTGGCTAATTCCCAGAAAAAGTCCATCACGTGGGCCTGATTCGTAAAATGATTCATGTAAAACGCATATAAGCTGTAAAAATATGATACCGAAATCCCCATCGCAATTAACGTCATCATTGCTGGACTCTTTTGCTGTAATTCCATTTTAGCGCCACTTAAAAATGGTTGTCCACCATAAAAAAATAGCACTGTTGCTAAAATTAAGACCAACCAATCAGAACCTGGAAAAGTAAATTGAAAAGGTAATTGAAAACCCATCATTGGAGAAAGAACAATAATCGGAATAGCTAAAATCAATGACAGCCAGAATTTTTGTTTAAAATTCCCCATATGCATTGAATGATCCATTCCCTTCATTCCTTCATGTTGGTGTGACATAGCCATTTGTTCATGCGCCATATCATGATTCATGTGATTCATTTTATCGTGGGACATTGTTGGCTGTTTTTCCTGGTGTTGTTCATGATTATGTTTTGCTGACATATGATCCCTTCTCTTCTTAAGTATTTTCATCTTAAGCATAGCACAAGATGAAAATTGTTAGAAATAATTACTTTTTTTAGTTTAGAAAAAAAAAGAGCCGAATTTTGCGTATGTATATTTTAAGAACACCTTATCCTCATATTTATTACAAAAGGAGTGTTTCAATGAAAATTACTACAAAGCAAGTCGGGGCGCGCATGCGTGAAGCTCGAAAAAAGAAGAAGTACACTTTACGTTATTTAGCCAATAAAATTGGTTTATCTAGTGGAAGTACAATTAGTAACTGGGAATTAGGTTTGAATTTACCCAATAAACGATACTTAAAAAAAATCGCTAAAGCCTGTGACACAACAGTAGATTGGCTACTTTATGGTGATTTCGATCGATTTGTGCGCCAGCTATTAAAAGAAAATTTTCAAAATAAACAACTGCTAAAACCACCTTTTTTTACTCAGTTGATGGTACGTTTATCTGAAGAACAGCTATCCTATCACGATTCCTTAAAAATTATGATTCAAGCGCAAAAGTTACAGCAGTCCTTTTATGCTTTTCCTTTAACAGTAGAAGCCCCCTCTCATTCCCAAGAGAGTATTTCTATTTATGAACCAACAACTGCAGAAGAACAGTCTGACCAATCTTATTATCATCCGTTTATTTTGTCAGAACTCCATGAATTATTTACACATTCTCAAAATCCAGAATTGGATTATTCTCTGATTATCGCTTTTCTTCCTTTGTTAAAAGTAGATCAATTAACTGAACCTCAAAAAGAAGTCTTACTGGCCATCTTTAAGCGGATGAATTCCTTTAAAGACCAAACGTTTTTAAATGAATTCTTTGTGGAATTACAGTATTTACTCTGATTCTACAAAAAAGATTGAGCCATGTATCTCAAGGACTTAGGCTCAATCTTTTAGTTAAATTTTTTCTATTTATGAACGATTCTTTCGTTCGACTAAGTGCGTTTTCCGTTGTGGGCCAATGATTAAAGGAACGGATTCATATTTGACTTCACTGTATTCCAAGCCAAACCAACTTTCAGGAGAGGTAGTTAAGTTTTTGATAGCTAATTTTGCCTGCATAATTTGTCGATCCCATTTTTTCAGTTCAGAAACGTTAGATAATTCTTCTTGAATTAATACAAATTGGAAATCGCCAACTTCTCTTCCTGGCGTTAATGAATAACGTTGTGGCTGTTTTGGCAAGCGGCCTGTTTTCATCAAGTCATGAACAATTTGTCTTAAATATACATTCACTTCTTGAGAAATATGGAAGCCTAAATATAGCTGAACTTGCACAATAAAATCAGTCCCTAACATATCAACAGAATACTCTTGAGTAAAGGGTTCATCTGTTACCTGAACATTAACAAACCAATAAACATTCGCTCGTTTTGGCTGTTTGTCCAAAATCGAATAAATAATATTACGATTAATTTCGCCGTCCACTCGATCGGAGGTTAAAAAGACCACGTTGGTTTGATACATAGGTACAGATGTATCTTCTTTCAAAGCTTTAAGTTGTGGTACATATTTTTCCAACGACACTTGTTCCGCCGTCGCTTCCTTAATCTCGTTGCCGCGTTCCCAAATAATCATGATGCATAACAAGAAGACTGCCATTCCCACAGCAACATATCCACCATGGAAAAACTTCGCAGCACTTGAAAAGAAAAAGACAACTTCAATGGCAGCAAAGAACAAGGAAATTAGATACGCAGACCAAGCTGGAATTTTATCCAAAAGATAAAACAACAATAAAATGGTCGTCATTAACATCGTAATCGTAATCGATAGACCATACGCAGCTTCCATGTGTGTCGATGTTCTAAAAGCCAGCACGATTGCTGAACAAGCTAACCACAAAATTAAATTTACCGCTGGAATATACATTTGACCGATATTGCTCCCAGGATAAATAATTTTAAGTCTTGGTAATAACTTCAATTTAATCGCTTCAGAAACTAAGGTATACGAACCTGATATTAACGCTTGTGAAGCAATCACTGCGGCGATTGTTGCAAAAACAACGCCAAATACGAGAATACCTCGTGGAATCATTTGGAAAAATGGGTTAATTTCAGCTAATGCTTGCATTTCAGGGTTTTCTTTGACCGTTAACAACCACGCAGCTTGACCTAAATAATTAAGAATCAAACAAATCTTAATATACGGCCAGCTAATGCGGATATTCATTTTTCCTACATGCCCTAAATCAGAATATAAAGCTTCAGCACCAGTTGTAGCCAAGAAAATATTCCCTAAAATAAATAGACCTAATTTATTTTCTGGACTGACTAGTAATTGCAAAGCATAATATGGATTTAATGCACGAATAACCGTCCAATCTTGGCTAAAATTCATTAAACCAATGATGCCTAAAAAAGTAAACCACAAGAACATAATCGGTCCAAAAGCTTTCCCGACCAATTCTGTTCCAAATCGTTGAACAGAAAAAAGAATTAAAATAATCGTCAACGTAATAACCACTATAATCGTTTGGTCATTGCCAAAACGTTCAAAAAATGCCGGAATCCCCCGTAAGCCTTCAATCGCTGTCGTCACTGTCACAGCTGGGGTCAAAACGCCATCAGCCAGTAAAGCGGCGCCGCCAATCATTGCGGGAATAATCAAATACTTACTTTTTTTACGAACCAATGTATAAAGAGAGAAAATCCCACCTTCTCCATGGTTATCAGCATTTAAAGCAATAACAACATATTTAATCGTGGTTAAGATAGTCAATGTCCAAAAAATTAATGAGACCGAACCTAAAATAAACGATTCAGAAACCCGTGCCAAGCCACCATTATCTCCTACAATGGCTTTCATTACATATAAAGGGCTCGTTCCAATATCTCCATAGACAACGCCCATGGCAACTAAGATCCCTGCCATCGTAAATTTCCGACGATCAAACCCCTCTGCTTTGTGTAACACAATACTTTCCTCCTACAAAAGAAATGACTTCGTTTAGTTTAACCAACAGCTCCATAAAAACTTTTAAAACTCTTTATTATATAACGTTTTATATATCTTTTTCATTAGTCAAAAAGCGCTTTTTGACTAACGATGCTACTCACTATAATACGTTTTAAATCGTTTAGCAAGTCTTTTTATTAGAGAATATTCATCTTAGATAAGAAACCCACCTATTTTGAAAAAAGGAAAATCAAAAATAAGTGGGGCAGCAGTCGAAACGACTGCTGCCCCACTTGCTAACTATTAAGATAATTTTCTGAACAAAAGTAGCTTCTTTTATTCCTGTTAAATTTAAATCACTTCTTCTTCCTCTTCAACTTCAGAGAAATGGAACTTAATCATTTCATTGACGAAAATTGGCACAAAGGATAGGAAAATTGCTAACATCCAATGATTTAAACTAATATGCACTAATCCAAATAGTTCTTGTGTGAATGGTAATAAAGCAATGGTTGTGGTAATTAGTAATGCTAAAACGACCATTTCAAAGAGCGACTTGTTGCTTGATAATTTTACACGGAAAACAGAGTTCGCACTACGAACATTAAAGACATGTAAGATAGAGGAATAAGCTAAAATTAAAAATGCCACTGTTTGTCCAACTTCATAGCTGTTTGAAACATAGGCTGAAACACCTGGTACAAAGGCACCTAGGTAAAAACCAAACAAAGTAATGACTGTGAACACTGCTGCATTAATCCCAATCTTTTGCCATAAGCCTCGTGCAAAAATCCCTTCATTTTTAGGAATTGGTGCCTCATCCATAATTCCTTTTTCCGCTGGTTCTTTCCCTAATGCAAAACCAGGTAACCCATCTGCGACCACGTTAACAAACAACAGTTGAACCGCAGTAAATGGCGCACCCCAACCAAGTAACATGGCAATTAAAACAATAAAAATCTCAGAAATATTACAGCTTAACAAGAAGTTAATGGCTTTACGAATATTTCGGTACACGGCACGTCCTTGCGCCACTGCATCAACAATAGTTGCAAAGTTATCGTCCGTCAAAATCATATCTGAAGCGCCTTGGGCCACATCTGTTCCAGTAATCCCCATTGCGCAACCGACATCACTAGCTTTCAAGGCTGGCGCATCATTCACGCCATCTCCGGTCATTGCTACAACAGCGCCAGAACGTTGCCATGATTGAACAATTCGAATTTTATCTTCAGGGGTTACACGTGCATAAACGGATAAATCTTTAACACGTTTATCTAATTCTTCATCACTCATTTTTTTCAGTTCTGAACCAGATAAGGCTTCACTTTTATCTTTTAAAATTCCTAATTCTTTAGCAATTGCACTGGCTGTTACCACGTGATCACCAGTAATCATGACTGTTTTAATTCCAGCTTTTTTCGCACGAGCAATGGCGCCCTTACTTTCTGGACGTGGTGGATCAATCATGCCAATTAAGCCTAACAAGCGAAGATTTTTTTCTAAAGCCTCCGATGTAATTTCCTTGGGTGGTTCATCATATACGGCATAACCGACAGCAATAACTCGTAACGCTCGTTTTCCGAAACGATCATTAACAATAGCCGCTTGATCGACATCTCCGAAACCAAAACGAGGTAGTAACACATCAAAGGCTCCTTTAGTAATTGAGATGTACTTTTTCCCCCATTGATGGACCGTAGTCATCATTTTTCGTTCTGAATCAAAGGGAATTTCACCAATACGAGGATATTTTTCTTCAAGTTCTTCTTTAGTATGATAATTTTCTTCGACAGCACGAACAATTGCCGCTTCTGTCGGATTCCCTGTAACAGTTAGTTCATCGCCTTCTTTTTCCACAATGACATCTGTACATAAAGCAGCCATTTTCAGTACTTCCATGGCTTCATCGGTCATGGCATCTTCCGTATCCGTTACTTCATCACCACGATGCCATACTCGGCGGACGCGCATTTTATTTTGTGTCAGTGTTCCTGTCTTATCAGAACAGATAACATTCGCAGTTCCTAGCGTTTCTACTGCTGGCAATCGACGAATAATCGCATGTTTCTTAGCCATTTTTTGAACACCATATGCTAAGGTTAACGTTACAATCACGGTTAGTGTTTCTGGTACAGCTGCCACCGCTAAGGAAACGGCTGTCATAAACATTTCAAGAAGCGGTTCTCCTTGCAGTTCACCAATAATGAAAACAATTGCTGCAGCCCCTAAGGCTAACAAACTAATACGTTTGCCTAATTGATTCAAGCGTTTTTGTAATGGTGTTTTTTGCTGATCGCTGTTATTCAGTAACCCAGCAATTTTACCCATTTCTGTATTCATTCCTGTTGCAGTTACTACTGCTCGTCCGCGGCCATTCACAACGGTACAGCCTTTGAAAATCATATTTATTTGATCTCCTAAGCCATCATCGTCATGCCCCACGTATGTAGGATCTTTTTCAACAGGTTCACTTTCACCTGTTAGTGCTGACTCTTCTACGCGCATTTGAGAAGCTTGAATAAGTCGTGCATCGGCTGTAATCATTGAACCAGCTTCAAGAACTAGAACATCTCCTACTACTAGTTCTTCAGCATCGACTTCGATTACCTTGCCATCTCTTAAGACTGCACTACTTTGCTTGTTCATGTCTTGTAAAGCCGCCAGAGATTTTTCAGCATTTCCTTCTTGAACAATGGCTAAAACAGCATTGATAATCACAATTGCAATAATTAAGATCCCTTCAAAATATTCGCCATGTTCTGTTACGATTGCTGTATAAAACGAAATTGCCGCAGCAACTAATAAAATAATCGTTGTAAAATCAGATAAACTGTGAATAAATTTCTTTAACACAGAATCCTTCTTAGCCTCTTCAAATTGATTGCGGCCATTTTCTTTCAGCCGTTGTTGGGCCTCTTGTTGTGTTAAACCAGTTTCAGTATTGACTGAAACTTCTTTTGTGACAGTATCGACAGATTGCTTGTAAGCTTCCATCCTATTCCCCCTCTAATTTTTTCTTCCTATATAATAGTGTCTCTATTAAATATAACATGATTTTTTTTGAACACGCAACTTTTTTCATCTTTGGCTTAGCGTTCTCTCATATGTATGAAAAAAACTGGTATTTTCGTTGTTGCTACAGCAATGTTTCTATTTAATTATGGGAATTTTATGAAAAAGGAAACGAATTCAGCCAAAAAGCAATGGACATTTTTTTCATTTTGTCTGATAAAAAATAGTTTATTTCTATATATTCAACACAAAAACAACAAAAAATACAATGTTATTTAGTTCGCACAATTATTTATTTTACATGTTATAAAATAATCAGAAAAATATTATATTTAATCTTATTAATAAGTGTTATAACTTGCAAACGCTTCCAAAAGGTGCTATTCTTTAAGTGTAAGGAGGACATGCAAATCAATTGGTTGAAGATTTTCTCAGTAGATAAAAATCGGTAAACTCAAAGTTGTTAGAATTGCAAGATTCACCTGTAAACAATACGTGTAGAGTAATTGTTAGTGATAACTCGTATCGGAAAATAGGGAAAGGTTATAGAAGGATGGAGTTTCTATAAAGCATTTACCCTATCTGTTATCACCTAACGCAAGTTATCCACCATCCAAGCGTCGAAACTGTATGAAAACAAGGTTTTAGTTTCACCACATCACGTTCACCTTTTGCTTTACATGTATCGCGAAATGTAAACACTTATTCAACCAATTGATGTCTTCCCGTTAACAAGGCCGAGCTTAAATTTAAGCTCGGTTTTTTCTTTTAGGCAATAAAATATATTTGTATCAAATAATCATATGTGTTATATTCAAGGTGCACATTCTATTTTATCTTCTTTTAAAGGAGGGAATGCTATGCGAAAAAAGAAAAAATCTTCGTTTGAAAGTTCAATTCATGTTTATCGTGCTATGGCTCGTATGACCCAGCAAGATTTGGCCAATCGAGTCGGTGTCTCTCGACAAACAATTATTCAACTGGAACGAAACAAGTACAATCCTTCATTACTTCTTGCGCATGACATCGCGAACGTCTTTGGCGTAACCATTGATGATGTGTTCACCTTCAAAGAAACACTGAATGACGATGTAGAACAAGAAGCCTAAACAGTATAAGCTGTACTTAACAAGACAATTTTTCTGATTGTACTTGGAGTTGCCGAGGTACAACTTAGTACCGGCAATACGAAGAAAGCATTTCTTCGTATTGTTGTTTCAATAATTAATCTTTTCTTACATAAAAAAAGAACGGCGCAACCGTGGTTGCGTCGTTCTTTTTATTCTAAGATTGTCTACTAAGCATTTTTGCTCTAGTAGCGTTTTGGTTTCTAACTTTATTATTTACAGGGGAAGAAAAAATAAAGCACACCTTTACTGTGATTCCAAAAATCACGTGTTTATCATAATATATTTTTGTTTCAATCCCAAGTATTCTGCTCACAAAGTGTCGCTTATTTAATAAACATTGCATCGCCAAAACTAAAGAAACGATATTTTTCCTCAATAGCATGTTGATAAGCAGCCAATGTTAAGTCTTTTCCTGCAAAAGCACTCACAAGCATCACTAACGTAGACTTTGGTAAATGGAAGTTCGTTGAAAAAGCCTCTACGACTTTAAATTGATACCCTGGTGTGATAAAAATATCGGTCCAGCCACTGTCAGCCTGGATTTCACCATTAAATTTTGTGCCAATTGTTTCCAACGTACGAATAGAAGTTGTTCCAACGGCAACAATCCGACCGCCTGCTTGGCGCACTTCATTTAATTGCTTAGCCGCTTCTTCAGTTAAACGATAGAATTCGCTATGCATATGATGTTCTTCTATATTATCAACGCTCACGGGACGGAATGTTCCTAAACCGACATGTAAAGTTAAATAAACGAGATGAACACCTTTTGCTTTGATCTCTTCTAATAGTTCTTTTGTAAAATGCAAACCCGCTGTTGGTGCTGCAGCTGAACCATTTTCTTCAGCATAAACCGTTTGATAACGATCTGGGTCATCTAGACGTTCTTTGATATATGGCGGCAATGGCATTTCTCCTAACGATTCTAAAATTTCTAAGAAAATACCATCATATTTAAATTCAATGATTCGACCACCATGTTCCAACTCTTCTTTAACCACCGCTTTTAGGCGACCATCGCCAAATTGAATTTCCGTGCCGACTTTTGCACGTTTCGCGGGTTTAATCAAGGTTTCCCATGTATCGCCTTCTGTATTTGTTAAAAGTAAAACTTCCAAATGACCGCCTGTTTCAGGTTTTTCTCCATATAAACGGGCCGGCAGTACCCGTGTATTATTCATGACTAATGCATCCCCAGGCTGTAATTCATCAAGAATATCATGGAAATGTTTATCCTCCATGTCCCCTGTTTCTTTATTTACAACTAATAATCGTGAACTAGCGCGATCTTTTAGTGGGGTTTGAGCAATTAATTCTTCTGGTAAATCAAAATCAAAATCTTCTGTACTTAGCATTTCCGTCACTCTTTCTACTAGTTTTTATCTTGGTTATTCTAACACTTTTTCTTGTTTCTGGCTATGTCAGCCTTCTGAATCAAACTAAATAGTTGTCAAAAAATGTCAGAAGCACTATACTTACTTTAAGTAAGTATACATAGTTATTTAGAGGAGGAACTCAAAATGCATGCTCAATTTCATCATGTTTCACTATTAGCGCGTCATGGTCAAGAAAATCAATCATTCTATACAAAATTGTTAGGCTTACGTTTTGTCAAAAATACCGTAAATCAAGACAACAATCGCATGCCTCATTATTTTTATGGCGATTATCAAGGCACACCGGGAAGCTTAGTAACTTTTTTTATCGTGCCCTTATTAGGCAACCGCTATGAAGAAAAAAATTATTTAGCCACGATTGGCTTAAAAATTCCCCAAAACAGCCTTTCCTTTTGGGAACAACGTTTAACAGAAAACAAAATTCCATTTAATAAAAAAGAAAAGAGCCTCCATTTCAGTGATCCAGATGATACGCATATTATCCTGACAGAAGTTCCTGAAAATCCATTAAAAGAAACACTCGTTGTTTCTAACGACATTCCAGCAGCGGTTCAAATTATCGGTTTAGCCTCTACTGAATTTCATGTGCCAGATTCTGAAAAAACCTTGGCCTTTTTTGAAACATTTCTTGGTTGGCAAGCAGTTGGCAATACGATTATTTTAAGTGAGACGGAAAGCTTTTCTGTTCATCAAACAACGTCGGATAAAACAAGCCGAATGGGGCGTGGCAGTATGGATCATATTGCTTTTTCTGTGGCTGATGATGAAGCATTACAAGAACTACACACGCGCGCTTTAGCACAAGGCTGGGAAATTGAAATGTATGTAAGTCGTGGATATTTTAAAAGTTTATACATTCGTGAACCAGGCGGGAATCGGGTTGAATTTGCTACTTTGACTCCTGGCTTTACATTGGATGAGCCTCTGGAACATTTAGGGGAAACATTGGCTTTACCGCCTTTTTTAGAACCAAAACGGACTGCAATCGAAGCCAACCTCTACAAAGACATGTAACCAACGCTTTAGAAAACAACGGAAGACGGACGTAATAATCGGTGACAAAATTACGTCCGTCTCTCTTCCCCTATGTTTGAATGTTTGAACAAGAGAATAAAAAATGACCTTCAGATTTTTCTGAACGTCATTGCACATTCCATAAAAAGCATCCTTCGTTCTTCCACTTCTTACTTCTTAAAAAAACTGGTAATTTTTTCAAAAATTCAGTAAAATAAAAGTGATCAATGGTTTCCATTGATTGAACGGGCAACTTGATGGTCCACTTGCACAGGTGACTATTCAAGGCTTCGTGATTTAGTTGCCGCTAAATCATGAAGCGCCTTTTTTTATTTTATTCCCTTGTTCTCTTTCCATTCTAATGAAAAACTCAGCTCCCGTCAACTTGCTACAAAGGACACTTTTCTTTGTTATAGCGGCTTTTCCCCCTTCTCAGAACACTCTTTTTAACATCTTGTTTCGTTCAGACAACTTTTACTAAACAATAGTTGTCTTTTCTTTTTTTTAGAACGAATTAAAAAAATTTTACCGCCTTCTTTTTCCCATTAAAAATAGATTACATTTGTCGAAATCGCATTTTTATAGCATACTAGTAATAAGATACATTTTCAAAATATTTAGTTGAGGTGAGTAAGTTGATAGAATTTCAGCATGTATCAAAATTTTATAAAGGCGGAAAAGTCGCCGTTGATGACATTAATTTGTCTTTCGATAAAGGTGAATTTATCTGCTTCATCGGAACAAGTGGTAGTGGAAAAACAACATCAATGCGGATGCTTAACCGCATGACCGACCCTTCAAAAGGAAAAATTTTAATTGATGGCCAAGATATTCAAAAAATCAATCCTGTAGAGCTACGTCGCCAAATTGGCTATGTCATTCAAAATATCGGCTTGATGCCTCACATGACCATTCGTGAAAATATCGTTTTAGTGCCTAAATTATTAAAAGTACCTGTGGAAGAACGCAATAAGATAGCCGAAAAAATGATTGATTTGGTTGAGTTACCACGAGAAATGTTGGACCGCTATCCCAATGAACTTTCTGGGGGACAACAACAAAGAATCGGCGTTGTGCGGGCTTTAGCTGCCAATCAAGATATTATTCTAATGGATGAACCTTTTGGTGCTTTAGATCCTATCACCCGTGATTCATTACAAGATTTAGTGAAAGATTTGCAAGAACGTTTAGGAAAAACTATTGTCTTTGTTACCCATGATATGGATGAAGCGTTGAAATTAGCAAATAAAATTGCCATTATGAGCGAAGGCAAAGTAATTCAATTTGACACACCAGATAATATTTTACGTCATCCAGCCAATGAATTTGTAGAAGAACTCATCGGAGAAGATCGCCTATTACAAGCCAAACCTGATTTCACCACTGTTGATGAAGTCATGTTAAATTCAGCTATTACTATCACGCCGGAAAAATCTTTACAAGAAGCGATTAAATTGATGCGTGAAAAACGGGTTGATACCTTATTAGTTGTTGATAATTCCCATGTGCTTAAAGGCTTTATCGATGTTGAAACATTAGATCAGCAACGTGGCAAAGCTTCTAGTGTTGGTGATATCTTGAATAAAGATGTCTTCTTTGTTCAAAAAACCGCTCTTTTACGTGATGCTTTACAAAGAATCTTAAAACGCGGCTTAAAATATGTGCCAGTCGTTGATGAACAAAAACGAGTGGTGGGCATCTTAACACGTGCTTCCCTTGTTGACATTGTTTATGATGTTATCTGGGGCGATGAAACAACGATTAGTGAAGCTGTAGAAGCAAAACAAAGCGAGTCCGAAACTGATAAAGAGGAGGCGTAAGCAATGAGTAGCTTCTTTCAAGAATATGGATCAGAAATGATTTCAAAAAGTATTGAACATATTTATATTTCATTCTTTGCACTTTTATTAGGGGTCGCTATCGCTGTGCCCGTTGGCGTTTGGTTAACACGTTTGCCCAAAGTAGCCAATATTGTCATTGGTTTAACAAGTGCCTTACAAACGGTTCCTTCGTTGGCTTTATTAGCTTTGATGATTCCAATTTTTGGTGTCGGCAAAACACCCGCTATTATCGCGCTATTCATCTATTCCCTTCTACCTATTTTAAGAAACACGTATATCGGAATGAAAAATGTCGATGAAAATTACCGAGATGTTGCTAAAGGCATGGGCATGACCAATTTACAGTCTATTTTTAGTGTTGAATTACCCATTGCCATGCCAACAATTATGGCCGGTATTCGTTTAGCTGCTGTCTATGTCATTGCTTGGGCTACACTGGCTTCTTATATTGGTGCAGGTGGTCTTGGTGATATGATTTTCAGTGGATTAAATAACTATCAGCCAGAATTAATCTTTGGTGGGACTATTCCAGTAACTATTTTAGCGCTTTTAGCAGATGTTCTTCTTGGATTATTAGAAAATCGTTTAACGCCAAAAGCTTTAAGGGAGGGCGAATAATGATGAAAAAGAAACTCAAGTTAAGTTTACTCTTCTTAAGCAGTTTACTTTTATTGGCAGGTTGTTCTTTACCTGGTCTCGCTTCAACTTCTGATGATAACACTGTCGCCATTACAGGTGGGATTACTTCAGAAGCGCAGATTTTAGGAAGCATTGTAGCGGATATGGTTGAGCATTACACAGATAAAAAAACAAATGTGATTAACAACTTAGCCACTACTACCATCAATCACCAAGCAATGTTAAACGGAGATGCCTCAATTTCTGCAGCTCGTTATACTGGTACTGACGTGACCACTACGCTGGGCTTACCAGCGGAAAAAGACCCTAAAAAAGCGTTTAACCTAGTTCAATCAGAATTTGAAAAACGTTATCAACAAACTTGGTTCCCTTCATATGGGTTTGAAAATACTTATGTATTCTTAGTTACAAAAGAAACGGCTGAGAAATACAATTTAAAAACAGTCAGTGATTTAGGGAAAGTCGCAGACAAATTAGTTGCTGGTGTCGATACTGCGTGGATCACACGTGAAGGCGACGGTTATGAAGGCTTTAAAAAGGAATACAACTTCCAATTTAAATCTATTTTACCAATGCAAATTGGCTTGGTGTACGATGCAGTCAACGCTGGAAAAATGGACGTTATCTTAGGTTACTCAACAGATGGCCGGATTGGTAGTTACGATTTAGTCATGTTAAAAGATGACAAGCGCTTCTTCCCGCCTTATGATGCCGCTCCTGTGGTTAGTGACAAATTATTAAAAGAAACGCCGGAAATTAAAGATGTCTTAAATCGCTTAGATGGTAAAATTTCTACCAAAAAAATGCAAGAATTGAACTATCAAGCAGATAATGATTTAATTGAACCTGCGGTCGTAGCCGAACGTTTCTTAAAAGAAAATAACTATTTTGAGGGGGAGTAACAGATGAATAATATGAATTTATTCCAACAATTTATCTACTATTTCCAACAAAATGGCGGCTACGTCTTTCAACAATTTTTACGTCACTTTTTAATTTCGATTTATGGCGTAATCTTTGCTGCAATTGTCGGGATTCCTATTGGGATTATGATTTCACGTAAACGTAGCTTAGCCAACTGGATTATCCGTTTAGCGAACATTATCCAAACAGTACCAGCTTTGGCAATGCTTTCGATTTTAATGTTGGGGATGGGCTTAGGTGTCAACACGGTGGTTGTAACAGTCTTCCTTTATTCTCTCCTACCAATTATCAAGAATACGTACACTGGCATGATTCAAGTGGATCGCAATATTTTAGATGTTGGTAAAGGAATGGGTATGACAAAAGTACAACTTCTTTATATGGTCGAGTTACCTTTATCTGTTTCAGTAATCATGGCAGGTATTCGAAATGCGTTAGTCGTCGCAATCGGGATTACTGCGATTGGTGCTTTCGTTGGAGCTGGTGGTTTAGGGGATATTATTATTCGTGGAACCAATGCCACAGATGGTGCTTCTATCATTTTAGTCGGTGCCTTACCAACGGCCTTTATGGCGATTATCACAGATTGGGTTCTAGGGATTATTGAACGGCGTTTAGACCCAGCTAGCAAACATTCCAATTAATAAAAAATACAGAGCAGATCCAACATTGTTTCTTTTCAATGGGATCTGTTCTTTTATCTAGGAGATCAATAATGTCTAACTATACTATTATCGATTTAAACCAACAACCACACTTAATTCCGTCAGCTGCTCAATGGTTTAGCCAAAAGTGGCAAATCCCCGCTGAAGCGTATCAAGGAAGTATGCAGGAAATGCTAACTAGCGAAAACCACGTACCACATTGGTGGGTCTGCTTGAATAAACAGCAGGACATCGTTGCAGGCGTGGGCGTAATTGATAATGACTTCCACAATCGTGCAGACCTTACGCCAAACCTTTGTGCATTGTATGTCGAACCAACATTTCGTCACCAAGGCTTAGCAGGAATTCTTTTAACAACAGTTGGTGATTTTCTAGCTAATTCTGGATTTAAAAAGCTTTATTTGCTCACAGACCATACTACTTTTTATGAAAGATATGACTGGGAATTTTTGACCATGGTAACCACCGAAGAGCAGTCTTGCGCTAGAATTTATCAAAAACAATTACGTCAATAAAAAAATCTGCCATCAAAAGATGGCAGACTTTTTTTTATTTTTTCAAGTGATAACTATAGGTAGCCACAATAATATTTTCCCGCCACGCTAAACGAATCCGCAAGCGTAAACTTGTTTGATTATGCAAAATATTTTGCCAACGTTTATTTGGTACAAATTGTGGTACTAAAACTGTTGTACTGTAGTTATGCTTCGTGGCATTTTTACTAACCAAATCAACATAACGTAAGATAGGATTTTGCAGTGAACGATACGAAGAATGGACAATTGATAGACGAACGTCCGGGAAGTGTTTTTTAAACTCTTCCTGAATTTCTTTTTCCTTCTCAACATTTTCATCCATTGAGACATGCATGGCAACGACATAATCGCCAATGGAACGCGCATAATTCAAGGCGCCGACATTTGCCTTGGTTACGTTCCCTACTAGAACAATAACTGTATTCCCATCAAACTCATGCAACTGTGCCCCATCTTCTAAACGTAGCTGTTCCGCCACATTTTTATAGTGAGTGTTGACCCGATAAAATGCATAAATCAACACCGGCATAATAATAAAGAATGGCCAGATGTCCCCTAATCGATAAATAAACAAAATGGCGATAATCGCGAAAGAGATAAAGGCGCCGACAATGTTAGCAATTGATTTTGGCAACCAATTTTTAGTTTCTTTTCGCCATTTTACAACCATCCCCGATTGAGACAAAGCAAACGGAATAAACACACCAATTGAATACAATGGGATTAAACGTTCTGTGGAACCTTGGAAAATCAATAATAAAACAATCGAACCAGCAGCTAAAGTTAAAATACCATTTGAATAGCCTAAACGGTCGCCACGATCCATATACATATGCGGCATAAACTTATCTTTGGCTAAGTTATAAGCCAAAACTGGAAAGGCTGAGAATCCTGTGTTAGCGGCAACCGCTAAAATTAAGGCTGTCGCAAACTGTAATAAATAATATAAAATATTTTGACCAAAGACCGCTTTCCCAATTTGTGAAAGAACTGTCACTTCTTCTTTGGGCACAATCCCATACCAATAGTTAATAAATGTAATCCCCACGAAGAAGAACCCTAAAATCGTTGCCATTAACGCTAACGTCCCAGCAGCATTTTTTGCTCGTGGTTTCTTAAAGAATGGCACTGCATTACTGATTGCTTCGACCCCTGTTAAGGAAGAAGAACCAGATGAAAACGCCCGTAAAACTAAAGCAATAGAAATTCCTGGAACCACGGCTCCTGGTAAAGCTGTCGCATTCAATGGCTGTGCGCCAGTCACAATTTTAAATAGCCCAACAACAATCAGTAATGTAATAATTGCGATAAAACTATACACTGGCAACATTAAGAACGAAGCAGATTCTCGCAGGCCTCTCAAGTTCATTAAGGTAATCAATATCACAATCCCAATAGAAATTGCTACTTGATGACCATATAACGCCGGAATCGCCGATATAATCGCCTCTGCGCCCGCTGAAACTGAAACGGCTACTGTTAGCATATAATCGACTAACAACGAACCACCAGCCAATAAACCGGCATTTCTGCCGAGGTTTTCACTACTAACAACGTATGCGCCGCCGCCATGCGGATACGCATGAATAATTTGTCGGTACGACAATGTTAAAGAAATAAGTAAAATAATAACAAATGCAGCAATTGGTAATGAATACCAAATCGCAGCCGCCGACAAAGTAACCAGAACCACCACTATTTGTTCTGTACCATACGCAATGGATGAAAGTGCATCAGAAGATAACAACGCAAGCGCTGCAAATCTGCTTAATTTATGTTCATCATTTTCGGCTGATTTCAATGGTTTCCCAATGAACAGTCGTTTTAAATCCGCCATTTTTTTCTACTCCTTTTCTCTAGAGTGACCCGCTCACTTTTTTCATTATTTTTTATCAAACAAATCCATATGCTACGCTTCTCACAATGAAAAGTCAATTGATTTTTGTTACTGAAAAAGATAAAAAAATCACCATCTTTTTTTAATCAGACACTCATTTAAAGTCCCCCGCTTCCTTTATCTTATCAAGAGAATCCAGATAACAAAAGGATTTGCATTCTCTAAACAAAAAAGCGAGAGCTAAAAGTCTATTTGACCTTTTGGCTCTCGCTTAAAAACTTAGTTAATTATTCCCTTTTATTGTAACAAGTACGTATGATCGAAGGTAATTTCCACTTTATAACGACCAATTTTTTCATAAACTTGCCGTTGAATTTCCACACCCAGTTCAAATTCAGATAATTTTGATTCTGTAGGTAAAACCAAGTCGAACAAAATCTTCGGTTCTTCGCCATGGGTAACTAAGCGGATATCATGGACTTTTAAAGACGCATCAAAAGAACGAATAATCTTTTTGATTGTTTGATGAACAAATTGTTGTGTTGGGTCATACAAATTCACTGGATCAATATGACAAACAAGGTTAACATCTAATTCTTCTTTAAACTTCGCTTCAATCGCATCGATTGTCTGATGGGCTTTATTTAAATCCCAGCGATCATCAATTTCAATGTGAACAGACGCAAACGTTTGGCTGGGACCATAATTATGAATCAGTAAATCGTGATACCCTACAATTGTTTCCATTTTTGATAAGACATTTTTCATTTCATCAATTTCTGTTTGGCTCGGACGCATGCCCATCAACTCATTAATAAATTCGCGAATTAACTGCAAGCCACTATAAATAATATATGCAGCAATTAAAAAACCAATATATCCATCAATTCGCAAACCAGTGACGCCTTCAATAAATGCAGAAATCAAAACAGCTAATGTAGTATAAACATCATTAAAGCTATCCTTAGCAGAAGCAACTAATGCTTGAGAATCAATTTTTGCTGATACTTTTTTGTAAAACAGCCCTTGCCAAATTTTAATCCCAATTGACAAAGCTAAAACAGCAAATAAAATGGGGGTCACCTTGATTGATTCTGGATGCAGGATACGATCAACGGAGGTCGTTAGAAACTCAAACCCAATAAACGTAATCACTAATGATACAAGCATTCCACTAATATATTCAAAACGTTCATGGCCATAGGGATGTTCTTTATCCGCTGGCTTACCAGCAATATAAAAACCGACTAATGTTAAAACTGAAGAAATAGTATCGGACAAGCTATTAATGGCATCTGCCATGATTGAAACACTACCTGAAAGCAAGCCAATCATAAATTTACTAACGAATAAAAACAAATTAGAAACAAGCCCAATCCGCCCGGCAAAAGCACCGAATGCTGTTCGTTTTTCCAATTTACGACGTTCAATTTTTTTCTCATATCGTTGAAGCAATGCTTGAATCATTTTACAACCCCTACCCACTTTTTATTTCTTAAAAAAATACTATAAAACCTTTTTATACATTTGTACACAAAAAACCTCACTTTCTGAGGGAGATTTTATTATTTAGCATTGCCAAAAAGTCAAAAGCAAGAGCCCCCAAAACTTCTTTGTTAGGGTTGCCTTGAAAATAAAGAAAAACAAAAAGCCGAAAACGCTAGAGATGTTTTCAGCTTTTTGTTTTTTAATGGAATAAATGGCTCTTTTGTGCTAAAGCCGCAAATTTTTTCGATCTGTGTTCCAGATGTGGATAAAGAATTGCGCCGCCAATACTAAAGACGACTGAAATCCCCACCATAATCCAAATGGCAAACCAAGCATTTGGCCAGTAAATGCCTCCTGCTGATTCCCTTAGCAAGTTCACGGCATGCGTAAACGGCAAGAACGGATTAATCATTTGGAAGAATTTACCTGAGACTTGAATTGGGTAGTTCCCACCCCCACCAGAGATGGATAGTACCAAGATTATTATCGCAATTCCTTTCCCTACATTGCCAAAGAGAGCAACGAGCACATAAACCATTATCATAAACGTAATGGCAATCAATACCGCAAACCAGACACTATACGCTGGATTACGAACATCTACGCCTAACGCAAAGTAATTACCTAAGGTTACAATCAGTGCTTGACCAATCCCCATGACAATGAAGGTAAACATCCGTGCTGAAAATTGTTCCCGTTTAGAAAAGCGTTTTTTATCTTTTCCTTCAAGATAAACATCTGTTGTCGCAACACTTGAGAATAACACAGCGCCAACCCATAAACACAAAGCTGTATAGAATGGCGTACTTGCCGAACCATTATTAGCAATCGGATAAACAGCATGTTCTTTGACTTCAACTGGTTGTGTAAAGAAGTCACTTTCTTTATTGGCATCTAATTTTAGTAATTTAAGAATTTCACCTAAATCAACTTCTTTTTCACCTTTACGGATTGCATTCGCTGCTTTGTGTAATCCTGTTTTGATATTTGGCCAATCATTAATAATCAGCTCGTTGGCTTTGTCTAAGGCCGCTTCAACATCTGGCATTTTCTCATTGACTGTTTTCAAGGTATTCGTTAAATCTTTTCGGATACCTGGATAGTCATTTTGCATAAAGGCTGCCGCTTTGCTGACTTTGTCTTGAATGACTGGTAAATCGTTTTTATACAAATCAGCACCACGATTAATGCCATTGACAATGGTTTCCATATTGCCATTCAACATCGTATTCGCATCATGAATTTCTTGTTTAATTGCCGGCATTTCGGCTTGATATTTTTCTAATAAAGAAATCGCATTAGTGACCGTTTGACTTGTTGAGCTCAATAAACCTTCAAAGTCAATTTGTTGCGCTTTGTTTAGTTGACCTTGAGCGTTTTGGATGGTACTAATTAGTTTGTTTAAAATGGTTGAAACGGTATTACTAATTCCGTTTACATCAACACTACCCACAATCTTAGAAATATTAGTTGCCATTGCGTCAATCTCATTTAAATAATTTTGTACTCCAGAGATATCACCCGCTTGGACTAAAGCATTTAATTGATTCAAGCGATTGCTAAAATCTGTTAATAAATCATTTACATGGCTTAATTGAGCAATCGCACCATCTAAGTCATGATTACCAGCATTTTCTTGGAGTTGTTTCATAAACGCAATAATGTCGTTAATTGCTTGCTGTTGCCGTTGGATATTAGTTGTGAAATCTTGTACTACTTCATTAATATGTTGTTTTTCTTCTGGCGTTAACTGTCCATCATCTAACGCTTGACGAATAGTCGCGACTACAGAAGTTGTTGTTGTAGCAACTTGCTGGATAGATTTCAAAGTCACTTCAACGCTATTCGTAATGCTTGGTAACGCCTCTTGCAATTTATTGGCGCCATCTAATGTAACATTCCCTAAATCATTGGCTTGATCACCTAGTTTACGAATATCTGGTAACGCCGTTTGGACTTGTTGAATGATTTCTAATCCTTGTTTTGCTTCTTGGATTCCTTCGCTCATTGTTTGTTCCACAGAAGCAAAGTCTTCATCAATCATAGCAATTTGTCGGCCAGCGTTTTGAATTTCTGGAATTTTTTCTTGTAACGTCAAAATAACACTAGCTTGTTCTTTGATGCTTGGCATTTTACCATTTAGCTCAACAATCTTCTCTCCTAAAGCATCAACTTCAGGTAAATATTTCATCGCATCGTTGGCTTTCGCTAATTTTTCTTTTAGCTCAGGCATCTTACCATGTAAGTCTGTGACTTGTTTTGCATACGTATCAATGGTTCCAATGTTGGCATCTGTATCTAAAATCATGCTCTTAACTTTTTGAATGCTGACCATGTTTTTATCAATATCATAGCCAATATCATTGAATGTTTTGATTAACGTACTACTTGCCGTTTTAATGAATTCTTCCGAAATTTGTGACTGAATGGAAGAAGCGCCTTTTGACGTAATTTTCGGTGCAATTGCATTAATTTTTTCGTTAATTGAGTATTCAATTTTAGGTTTATTGATATCACCAGAAGTAAAACTTAGCAAATCTTTGGAAAAATCTTTAGGTAAATAAATCCCGGCAAAATATTTTCCTGATTGGACCCCTTTGTCTAATTCCTTTTTCGAATCAACAAAACGCCAACCTAATTGCTTGTTTTTCTTCAAGTTTTTCAAGACTTCATCACCAATATTGACCGATTTATCTTGAAAAGTTGCTGTTTGGTCATCACTATAGACCGCTATTGGTAACTCTCCTGTATTTGAATACGGATCCCATAGTGCTTTAATGTTAAACCATGCATATAATGATGGAATAATCATTAAGGCAACAATCAAAAATGTTGCTACTGGGTTTTTAAAAATTCTTTTCCAATCTAAAATAAATAGTTCCCATGTATTTTTTATATGTTTCATAAAATCACCTGCTTTTTTTTGTGCCTGAATAACTTTAGCATAAAATACAAGAGAATAACAAACAAAAGCTTGAATGTTACGACACATTTTTAAAATGTCGTAAGTTCAAGCTAAGTTTGTTTATTTCATATTTTTAGAAAATTCCGAAACGACTTGTTTAACTTCATCAATGGCTTCTGGTTTTAAATAAGCCAAAAGTTTTGGTGCTTTTGTCATCAAGTACATTTTATCTAATTTGCCTGTTTGTTGGCGTTCAAACATTTCTGCAAGTAGCGCTTGCATTTTTTCTTTTTTATCTTCTTTTGTTCGATCTAGTATGAACGTTAAGAATTGTTCTTGTCCTTCTTTCATTCCCTATCCCTCCTTACAAACAGATTCTTTTCTATTATAAAACTTCTTTTTTAGAAAGGATAGTCCTTTTTTTAGGATCTATGATTTTGTATACAGACTTAGCATGTCTTTTTTGGCGGATAAAGGTAAGCCGAGTCCCTCTTTTAAATAGCCCTCTACCGAACCAAATTCTTTTTCAATCGCCTGTAAAGCGGTCGCTAAGTACTCTTTTTTCACATAAAGTAGCGTTTCTAATTGTTGAATTTCTGCTGGAGGCGTTCCATTTGCTTGATATTGCGCAATAATTTGCTCGTTAGCGGTTTTTCTTTGCTCATTCGTCTTTAAATAATCTTCTAAAATATAAGAATGTTCCACACCTAAAGCACTTAATATCAAGGCTGCGCCGATTCCTGTTCGATCTTTTCCTGCGAAACAATGAAATAAAATAGCTTCCTGTGGATAACTTAAAAAGTTTTCAAAAAATGTTTGGTAACCTTTGCGCCCCGAATTGGAAAGAACCATTTCTTTATAAGCCATGTCCATTGCTTCATCGGGTGAACCAACCGTTTTAAGCATTCCTTCTAATGAAGCAGTCTGCGCCTGAATATCGGCCAAAATATCTATATGTAGATAGTTGGTTCCTTGAATTGAATCATCTGGTCGTTCTTGCGTTTCCGCTGCACTTCTAAAATCATAGATTCGTTTAATTTGATAGTCCTCTACCAGTTTCTGTTGATCCGCTTGTGCAACATTGACGAGTTCACCACTCCGAAAAAAATGCCCTGTCTTGACAACTGTGCCTTGTTGCGTTGGAAATCCTCCAATATCTCTAAAGTTCACCACGCTGTTCATGTTCTATCGCTCCTTCATTTTAATTATTTTGTTATCATTTAAATACTTTGTTTTTTCCTTTTATTTCTTTTTCTCAACGATAATAAAAAACACCTCAAAAAACAATCTTTTTATCAGTTGTTTATTGCCATTTTATCATAGATACAGTATTCTTAAAAGAGAGGTGAGTAACGATGCTAAAACGAGATTTTTTAGAAAAGCCTTATGATTATATGAATGATATTTTATTGTTCCTATATAATAATAAAGGTCAAGCGACACGAAATGAATTAGTAGATTTTTTCAATATTAGTTTACCAACATTGAATGAGTATCTTTCTTTTTTAGAGCAATTTTTGAAAGAAGAGCAACTTCAAGAAAACCTCACCTTAACAGTATTAGGTGACACTCTATATCTAAATAAAGCGCCTACCTTTTCCATGAAAGCAATGATCATGTTGTTCTTAGATAAATCTATTAAGTTTCACATGGTCCAGCAACTCTTCCATAAAAATGAAATAAATGGCGGGTATTTCCAACAGAATTATGCCATTAGCTCTGCTACCTATTATCGAAAAATTGTTGAATTAAATGACTTACTCAATGAGTTTAATTTACGTATCAAACGAGGAAAACTTGTCGGCGAAGAAAAACAAATTCGCTTTTTCTTTTTTAATTTTTTCTGGTTTATCTTTGAAGAAAAAACAGATTTAGAAAAAGAACTGGCCAATCAATACCTAGGATTAATC
Source organism: Enterococcus sp. AN402 (assembly GCF_040719405.1). Lineage (NCBI taxonomy): Bacteria > Bacillati > Bacillota > Bacilli > Lactobacillales > Enterococcaceae > Enterococcus > Enterococcus sp. AN402. The sequence goes on along the minus strand of NZ_JBFDTM010000004.1, from coordinate 498,118 downwards.
GAGATATTACAAGAAATCCCCAGAATTACCTTTGACCATACAGAAATTCTCCAAATTAAACTTTGGATGAAAATTTCTTTTCGTCGCATGGTTTTAGAACCCCTGCCAACGATTAGTCCACATGATGTCCAACTCGATCGACCTTTATTTGAAGAAATTAATTTATCTATACATACATATATGAAAAGAATCGACCGTCCATATACAATCAACGAAGCCTATATGTTTTATGACTTTTTTTGTTCCATGCATAATTATTCTGCGAATGCTGCTTTCGCCTTTCGTTTAGCAAAACAACAACGAATTGAAAAAACGTATCTTAACGAAATGAACCGGGTCATTTTAACGTACCTTAAAGCACGTGGTTATTTATCCCATTACGTACTGCCTATTCGGCTACTTTATATTGAAAATTTACTTTTCCAATTACATGCGCAACTCTATTATTTTTCAGGATTTATTTTACCCTTTGATTATTGGACAATTCAGTCACTTTTGAAAGTCTTACGTCATCCTTTTAGCGAAAGTGAAGTTTACGAATTAGTGGAGATCGCTACAACGAACTTTGCCACAAAAGCCACTGCTTCTAAGTACCAAAATCAATTTACTGAAATTAATTATACACTTATTTTGAATCACATTGCTGAATTAAATGAAAAAAAAATAACGATTGGTGTTTATCACTCACTGAGCAGTGCTTATAGCGAGTTGGTAGCACAAAAAATACAACAGAGTATCGCTGGAAAATATCCGCTGAAAATTGAGCCTTACAACGCAGAAAACCATTATGATTTGCTTTTAATGAATACCAATAATGAACAGCTCGTTGCCCAGTATGACCATTACTATATTTTTTCGGATATTAGTAATCGTTACGACCTACAATCAATTGAAAAAATCATTCAATTGTTATTGGGCAAATAATCTCTAAAAAGAAAAGCTTAAGTGCCCTACTCTTAGATGGCTGACTTAAGCTTTTTATTTTACTTTCCCTATTTCCTTAAACGGCGCCATTTTAAACACCACGATGCCTTCAATCGCTTGTATCTCGACAAAGCCGAACGTACGACTATCACTTGAATGCGTACGATTGTCCCCTAAGACAAAGTAATGACCAGCTGGAATCTTCTGAAACAGGCGAAGTTGGGCTGCCGCTTCTTCTGATAAGTCAAAACGACTGGCATTCTCAGGCAGTGCCTCATTATCGCTTGCTATAGGTTCTTCTGAAAGATAAAGTTTTCCCTCGTTTACCCAAATTCGATCACCAGGAACCCCGATAATTCGCTTGACGTACGTACCTTTGCTAGCTAGCGGTGCTTTAAATGCAATCACATCGTACCTTGTTACTTGCTTCGTCCGTTGTACTAAGACTCGTTCCCCAGCGTTAAGTGTCGGCTTCATGGATTGCCCAGCAATTGGGTAGCTAGATGTCTTTAACACAAAAAAGAACACAAAAATAGCGAAAAGAATAGCTGGCATAAAAAATTTAACGACTTGGATGCGTTGTTTCTTTTGGTAGGCTTGCCGCTTTTTTTTAATCTCTTCAGCGGTCATTTTTCTTTGTGGGCCTCTTATTGATTGATGGTTATCTGTTTGCTCAAGCAAATATTCCGTTGCTTTGTTAGTCTTTTGCTTTTTTAGCTGATATGTCTCAGGCAACTTTTGCTTCAAGAAGGCGCGCTTAATGTGGCGAATTGTTCGCATAACGGGCTTTATCCATTCTTTCATCGTTTTCTTAAAAGGAAAAGCTTCTTAAATAAACTTTTCCTTTCTTGCTCCTTTTTTCTATTTAACTAATTGCGTTCCTTTTTTAATATAGCTACTACGTAACTGGTTTTCCTTCATAAACTGATTCAATGGTTTCTGCGCATCTTGTGCCAGCTCCCAAATACTTTGATTTGCTTCTACAAGATATTCGCTCTTCTCTGTTACTATGTTTTTCCTGATAAGCGGTTGCCTTAGCGACTGCTCTTCCTTTGAGACAGCAGCAGCCTGTAATCTTTCTGCGGAGCTACTTAATGTAACAGCTAAAAAAAGGACCCCAAGACAATGTAGTTTCCTTGCTCCCGTTAACTTTTTACTGACCATTTTATTAATAGTTATCTTGTTCAAGACGTGTCAGTTTAGTTAAGCGTTCCTCTAATTCGCGATAAATCTCAAGTACTTCTACTTTTGATGCTTCGACTTCATTCGAAATACTTTTCGCTCGGTTACCAATATTTAACATTTCTAATTCTGCGGAATTGATTAGGTGTTTTGCTTCTACTTTCGCTTCATTAACAATCCGATTGGCTTCTTTTTTGGCAGAAACCATCACTTCGCCAATTTCTTGTTGCGATTTTAAAGCCTCTTCTTGTAATTGCTGATTTTTCATTAATAAATCGTTAATTTGCTGTTTTGCGCGTAGCAGTTCTGTTAACTGCTCACTACTCGGTTCAATATTTTTTGAAACGGCTTGTAGTGTCTTCAATTCTTTTTGAACTTGTTCTAAACTGTCTTCTTTGGCCTCTACTTCTTTTCTTAGAGCAGCTAATTCCCCTTCGTAAACTTGCTTTTCAGCAAGATGTTTGTCATTGACACCTTGTAGTCGACCTAGTTTTACTTCTGCTTCATTTTTTTGCTGTAAACTATTTTGAAGCTCATTCTTTAACTCCTCCATGCGTTGTTTCACAATCACTTCTTGTTGGGCAGCCTCTTGTAAGGTTTGTTTTTCGGCTTCTACTTTTTGTAATTGTACAGTTAGTTTTTCAATTTGTTCCTGCAATGCTTGTTGAGTCGTTGTGCTTTCTTCTAATTCTGTCGTTAACGTTTCTACTTGCTTTTCCATTCCTGTAATATCTCCTTTTTTCTCCAACTTTCCTTTTTCTTCTGCTAACTGGTTGTGTAATGTCTGGATATGTTGTTGCTGTTCAGCCGATTCTTTTTCTAATTCTGCCACTTGCTGCGTTAATTCACTTTCTAAACGTTCCATTTGATTATGTACAGTGGTTAATTGTTTTTCTGCATTTTGCAGATTTGTTTGAAGAGTGGTAGCCTCTGTCGTGGTTTCACTGTTCGTTTCCAGTTGCTCTTCCAATTCAAAAATTTCATGTTCCTTTTGATTTAGTGTTTCAAGTAATGCCTGATTTTTTTCTTCTAATGCTTGTTTTTCCGTTTCTTGTTGGTTCTTTAATTGCTCATTTTCTTCTTGAAGTTTTTTAAAGGCTGTTTCTTTTTTCTGATAGTAGGCGAGCCTTTCTCTTAACGTCGCCATTTCTTTTTCCTGTTGTTCCGGTTTGATTCCGCTAATTATTTTTTCTGGTTCGAATCCTGGCTGAAAAAAGACTTCTTTTTCAAGCGTATCATCCGAAATATCTTTAATTTTTTTGATTAAACGTCTTTTTGTCATCTATATGTCCTTTCTCTCGTCCTTTTAACTAATCACGACAGGCTCCAAATTTGTTTCCAACGTCTCACGAGCATACGTATCAATGGATTTGACAAGGGTTTGCTCTTGATCTCGATAAGTAAAATTAAAATCAATCATGGTAATTTCTTTAACTGAATTCAACGCTGCAATAAGTGCTACAATATTGTCTTGGCCTGTTTGAAATTCATGGTAACTTAAGCCAACTGAAAAAACAGACAGTGTCAAGGTTTGTGTTTTTTCACTTCTAATCATTGTGATACTCGTCTCTCCGAGGTAAGGACGCCATTCACGCGCTAATTGTAATTCATAATTAGTCAAGACAGCGGCCGATTCTGCCGAAACAGCTTGCTTCCAGGGAAACTGATTTAAGGCTGTTTTTTTAATCGCTTGTTTTTTTATTTTGTCACCTTGAGTAGCTTGGCCTTGTGCCAAACGCTCGATCCGTTGTTCCATGCGGATATTTCGTTGATTTAATTGATAATATGTATAAACAATTCCTAACAATAATACGCTAAGTAGACAAACACTAAACAATAAATAAATCATTAAACGACTATTTTTCTGATACTTATAGAAATTTATTTTCCTCTTTAATGTCCGGTCCTCTGAATCCAGTTTTTCGACAAGTAATCGCAAATACAATTGATAGCTTACAAATAAAAATAAGCAACTACTCATTAAAAGTACAACAATCATCATACAAATATAATCTCCTTTATGTCATCGCTCGACAATCAAAACTTGTAAAATCACCTGTTACGCTCTTTAAAAACTCTATATAGTATTGATTGTAACATTCCGTTTGAGCCTTGCCAACAACTTTATTTAAAATACAATGATAAAATTTCATATTTTATATTTATATTTTAATTTTTAAAATATAAAACAAAAAAAGAGAGATGCCACTTGGCCATCTCTCTCGCTTTTACTCAAACTATGTTTAGCGAACCGAACTAGATCAGTCGCTTTTAAAAAAATCCAATTCGTCTTTGTTGATTTCATAGTAGCTATCGTTCTTTATGTAGCTGAATTTGCTTTTGCTGGGGCTGAATCGCTACTAAGTCCAACACTGATGCCTAAGGCACGATCAACTTCTTCCATAATATCAAGTCTCAAATGACAAACTTTTTCTTTCAAGCGACCCTTATCGATTGTTCGAATCTGCTCTAAAAGAATCACTGAATCTTTTTCAATGCCTGTTTCATCAGAATTAATCCCGATATGTGTTGGCAATTTTGGCTTTGCCATTTTGGCTGTGATCGCCGCAACGATAATCGTTGGGCTAAAATGATTACCTAAGTTATTTTGGACAACAAGGACAGGTCTGACGCCGCCTTGTTCCGAGCCCACTACTGGGGAAAGGTCTGCAAAATAAATATCTCCGCGTTTGACCATAGTGGAACCTCCTATCTAGTTATATTCTCTGGGGATTCTTTGTGAGAAAGTACATGCAACTTCATAATGAATGGTTTCTAATTTTTCGGCTACCATTTGTAACGTATTTTCTTCATTGCCATCTTTTCCAACTAATGTAACGACTGAGCCGACAGGAACTTCTTCTGCTAAACGAATCATACATTGATCCATACACACTCGTCCGACGATTTCGCAACGCTTACCATTCACGAGTACTGTAAATCCTTGGAGATGACGCAACCAGCCATCTGCATAGCCGATTGGCACTGTCCCAATCCATTCTTCAGCTTCAGTTACGTAGGTTTCGCCATAGCCAATTCCTTCGCCAGCCGCTAAGCGTTTTACATGGATGAGTTCACTGGTCAACCGTAAGGCCGGCTTTAACGCATAGCTTGGGGCAAGCTTATTACCTGAAGGGTTCAATCCATACATGGCTACCCCATAGCGAATCATGTTTCCTGGCACATCAGGATGCCATAACGCTGTCGCACTATTGCTAACATGGACATACCGAGGTAACTCTTCTAAAACTGCTAGAACAGCCTTAAAACGCCCTGCTTGTTTTTCAAAATAGCTTGTATCGATTTCATCAGCAGTTGAAAAATGAGTAAAAATCCCTTCCCATAAAAATTCTTTGTGGGATTGAACAAACCGCACTGCTTGCTTAGTCTCTTCCGGGGTTAAAAAGCCAATCCGTCCCATGCCAGTATCGACTTTTAAGTGAACACGTAATGGCGTGTTACTCTCAGGCGTTAGTTGTTGAAGAGCAGCTTCTAACCATTCTTGTGTAGCTACCGTTACAGACAAATCATATTGAATCAACAAAGGCACATAAGCTAAGTCTACCACACTCAAAATTAAAATGGGGTCCTGAACACCTGCTTCTCTCAATTCAATTGCTTCATCCAATAAGGCGACACAAAAACCTGTCGCGCCACCTTTTTTCGCCGCTTTAGCGGATTCTACGGCGCCATGCCCATAGCCGTTCGCTTTCACAACCGCAAATAAAGCAGTTCCTTCTGGCAAACGTTGACATTCCTTTTGGACATTTTCAGTAATTGCTTGCGTATCGATATGTAACCGTGTAGGACGATGCCATCCAACGACCATTGTACATCCTTCTTTCTTCGTTGCTTCTATTATTCGCTTTCTAAAACAATTTGTGCAATCGCCATAGTATCTGTGTGCGTAATCGAGACAAACACTTTACCATTATGGGGCGAGTTTGCTACGTATGGTGCACCTGTTTTTTCAGTCAGCACCTCAATATCTTGTAAACCAACTTTACCAATCCCTGTGCCCCATGCTTTAGAGAACGCTTCTTTACAAGCAAAACGACCAGCTAAAAATTCTATTTGACGTTTTGTAGATAACTTTTCAAAAAGGGTCAATTCGTTAGGTGTTAAAACCCGTTGAATAAACGATCCTTGTTTTTCAACAATCGGTTTTATCCGACTTAATTCTACTGCGTCAATACCAATTCCCTTTATCATTTTCCGCCTTACTTCCTATTTAATATAGTTACTCCGAATTACCTTTCATTTTAACAAAATTTCAAAATTTTTCCACTGATTCGCTAAAAAAATAAATAATGTTTTACAAGATCCTCACACAAATTGAAGTACCATACGTTTTCTTCCTATTTACATTTTTATAAAATTTTTCTGAATTTTTATAAAAGTAAGACAACAACTAAGAAGTATCGGAAAAAAATCAGGAAACTAAGCGGATGTTCTGATATTTTATAGCAAATTTTGGCTACTTATGGGAGAATAAAAAGAAAAAGGAGAAAAATGTATGACTTTAACTTCTCGGCAAAAAAAGTTGCTTCGTTGCGCCCTGTTTATTTTTACTTTGTTGCTCTACATATTTCCAATCTTCTTTAAAAATCCCAGCCTATTTTTTCTCTTGCAACTGGTTTGGATCGTAACCATTCATTTGCTACAACAAAAACTGAAACTCTTCAATCTAACTTCCCCGTTGAAAACTTGGATAATTTTGGCGTTTTTCTTTTTTTATATCATTTTGATGCCTTTTTTACTTTTTTTGAGTTTTTCTATTTAACGATTATCTACCAAAAAAGAGCGAGTATTCCGTTCATAGACGGAACACTCGCTCTTTTGATTATTTAGCGTTTTCGCGAATGACGAAACCACGTTTTTTATCGTTATGACGTTTACCGCCACGTTGATCTTTATTTTTGCGGTCGCTATTTTTGTAATTACGGTCGCCATCTTTATGGTTTTTGTTGCCACGATAGCTGCCACCTTTACCATTGCCACCACGGTTGCGATTACGGTTGTTCCCACCGCCACCACCACGGCCATTTTTGTTAAAGCCTTTTTTATTTGAAGGCAATGGACGTTCTGGGGTAATTTTTACAGGAACCGCATCTGCTGGATCTTTCGCTACTGTTTTTAATAATAACGCAGCTAAGTCTGTCGCTGAATATTTTTCTAATAACGCTTCAGCAGATTCTAGATATTTGTCTAAACCATTTTCTTCTAGATCACTTTCGATGGTTTCAACAGCTGCACTTAATTGTCCTTTAAATGCTTCTTTTTCGGTTGGTGGACGTAATGGTGTCATCCGTTTTTTCGTTAGGTTTTCGATGACATGTAAGTAACCCATTTCGTTTGGTGTTACAAACGTCACAGACATACCGCCTTTACCAGCACGACCTGTCCGACCAATACGGTGAACATAACTTTCTGGATCTTGTGGAATATCGTAGTTATAGACATGAGTGACACCTGAAATATCTAACCCACGTGCTGCTACATCTGTTGCCACTAAGATATCTAAGTTACCATTTTTGAATGAACGTAAAACGCTCATCCGTTTTTGTTGTGATAGGTCGCCATGGATGCCTTCTGCTTTGTAACCACGCGCTTCTAACCCGCGGGCAAGTTCATCAACACGGCGTTTTGTCCGACCAAAGACAATGGTCAATTCTGGGGTTTGCACGTCTAGTAAACGTGTCATAATGTCAAATTTTTCAAAGTCTTTTGAACGTACATAATATTGATCAATTAAATCAGCCGTCATTTCTTTGGCTTTAATCTTCACATGTTCTGGTTGTTTCATGAATTTCACGCCAATATTCTTGATTGCTGGCGGCATAGTTGCTGAAAATAGAAGTGTTTGACGTTGTTCTGGCACTTGTGAGATGATTTTTTCAATGTCTTCCAAGAAGCCCATGTTTAACATTTCATCTGCTTCGTCTAAAACTAATGTTTCAACAGTTTCTAATTTCAAGGTACGACGGTTAATATGGTCTAGTAAACGTCCTGGTGTACCTACAACGATATGTGGACGATCTTTTAGTCCACGGATTTGGCGACCGATATCAGCCCCACCGTAAACGGCTTGGACGCGAATCTTTTTATCGCGGCCTAAACGGAATAACTCTTCTTGTGTTTGGATAGCCAACTCACGGGTTGGTGCAATGACTAATCCTTGAATAACGCGGTTGTCTGCGTCAATTTTGTTAAGCATTGGTAAGCCAAAAGCAGCGGTTTTCCCTGTTCCTGTTTGTGCTTGTCCGATTACGTCTTTTCCTGCTAACGCTAACGGAATTGTTTCTGATTGAATAGGGGTTGCTTCCTCGAAGCCTGCGCGTTCTACCGCTGATAATAATTCTGGCGCTAAACCAAGTTCTTTAAATTTCAAATGATATCCTCCTAGATTTTGTTTCGGAAAGAACGATTTCTTCCTAGTTTCAGGTGTCTTCACTTTCAGTTGTTAAAAAGAAATCCATTATAGTGTGCCAACTATTTCTTCTTTCCTGATTTCACCGAAAAATTCACCTTATGGCATTAGAAAAGCCAAACGTGGTCGTTCAGCTTCACATTTATTATTAAACATAGAAATAGATCTATTTTATTTACTACGATTCAATTTTTCTCGTCATCTTCCGGCAATAGGTCATTCTATCATAGAATCCTATTTTCAGCAAGTTTTATGAAACTTATTTACTTTTCTAAAAGTGCATCGATGACTTCACGAAGTTCCATCCCGTTACTTCCCTTTAAAACCACCATATCTTCTGGTTGTAAGACTTTTTTGACAGCTTCAATCAACTCATTTTTTTCTTCTTTTTTAAAAGAATGAATGTTAGCTGGTGCATAGGTTTCTTGCAATTTATCAGCTAAATAAGCCATTTCAGAACCATATAAAAAGACTTCTTCAATCGCATCTGGGGCTAAATGCTGCGCCATTGCTTGATGCATGGCAGCAGAATCAGGACCTAATTCCAGCATGTCTCCTAAAACAGCAATTCGTTTTCCTACTTTGGACATTTTGCTAAAACTGTCTAGAACAAGACCCATAGCTGTCGGATTGGCATTGTACACATCACTTAAAATTTCGGCACCATTCGCTGCTTTCAGCCATTCTGTCCGATTCTTTGTTAGTTCCGCTGTAGCCAACCCTTTTTGAATCTCACTATCCGTTAATTGGAAATACCGACCAATGCCAATTGCGATTAATGCATTGGTGACATTATAGGTTCCTGGCACTGGAATCGTAAACGTCATTTGTGTATCACTGATTTTGAATGAGGTTTGCTCTTTGGCTTCATTTGTGACGATTCCTTGAAGTTGACTTTCCTGGCTAAAACCAAAAGTAATCACTTGTTGCGTGACTTTTTCCACCAATGGTTCTAGCAAAGGTTCATCGCTTGGCACAAATAAACTACCGTCTTTGGCTAAACCATCTACGATTTCCATTTTTGCTTGTGCAATGCCTGCTCGTGAGCCAAAATTTTCCACATGAGCTTCGCCAATCATTGTGATGGCGGCAACTTCTGGCTGAGCCAGATTGGAAAGGAAAGAAATTTCCTGAGCATGATCCATGCCCATTTCTAAAATCAGTTTTTCTGTTTCATCAGGCATGTGTAAAATAGTATAGGGTAAGCCAATTTGATTATTGTAATTGCCTTGCGTTTTGTAAGTCACAAACTTTTCAGATAACACAGCAGCAATTAAATCTTTAGTGGTGGTTTTTCCATTACTGCCAGTCACAGCGATGACATTCGGTTGCATTTTATTTAAATAATAGGTAGCTAATTTTTGCATAGCAGCCAGTGGATCAGTAACATGCAAAACAGGCAATTGTTGCGGTGCATCGTCTAAATCCTGTCCCCAAAAAGCGGCCTGACAGCCATTAGCCATGGCACTCTCAATAAAACGATGACCATCATTTTCACCTTGTAAAGGAACAAAGAGGTTTCCTTTCACAATTTTACGACTATCAAATTCAATGCCTGTTAAAGGAAAATCAGGCCATTGTTGCCAATCATTACTGGCTTCAACCGCTTGCGCTACTTCCCAGAAGGTTAATTTCATTATGTTTTGCTCCTCTGACACAGGGACTGGGACATGCCAAAGTCTTGTCATGTCCCAGTCTTGTGTGATTTTTTCTTCTTAGTTATTATAAAATTCTTGGCGTTGTTTAAAACGATTCAAAGCTAACTGAATCAATTCCTCAATTAAATCACTGTATTTCAAGCCCATATTTTCCCATAGTAAAGGGTACATACTAAAGTCAGTAAAACCAGGCATGGTGTTCAATTCATTCAGGAATAATTCGTTTTTGCTTGTTAAGAAGAAATCACAGCGACTTAAGCCACTTCCATCTAACATAATATACGCTTTTTTAGCGTATTCTTGCGCTTGATGGGCTACTTCTTCTGGAACATGCGCTGGGATTTGCATTTCAATCGTGTTATTGATGTATTTTGCATCATAATCATAGAAAGCGACATCTTTCACCACTTCACCAGGTAAAGTCGTACGGACATCTTCATTTCCTAAAATGGCTACTTCAATTTCACGTGCTTCAATCCCTTGTTCAACAATTGCTCGGGCATCATAACGGAAAGCTTCTTCCAATGCTTCTTGCAATTCTTCACGATTTTCCGCTTTGCTAATTCCGACACTAGAACCCATATTGGCAGGTTTAACAAAGACCGGATAGATTAAAGAACCTTCACATTTTTCAAAGACTTCTTTTGGATTTCCTTTCCAGTCACTTCTTAAAACTGGCACGAATGGTACTTGTGGAATGCCAACAGTTTGTAAAAGATATTTCGTCATGATTTTGTCCATTGCGTTAGCACTAGCTAAGACACCTGCGCCCACATAAGGCATATTAATGGTTTCCATGAATCCTTGAATTGTTCCATCTTCGCCATTTGGCCCATGTAAAACAGGGAAAACAATCGCTTCTTCTTCATAAATTTCCGAAGGACTGATTCGTTTTCCTGAAAATTCGCCTGTTTCTTCAGGTGTTTGTGCCCAAGTTAAATGTAAAACTTCTTTATTTTGTGGTCGTTCAGATAAGAGAGGGCCTTTTACCCATTGACCGTCTTTACTAATAAAGACTAACTGTACTTGATAATATTTATAATAGATTGCATTTAAAACGGAATATGCAGACAAAACAGACACATCGTGCTCTTCACTTCTGCCGCCATACAACAAAATAATCTTCAAATGCTTGTCCTCCTAGTTTCTTTCCTGTCTTTTAGAAAAAATTATTTTTCAAATTATCCTTACTTATTTTAGCATAAAACCCAGTTTCATAATAGAAGCAAATTTAGTGAAGGCAAAATTCTTTGCTTGCCTTTTCCTTGCTAAAGACTCCGTTCCACCAGCTCAATAAGGGCTTGTTTAAACGTTGTTCTATCTTTGTCTGTAAAAGGTTTAGGTCCTTTCGTTCGGCCACCTTTTCGCCGAATTTGGCCACTAAAATAGCGTTGTTCTAACAAGCCATCAATATTTTCTTTCGTATATTGATAACCCAGTTGATGTAAAACCGACACTCCTTTTGGCAAAACCAAGGAAGCTAAGCCATAATCTTGTGTAATTAAAAGATCTCCTTTTTTTATTAACTGCACAATTTTAAAATCAGCAGCATCCGCTCCTTTATCAACATACACAAAAGAGACATTTTCTGGATAATCTTTTAAGGAATAATGATCTACACTAGTAACAATCACCACATCCAAAGCTTTCTCTACAGCGACTTCAATAACCGTCTCTTTCACAGGTGAACCATCGCCATCGACAAAAATTTTCATTCATTTCCCTCGCTTCTTCCTTGCTCTAACCATTTGGGATGACGTTGAAAGTAGTGTTGTAATTCGTCAAAAACGACTTCTTTAACCACTTCATATAACTCTGTATTTCTTAAAATGGTTTTCGTTGCATCAGTGTAGCGGGGCTTTGGTATCGTAATGGCTAAAACAAAATCAAATTCTGCTAAAAAACTATCTGCTGTCACAGATAATGAGTAATGTTGTTCCTCTAAAAATTGATTAAAGGCGGCCACTACGCCATCAAGAAAACCCTCATAGTGGGTTCCACCAAGACTGGGATAATGCCCATTAACAAATGTTTTTTGCACTTGCGGTGCATGATTTTTACTCAAAATAAATTGAACAAGGGCCAATTCTGTTTGCTTGGCTTGAATAATCGGTGCAGCTTTTCTAGTTAATGGATTATCTTTTTCAAATAAATAATTACTTAAACCTTTAGGGTAATAACAAAGATTTTTTTGTTCCTCTTCTTGTGTTAAGAGAATTTTTAAGCCTGGATTCAACATGGCAATCTGTTGACATTGTTGTAAAACACGCATATAAGAAAGTGATTCTGTACCAAAAATTTGCGTATCTGGCCAAAACAAGACTTCAATTCGTTCCTGGGTTTCTTCAATAGGTAATAATAATCGTTTTTTCAATTGCCCTTGATGATAAATAAAAATAGTCCGCTGTTTTTCTTGATCGATACTGATTCCTACTTGTTTTGAGAAGGCTTGTAAAACAGATAAATACAGAAAAGGTGGTTCTAAATCGACTTGCTTTTGTTCAAAAACAAGCGGTCGTGTGGAAGATACCTGAAAAGAGATTTGTTGACGCGATAACTGTATAGCAATTTTCCCTTGATTCTTTTCAATGAAAAACTCTAATAAACCGTTAATTGTCTGAACAAGTAAATTCTCTAAGCCGACTAAGCCAGTCGTTCCAATGAACGCTTCTGGTCGTTTTTGAATCCGTTCAATAAATTCATCATTTTCTAAAACTGTTAAAAGATGTGCAACACTCATCCTGCTGCCTCCTTTGCAATCTGTTTCTTTTAATTATAATGAAAAAAAGACCAGAAGAAAAGCCACACACGACTTTTCTTCTGGTTTTCTTCTTTAACGAATTAAATCAAGATTCGGATGCTCAAGAACGTGATTCACTTGTTTGACCGTTGTCAAAGGAATATCTCCTTGAATCGTATGTGCAAGGACCCCATTGACTGTGGCAAAGATAACTGCCTTTTCTAACGACCAATTTTGGCTATAGCCATATAAAATCCCCGCCGCATAAGCATCACCAGCACCAATTCGATCAAGATTAAGAAGCGGTCTTTTTTCACTCCGTTGGTACTCATTTTGGGTATATAAATACCCACTTAAGTAGTTTTGATTTTGGGAATGACTTCTCGTTGTCCCAGCAAACCATTCCAAATTGTATTGAGACATGAAGCGCTGAATCAGTTCAGTTTCTTGTGCCTCACCTTCTAAATCTTCTCGCGGAATGAAACCTAATAGCTCGACCAAATCACGACGACTGCCAAAAACAATATCACAATAAGGTAAAATGCGTTCGTACTGTTGACGCATAAAGAGTGCGCTATTTGCTGTATTCAAACTAGGTCGATAATTAAAGTCAAAACAAACTTTCTTTTGACAGGCATGCGCCTTTTGCGCAAGTATCAAAGCAGCATCACGAGTTTTTTCAGTTAAACTTAACGAAATACCACAAATATGCACCATATCTACTTCCGCTAAAAAGGCCTCAAAATCGTAGTCCTTCGCCTCGCTGATGCCAAAAGCACTCTGATGGCGATTTTGATAAGTTACTTGTGTGGGGCGGATTCCATAACCCATTTCTGCAAAAAAACTACCAATATGATCGCCCTTTTCTCCTACCCATTGATCTGAAATTCCTAACTTCCTTAACGCTGCTTTGCCAGCTTCACCAAGACGATTGGCAGGTAATTTCGTAATCAATGCTGTTTCTAGTTGAAAATGAGCCAAATTTGCTAAGAGATTTACGCCAGTCCCTACAAAGTTCATTCTTAACTGCTCTGTTTGTTCTAACATTAGATACTCTGGCGGAGTGAAACGAAGCATGACTTCACCAAACGCAGCAATTTTCATCTTTGCCACCTACTTATTCAATGTGTTTTTCATCATGGTTAGTAACGTTTTCACGTCTTCTGTTCTAGTGTCCCCTGTTTCTTGATCGATAATTGAGCTGTAGACATGAGGAATGATTTTTTTAACGCCGGCATCCACCGCAATTTGAACAATTTCTTCAAAGTTTTCTAAATCAATGCCCCCTGTTGGCTCTAAATAAAAGTCATACTTGGCACAAGCTGCTGCTACTGCTTGGTATTCTTCTTTGTGAGCCAAGCCTTTCATCGGGAAATATTTAATGGAACTGCCTCCCATGTCTTTCAACAATTTGATGGCGGTTTCGATAGGCACTTCCGCCGCTGGCGCACCAGAGCTTAACGGACCTGTCGCTATGTTGACATAGCCAACTTTGCCTGTGGGTGAAACCAAGCCATTAATCACTGTTTCGTCTTGACCAAGTAAGGCCCGCGAAGCGCCGACACCTGTGAAGACTTGGTTCACGTGTTGCGGTTGTAGAACTTCTGATAAGCGAGCCACCATTTGACTTTGATTAGGATCGCCAGCCCCTAAGCCGACAGATAAAGCGTTGTTGGTTGCTGCTTGGTATTTTTTCATATCGTCAATGGCTGCTTCATCGGTTTCATAGTTTTTTGAAAGAACGCCTAACACAACATGCCCTTCTGCTGCTTCATAACAGGCTTGGGCATTTTCTACTGAATTGGCTAAGACGTTTAAACAAATGCGTTCTTCTAAATAATTAGGTTTTAATGACATGGCTTATTTCTCCTTTGTGTCCATAATTTCTTGTAATCGTTGCACGATTTTGTTCATTTCTTCTTGATTGACAGAACGAATGTCAAATTCAATGATGCCATTGTTGGCTTGATATTCACGCGTATAAATGGCTGGACTTTCTGCTTTTAACGCTTGGATGACTTCCTTAGCGTTTTTTCTGCCGTCCACTTTGACACTGGCGCGATAAATGTCTCGGCCAGCGCCATCTTGGACAATTTTGGCGGTTAAATCTGACAAGTTGTTGATGGCTTCAACAAACGGTTTTAAGCGCTCTTGCATCGAAGCCCCTGATTCACTGCCATGTGCCAAGTATTCTTCCACTGCTTGCGTAAAGCCCAAGATATTGTCTTTGCCAATTTTCATTGCTCGACCAATGCCTTTGCCTTGTAGGCGCACCCAGTCAATGTATTCTTTTTTCCCGACCACTAAACCGGCACTTGGCCCTTCAATTGCTTTGGCGCCGCTGTAAATCACCAAATCAGCGCCTGCTTCAGTGTATTTGAAAAGATCTTCTTCTGCTGCCGCGTCAACAATTAGCGGCACCTTGTGGCGTTGCGCCACTTTGGCCGCTTCGGCCACCGTCAGCATACTTTTTTGCACGGTATGGTGGCTTTTGATGTATAGAATGGCCGCTGTTTTTTCAGAAATCATCATTTCCACGTGTTCTGGACTGCACATGTTGGCGTAGCCAGCTTCCACCACTTGGCCGCCGCCTTGCGCTACCATAACTTCTACAGGCGTGCCGTAGTCCACGTTGTGCCCTTTAGGTAAAACAATCTCCCGCTGTTCGATTTTTTCTGTATAAGGATGATACGCGTGGTACAAGCTGCCTTTTCCAATCAAGGCAGCCACCGATTGGGCAATCCCCGCCGAAGCCGAGGAAACGATTTGTGCATCTTCTGCCTTCAACAAGTTGGCTAAAAAGGCCCCTGTTTGTACACTAAGTTCACTCATTTCAAAGAAATGTTCACCACCGAATCGTTGAGCCGCGAGGACTGCCTCCGAAACTTTGGAGACACCTAGAATGGTCATTTTGCCAGAAGCATTAATGACTTCTTTTAAGTGGAATTTTTCGTAACTAATTGTCATAGATTTGTCCTCCAATAATTGTTTTGATTGGGCGAATTTGCTCTTTGGCTACTCGTGTCAATCCATTAGAATCAGTCAATGTTTTTTCTTCTGCTTGAATCGTGAAAATCGTTAAATCAGCATCTTTACCTATTTCCAACGTGCCTTTTTGAGCTAAATGGAAATTCTCAGCAGGAGCCTTGGTTACCTTTTCAATAATTTCTGGCCAATCATAGCCGACTACACGGAGTTTTTCCATCGTTGTGGCTAAATCATAAACAGGACCATTTTCTCGGTTACGAATGTAGATATCTGTGCTAATTGATGCAGCTTTCATTCCCTCGCGCAACGCTGTTTCAGCTACGTGAAAATTGAAACTATCCGTACCATGCCCGATATCAAATACGACCCCTTTGTTGTACGCTTGCCAAGCGAAGTCTTTTATTTTATCCGTTGCTTGGTCTAAGATACCATTTTCTTTCCCATTAAAACAATGGGTTAGGACATCCCCTTTTTCCATCAAGGCTAAAATTTCATCTAAATGAGGCGGTGCTGATCCAATGTGAACCATTAAGGGAATTTCTTGGTTCTCTTGCTGAATCTGTTTGGCCAATTCTAAAGGCGTAATGCCGTTATCGCCAATAACGGTCCTACTCATACGGGCTTTAATCCCTACAACAAAATCTGGTAATTCTTGAATCGCTTTTTTGACTAAACTCGCTTGTACTTTACTTAAATCTGCGAGTTCGTCCTGAGCAACGATGCCCCATTTAGAAATATTGACTAATCCAAAAACATTTGTTTTTGCTTGTTGCGCTAAGTCATAAAATTCATGAATGTTTTCAGCACCTGTTGTCCCAGCATCAATCACTGTCGTAACACCCTTTTTGACCCCAATTTCATCTGGATAATCATAATAAAGAGCCATTTTTTCAAAACAATGAACGTGATCATCTATCCAGCCTGCGGATACATAAGTACCTGGTTCTAAGTGGATAGTTTCTTTTGCAGAACCTGAAATAGTTGCTGCAACAGCAGCTATTTTTTTCTCTTTAATTGCAATTTCAACAGGCATACCATCTACTGTCTGTCCATTTTTTATAAGTAAATCGTAGTCCATATTCTTCCCTACTTTTCTATAAATCTAAATTTTGTCCAAGGCTTAATGAATTCTAATAATACAAGTTCTTCTTCTATAATACGCCCTACTCGGTTTTTGCGTGAGTCTTGATGTGGCTCTAAAACGACTTGTAATTCATTTTTGTATTTTCCAAATGCATCATTTCCCACAACAACATCTCCAGGTTGTAGCATTGCTTGATTATCATGTGGGGGATTAGCTTCATTTTTATATTTTTTACGCACTTCTGTGGAACGAATCATCTGCTGAGTGATATCTCCACGGCGAAAATGTTGATTTTTTGTTACGATTTCTTTTTCAATTTCAGAAGTCGCTTCTGCAAAAACAATGGTCAATTCTGTTTGATAACGATTCAACTGACCCAATGCTTCTAATTCTTCGTTGGAAGCATAAGCATTTCCAATAACAACATCATCAATTAAATTTGTTGCAAATAAATGTTTAGCTTGAACAGTGACTGACAACTGTCTATGCATTTCTAAAGTAGGTAGCCCATCATTCACATCCCAAGGACCAATTTCACCTACCTGTGATGAAATAAAAGCAGCTGTCCGAATACCTTCCTTTTTAAAACGGATGCTACATTTTTCAAAGAAATCATACGGCAATGCAGTTCCCGCTTGTGGATAAAAGTTATGACAACCATATAAGAAAGGTCGATTCGCTTCGTACGTTAAAATGTTATCAAGATAAGCAACATCATTACTCATATTCAGCTCAATAGCCACGCCGAATGGATTAAACGTCAACATGGCTTCTTTATTTCCATCAAAACCTGTATCCAACCGAATCCCATCAGCTCCTAATTCGCTGAAAAAAGTCAAATCATCATATGAAATTTCCAATTCATCAAAGATACTTGGAACGACATCTAAAATTGTTTCAAATCCTAAATTTTTCGCATAACTAATTAATTCTTTAAATTTTTTCTGAACCGCTTCTTTGCCATCGGTCACTTCTAACATACTCATAAAAATTCGAGTAAACCCACATTCGCTGGCTTTTTTTAAATACGCTTTATCTTGATTGATATCACTATGATCTGGATAAACTGATACACCTAATGCTCTTTTCATCTTCGTTCTCACACTCCGCTATTTTCAAATTTATTTCGAAATTTCCAAGCAATCACCGAGCTACACAGGATTGTTGTAGAGCCAACGAGCAATACTGGTTGATTTAGAAATCCGCCAATTATCATGGAAAGAGTAATACAAACTGCCGTAAAAACCAACGTCTTTACCAAACCAAATTGATAAACAACAGTAGGCAACTGCCCTTTTTCTATAATAATTTGACTAACGATAAAAAAGAAAATGAACCAAATAATCATCTTATACGCTCCTGACTTTCTTCTCTGACTTAGAAGGGGCAGGATATTCATATCAGAACACCCGCCCTAACATTTTTTAATTTTTTGCTGCTTGTTCAGCTGCTAATTCTTCTGCTTCTTTATCCAATTGTTGTTTTTCATAAACTTTGAAAAATGGATAGTAGATAGCCATTGTAATTAAGAAGTTAACAATCACTAATACTGCGGCCGAGAAACTCCAATTGGTACTCATCCAAGCAGCAATTGGTGCTGGAATTGCAAACGCTAAACGTGCAGCCATCATCGGAATTATATTAGCGACTGTTAAGAAATAAGATAACGTTGTGGTAATTAACGGTGCCACGATAAACGGAATACCTAAAATAGGATTCATTACGATAGGCGTTCCGAAAATAACTGGTTCATTAATATTAAACAAGCCTGGTAAGAACGATAAACGGCCAAGACTTTTCAGATACGTTGATTTAGAAAACATCATTAAAACAACTAAAGAAAGCGTAGTTCCAGCGCCACCAATCCAGATAAACCATTGTAAAAACTGTTCTGTAAAAATATTAGGTAACTGATGAACGTTTGCGCCATTGGTAAAAGCTTCAAGGTTTTCTGCAATCGACATATCCCAGAAAGGACGAATAACTGGGCCCATAATCGCTGGACCATGAATCCCTAAAACCCAGAAGAAACAGATTAAGAAGACTGTTAGTAAGCCGCCAAATAAACT
Organism: Enterococcus sp. AN402; assembly: GCF_040719405.1. Lineage (NCBI taxonomy): Bacteria > Bacillati > Bacillota > Bacilli > Lactobacillales > Enterococcaceae > Enterococcus > Enterococcus sp. AN402. The sequence goes on along the minus strand of NZ_JBFDTM010000004.1, from coordinate 479,043 downwards.
GTTACCAGCAAGGATACCTTTAAGTGGCATTAATAACGTACTCAAGAAACCATTCAAATCAAAACCAATTACGTGGCGAATAACCCAGAATAATAAAAGAATAACTGCTCCTGGAATTAACGCAATAAATGAATTTGACACTTCAGGCGGTACGCCATCTGGCATCTTAATCATAATATCTTTTTCGATAAAGAAGCGATAAATTTCAACAGATAACAGCGCTGTTACAATCGCACCAAATAAAGAAGCTGAACCTAAATTTGCTAAATTAATATAGCGCCCTGCTGTAATGACGTTGTCAACATCTTCAAAGACACGTGTTGGTGGTGCTGCTGTTACTAAAAAGGCCATTAATGCTAAAATTCCACACGTCAAAGAGTCAAGCTTATAACTTTTGGCCAATGATGAAGCAATCCCAAATGTTGCATAAAGTGCAAGTAATCCCATCGTATAGCGGGAAGGAATGTCTAAAATTGCTTGATAAGGTTCAATCAATTTTGTGTATGCCTCAATTGGAATATTTTGAAAAATTGTAAAGAATGAGCCTACAATTGTTAAAGGCATCGTTGCAATTAATCCTTTTCTAATCGCTGTCATATGGCGTTGCGAACCAAATTTATTCGCAATCGGCATTAACTTAACTTCCATCCACTGTACAAAACCATTCATTTGTTAATTCCTCCGTTCAACTAATAAAAATAATAATTATTTCGCATTTATAATAACATAGTAACATAGTAACATTATAATGTAAACGCTTATTCTTATTTATGACAGAGAAAGTGCAAAACAAAAGGCTTTTTCTGATTATAAAGAAACCGGGAATATTGCACCAAAAATCATTGCGCCTAAAATTGCGCCCCCAGCGATTGGTTTTTTCCAAATGTAAAAACCTAAAGCTCCTAATGTGGCACCAATCCCAATAGGAATCGAAGCACCCGCCGCACTCAAAATAATTAACGGGCCTAAGAAACGTCCTGAGGCATTACCAGCACCCATCATCACATCCGCACCAAAAGTGGAATTTCCTTGATTGATAGTAAATTTCCGAATCAACACAATTACGCCACCAACTGCTAACCCTAGTAGCGCACCCGTTAAAAGGGCTAAGCCAAAGTTTTCTACAGGTGCTTTAATACCCATGCTGAGGAAAATTGCAGGTACGCCAATCCCGATCCCCGTTAAAATTGAGCCACCTAAATCTAAAATCCCGACTAAAGAACCTTCTAAAATTCGTGCAAACAGGAAACTTGCACCGAATGCTGCGGCAGCGCCATAAGAACCACCATCTAAACCAGCTTTTAGCATCGCAACAATTGAAACTTCATTAAAGGCGCCCACACCATAAACTACATACATATGTGTTCCTGCAAAAATTGCCGCTGACATAATCCCGACTAAAATCGGAAAGCCCCAATCAGCATACCAAAAACTTTTGCCTTTTAAACCTTCTTGAATTTCTTGTTCTTGTTGTGCCCATTCATTTTTTTCTTGCTGTTCCATCTATGAGACCTCCTTTTTTCTATTTAACGGTGAAGACATTGTGTAAATTATTTAACCATTGAGGAATAGACAAGCGGAAACTTTCGATCATTTCTAAGTCGAACCCTCGGAAGAAGCCACTTAAAATAAATAATAAGATAATGGCACCAAGCATGCCGCGTGTCATTCGGGTCCACCCTAAATCATCGACACCTTTACCGATTAAGATCCCTAATACAACTCCTGGGACAGCATTGCCCATGACTAATTGAGATAATCCGCCAAATAATGTTCCCCAGAAACCTGTCCGTTTTCCTGCATCTAAAGCCGCTAGCCAGAATAAAACGGGCATCACAGTATTGATTAAAATCGTTGCTGCAGGTACCAACACCGCAACTGCTGTTACTTGTAGCGATTCTGGAATTGCTGCAGCTGTACTATTTAAGAAAGCCACAGTCGCCATTCCTACAAAGGCCCCGACAATCCCCATTTTTTTGGGATTATGCATCGTTTTAGTGACATCTTTATCCTTTACCAATAAAATCGCTGCAGCCCAGTTAGGCACAATCCGGTGGGTCACATCTTGTGTAAAGGCCCCTGCTCCGACGGCCGAAGCCCAAGCATTAAAGAAAAAACCTAAACCAAAAGAAAAGTGTGATGCTGGATCTCCTTGTGCCGCGTTCATTTCCCCTAATGTTCTAAATGCCCCTAAACCTTGTGTTTGTGGTGCATGAAACATCCGAGCAGCGCCTGCGCCAGCTGCAAAACCTAGTAAACCACCAATAAGCAATGACTTCAGCAAAATGATTACAAATTCCATTCCTTCTTCCTCCCTTTATACGCCTCTTTTTGAAAGAAACGGAACTACTACTGCGTTCGGTTCTTTAATTGTTTCTGTTAAAAAATCAACTTCTTCGACTGCAATGGCTTGGATTTCCACTTCTACAGCTAGTTCGACATGATAAATCACTCTCTTTCTAGGAAAGAAGAAGAACAGAAATTTTTCTGTATAAACTTGTTCTTTTGCCTGACGAATAGTTACTTCTTTCGGTTCAATCCGGATGAGGACCTCTGTTGTTTCTTTCAATACTTTTTTTGAAACATCATTCAATGCACTTGCAAAAGCTTCATTCTTCTTATTACCTTTTCCAGAAACAATCACGGTTTGTGTTGACCGTTTTGTGGCATCCATAATTACCGCTCCTTTCTAAGTTACTACTTTCTATGCTCAGTGTTTCTTAATAAATGCTTCAGTTACTCGTTTACCAAGTTCTTCCTGATCCATAAAACCAAATCCAAGAACAGTTTTCCCATCGTTAATTGCTGTTACCCCTTCTTCGATTGATCGCATGCCATGTCTTTCGGGATACCCGTATTTGGTAGCAGCCGTTAACGCTCCTGCACCACCACTGCCACAGAAAGAAATGCCTAAATCAGCCTTTTCTTGTTGCATCACATCTCCTAAACGCATATCAGCGCCCATTCCTGGAACAACAACCGCGCGACCACCGGCTTGCTCCACTCCTTTTGCAACATTTTGTCCTTTTCCTAAACGATCTGCGATAACTACTGTAATCATAACTTTTCCTCCTATTAATTGTTTTGTTTAGCAACTTCAAAATGAACAGCTAAAACATACCATTCATCTTCTGATAACTGACCAATTGCTTCTGTTGTTTCTTGTGCAATTTTCAACGTTTCTGGTGTTAGTTCCGTAAATAACGTCCGATCAACACCAGATAATGTCGTTCCTTCTCTTGAACGATTCAGCATCTCATTGAGATGGTTAATCAAAATCGTCCACTGTAATTCCGTTGGTTCAATTTGTGCTTCTGCTAATCGCGCACTGGTTTGTTTGATAATCGATTGTAGCTTTTCTGGTTCAGCACTTTGTTGAATGATCTCCTGTGCTTCCATTGCTAGTTCCATCCTCTTCCTCCTTTGGTTGTTCTAAATAATTAAGTAATGCTGAAATTTCAGCATGATTGACAGGTAACTCATTTTTAGCAAATAAACATTCAATTTGCCGAATTTCTTCTTGCCTTTCATGAGATACTTCTCTATTACAAGGAATCTCTTCGTATTGTTTATTAAACGTAATCCGATGTGTCATTAATAAAACGTGCAGTAAAAAGGCTTCTTGATATTCGCTCAGTAACTTTGTTTGAAACATTCGTTTTAACTCTTCATAAATAATATACGCTTTTACTAACAAATCTTGGCTTTGTATCCGTTCATTTTTTTCAATTACATCAGATTTCGTGGAGCGAGCGGTACCTTTCCCTTGACGTTTCCCTAATAAAATTTTATCGACCTCTTCCCGAATCAAACTTAAGTCTGTGTCCGTCAACAATGGACTAACTTTAATAAATGGGTATGTCATTTCTTCAATTGGGAAAATACTCAATACCAAATCGGGCTTTTCTGCTTGAATCACTTCAGTTGCATTTAAAACAGAAGCAAATCCTGCGAGTTCAACGTTTGGTACTTCCTCTAAAATTTTTTGTTCAATTAAACTGGTCACACCTAAGCCCGTCGAGCAAACATACACAATCCTAACAACTTTAGCTTCCTGCTGTTGTCGTTCCTGAGCTGCCAAAAAATGCAACGCAATATATGCGCAGAAAGAATCGTTGACTAGCAAAACAGAACGTTGAATTAATTGTTTACAGGCACTTTGAATAGCTAAAAATAACGCTGGGTGTTTTCCTTTGATTTCTTCAGAAAACGGATTGTATTCATTAATAAATAAATGTTTCTTTGTAAAACGTAAGGACAGGTGTGCAAACAAGTTCGTAAATAATTGGCGATCATTTACAAAAGGATAATTCAGCTCTTTTGAAACGCTTTCAATCACTTGCTTTGTTAATTGAACCATATCTTGCCGTTGATGGGTTCCGAATAAATCACTATAAATATAAAAATATTCATCCGCTAATAAAGGCAAGTCATACCGTTCAAACACCTCTTGTAAAAGTAAAAGTGGTACTTCGTTCCGTTGTTCAAAGCGTGTTTTTTGCGATAACACTCGGTAAGTCCCAATTGTATGTGCCATCTGCATACGTGCTGCGGCAATTGCCACTCTCAACGTAATAGATAATATTTCGGCATAATCAAATTGATTTTGATCGAGTGGATTAATTAAATTTCGCATTTTTTTCAATGCACTACGATAACAACCTTGAAACAATGTCCCTGACCCAAATTTAATTTTAGGGATTTTTTCAGCCCCTTTTGTCTTTGTCACATAGTTCATAATTTGGTAAATATCGTATTCTGTAAGCTCTTTTTGAGTGATAAATTCCATCAGTAATCGTACATTGCTTTCTTCACCACTAATTGTAAACCCTTGCCGTGCTTGGCGAATTAAGGTTAAATCATATGCTTGCAGCAACCGTTCGACCTGTTCCAAATCACTGACAATTGTGTTTCGACTCACTAATAATTCATCTGCTAGCTGCTGTGCCGTTAAGTACCCTTTGACTGACAATAACTGAAAAATCAATACATTGACTCGTCTTTTTTGATCAGGATAGGTTTCAAATCGATCGACATCGATAATTTCATTTTTTAACAGTAAGCGTTTAGAGTCAGGTAAATCTAGCCAGATTCCCTTATTTCGTTTTGAATAAAGTGTCTCATCGTGCTGTTCAAACCAAGCACGAATATCTTCTAAATCATACTTAATTGTTCGAACGCTGACAGTAAAGTTCTCAGCTAATTCTTGCGTGGTAATACTCCCTTCCAAATCCAAAAGCATCAATAAAATATTTATCGCTCTTTTGGACAACAACACGGTCATACCTTGTCACCTCTTTTCTTTTCCCTTTACACTTAAAACTATAGCGTTATTTTATCTGTTCCACAACACAAAAAAGTTGCACTTATAAAAGTGCAACACTTCTCTTTTCATACAAAAAAAATCCCTTAACAGTAGTAACTGTTAAGGGATACCACACTATTTATTTGCATAAATAGACAGAAACCTTCTCCACAAAAGTATTCTGTCCGACACGTTACAAATCCGGTAACTGATAGCCGTACTATCTGGTGTCGTTGTGTTTGACAATCACTAGCCGTCAAAACGGAATAGCCGAAGCTATCTGATTGAGTCAACTCGTCGCATAAAACACACTTTAACACAGAATAGTTTGGATAGCAAGTGATGGTAATTATTCGTTATCGAACCATTCTTGATAAAAACTTTCAACAATTTTAACGGTTGCTATCGTTAATTCTTTCGTCATTACGGGGCTAGTTAACTTTTTGTCTTGTAAACATTGATTCACATGATTGATTTCATACGTAAATTCACTAGTGAATTGTTCAGACCATTTGACAGTGTTGCCTTGAGCATCTGTATAATAAGCACAATCTGTTTTCCAGAAATTAGGAATAACGATTTGCCCTTTTGTCCCACAGATGGTCATTTCACTAGGTATCTTTAAACCAACATTAATAAAAATATTGCCCAGCGTCCCTTCAGCAAATTTCAAAGCTAAATTACATTGACTATCCGTCGCCCCTTGCTGATATGTTGCGGTTCCCGTAACCGCTTGAATCTCTTTCCCTAATACGTATTGTAAGTATTGTAATGGATAACTTCCTGAGCCATGAAGCGCTCCACCACCCGCTTCTCTCGAGTAAAACCAGGGAATATGGTCCACATTGGGATAGGCAGTAACTGACTGAATCCATAAAATCTCTCCCAATCTCCCTTCTTGAATCGTTGCCTTTACTTTTTGGGTAATTGGTAAAAAGACAGACTTCTGAGCTTCCATTAGAAAAACCCCTTGCTCCTGTGCGATTGCGAAGAGTTCTTCTGCTTCAGCAGCATTTAATGTAAATGGTTTTTCCAGTAGGACGGGTTTTCCTTGTGATAACGCAAGCTTAGCTGCTGAGTAATGTCCTTGATTGTAGGTGGGAATATAAATAATATCAATTGTTTCATCCTTACATAACTCTTCATAACTGCCATAAGCCACCGGAATCGCTAATTCTTTAGCCATTTTTTGAGCATTGTCTAAACGCCTTGATGCAATCCCGCGCACTTCAGCTTGCGCGCTTTCTCGAAGCCCTGCTACAAATCTTGGGACAATTTGGGCAGTACTCATAATTCCATAACGAATTTTATCCATGTGATCGCCTCCTCTTTCACTATACGAGAAAAACGAATATTTGGAAACTATTTCAACAAAAAAAAGAAACCGTTTCCCCAAAACGATTTCTTTATATGTAAATTAACGGATACCAACGCTAACTTTTAAAGCTTGATTGACCTGCTCCATCTCTTCACGAGAAAGTTGACAAACCTTGTGTAGCATTCGTTCTTTATCCAATGTTCGAATTTGTTCTAACAAAATAAGTGATGGCGTCCTGCACTCGTTATGGGGAATTTCGATGAGGACTTGCGTTGGTTGCAGCCGCTTGCTTACGTTACGGGTAATCGGTGCAACAATCAACGTTGGACTAAATAAGTTACCTTTGTTATTTTGAATAATCAGGACAGGTCGAATCCCACCTTGTTCAGAACCAACAACTGGTGAGAGATTCGCATAAAAAACCTCACCTCTTTTTATCATTCAGATTCCCTTCCCTCCTTTTCCTTTAAAAAATTATAGCATATTGTTTCTTGCAATATTTTCAACTTTTTAGCTATCCCTTAAAATATTTGATAAAACCACCCTTTAAAAGTCAAAAAAAGCTTAAACAGTCGACTCTGATATAGAGACGGCTATTTAAGCTGACTATTACATTTTTGTTAAAATACTATCCACTTTTGTATTAATTAAATCAATAGCGACGTGGTTTTCGCCACCTTCTGGCACAATGATATCTGCATAACGTTTCGTAGGTTCAATAAATTGGTGATACATGGGCTTGACGACTGTCAAATATTGTTCAATCACAGAATCCAAAGTACGGCCACGTTCTTCCATATCACGCTTGATTCGACGAATAATACGGATGTCATCATCTGTATCCACATACACTTTAATATCCATTAAATCCCTTAAGCGGCGATCTTCTAAAATTAAAATCCCTTCAAGAATAATTACTTCTTTCGGTTCTTGTATCACCGTTTCTGTACTTCTTGTATGCGCAACGTAGTCATAAACTGGCTTTTCAATGGCTTGATAGTTTAACAGTTGTTCAACATGTTGAATCAATAAATCTGTATCAAACGCAAAAGGATGATCATAATTGGTATTTAAACGTTCTTCAAAACTCAAATGGCTCTGATCTTTATAATAAGAATCCTGTTCTAACATCATAATTGAATGATCGGGAAAATTATTAAAAATCGCACGGCTAACACTGGTTTTTCCGCTTCCTGATCCGCCAGTAACACCAATGATAATTGGCTGACTATCTTTCATGTATAAACCTCTTTCTTTTCAAAAACTTCATTGTCTTTTACTATTATAATGAAAACTCTGAAGAATGCCAGACCTTTTCCAAGACTTTTCATGTGATTTTTATCTTCTTATGAAAAATCTGCCCACACTTCTTTCAATTACAGTATACTTATCAATAAAAGGAGAATCCTACCTATGATTAAAAAAGTCAAAAAAGAAGCACTTACAACGGCGCATTACGCTCTTCTTTATGAGGCAGATCCATCAAAAAAAATGGTGGCAGATTACATTACCCGCGGTATTTGCTTTGACTATCAGACTGAAGAACTTCAAGGAATTTTAGTCCTGTTGCCGACTCACCCACGGACATTGGAAATCGTAAACATCGCTGTCTCAGAAGAAAGCCGCGGGAGGGGCATCGGGCAAGAATTATTACATTTTGCCATTGATTTTGCCAAAAAAGAAAAGTATGATTACTTGGAGATTGGGACTGGGAGCACAGGCTTTCAACAGCTATATCTCTACCAAAAAGTCGGTTTTCGAATGACACATATTGAACCAGATTTTTTTATCCATCATTATGATGAGCCCATTATAGAAAACGGCTTGCCTTTAAAGGATATGGTTCGCTTACGGTTACATTTAAGTTAAAAAAACAACATTTCCTGTACAGGAAATGTTGTTTTTTAATGCCCAAGAATTGATAACAACTCATCTAGCTGTTGAATCGTATAATTGGGTTGAATGGTTGGTGTTGCTGGAGCGGAGGTCGGATTGAGCCAAACAGTTTGAATTTTCGCTTGTTGGCCTCCTTGAATATCTGAATACAAAGAATCGCCAATAATCATTGTTTTTTCTCGACTAAAATTAGGGATCCGTTCAAAAACAAAATCAAAATACTCTTTCATCGGTTTTTGATAACCCACTTCTTCTGAAACAAAAATATCTTTAAAATAAGGCATTAATTTCGAATCTTCCAACCGACGATACTGTGTTTTTGCCACTCCGTTTGTCACAATATATAAATCATAATGGGGTGCTAATTTTTCCAAGATACGTTGACTATTGCCAAGCAAGTCATGTCCTTGACTTAAATATTCTCGGTAGTTTTCTCCCATTTTAACGCTATCAACTTCTCGATTAAACGCGTCAAACAATAAACCAAACCGTGTATCAAGGAGAACATCTTTTGTTATTTTTCCTTCTTCAAATGAACGCCATAATCCTTGATTAATTCGGTGGTACGTTGACTCGACTTCAGATGTAAATGGTACATTTTCTTCTTCAAATAAGGCATGGAGCGCCTTCTTTTCAGCCAATTTAAAATCTAACAATGTATCATCAACATCAAAAAGCAATGTTTTCATTTCCGTTCCTCTTCTCTTTTCAAATTACTCGGTAACGCTTTGCTTGTTTGTTGTTTTTCAATAAAAAAATAAGGCAATAGCAATTGTAACTCTTCTCTTGTTAATGAACGATAAGCACCTAAAGGTAATTGCGGATCTAGCCGCAACGGCCCCATAGTTTGGCGTTTTAAAGCAGTCACTTTTTTCCCCACAGATAAAAACATTTTTTTCACTTGGTGAAATTTTCCTTCTTGAATAGTCAGGAAAACATGACTCTCCGTTTCAGTCGCTGCAAGAACAGTTATTTTTGCTGGCTTACATTGAATGCCTCCTTGCAAAACAATTCCATCTTTAAATTTAGCACAATCTTCTGCAGAGACCAAACCATTGACTTTCACTTCATAACATTTCGCTACTTCTTTATTTGGCCGAATTAATTGATACCCTAATTGTCCATTATCTGTTAATAGAAGTAACCCTTCCGTATCGCCATCGAGTCTGCCCACTGGATAAAGACCAGGGCGTCTGTCTTGCGGCGCAATCAAATCAATGACTGTTTTTTTAGATGCATCTGAGACAGCGCTAACCACACCTTTTGGCTTATTCAACATATAGTACACATGTGTCTTATGCGAAATTAATTGTCCTTTTACTTTAATCATTTGTAATTGCGCATCGACGTTTTGGCTTTCATTTAAAGTCACGATGCCATCCACAGTGACCTGCTTGCCTTTGATTAATCGTTTCACCGTTTTGCGTGATCCAAACTGAAGTTCTTCTAGTAATTTATCTAATCGCATTGTTCCGCTCCATTCTGGTATTAGTATAGTGGAATCCGTTAAAGATGAAAAGTAGAAAAAGGTAATTCCTTGACGTATAAAAATATAAGTGTTACGGTTAATAAGTAAAGTAAATAAAGGTTTCTCAAAAACAGCGTAATGACCTGGGAGAGAACAACGATAACAATGAACCATTCCCATGAGTGTTGCCTGGCAATATTTGTGGGGATTTTTTGATTATTGTTAGCATTTTTCTAGACAAGAACAACTGAAAAAAGAGTTTCTTTTTTCCATTATGTTTTGTTTCTGAGTTTAACCAAATCACTCATTATTTCAAGGAGGAATTAGGTTATGTCAGTACAATTAGAAGTTAAAGAAAGAGCTATCCGTCCACGTTCACTAAGAAATCAGCTACGTCACGAAGGGAAAGTACCTGCCATTGTTTACGGTTACCAAATTGAAAGTACACCAATCTATTTTGAAGAAAAAGACTTATCAAAAATTTTACGCGAACATGGTGCTAACACCGTTATTAAAATGACAGTTGATGGCAAAAACATCAACACATTAATGTCGAAAGCACAATTAGATACCTTTACTGGTCAAATGCTTCATGTTGAATTCTTATCTGTAAATATGAAAGAAACAACAGAAGTCGAAGCAGAAGTTCAATTAATTGGTGAATCTGCAGGTGTGAAAGCTGGGGGTACCTTAGCACAAAACTTGTACACTGTTTTAGTGGCAGCCACACCAGATAAATTGCCAGAATCAATTGAAGTAGATATTACAAACTTAGAAATTGGTGATGCTCTTACAATCGCTGATTTACCTGAACACAAAGACTATGAAATTTTAACTGATCCAGAAGAACAACTAGTTGCTATTGTTGAAGCACAAACTGCTCCTGAAGAAGAAGAAGGAACAGCTGCTGAAACGACTGAACCAGAATTAGCCGAATAAAGAGTACACTTTTGTTCAGCTGATTCTCTTAAGTTTTAGAAATGGGATGTACGTTGAAACAACGTACGTCCCATTTTCTTTTTACTGCATGTCTTGATTTCTTCACATAAATGATGACACCTGCAAAGCTAGGAAGCTACAGAGGAATATTAAATTTTTGCTAATCTACGCAATATTTTCAAACGAAACAATTTCTTTTTTTTAAATTTGCAGTATACTAAAAGTAAGTAAACAAAAAGGAGGTCATCCATATGTTTGAACGTTTTGATAGTGACCGTAGCCGCTATGCTTCATTAGGTGTTGTTTCTAGCTTACCTAGTGGCTTAATTGATAGTATTTGGTTGATTATTGACTTAAATCTAAAAGGGGTTATCCCTTTAAACGACTTACTTCACTTTGATTTGTTGAACAATAATGGCAAAGTGACTGTCCATTTTTCTCAAGAAAATAGTTCAGTAGAAATGGCCATCGACTTACCATTTAGTTATTCTACGGCATATCCGTCGCGAATTTTTGCTTTTGATGATGGCCATCGTGAAACGATTTTATTACCTGCAGAAATGTTAGAATCTTAAATAATTTCAACAAAGTAGCCTCAAATTCCGATTAAACTGGAATTTGAGGCTACTTTAATTTCTTTTAGTTATTCTACAATAATTTGTTTACTACTTCCTGCGGCATTTTCAAAATTAATAGTAAAGGTTTCTGTTGCATCATCATAAGTGATTCCGTCACTTTGACTAATTACTGTGCTGTAATCTTTTGGTATTTTTAAAGTCAGTGTCTTAGTTGTTTGTGTGGGATCAGAGAAAGTATACGTTTTTTGGTGTTGTTGTGTCTTTCTCATTAAAGAAATAGCTTTATTTGAGGTAATCCCTGCTATTGTACCGCCAGTTTCTGACCAAATGTTAACCCCAAGATAGCCTTCTTCTTCTTGCTTAACTGCTTGAATTTCTTCTGTATTTGAGAGAACTTCTACTGTTTTTTTGGCAGCATATGTTTTTAAATCAGTTTCATCGATTCCTGGTAAAACTACATAAGCATAATGCTCGTTCGTTGGGTGTTGACCATGTTGAATCGTAAATGTTCGATAATCACCTACATATTCTTTATCACTTGCAAATGCTTCATTAATTGCTTTATAGGTTCCTTTTCTAGTTTCACTTTTAACATTTACCGTTGTTTCTTCTGGAAAATAATAACCCATATTAGCATTGGAATGATCCGACTTTAGTAATAACCATTGTTTTTTACTCGTTTCATTTTTCTCATGAATCTCCCCAATATTTGATAGCACTTGATACTGATACGCATCATTTAACAAACGATTATCAACAACTGTCTCAATCGAAGCTTCTGTATCCCCTTTAATTCCTGCGCCTAATGCGATAATTTGCCCATTTAATACAAACCAAGATTTTTTAGCTTGTAGGTTCATAGGTAAAAGTTTCCCATTATTTTTGGTCCCGTCTTTATTAAGAGCCATCCCTACTACTGCCTGATTTTCTGACGTTACTCCACCAACCCATTGCTCTTTCGATGTGATTGTTGTAAATGCTGAAACTTCATCTGCCAAAGAAATGGTATCTACAGTTGTTCCTGGTAGTCGATAGGGATCTACAGTTGGCCAATAGCTGGAATTAAATTGAACCTCGTCATCATTATATACGTACATCATTCCGTCACCAGTGTGCCAGCCACGTTTATTTTCTTTATTCCCTGCTTCAAAAGATGCAGTGCGCTTTGAATACAAGCCTAGCCCAAGCATATAACTAGGTGTGCGTTGGACAAATCGATCCATCGAAGCATAAAGTTTCGTGCCTGTAAAAGGAAGTTGCCCTCCCGTAATTTCTGGATTAGTTAAAAGTTGCATAGTCATCTGTAAATCATTAAAATCACGAGCATTTGTCAAATAATAATCTGGGTTCTCCTTCATCCAATATTTAACGGCTTCTTGAAATTTCTTTTGATAATTATTAGGGGCAAATTTAGCCACAATTAATAAATTATACATGGTAGTTGAGCCGTAGCCTGTTTTTCCAACTGCTGGGGCTCTTGAGATGGAACGGCCATTCACGGTTGGTAGCATTTCACCTTTATAAATCAAAGGAAGAAAGGCACGATCAACATTTTCAACAAATTCTGTCACAAGAGTTGCATCCATTTGAAAAGATGAATCTGCTGTAATGGCCAAAATTTGTCCAACCCCTTTCACCAAAACATTGCCATACGAACCTGTATAAGGAATGTTATTGTGCTGGATAAAAGAACCATCTTGGTAAAAACCATCACCTTTTGTGACTAATTTAAATACATCGACGATACTACTGGATGCTTGGTTAATTTTCCCGCTATCCTTTTGTAAAATTCCTAACCCCAAAACAGTTAAAGCTAAGTCCGTTCGGTTCGCTCCTGATGTCACAAAATTTGGGATAAAAGCTAAATCCACAAACGTTCCTTGTGGTTTTGTATACAACTGTTTAAACGGATCTGGGACATAACTGCTCAGCGCATTTGTATAGATTTGTTGCTTTTCCGGAGAAACTTTATCCTCTAAAATCATTAGAATATTAAGAAACTTCTGTGGCACACCAATTTGCCAGTCCCACCAATTTCCGTGGTACTTTTTCCCATCATATCCTTTTTGCGTTACCATAAAATCTAAGCCATCAATAATGGTTGCTGCCAATTTGTCATCTTGGTAAAGCGTACTCCCCTTCGTTCCATAGGCTAACGCTAATTTTTGCAATTTGGTAAATTGAGTCGTTAAATCAGCCGATGGCGTATTGCCAGGCTCTAGTGGCCATAAATAGCTGCGGTTCGGCTCTTTATTCATCGTTTGATCGAGTTCTGTTGCTTCATTGGAGATTTTTTGGACGTAGTCTACAAGCGATTGGTTAGTTGAATCATATTCTTTTGAAACAAGCTGATTTCGCCATTTTTCTTTTAATCCTCGGTATTCTGCAGATGAATCGACAACAGGAATGCTACCAACGGAGCCACTTTTCATAGAAATGATATTCAGCTTTGATAGATTACCAAATAGTCTAATTCCTACAGCGCCCGTCCAGTCATCATTAATGGACGTACCATCAGGATAATGAACCTCTTCATTTTCATAAAATACTTGATCATTCAGGAATGTCTGAATTTTTTTTCCGTCATAGCGAACCAGCAGTTTATATTGTTGGCCACTTAGTAATGTTGGCCCCGGAATATTAGTTAGCCATTTACCGCCTGGTTGTCCTAATTGCCAGTGGCCGTCACGATTATAAGCAAAAGATTGCCATTGACTCGTCTTTTGTTTATCTCCGCGAAAAACCAATCCGAAGTTACTTTGTCCTTCATATAAAAAGGTTAGTTCAAGATCTCCTGAAGATTGTTCGCGTGCATCAAGATTGATAGAGACAGATTCGAGGTTTGTCCCTTGCTTCGTGTTTGCGATCCATAAACCAGCAGAATCATTCTTTTTTTCTGCTGTTCCCACCAAATCTTGCCAATGCCCAACTTGATTGGGGAAATCTGAAATGTAAGAGGGTTGCTCAATCGTTTGGCTCGCTTCGTTTTCTTCTGCAAAGGTAAGGGTGGTTCCCATAAATCCACTCGTCAAAGCAGTAAACAGTCCGACCAGCATTACCCATATTTTCCTGTTTTTCATTCTTTCTCCTCCTAAAAAATTATCGTAAAACGCTTACATACAAATCAGAGAAAAAGAGTGAAGAAAAATACTTTCTACACTCTCCGACTCTCTGAAAATCACTTAATATACTTTTTACGCCAAAATACCAAAGGCACTCAAAACAATCGATAAAATTAAAATAATCCAAATCACTCGTGTGGAATTTAGTTTCTTTTGACCTAACATCCAATAAGTCAAAAGAACAAGTAAGATTGGAACTAAGGAAGGCAAAATCGCATCTAACGTATCTTGAATAACTAATTCGACCCCGTTCTTTTTATAAACAAAAGGAACTGTCGCCTTGATAACTGAAGGAATTAAGGCACCAATCACAGTCACACCAAGAACAGTTGCTGCATTCGTAAAGGCAGATAACTTGTCTTTTAAGGTCGTCACTAGTTTGACCCCTTGCTTATAACCAAGTGGTAAGAGCGCGGCCCGACCAAACAATAGTGCAATATTTGCAATAATCCAAATAACACAGCCAACCACCGAACCATTTTGAGCCAGTGTCCCTGCAACAGAGCCGAAAATCGTCCCCCAAATAACGTGGAATAAAGAGTCCCCAACGCCTGCCAAAGAACCCATCAGAGCTGTTTTTAGCGCAATAATTGTTTCTTTCGCTTTATAGCCATCTTGCTCTTCAATCGCAACATCAATCCCCATAATTAAATTCCCAAAAATAGCATTGGTGTTAAAAAATTGATTGTGTGTGCGCATCATATCTTGAAATTGTGCTTCATCATGACCATAGAATTTTTTTAAAACAGGCAAGATGCCGTATAAATATCCTGAACTCATCATACGTTCATAGTTCCAGTTTAATTGGCTTCCTAAAATATAACGCCAGCTAATTGCATTTAATTCTTTTTTTGTCAGTTTATGCTTACTCATCGCCGTCATATCCTCCTTCAAAATCACCATTTCCTGTTGTTGCTTGTGTCGTGCTTTTTGCCCCATCACGTTTAAATACAAGCATCGCTGCTACCATCCCAACTATCGAAACACCTAACATTGGAACTTTTAAATAAGCCGCTAAGAAAAAGCCTAATAGTAAATAGGGGATATATTGCTTCGTTGGCAAGTAACGTAATAAAATTCCTACACCGACAACAGGTAATACCCCTCCAGCTGTTTTTAAGCCCGTCATTAGCCATTCTGGCATGTTATCGGTAATCGTTGTTACTACAGCATCCCCCGCTAATAACATTAATAAAATCGGAATGGCACGAGACAGTCCCCACAGAACAGAACCAGATAAAACTAAGCGTGGAATCCGTTTTACTTGCATCTTATCAATCGCTTTATCGACACTATGAAGTAAAAAGACATTACAAAAACGGGCGACTACATCTAGTTGCAACATCAACAGAGAAACAGGAACAGCTAAACCAATGCCATACTCCGCTCCTTTTCCAGAGATTACAGCGAAAGCGGTTCCTAAAACAGCCCCTGTGAAATAATCAGGTACCGATGCTCCACCAAAAGCAGCAATTCCTAAACGCATTAATTGAAGAGTGCCGCCAACCATTAAACCAGTTTTTAAATCTCCCATAATCATTCCAGAAATCATTCCAGCAATAGCTGGTTGCGTCAACGTATTTGAAATAAGTGAGTCATTAATAGCAATAAACGCATAAATAGTAATTAAAATAATTTGATACGCTGCTAAATGCATTGAAATTTCCTCCTAAATTTAAAAATATTCTTTCTTAGTCTGACAGTTTTAGCCGCGTAATTTTTTCATAAAATCAACGACTGGATCGTTTGGAACTAATTGGGCTGTCACAGTGACGCCTTTTGAAGCGATTGTTTCAAAAATTTGTTCTTCTTCTGGTAAAACTTGAATACTTTTTGTTACTTCGCGTGCTCCTTCTTTGTAACTCATATTCCCAACATTTACAGTTTTGATAGGTCCTTGCGCTTCGATAAAGCGGAGCACATCTTTCGGATTTTTAAATAATAAAAATAAACGCTGTTTACCATATTTTCCTGATTGAATATTTTTAGCGGCAGCCTCTACTCCAAGAACAGATAAACGCATCGAAGAAGGCGCTGCCATTCTCAAAGATGATTTTTGTAAAGGATCTGTAGCCGCCTCATCATTGGCTACAATTATTCGCTGTGTACTAAGACTTGTCGACCAAATTCCCGCTACTTGTCCATGAATTAACCGTTCATCAATCCGTGTGTTTACAATATTTTCTTTTCCAGCATATTGACTATAGTTACTTAATTCTTTTTCTTTGCTGGCTTCTGAAATCTCTTGTTCTGCTTGATTCATTCCAGCCTTTACATCAACAATATTTTCTTGTGCTAAACAAACTAATTCTTTAATCGAAGCCTGTTGATTAACCACTGCTTCAATCACAACAGAGAGCGTCATCCCTGCAATAATTTCCACTCCGTCAACGTTCAAATAATTCTTAGTTGCCACGTTACATGGCGTTCCTCCTAGTAAATCAGCAATAATCAGTGTCGTACCGTTAAGGGCTTTCATTTTTTCATTTAGCTCTTTCTCAAATTGAAGATTGTCGCTATCTGGTCGTAATGAGACTGTATGCACGTGTTCTTGCCGACCAACGATCATTTCTAAGCTAACTTTGACGCCTTCAGCCATGCTACCATGACTAATTAGTACAATGTTTTCCACGAATTTCCCTCCCTAGATGTAGGTGACCCTACTTAACATGTTATGTTCTCTACGAACTTACTATAACACATACTAAGTTATCCGTAAACCTAATATCTTAATATATTGAATTTATTTTTTTGAATTCTTTAAATAAAAATTGTCTTTCCTCTTTTTCAAAGTGTTTGCTAAAGCCTAGTTAACATGTTATGCTTAATTCATTCGATTACTAGAATGGAGGCAATCGCATGTTACCTAAATATGAACAAATTAAACAAGACCTTTTACGTGAAATAAAAAATCATACCTTTATTCCTGGTGATAAATTTTATTCTGAAGCCGATATTAAACGAAAATATGCTGTTAGCTCTATCACAGCTGTCAAAGCACTGAATGAGCTGACCAGTGCAGGTTACTTGTATCGTATCCAAGGAAAAGGGACCTTTGTTTCGAAATCAAAAGTTTCTCAAAATGTAAAATTTTCTGATATCGAGTTGCATTCTTTAGACTCTGAAAAAGTTAAAGTCCTTTCAATTGAAGAAGAAAATCAAGCCGAAATTTTAAAGGAATTAGGCTTACCAGCTAACGCTTCTTATTATAGAATCAAGCGTGTACGCTATTCTGAAGATACACCCTTTCTCGTACATATCACACATCTTCCCAAAAAGCTTGTTAAAGAGCCGCTCTCAAAGGACCTCACAGCTTATGCAAGTGTGTATGAACGAGTCCGTAAAGATTTCTCAGTAGACCTCTTCTCGTTAGCTTCTGTAGAAACAAATGAAATTGTCTTTCCCGAAGATGCTGAGTTATTGAACTTACTTCAATTAAGTTTTCGTGAACCCGCTGTTAAACAAGTTAAACATTCCTATCTCGCAGATGGTAGTGTTGCTGAATATATTATTAGTTATAAACATTGGAAATATTTCAAAACCAAAATAGAAGTAGAAGCCGAATAAATTTCAGCTTCTACTTCTATTTTTTTAGTCTATGATTACTTGATTCGTAAATTTCAAGTAATCAATGTCAATTCCCTCTGTTTCAAAAATTACTACTTCATTTTGTCCTTGCTGTAAAAATTCTTTGGGACAATACAGCGAATGAATGGGTCCTATTTCCCAATAACGACCTAGATGATGACCATTGACCACAACGAATCCTTTGCCGTAGCCTCGACAGTCAATATACGTGTCTGCTAGCTGTTCTAATTCAAATGTTACTTGATAAAATGAAGGCTGCAATGGATTTTTTCCAGCTGTGTAATCAATCTTGGCTAATTGCTCTTGTGAAAAAGTTAAGGGATAGTGTTGATAGCCTTGATGAAAATGAATGTCTTGCATCACTCCACCTCGAATTCCTTTACTTTGTGTCGGATTATTTAATTTAAATCCATAATTAACGCGACCTAAATTTTCCACTAAGATATCTAACGCAAGTGTGTCTTTTTCAGTTTGTCCTGAAACGAGTAGCTCTTCTCCCACTGTCTCTTGATATTGGGTAGCAGCTAAATCTCCATCTACATAAATGTGTAAACGATCACTGGCCTCGACCACTTTTAGTTTATTTTCATGATGATAATTTTTTAAATCAAACGAATAAAGCAAGTAGCCATAGCCTGAGCCAGCTTCTTCCATACTTAATGGATACGTGGTGGTCTTCGGTGTCATCATTTGATCTTTTACTGCGAATAAGGATACGCTAGCAGTTACTGGAAAGCTTCCCAAATTTCCCAGTTTTTTCGTGCGTGGTTGTGCTTGCCAAACTTCTGGACATACTTCTTTAATTGCTTTTTGAACGGCATAATATTTTTCTGTTGGTTCTCCTGCTTCTGTTAATAAAGCATCATAATCATAGCTAGTGACTTGAGGTAAATCTTTTGCACCTCGCGCCGAACACCCGTTATAAAAGCCGAAATTTGTTCCTCCATGAAACATATAGAGATTTAAAGAACCCACTGCCAGCATATCTTTTACTTCCTTCGCCAAGTCGGTACCTTCTCGCTGAATCACTGGTTCGCCCCAACGATTGAACCACCCATCCCAGTATTCCATGCACATCAATGGCCATTTTTTACCATGACGAGTCATAAATTTTTTCAAAACGGCAGCATTTTCTTTCGAATGACTACCAAAATTTCCTGTCACAAAAACATCCTCTTCAATTAACGTCCCCGCATCCAAAACCTCTTCCCAAGCGCCATCAGATGTAAAAAGAGGAACCTCAATCCCCAGTTCTTCCATTATCTGCTTGGTTTGTCGCAAGTACGCTTTCTCCATGCCATAGGACCCATATTCATTTTCAACCTGCATCATGATCACTGGTCCACCTTGTGTTATCTGCAGCGGTGCTAGTTTAGGCAATAATACTTGAAAATAGTTACGAACTTTAGTCATAAAAATAGGATCTGTCGAACGTAATCGTACACCTTTTTCTTTCAAAAGCCATGCTGGTAAGCCACCAAACTCCCATTCTGCACAAATATAAGCCGAAGGACGCAGAATAACTAGTAAATTCAGTTTTTCTGCCAAGCGGACAAATGCTTCAATGTTTTTCATTCCTTCAAAATCGTATACGCCTTCTTCTGGTTCATGAATATTCCAAGGAATGTAGGTTTCTACTGTATTAGCTCCTAAAGCTTTCAGATTATAGAGGCTATCTTCCCATTGTCTAGGTGTCATTCGAAAGTAATGAATCGCCCCGCTAATAATTTTTATTGGTTGTCCATTTAATAAAAAGTCTTCTTTAATCTCAAACGTTTGCATCATTTTTCCCCTTTACCAGTATCTTTGCCATGATGGTTTTGCTAAACGCATTAAGGCTTCCATGTAAAAATAATCGCCCCATAAATTGGGTTCATCAATCCCTTTTCCTTCTGCATGTGCGTAAACACCATGGAGTAGCAGTCCTTCATTTTCGGAATCATTTTGCGTACGATAATATTCTCCTAATTGATAAATCATTCCTTTGGCAAGCTCTTTCGCTTGAGGAAAAGCCTGTAGTTTGTCTGCTTCCAATAAACCACATGCCGCAATTGCCAGCGCCGAGCTATCTTTGTCAGATGGCATTTGGTCATTAAAATCAAAATCCCAATAGGGAATTAAATCTGCTGGCAAATGAGCTAGAAAAACCTCCACTATTTGTGGATACATTTCTGGAAATGGTTGGGAATGGAGAAATGGTTGGGAATGGAGAAATGTTTCGTTTAGGGGAATCCCTAAAATTGCCCAACTTTGGCCTCGTGCCCAAATGGAAGTATCACTATGTCCTTGATGCGTAGCTCCATGTTTTGGTTTGCCTGTTTCTGGATCAAAATAATAGGTATGATAAGTTGTCGCATCGGATTTAATCACCGTTTTCATTAACGTATGATAGTGACGTGAGGCAATTTCCTCATAAACCCTATTTCCAGATAATTTAGTTGCTTCAAATAAAAGCGGTAAATTCATTAATGAGTCGATAATTAATCGATATTCTTTGGGATCACCATAATGGCCCCACGCTTGAATGAAGGAGCCATTTTCTTGGAATCGTGCTGACAATACTTCAGCGGCAGCTAGCACTTCTTGTTTACAGCGCTCATCACCGGTAATTTTATACCCAGCACCCGCCGATAGACTATATAAAAAACCAATGTCATGGTGGTCCAAAACAAAATGCTCCTCTAATCGTTGTTGAAAGCTGTCAATATTTTCCATTGCCAGTAAACGAAATTTTTCTTGGTGAGACCACTCATATGCCAGCCAAAGCATGCCTGTCCAAAAGCCATTGGTCCAATCATCGTTAGCTTTGAGACGATATCGACCATTCGTAGCACAAGCTGAAGGAAACTGTGTTCCGAAACGCTGCATATTTTTAGCAATTTTTGAAACGCATTCATTTAATTGCGTTTGAATCCATTCATCTGTGACATTTTCTCCTAGAGAGATCAGTCTTTGTTTATTTTCTTGACTACACATCTCCACCACTCCTTAACTTGTTAACATATTAACTTATTGTATTATAACGTAAAAGAAAATAAAAAGCGACCTTTCTTGATTATTTCTCTTAAAAACAAGAGCGTGGGACAAAAATCACTTTGGATTTTTGCTCCACGCTCAAAAACTGATAAACGGCGGGAACAGAACCAACACTACGCGTTGCTCCGATCTCAACAACTTCTAAGAGCTAAAGCTCTAAGAGTTGAAGGTCCTTCGGAAATAAGCCGAAATTGTTGAGAATCACGAAGAACGTAGTGATTCGATGATGAACAATACCTACTTGGTCTCCAAAAATCAAAGATCAATTTTCGGAAATTTCTTCTTATTTCTCGGAGCTAAACGGTTCTGTCCCGACCTCTTGTTATTTATTCCGACCGAATACTTCAATTTGGGTCAACGCTGGAAACGGAGAAGAGTCCAGCGCTTTTCGTAAGCATTTTAATGTCAAAGTTTGTGTTGTTTTCATTGGGAACTTTATTTCTTGAAAACAGGCGGTATTCGTTGTGGCAACTACTCGTTCCTCTCCATCTGAAAAGGCTAAAGTGACTTCCTCCCAATAGCTATCATGTGGGTAATCCGCCCGAAATAACAAGCGGATCCAGTCCGTTTCTACAGGCCTGCCAAAGTCAATCGTTAACTGTGCCTCCTTTTGTTGGTTAATTCCCCAAGAAGCAAATGGATACGAGCCATGAGAAAGGTTACCAAACTTAGAATCAATAGCATTTTTCGCAAAGAAAACAGCATCGTCTCTCGTTTCAACGTTTGCATACGCATGAGGATAGGCTCCTGAATATTCTTTTTGGTCATGTGTATTCATAGAAAGATTTTGATAATTGTCTTTTTCAAACGTGTGCGCTTGTCGAACCATTATTTGGTGCCTTGCTGAATGAAAGGCCGTATCAACAAAAGCTTTTCGAGCAGATTCTTCTAATGGAATTTGATATTCCCAAACTTTTTCTTTTAGATAAATCAATGAAGGAGCCAAAGTTTCATCTAATTGAACCATCAAATAAGGGGTAGCCCCTGTATAAGTCACTACAATTTTATCGCCAACTTGATAAAGGTACTGTTTAATTGCTAATACCGCTAACGTGTCTCCCTCCGCCATGAATGGCGCTTCTGGCTTCTCGTGATCGATTCGGCCAGTAATAATCTGATTGTCTTTATTTTTCAATTCGATTTTTATCATTTTTTATTCCTCCCTTGTCACACCACCTACCAAACAAATCAGGCGATGCGTTCCTATTGGTAGCTCTTTTTGCAAATAAGGTAAACTTGTTCTTGGGAAAAACAACGATGTATTGGGTTCAGGTTGAAGAATACCTGCGTGGTCATACCCTTCAATTGCAACTATTTGCGAACACAATTCTCCTGAATCGACTCTAGCCCACTCTTTACCCAGTTCTTTTTCTGAAAATTTTCCAAGTAACGGTAGACTGAATCCTCCTTCGCGCACTTTTAATGGAACCGATGTCACTATTTCATGTACTCTAACATGCCATTCTCCAAAAGGATAAATGGTTGTTTCAATTTCTACTTCTTGAAATGGTAGCCATTTATAATAAACTTGCTCCTCTGTTAAATAAAAATCATGAACTTTCCCTTTAACACGAAAATATTCACCATCACGAGAAACAGCCAGTACGTTATCAAAAGCCCCCTCCTCATAACACGCGCCAGCTTTGGGAACGCTAAAACCAAAGCGGCTAGAATAGACAAATTTACTATATTTAGCCGCGGCATGCGCTTGATTTTCAAGCCATAGTCCTGCAGGATAGCCGAGGACATGCGTTTTCATTTTAGGATGGATTAATAACATGTTTCCCTTTTCTATCAAACGCTTTTCTTCTCGTTTTATCGCCAGCGGTTCAGCACGCCAAAACGGATGGTCTTGATCCACTGCGAGCAACAAAAATGTTTTAAAAGCCCAATACGGAGAGCCTGGTGCGTTATAGCCTTCTGCCATTACTAAATTTTCGTAATGATAGCCAATGGACAACCGACCATCATAAGTGAAAATAGTCTGTTGCATCCAACAGTGTAAATGTTTTGCTAACAGCGTTTTTATTTGTCCCCAAGGTAACGCCTCTACTTCTGCAAATATCAAAGCTGCGAAAAACGCTCCTTGAGCAAACCGATACGTTTGACTACGTCCGTAAGGTAACGCTTCGCCCTCCTCATCAAAATAGTACAGATAGTCCTGCGCGAACATAACGGCTCGTTCTGTAAAACGTTTCGCACGAATAGGATCTCTTTCTCGCATAAATTTGACATAAATCAAACTATAATAATGAAAAGCAAACGAAATATAATAATCTCTTTGCGTAGTTTTACCATCCATATACCAACCATCACCTAAATACATGCGTTCAATCAACGCCAATTCTTCCTCTAGTTCCGTTTGGTTAATCACTTGTCCACATCCCTCGAGTGCCAAACGAATGAGCACTTTGAAAAACGTCCAATTATTTTTAGGAATTTTACAACCAAGTGCCTTATTTAACCAAACCATGATATTTTCTTGCTGTTTCTCAGAAAAACAGGACCAAAAATATGTCTTATGAAGCAATAAAGTTAAAGATAATGCTGCTGCTTCCACAATATATTGATCATAATCAACAATATCGCCCCAATAGTCTGGGGATGACGGATCAGTTCCTGCGATTAATTTTTCCACATAAGCATCTCTTAAAACATCATCTTTACAAGCAACCCAATACGGTCCAATTCCCCATAATGGTCGAATGAGCGCTTCCATTTCAGCATGTTGCTGATCATAGACAGCACCACTGGACCCAAAATTTACGCCAGGTTTTTCTGATGTTAAAATAGCTGTTTTTAAAGGTGTCATGATTGTTTCAAAAGCTTCCAAATATGCTTCTCTGGTCAAAAAAAGATTACTTTTTAACGATTCCATGCTTTTCGCCCCCATTAGTTTAATTCAAAGAATAACAAGGGCACTTATTTTTTTCAACTATCGTTTAATGAATAAAACGGCGTATTATGAGAGCAGCATTTCACCTTCCCCAAACTTAACATATTAATTTTTTCTTTATTTTTGTTGAACCTTGAGCTATTCACTTTATCCAACAAAACTTCCATTATCAAAAATGAATAATAAATGAAAAATAAGCAGTCTAACGCAGGAAATTCTCATAATAAATATTTTTTAAAAAAAAGAGTCTATGACAAAAATCCAAAGAGATTTTTGTCATAGACTTAAAATATGAGAGAAAAGACATCAAAAGTAATGGTCTGATTAACCTTCACAAGTTTTATGATGCTTTTCAAGATATCATTTTGATACAATTTTACGCCTTGCGGTTTACAATAAAAGAGTAAATAGCGATACAGATAATCGCTCCTAGCAACGCTGAGATAATTGGAAAACCGCCGATGACTGGTCCTAAAGAAGGCAACAAGAGTGATGCTACCCAACTTCCTAAAAAGCCCACAATAATATTTCCAATAATGCCACCTGGCACGTCTTTTCCTAAAATTGCGCCAGCAATTGCGCCAATAATTCCTCCGACAATTAATGCCCATAGAAAGCTAAACATTTGAAAAACCTACCTTTCATAGTTGATTTTTTTAGTTAATTTTCCTACTTTAAGGATAAAACAGAAAGCAGACTTTTTCAAAAGATAGGACTTTTCAGAAGTCAATTTATTCTTCTACATAAGCTAAACGATAGGATACTGTGCGACCAAAAGAAAATACTTGCAAACCTTGTAAGCGATCTGATTTCAAGTAACCAATGGCTCCTTGGAATAGTGGTAAAACACCGGCATCTTTTTCAATTAATGTTTTTTCTAAACTTAGTAATTCATTCCAGCGTTTTTCAGGTTCATTGGCGTAATCTTTTCTAACTTTTTGGAGACCCGCATCATACGCTGAATCGTTATAACCAGAAGTATTTAAGCCACTTTTTGAGTCATAAAATTCTAAAAAATTAATGGGATCAGCATAGTCAGGTGTCCATGTTCCAAAGGCTAAATCGTAATTACCTGCTGTTTGTAAATCCAAACGATTTTGCAAAGGCAGTGATTTTAATTTGATTGTTAAACCTGGTAAATTTTGTTGCAATTGCCCTTGAACAAATTCAATGGTTTTCTTAGCAATCGCTGAGTCCGCTGAGATTAGTTCCAATTCAATTTTATCTTTGCCCAACTCTTCTTTCGCTTTGGTCCAGTTAGCTTGGGCTTCTTTAATATTATATGGCAACAAATCACCATTTTCTTTGCGGAAATCTTCACCTGTGTCTGGATTTTTTGCAAAATTAGCTGGTACAAAACCATTTAAAGCTGTCGAGCCATCTCCTAAAATTTCTTTTGCAAAAGTTTCTTTGTCAATCGCTTGTAAAAAAGCTTTTCGAACATGTTCGTTGCCGGTAATTTCACGGCGATGATTTGGGCTTAAATAACCCACCATGGCTTTAGGTACAAAATGTGCTTGTTTTGACTCTTTATACTGAAGTGCATAAGTATCTGCTAAAACAGTGTAATCTAAGTCGCCATTATCAAAAAGATTGGCTCCTGTGCCAATTTCTTTCACTACTTGAACATCAATTTCATTCAATTTTACGTGTTCTTTATCCCAATAATGATCATTCTTCTTCAATTTCCAAGTTTCGGAATTGCCATCCCAACCTGAAATTACAAACGGTCCATTGCCAACAAAATTATCTGCAGAAGTCCCATAGGCAGTACCTTTTTCTTTGGCAAAGGCTTCATTTTTAGGCATAAAAGGTGTTCCAACTAAGACTTGGGCTAAATAAGGAATTGGATTTTCCAATGTTAGTTCTAGTGTCTGGTCATCGATTGCTTTGACACCAAATTCTTCCATCGTGGCTTGTCCTTCCCGCACCGCACGCCCATTTTTAAAAATATCCATTTGATTACTGCTACTTGAACCGTATGCTGGATCGACCACGTTTCTAAACGCAACTACAAAATCCCCTGCTTTAACTGGATCCCCGTTTGTCCATTTTGCCTCTCGTAACTTGAATGTATAGACTAACCCGTCTTCACTAACTTGTGGCTCTGCTTTCGCCATAGCTAGCTCAGGATCTCCGTTTTTATCTTGTCGATACAAGCCTTCAACTACTTGACCAATCATATCGGAACTATAGACATCTGTATAATGAGCGCTGTCTAATGTCGAGAGTTCACCACCAGATGCGACGTTAATTTTCTGTGTAGCTGCTTCATTCGAGGTCGTTTTCGAACCGCCACTTCCACATGCTGCTAAAACCAAGCCCAGTGCAACAAGTCCGATTAACCACTTTTTCTGTTTCATACCAAAACTCCTCCTTCTGTTCAAACAACTTACCTACATTTTACATGATTTTCCATACATTTGTCCTTTTTCAGCACTTACTTTTTGAAAGAAAAATATTTTTTTAAGAATAAGAGTTGACAGATATTTTTTCTGGTGGTACAGTATTGAAAAACAGAGAACAGAAGAGTAACTGTTTCCTTTAGTGAAGAGAGTCTTTGGTTGGTGGAAAAAGACGTAAAGAAACAGCGAACCACATCTGTGAGTTGACTTTTTGAACCCTTAGTAGGAAAGTCCGGGACCACTCGTTAACAGGCGAAGTTATGAACTTCATAAGGTTCGTGTTGCGAAACACGAATAAACTAAGGTGGAACCACGATAATTGATTATTCGTCCTTTGGCTAGTCAGCCAAAGGACTTTTTTGTTTTTTTAGATGCACTTTTCAATCTGAGAGAGTGCCTCAACTGCTCAAGTCTGTTGTCCTCTTTTCCATATGCTTAATGGGATAATCTAGAAAAGCAACAGGTTTTCTGTTCCGTTCGAACAATTTCATACTTACAAATCAAGGCTTAGGACATAGTAATTTAGCTCTTCCTTTACAGAGACTTTTTCATTGGCTGAAAGAAAAAGATGGATTCTTCTTTACTCACACCTAAAAGATGTTTTTCTGAATCCTTTAGTAAGAAAAACCGGTGACTCTATCGTTAACAGAGAGTAGTTGTCAACGCAACTACATAAGGCTTATCTTGTGAAAGATAAGTAAATTGAGGTGGCACCACGAATGCGATTCGTCCTCTTGGCTCACAGCCAAGAGGTTTTTTTGTTTTTTAATAAAAATTGTTGGAGGAAAAAATGATGGATTATATTTTAGAAATTTTACCTGCTTTAGTTAGCGGAGCTGGCATGACACTGAAAGTCTTTTTCTTTACGCTCCTTGGCTCGATTCCACTGGGGATTATCATTGCCTTTATTTTACAAAGTTCGTTTAAACCTTTACGTTACTTAATTAACCTCTACATTTGGTTAATGCGCGGCACTCCGCTATTGTTACAATTAATTTTTGTTTTTTACGGCTTACCATTAATTGGTATTGTCTTTGAACGTTACGATGCGGCCTTATTCGCATTTATTTTAAATTATGCTGCGTACTTTGCTGAAATTTTCCGCGGGGGGATTCAAGCAATTCCCCAAGGTCAATATGAAGCTGCTAAGGTTTTACGTTTAACACGCTTTCAAACAGTCACCCGGATTATTTTGCCACAAGTTGTTAAAATCGTGCTGCCTTCCGTAGGAAATGAAATTATCAATTTGGTCAAGGATACTTCTCTTATTTATGTTCTTGGCTTAGGCGATCTTTTACGTGCTGGTAAAATTGCGATGAGCCGCGATGTTACATTAGTGCCATTAGCTTTAGTGGGAGTGATTTATTTACTCTTTACGGCAATTTTGACTGTTGCTTCTAAGAAAATTGAAAAATTCTATCAATATTATAAATAGGAGGACTCTACCATGTTAACTATTAAAAATTTAACCAAACATTTTGACAACCGGACCATTATTGATCACTTAAATTTAGAAATTCCAGAGGGTAAAATTTTAACGATTGTTGGTCCTTCAGGCGGCGGAAAAACCACTTTACTTCGTTGTTTGGCTGGTTTAGAAACCATTGATTCTGGTGAGCTTTTGTTGGATGGTGTTCCTTTCAATCCTGCTGAAATGGACAATGCCGATCAAGTGGTTGGGGTCGTTTTCCAGGATTTCCAACTTTTCCCTCACTTATCAGTTTTAGAAAACATTACCTTAGCACCTACATTAGTACTAAAAGAAGAAAAAGCAAAAAGTCAGCAAGAAGCTTTAGAATTACTGGAAAAATTGGGCTTGGCTGGTAAAGAAAAACTCTATCCGTATCAACTTTCCGGTGGACAAAAACAACGAGTTGCACTTGCTCGTGCCTTAGCAATGAAGCCAAAAGTTCTTGGGTACGATGAACCAACGAGCGCGCTAGATCCAGCTTTACGCCAACAAGTGGAAGAAGTTATTTTAGATTTACGGAAACAAGGCATGACACAGATTGTCGTGACCCACGATATGGCTTTCGCTGAAAAAATTGCAGACAATCTTTTGACGGTTGCCCCCGTCCAATAGAAAGGAGTTTATGATGAAAAAGAAATATTCTTTAGCCTTGCTGGTTATCTGTTGTAGTTTACTCCTATTTGCAGGTTGTGGTAAAAGAAAAAGCAACGAAGATCAATGGACACGGATTAACGAAGAAAAACGGATTATTATTGGCTTAGATGACTCCTTTGTGCCCATGGGTTTTCAAGATAAATCAGGCAAAATTGTCGGCTTTGATGTCGACTTAGCCAAAGCGGTTTTTAAACTTTATGGCATTTCCGTTGACTTCCAACCGATTGATTGGTCTATGAAAGAAACAGAATTACAAAATCAAACCATTGATCTTATTTGGAACGGCTACACTAAAACGAGCGAGCGGGCCGAAAAAGTTCAATTCACACAACCTTACATGACGAACGACCAAGTACTTGTTTCTTTAAAAGAAAAAAACATTGCAACAGCGAGCGACATGCAAGGCAAAATTTTAGGGGTTCAAAACGGCTCTTCTGGCTATGATGGCTTCGAAAGTCAGCCTGACGTTTTGAAAAAATTTGTTAAAGACCAAACGCCTATTTTATATGACGGCTTTAATGAAGCTTTCTTAGATTTAAAATCTGGCCGAATTGATGGGCTCCTAATTGATCGCGTCTACGCCAACTACTATCTTTCCCACGAAGATAATTTAAAAAACTATACTATTTCTCATGTCGGCTATGACAATGAAGATTTTGCTGTGGGCGTCCGCCAATCAGACAATCAATTAGTCCAAAAAATCAATACTGCCTTTGAAACGTTACGAAAAGATGGCACCCTTAGTAAAATTTCTCAAAAATGGTTTGGAGAGGATGTTACAAATAACACAAAAATAAACTAAATAACGAATAAAAAGGTGTACTGCTGACTTAGTACACCTTTTTATTTGAATCAAATTCTTAGCAAATTCTAACTTATGAAGAACTTTTATTTTTGCTACACTAGTAAAAGTCGAGAGAATTTGTCCTTTTCTGCCTAGAACAATCATTACTCTCAATAAATGAAAGGAGAAAAAAATGCCTACTAATAAAAAAGAAGGAATGCTTTTTACTACGTTAATGTGCTTTCTGATGGTTTTCGGAATGAGCACCTATAATTTATTATTGCATGGAGAATTTTCATTGTACGCCTTATCAAAAGGTTTGCTTCCTGGATTTATCGTTGCTTTTATTTTAGACGTTTTCATCGTTGGTGTCTTAGCTAAGAAAATCGCTTTTTCTTTACCCTTTAATAAAGAAAAACGGCTATTACTTATTCTGACCATTTCGAGTCTCATGATTATCGGCATGGTGACTTGTATGTCTTTATTTGGCTTATTAATGGAAGGCCAGACGTTGTCACTAAGTGCGTATTTCCAAGCTTGGGGCCTGAACTTTATTGTTGCCCTTCCTTATCAATTGCTGATTGTCGGTCCCTTTTCACGTATGATCTTAACCAATTACCAACAACGACAAACTTAGAAAATAGATTTTCATTATTTATTAACTTTTACTATACAAAAAAGAAATGAAAAAATGTATTACGCCTCCAAAATTAGAACAAAAATCTAACTTTGAAGGCGTATTTAAACTAGCAAAATATGATTATACATTCAAGAACAAAGTAGTAAAAGCTTATCAAAATGGAGAATAGATGCTATCAAACACTGGACAAAGCAATTTAATATCTCTTCATATTCCACTGTACAAGAATGAGTCAAAATAGTAGAAAAATTTAATTTTAAGGTCCTTCATCAAAAAACTGCCAACGGATACACCTGAATTTAAGCATTCGAAACATAATCAAAACGGAACATCCTAATTAAGAATGATGCTCTAGCTGAATCCTTTTCTTGATTTGTTTAATGATAAAGTTTTGTCCTTTCCATATTGCTAAACACTCGAATATAAAAGCAATTCTTGACAAAAGAAATTAATAAATTGATTTCCTCTAATTATCAGCGAAGCAAAACGAAACTTCGGTTCAGTGTTCAATACAGTAAACGTTTCATTTCATAAAAATACCGACTAGATTTCTCCAGCCGGTATTCGAGCTCAATTTTGTATTTTACTAAAAAATTCTATTTTTTAATTTAGACTTCTTCTTCAATAATAAAACGTGGTCGCCCCTTAACTTCGGAATAAATTTTACCAATATATTCGCCCACAATAGACAGACTGATTAATTGAATTCCCCCTAAAAACCAGATACTGATGATAAGAGAAGACCAACCAGCTTCAACATTTCCTGTAAAATGTTGTATCAAACTATAAATCATATAAAAGATACCAATTAATAAAGTAATAAACCCTATGTTTCTAACCATTTTAATTGGTACAATTGAAAAGGAAGTAATGCCTTCCATAGCAAAATTAAGCATTTTTTTTAGCGGATATTTTGACTCACCAGCTACTCGAATATTTCTTGAATAATAAACTTTTGTACTAGGAAATCCAACTAATGGAACCATCCCTCTTAAAAATAAGTTTTCTTCTTTAAAAGTTAGTAATACCTTAGTCGCCCGATTGCTCATCAAACGAAAATCTGCATGGTTTGGTACGGTATTCACACCTAGTTTATTCATAAATGAATAAAACATTTCTGCAGTTTTTCTTTTGAACGCGGTATCTGTATCACGGTTACTACGAACGCCATAAACAACATCGTTTCCATCATGATAAGCATCAATCATTCCCTCAATTGCCTCGACATCATCTTGTAAATCTGCATCAATCGTAACAATCATATCTGCAAATTGAACCGCTGTCGTCATACCAGCTAAAAGTGCATTTTGGTGACCAAAGTTGCGACTAAATTTAAGACCTTTAAAATGTTCTTCTTGTTCAGATAGTCTTTTAATAATAGCCCATGTTTTATCTTTACTACCATCATCCACAAACAAAATGGAACTTTCTGTACTTACTTTATTCTTAGCAATCATTCGTTTTAAAAAATCCAACAATACCTTGCTGGAAATAGGTAGTACTTCCTCTTCATTATAACATGGTACTACTATAAAAAGTTTTGACATTTTCTTTTTTCCTCCTATTAGTTGCTGTTAACACACTTTCCCATCCGATTGCTGAAAGTAAATAGAAAAATGGTAAAAATTGAATTAAATAGCGTGAGCGACCACCTTCAAATAATAGTAGAAACATCATAGCTCCAATAATAGTAAGCTTTATGATAATTTCTCTATATAAAATTTGTTTTTTATCAAAGGAGACCGTTGTTAAGTACATACCAAATAACGTAAATATCCATAAAATTTGCATATAAAAACGGAGTGTTCTTGTTCTTTTTCCTTGCTGATAGTAAAAATCTCTGAGAAAACTCTGAAATTTAGATTTAGATTTATTTTCTGGTTTTTGAGGAATTCCATCGCTTCCCCAACCAAAATCACCACGATCAGTATTATTAAAATGCTTTTTGATAATAAATTTCAGATAACCGCCTACTCCATAATCTTGGAGCCTTTTTTTTATTGTCTTCCCTGCATACTCTTTCCTTTCCTTAGTTGTTTTAAACTTACTCATGGTTGATACATCTTGTGAGTTATAACCGCCACTTCCAGTTAAACCCATCATCATCCAATGTGTCATAGGAAATTGTTTTTCTTTATCATATTGAATAACCGTCTGTTGATTTTTATAAATAGTAAATGTAGTTACTGAACTTACCATTCCTATAACAAATAAACAAACGCTGAATATGTTAATATATTTCCTGTTTTTTTTGTAATTTGCAACAAAAATTACTATAAATACTATTGTCCAAGCAATTAAAAAAATAATTGCAGAAGGTTTAATCAAAAAGGTAATTCCACATAATATCCCTAAAAAAAGAATACATATAAAATGATGTTTATTCTTTTTTCCAAGAAAAGAATAAACCAATAGTACTAAAGAAACAAA
The DNA here is from genome assembly GCF_040719405.1 of Enterococcus sp. AN402. Lineage (NCBI taxonomy): Bacteria > Bacillati > Bacillota > Bacilli > Lactobacillales > Enterococcaceae > Enterococcus > Enterococcus sp. AN402. The sequence continues at coordinate 446,513 of NZ_JBFDTM010000004.1, read as the reverse complement.
CATAAAAGAAAGACTATCAGTATAAAGAACTAATAACCATGGTGATAATGCTAGACTAAACATAGATAGATATAAAACTAGATAACTAACTCTTTTCGAAAAAAGTCTATTAGCTGCTACTGTTAATACACCTATGCCCGTATCTAAAACAACTATATTCAATAACTGCCAAAAAAGCCATGTATTACCAATATTAGGAGAAAAGTGGTTTACTAAATTAATAATTCCCAACATTAAAAAAAAGAAAAAAGAATTATTAGGATACATCGATAAATAATTGCTAATGGATTCATTGGTTGTATCTAAGTTTTTTAGCCCATTAAAAATACTACCAACATCCCAACTAATTGGAACGGTAGTTACTACTACAATAATTATTTGTAAAACAACTGTAATGGTAATCAATATAAATGTTATTTTTTTCAGATGTTTTTTCAAAAAAAACATCATATTCTCAAAAAAAATAAGGAATCTTTTTCTATAATAGCTAGAAACTGTCAACATTGTCATGGCAAATATTGTAAATAGAATACAAATCAGGTGAGACGCTTTTAATTCTGACAAGTTTAAATTATCGGATTGAACAGCTCCAAAAATAGTCAACAAAATGACTAATGAACTGACTATATTTATCAATTTAAAAATTGAATTTTCTATTTTCATTATCTTTATCCTTTCTCATAAACCTCCAAATAGAATACACTAACAATTAAAAAAATTTCTTATTTTTATAAAAAATAAATAATGCAATGAAATTGTAACATGAAATATCCTATTCATTCTTATATAAATTTCCGATAGTCTCTAGTTAAAAACTATCGGAAATTTCATATGAGTATAAATGAATATTACTAGTTAGTATTAAAACATATAACTTAATTTGCAACAATATTTACTAATTTATCTGGAACAGCAATCACTTTGCGCACTGTTTTTCCTTCAATAAATTCTTTAACAGCTTCATGGTTCATTGCAATTTGTTCTAATTCTTCTTTGCTTAACCCACGAGCGACATTTTGTTTGCCACGTAATTTTCCGTTCACTTGGAAAACTACTTCCACTTCATCTTCTACTAAGGCTGCTTCATCATAGGTTGGCCAAGGGACATAAGTTAAACTTTCCTCGTTACCTAAAATTTGCCATAGTTCTTCACCAATATGTGGCGCGATTGGCGCAAGTAATTGGACAAATCCTTCCACATATTCATAAGGTAAGGCATCCACTTTATTGGCTTCATTCACAAAAACCATTAATTGAGAAATCGCTGTATTAAAGTGCAAGTTTGCCATATCTTCTGTCACTTTTTTAACCGTTTGATGATAAACTTTCGTTAAACGGCCATCATTAATTGTGGTAATTCGGTCACGCATTTTGCCTTCTTCATCAACAATCAGACGCCAAACGCGATCTAAGAATTTACGACTTCCTTCTAAGCCATTTTCATTCCAAGCAATGGAAGCATCTAATGGGCCCATGAACATTTCATAAAGACGTAACGTATCCGCACCATATTTAGCCACCACATCATCGGGATTTACAACATTGCCACGTGATTTAGACATTTTTTCGTTGTTTTCTCCTAAAATCATACCTTGGTTGTATAATTTTTGGAAAGGTTCTTTGGTAGGAACCACACCAATATCATATAAGAATTTATGCCAAAAACGAGCATAAAGTAAATGCAGCACCGCATGTTCGGCACCACCAATATAGATATCAACTGGTAACCAACGTTTTAATTTTTCAAAATCAGTAATTTCATTTTTATTATGAGGATCAATGAATCGTAAGTAATACCAAGAGCTTCCAGCCCATTGTGGCATAGTATTCGTTTCACGTTTTCCCTTCATGCCAGTTTCAGGGTCGACGACATTGACCCATTCATCAATGTTTGCTAATGGCGATTCCCCAGTTCCACTTGGGCGAATATCCGATGTTACTGGTAAACGTAGAGGTAACTCAGATTCAGGAACCGTTGTGGTTGTTCCATCTTCCCAATGGATCACAGGAATTGGTTCACCCCAGTAGCGTTGACGAGAGAATAACCAGTCACGTAAACGATAGGATACTTCTTTTTTCCCTACGTGATTTTCTTCTAGCCACTCATTCATTTTAGCGATGGCTTCTGCTTTGTTTAATCCATTTAAGAAATCAGAATTGATATGCGGTCCATCCCCTGTATAGGCTTCTGTTGTAATGTCGCCACCTGCGATTACTGGTAGGATATCAATGCCAAATGTTTTCGCAAATTCGTAATCCCGTTCATCATGCGCTGGGACCGCCATGATTGCGCCTGTGCCATAGCTTGCTAAAACATAATCGCCAATCCAAATTGGAATTTCTTGGCCATTGACTGGATTTATAGCATACGCACCTGTGAAAACACCTGTTTTTTCTTTTGCTAAATCTGTTCTATTTAAATCAGATTTTTTTGAGGTTTCTTCAATATATGCTTCTACAGCTGCTGTTTGTTCAGGTGTCGTAATTTTTTTCACTAGTTCTAGTTCAGGAGCTAGAACAGTATAGGTTGCACCGAACAAGGTATCCGGACGGGTTGTAAACACCGTGAAACTTTCTTCTGTGCCAGCGACTTTAAAGGTCACATTGGCTCCTTCAGAACGTCCAATCCAATTTCGTTGCATATCTTTAATACTTTCTGGCCAATCAACAAGCTCTAAATCTTCTAATAAGCGATCTGCATAAGCAGTAATTTTCAGCATCCATTGACGCATTGGTCGGCGAACCACATCATAACCGCCACGTTCACTTTTTCCATCAATGACTTCTTCATTTGAAATAACAGTTCCTAGTTCAGGTACCCAGTTAACCGCAACTTCTGCTTCATAAGCTAACCCTTTTTCATATAATTTTGTAAATATCCATTGTGTCCATTTGTAATATTCAGGATCAGTGGTATTAATTTCGCGATTCCAATCATAGCTGAATCCTAGTGAATTAATTTGGCGACGGAATGTTTCGATATTTTTCTTAGTAAATTCAGCTGGGTCATTTCCTGTGTCTAACGCATATTGTTCTGCTGGCAAACCAAACGCATCCCAGCCCATTGGATGCAATACATTATAGCCTTGCGCACGTTTCATACGTGAAAGAATATCGGTTGCTGTATAGCCTTCCGGGTGACCTACGTGTAAGCCTTGTCCAGATGGATAGGGAAACATATCTAGTGCATAAAATTTTTCTTTATTTGGGTCGTCCAATGTATTGAAACAATTGTTCTTAGCCCAATATTTTTGCCATTTTTTCTCAATCTCTTTGTGATTGTAGCTCATGTTATTCCTCCTAGTAATATAAAATTTTTCATTCTTAAAATTTGCCACCTGCAGCCATTGTCACTATTCTGACTTAAACTAGCCACTTAGTGATAAAAAAAAGTCCTATAGGAAAAATTCCTATAGGACGTGAACATACAAATGCAACGTGGTACCACCTAAATTCGTCAAAGAAACGGTCAGTCACCGTCACCTTAACCTCAAACGTCTTAACGATCGTCACCGACTTTTCCTACTTGGTTTGTTCAAAAAAGTAACTTAAAGGCGAGTTCAAAAGCTTCTGTACGTATTTCCACCAGCCATACGCTCTCTATCACATGGTTCTTTCTACTATTCCTTCTCATTGTTTTTTTCTATTATAAGACTCATGTTACCAAAGATAGCTATTTTTTTCAATCTTAAATTAACCAACTTTTAAAGTTTGACCAATATAAATTGTATCCCCGCTTAAGCCATTTAATTGTTTGATTTTTTGGATGCTGATTCCGTATTGCATTGATAAGCCCCAAAGTGAATCACCGCTTTTAACTGTATGGCGTTTGCCTGATGCACTATTTGTTGAAGAAGCATTGCCACCTGCAGAAGCGCCTTTTTTCACGATGATTGTTTGACCAGCAAAAATTAAATCGCCTTTGATCCCGTTCCATGAACGTAGATTAGCAACACTCACGCCAAACTGTGCAGAAATTTTATTCAGCGTATCACCTGATTTAATCGTGTAGGATGTTGTCGCACCGCCACCATTATTCGTAGGCTTGTTCGTATTCGTTGAACCTGAGTTGGCACCTTTTTTCACGATAATCTTTTGACCAGCAAAAATCAAACTACCGCTGATGTTATTCCAGGCTTGTAAGTTAGCCACACTAACACCGAATTGTGCAGAAATTTTGTTCAAGGTATCGCCTGATTTAATCGTGTAGTACGTATTCGTTCCTGATTGATTATTGTTAGAACCACCATTGCTTGAGCCACCGGTGTTACCTGAAGTACCTTTTTTCACAATAATTTTTTGACCAGCGAAGATTAAATCGCCAGAAATGCCATTCCATGAGCGTAAATTAGCAACGCTCACACCATATTGGGCGGCAATTTTGTTCAAGGTATCGCCTGATTTAATTGTGTAGTACGTATTCGTTCCTGATTGATTATTGTTAGAGCCACCGTTGTTTGAGCCACCAGTGTTACCTGAAGCACCTTTTTTCACGATGAGCTTTTGACCAACGAAAATTAAATCGCCAGAGATGCCATTCCATGAGCGTAAATTAGCAACGCTCACGCCATATTGCGCGGCAATTTTATTCAAGGTATCCCCTGATTTTACAGTATAGTACGTGTTCGTTCCTGATTGATTATTGTTAGAACCACCGCTGCCTGAGCCACCAGTGTTACCTGAAGCACCTTTTTTCACGATAAGTTTTTGACCAACGAAAATTAAATCGCCAGAGATGCCGTTCCATGAGCGTAAATTAGCAACGCTCACACCATATTGCGCGGCAATTTTATTCAAGGTATCCCCTGATTTTACAGTATAGTACGTGTTCGTTCCTGATTGATTGTTCGAGCCGCCTGTTCCTGGGTTAACTGTTCCGCCCCCAGTATTTCCACCAGAAGATGGTGTATCATATTGAGTTAAGTTATATGCGGTAATGACATTATTTAATTTAGCATTGTAGCTAGGATCTGTCGCATAACGACCTGTTAACCAAGCAGTTGCATCGCGGTACGAGCTTGTATTGCTTTTCCAAGCCCCAGCATAATAGTAAATGCCCGCTTGGAAAGAAGTTGTTTTTAGCACGTGCGCATTATCTTGGAATGATTCCATGTAAGAAGGATATTTACGGAAAGGTTCTTTTTTCACTAACCATTTGCCGTTTAAATATTCCCATGTATCCATATAGACAGATTGTCCATTGTAGCTGCCTTTAATCCCAAATAAGTTATAGTTTGGTGCCTTAGATAACGTACTTGCCCCCCAACCACTTTCAACGATTGCTTGAGCCATCATCACTGATGCATATAAATCATTGGCTTGCGCAATAGGTTGTGCACAACGAGCTAACTCGGCAATAAATTCTGAAGGACTTTGCGTCGGTGATAACGCTGAAAAAGTTTGCGCAGAAGCTACTCTAGCTTCTGGTACTTTTACTTCATCATCGGGTGTAACCGCAGGCGCTGCTTCAGACTCGGTTGTTGAAGGAGCTACTGGCGTGATTTCTGCTACTGAAGAATCAGTCGTTCCTGATTCCACAGGTGTAGTTGAATCAACTGTTGGTTGCTCGGTACTTGGTGTTGTTGGTGTTTCTTTTGATGATTCAGTTGTCGATTCAGTCGTTGTTGACGAATCCGTTGTCGGTTGTTCCGTAGTTCCTGGCGTAGTTCCTGGCGTAGTTTCTGTTGTTGGTGTCTCTACTAAGCCAGTTTCCGTAGTAGGTGCTTGGGCAACTTCCGCATTTGTTGGCTGCTCTTCTGTTGCCTCAGCAGTCACTGGTAGTAACGCAACGGGCGTTCCTACAGATGAAACAATTAACGCCGAGCTGAATAAAGTAGTGCTCTTCTTCCATTGTACTGGCGTTTTCTTTCTTTGTTGTGCTTTCCTTCTTTCGATACGTGACATTGATTCTTTCTTCATTGATACGTCCCCAACTTTCCTTTTTTAACTTATATGTAAATGTAATTTTTTAGTTTTGTTATTATAACAAGTATACCTTTTTTTCTGGCGAATTAAAAACACTTCAACAAAATTTCATATTACTGTAACTAGATTGTAAAGAAGTAATGTTTTTTAACATGGATTTCCTCTCTTGTTACTACTCGGAAAAAAACTGCGACTTTAGTTGTAGACGCTTCTTTACCTTAGTCTGATTTTTGTAATTCCTCTTGTTATTCGCCCAAAAAGAAATTATAGTTTAAGATGAGAAATGAATCGTGTAGAAAGAGGGAGCGGAATGAATAAAGAACATTTTATTATTGAGCTGAAAATTTATTTAAAAGCGTTAAATCCAAAAGATCAAGCTATTATTCTTGCGAAATACAAGGCGTTATTTGATGCTCGTGTTGCGGAAGGCGAAACAGAAGAACAAGTGGCAAAATCATTGGGGAAACCACGAGTTATCGCAGAAGAAATTTTAAAAGAACAAGGCATTGAATTGACGGAACGAAAAATTGAAAATAATGGCTGGCAAGAAATTCCAGCGGCTACACCTGCTTATGATCATCCCTATGAAGAAGAATCTGAATTTTACTATGATAATGATTCTCCTTACTATCAACGACCACAGCATCGGCCGCTAACCCGATTTTTCCAAGTGCTTGGTATTTTCTGTTTAAATTTTTTCTTCATGTTTTGGGTTATTTTAGGGATTGCCTTAATGTACGTCGGTTGTGGCATTGCCGGAGCTGCAACTTTATTTTCACCAATTTATGGTATTTATAGTGTTATTACTCAAGCAAATGCCGCTTCCTTTTTCCAATTATCTATGAGTCTCTTTTTATTTGGTGCATCAATCATTGGTTGGTTACTGTTTCTACCAATTTTAAAATTTTCAGCACATGTCTTTAAGCGTTATTTCCAATGGAACATTGCTGTTTTACGAGGTGATATCTAATGAAAAAAACAACAGGGATTCTCTTATCCATTGCTGTCTTAGCGATGCTAATTGGTGGATCTGGCGCCGTCTATTATTACAAGCAAGCGGAAAAATCAGTCACACCGCTAAAAGAAAGTTATACACTAAAAAATAAACAAGCAGGCGAAGAACTTCACTTATCCTTAAAAGGCAAAGGCCCTTATACCATTTATAAAACTGATAGTAACAAAATGGGGTTACGATCACCGAATAATGCCTTTTATTCAAAAGCTGAAGGCACCTTAGATGTCAAAGAAGAAAAAAATAAAATAACAGCAACCATCAATACCACTCGTACACAAAACCAACCCGAGTTGTCATTTTTTAATATTGGCATTTTTAATGACCTCACACCGAACGTGAGTGTCCAGATTCCTAATAATGTGAAAAAGTTAGTGATTGATGGCTCAACCCATTCACAAGTTTCATTGAATGCTTTTAACGTAGACGAATTAACAACTAATCTACCAAATTCTTATGTTAGTCTATCGGGTGTTAAAGCCAAAAAAATGACGCTTAACTCTTCAGATGGTATCTACCTTTCAGCGGATACTTCCGCTAAAACAGCAACAGTTGAAACCACTGACGGCGATATAACGTTGGATTCAGCCTATTTCGATGAAATCAAAAATACGACTACTTCTGGTGATATTCGAGTGCAAAATGCTCGTGGAAACATCCAAGCAACAACGACAGATGGCGATATTAGCGTCTATGATTTCAAAGGAGAAGCTAACTTTTCAAGTGAAAATGGTGATTTTTCTTTAGACATGCCTGCTGTGCCTAAAAAATTAACTGTCGCTCTTGTCCATGGAGATATTTATGTAAATTCTGGAGAAATTTTGCGTAACATTTCAATCAAAGGTGAATCAAAATTAGGCGATGTTCAACTTTTAAACAAAGAGCGAACATCTTATAAGAATGGTCGTGCGGATACAGAGTTTAACCTTTCTAGCGAATTCGGCGATATTACCGTTGATACTCCTGATGATGATAATCAATAAACATGTGCCAGTTAAAACATCTGTTCTGGCACCACAATGAGAAATTGTGGTGCCAGAACTTTTTTAATATCTGTATCCCCTCCAAATCAGGCAATGAAATTATCTTTTAATTTTTTACCCTTTTGATGGTATAATACGGATTGTTGCGATTAAATTTTGAAAGGATTTTTTATGAAAAACAAACTTTATTATCAATTTGCAGGTAGTTGTTTTCTTTTAGTATTTATGTTTTTAGGCTATGTTGTTCGTTTTTATCCAACCTGGCTCAAAGGCTTTGATCAAACGATTACTTCTTTTGTTCGTCGTCCTTTTCCACAGTTAAATAACTTTTTTATTTGGTACACCAAATTTGCCAATTCATTGACGATTATCATCTTAGCAATCGTTGTCATTGCTCTGTTTATTGTTTGGAAATATTATGCTGAAGCATTATGGCTCTTTATTAATACTGCCTTAATTGCTGGCGTAGGTAATTCTTTATTAAAATTATTCTTTATGCGCCAACGTCCTACTTTGGAGCATTTAGTAACTGAACATACGTATAGTTTTCCTAGCGGACATGCTGTAGGAAGCACCTTGTTCTACGGCACTATTTTATTGATTCTGCCAATTTTCATTAAGAATAAAACGGTCCGCCTTTGTGTGCAAATTTTACTAGGTATTGGGATTTTCATGATTGGGGTTAGTCGAATCTATTTAGGTGTCCATTTCCCTAGCGATATCTTAGGTGGTTTTTGTCTTGGTTTAGCTTGGTTGTTATTAAGTTACCCTATTTATTTAGAAAAACGCTTTGTTTGGCGATTTCAAAGCAAACAACGCTAGAAAGAAGTCTTGATTATGCAAATTTTTCCTTATTCAGATGATCCAAATAAACGCTATCACACTTGGAACTATGCACTTCGTCAACAGTTTGGTGAAAAGATTTTTAAAGTGCCAATTGATGGTGGCTTTGATTGCCCCAATCGTGATGGGACGGTTGCCAAAGGTGGTTGTACGTTCTGTAGTGTTTCTGGCTCAGGCGACATGATTGTTGCACCTAGCGATCCCCTGCCGCTTCAATTTCAAAAAGAAATCCAATTGATGCATCAAAAATGGCCAACTGTCGATCAATACATTGTTTACTTCCAAAATTTCACCAATACACATGCGCCCGTTGACGTTATTCGTCATCGGTTTGAACAAGTAGTCAATGAAAAAGGTGTCGTTGGTTTATCCATTGGTACCCGTCCTGATTGTTTGCCTGATGAGGTGGTGAACTATTTAGCTGAATTAAATGAACGCTTTTATTTATGGGTAGAGTTGGGTTTGCAAACCACGTTTGAGGAAACTAGCGCTGCCATTAATCGTGCTCATGATTATCAAACATATCTAGATGGTGTAGCTAAATTACGGAAACACGGGATTCGGGTCTGTACACATTTAATTAACGGGCTACCTGGTGAAACACCTGCCATGATGCGCGAAAATGTGCGGCGAACTATTCAGGATTCAGATATCCAAGGGATTAAACTGCACTTACTTCATTTAATGACAAATACCAAAATGATGCGGGATTATAATGAAGGACGCTTACAATTGATGAGTAAAGAAGCCTATGTTTCAGTGATTTGTGATCAGTTAGAAATGATTCCACCCGAAATTGTTATTCATCGCTTGACAGGCGATGCTCCCTTTGAAACAATTATCGGACCGATGTGGAGCTTGAAAAAATGGGAAGTTCTCAATGCGATTGATGTGGAAATGAAACGCCGCAACAGTTATCAAGGAAAATATACTGTCATTTCAGGAAAGGAAGTTTTCAATTAATGCTACAAACAGCCCTACATTTTAGTCACCAACTTTTAAAAGAAGTGGTGGAACCTGGCGACTTCGTCATTGATGCAACAATGGGAAATGGTCATGATACAGCATTCTTAGCAGAGCTAGTTGGCCCTTCTGGTGAAGTTTTCGCCTTTGATATCCAAAAAGAAGCGTTGATCAATACAGAACAAAAGTTAACAGAACTTAATTTACTCCCACAAACTACGTTATTTCCATTAGGACATGAACATCTTCATGCTGTCCTAGATGAAGAAACAGAAATCACTGCCGCTATTTTTAACTTAGGCTATTTACCTAAAAGTAATAAGGAAATTATTACAAAACCCACTACGACTAAACAGGCGTTAGATGGGTTACTGCCTCATTTGGTAAAAGGAAGTCGCATTATTTTAGTCGTTTATTATGGCCACGAAGGTGGTTCAGAGGAACTTGATTTGGTCACGAATTACACGCAAGCCTTACCACAAGATATTTACAGTGTCTTACGTTATGAGTTTATCAATCAAAAAAATCAGCCACCTGTTCTTTTCTGTATTGAAAAGAAATAAGAGAACATGGTCGGATTGTCTCCAGCAATCCGATCATGTTCTCTTTTATTTGTTTTGTTACTCTGTCAATTCACCATCACGAATACGAACCACTCGATCACAGTATTTCAACAAACGCTCATCATGTGTCACCATGATAATCCCTTTATCTTTCTCTTTGGCCTCTTTCGCTAGTAATTGGACAACATCAAATGCCTTTTCTGTATCTAAACTAGCCGTTGGTTCATCTGCCAAAATTACGTCTGGCTCATGATACAATGCACACGCAATGGCTACCCGTTGTCTTTCCCCACCAGAGAGATCACGAGGATAACTATTTCGTAATTCTTTTAAACCCAACGTCTCTAACAATTGCTCTTTTAATTCACTATTTTTACGTGACTTATCAACTTTTTCAATTAAGTGAAATTGATCTTCCACTGTTAAAAATGGCACCAAATTAGAGCTTTGTAAAATAAAGCCGATTTTTTGAAAACGTTGCGCCAAACGTTGTTTTTTCGTTAACTTATTTAGTGATTGCCCGCCAACAATGACTTCACCACTTGTCGGTGCCTGTAAACCAGCTGCAATCGTTAAAAAGGTACTTTTACCAGAACCAGAAGGACCAATTACTGCGACAAATTCACCTGGTTGAACCGCAAAAGATAATTCTTTTAACGCGATCACTTCTGTATGTTTTTCACCATATTTTTTATAAATATTTTTCATTTCTAAAACATTTGCCATGTCTCTAACCTCCAATCGCGATTAACGGATCAATTTTAGCAATCGTTCGAATTGAAAATGCCCCGCCAATTAATGCAGATAAAATCAATAGTACACTAAACAAAATCATGCGTGGTCCATTAGTTGCATAAGGCATCGCTTCTGGTAAAAAGAGCACGGTAATTCCCGTTAACGCAAGACCAATCGCCACTCCTAGAACAGCCAATAAAGCGGTTTGTAGCATGACTGCCTTTGCTAAGAAACTAGTCGGCACCCCTTGAACTTTTAAGACACCGAACATTGCTGTTTTCTGTAAAGTCATCACAAAGATAAAAATACCGATAATGAACGCTGCAATCACAATCAAGAAATAAATCATGCCATCCAAGGTCAAGTTTTGAGCGCTGTATCCTGGTAGTTTTTCAATAAAATCTGAAATTGAAAGAACTTGGCTGTCTTTATTAGTCGTTTTAACTTCCGCGTTGTCCTTGCTGCGAATAATGAAACCATTAACCATTTTAGCCATTGCTGGATTGTCACCATATTTAATTGACCGCCAAGTATCCAGAGAAGTGTAAATAACTGGCACAATGTTATAGCTACTTTTAGAAATAAAGCCGACAATTTCTAATTGCTCATCATATTTCCCTGCAGTTAATTTGTCGCCAATTTTAAATCCTTGATTTTTCAATGTTTCTGAAGCAATCACTTGATTTTTATCAGTAAATGCGTTTCCTTCAATCACTTTTGGCATTAAAAAACTTTCTTTTTCAATTCCAAATAAGCTAACATTCGTTAATTCAGCCTTTTTGTCATCTGCTGGGCGGATGGCTAAAGATTGTTGACCAATCGGTGCAATTCTGCCTCCTGAAATCGTTTCTTTCACGTTTTCATCTAACACTGATACATTTAAATTACTATTGGCCTCTTTTGATAAAACCACTTGATTCGCTTGCCATTGATCTACGGCTAAACGATTTCCTTGAGCTAAACCGTTCGCTAAACCTGACAAAATAAAAATTAACCAAGCAATCAAGACCATTACTAAGACTACAAGGACGTACCGTCCTTTTGAATACTTCATTTCATTAAATCCTAAAAACATGAATGGTTCACCTCTTTCTTCTTTTCGAAATAAACTATATCACTTATCAATCGATAAATCAATAATTATTTATCGATTGATAAGTGAATTTTACAAAAAAATAGAGAAGTCTGTTTTTCAACAGGGCTTCTCTACTTTTTATTTGTGACTTTTCAGAACGCCATGTAGCATAAATTGAATAAATTTTTTGACATCGTCATCCACTGTTTTTCGCTGGTACGTTTTTTCAATACTTAATAATGCACTAACGTTATATAAAATAAACCGAGTTGCATCATCTACACTGATGCCCTCTTGTAAGCAATTGGTTTCAGGTTCACTTTCAAAAATAGCCGCAATATTATTGATATAGGTTTTTTTGAAAATTTGATACAGCGTACGATTGTAATCAGGGCCCATTTCTTGAAACATGTCGTTCAACATTAAGAAAAGATTAGTCGGATGTTCATCTAACAAAACTTTGATTAATTGATAAAGTTTTTCTTCTACTGATGCATTTCCAGAAACAATTGGAACTAATTCTTCCTGAACACGGGACGTTAATTCTTCAATCACAGCTAAATACAGTTCTTTTTTATTTTTAAAATGGTGATAGAGATTCGGTTGGGTAATGTTCGCTTTTAAAGCAATTTCACGAGTGGAGGTATTTTTGAACCCCTTTGTCATGAATAATTCAGAAGCGACAGACAAAATAATTTGCCGTGTACGTTCTAAATCAGCTTTGCGTTTATTTGGCTTTTCCATGGTTTTCTCGCCCCCTGCTGCTTTTTATTTTAGCATATTCTCCGGCAAGAAACGAGAGACCTTTATACAAAAAACGAAAAATATACAATCAATGTGCCTACTATTTGGAGAAGAACCGCGCAATAATACCACCGCTGCAGATGTATCAGCCAGCCTTTTTCGCCCCCAAGATAAATCAACTACTGCAGTCCATAAAAAAAACTATTAGCCAACAACCAAAAAAGCAGTGCCGATTTTGTCCATCGATTCTCTCTGAATACACTCAGTACAAATAAAGTATTTAGCACCAAAAACGTGCGCCGTAATTGCCGTACATTCCTCATTTTTTCCATTGACATTTCTCCTTTTTCTATTTAGCATAGCAAAAAAAGAAGCAAATGAGAATGACTCATTTTGCTTCTTTTTCGACTTATTCAAAAACAAATTGATTTTTATAAAGTTCCGCATAGAATCCATCTTGTTCAACTAGTTCATGGTGGTTGCCTTCTTCAATGACTTCACCGTCTCGTAAAACAATAATCCGATCCGCATTTAGAATCGTTTTCAAACGATGGGCAATCACAAAACTGGTGCGCCCTTTAATTGCTTCGTCCATCGCTTTTTGGATTTTAGCTTCTGTTACTGTATCAACATTACTTGTTGCTTCATCCAAAATTAATAATTCTGGATTGGTAATAATCGTTCGTGCAATACTTACTAGTTGCTTTTGCCCCGTACTGAAAAGGTTATTCTCTTCCGTAATCTCAGTATCGTAGCCTTGCTCAAGATTTACAATAAATTCATGGATATTCGCTTGTTTCGCTGCTTGAACAATTTCTTCATCCGTGGCCTCTGGCTTACCAAAAGCAATATTCTCACGAATTGTTCCTGAAAATAGAACGGACTCTTGCAAAACAATGCCTACATGTGAACGCAAGCTATCTAAATCCATTTCACGAATGTCCACACCATCAAACGTCACGGCGCCTTCATTCACATCATAAAAGCGATTCATTAAATTCATAATCGTTGTTTTTCCTGAGCCTGTCGGTCCGACTAAAGCGACCATTTCACCTTTATCCACATGAATAGAAACATCTTTCAACACAGGCGTTTCTGGATTATAGCCAAAAACAACATGATTTAAAGCCACAGCTTTGTTAATCTCTTCTAATTTTTCGCCATTTTCGGGACGAATTTCATCTGGTTCATCAAACATCTCATTTAAACGACGAGCGCCTGTAACAGCTAATTGAATCATGCTATAACCTGAAGAAATTTGCATCAATGGTTGATAATATTGTTGGGAATATTGGACAAACATAACGACTAAACCTAGCGCAGCGGCACGATCAACAGAACCATTGATTGCTAACCAACCACCAAAGAAAATAACAATTGCCGTATTGACTAATGACATTCCTTGCATCATTGGGAAAAGTAATCCTGAATACACTTGACCTTTATACGTAGCTGCACGAACTTTTTCATTTTGCTCTAAAAAGCCGTCAATGGTTTCTTCTTGTAAGCCATTAGTGATAATCACACGTTGCCCACTAATTTTTTCATCCATATAGCCATTTAATTTACCCACTTCATCTTGTTGTAAATCGACATATTTGCGCGCCTTGCTAATCACAAAGACCGCAATTAAAATCGCAATCGGCGTAGAAGCAATTGTGGCCCATGCCAGTTCCACATTTTGACGGAACATCATGATTAAGACACCAACCAATAAGGCAATATTGGTTAATACTTGTAGCAACGCTTGGTTTAAACTGTTTTGGATGTTGTCTAAATCACTAGTAAAACGACTTAAAATTTCACCATCTTGATGAGAATCAAAGAAACGAATCGTCAATTTTTCTAATTTGTTAAACAAACCAATCCGCATGCGGTTTGTCGATTTCCCCACAACTTGTGTAAAGAGAATACTGTAAATGAAACTAGCGGCACTAGTTAAGACATAAAAAATGAGTAGTTTCCAAATGACAGAAACGAACGCACTTTTATCGTCTTTTCCTTGCATCACATTAACCGCATATTTCGCTAATTCCTGAATAGCTTCCCCAACGAATTGCGGCGCTTTGACTTGTAAATAAGTCGCTGCGAAAATTGCTAAGAAAATAAAGAGGAAAGAAACTTTGTAACGTTTTAAATAATGATAGAAAAATTTACTAGCTTTTATTAAATCAGTCATTAAGCTTCCTCCTTTCCTTTTTGAGTTTCGTAAATTTCTTGATATACGGGGTTCGTAGCTGCTAATTCTTCATGCGTGCCTTCCCCGACTAAACGTCCATTATCCAATACTAAAATACGATCTGCATGGACAACAGAAGAAATTTTTTGGGCAATAACAATCGTGGTAGTCTCTTTTAACTCTTTATCCAACGCTTCTCGGACTAACCGCTCCGAACGAGCATCCAACGCGCTGGTACTATCATCTAAAATCAAAATTTTAGGTTCACCAATCACACCTCTAGTAATTGATAACCGTTGTTTTTGTCCACCAGAAAAGTTATTACTCCGTTCTTCGACGGGCGCATCATAACCTTCTGCTAATTTTTCAATAAATTCCTTGGCTTGGGCGATGCCTGAAGCCCGTTCCATATCCGCTTCAGAAGCGTCACGTTTACCATGGCGTAGATTTTGCGCAATCGTTCCAGAGAACAGGATTGCTTTTTGCAACACAAAGGAAACTGTTTTTCGTAAACTGTGTTCGTTCACTTCTCGTAAATCGACACCACCAACTTCAATCTTTCCTTCTGTCGGATCAAATAAACGTGGAATTAATTGTGCCAACGTAGATTTACCAGCGCCAGTTGCACCCACAATCCCAATCATTTCACCTGGCTGAATAGAGAAAGAGATGTCTTTCAAGGTATCTTCTTCATCCCCAGGATAACGGAAAGATACGTGATCAAACTCAACACTACCAATTAACTCTTGTTCTGGGACTTTTTTGTAGGTAACATCTGGTTCTGTTTCCATCACTTCTTTAATCCGCTTAATGGAAACAGCGGCACGAGAAGTCATCATCATCATCATTCCGCCGATAATAATCGCCATCATGATTTGCATTAAATAGTTCATAAAGGAAGCGACACCACCAATTAAAGTTGGATCATCCTTGACTAAGTTACTCACAAAGAAAATCGAGCCTACAACGGCTAAGTTCGCCACCAACATAAACGCTGGAATCATCACAGCAAATAAGCTACCTACGATTAAGTTATGGGTGGTTAATTCTTCACTCACTTTTGTAAAACGTGACAATTGATTTTTTTCTTGAACAAATGATTTGACGACACGAATGCCTAACAAATTTTCTTTTGCGATACCATTAATCTTATCAATCAAGTTTTGAATAATCATGAAATGCTTGCCCATTTGCGAAAAGGACAGCATAGAAATCAAAATAACTGCGATGACAAGTGCAACAATCACCCACCATAGTTGTGGCAAGGTTAGCATCGCTAAAATAAAACTCCCGATAAATAAAAAAGGAATTCTAAAAAGTGTCTGCAACGCAATCATAATGACATTTTGAATTTGAGTAACGTCATTTGTTAAACGAACAACTAAGTTACCTGCTGAAAATTTTTCGATATTGCCAAATGAAAAGGTTTGGATTTTGCGGAAAGTTGCTTCACGAATGTCAGCACTGACACCTTGGGCAACTTTGGCAGAAAAAATTGTATTAATAACCCCTGCAACGAGTCCTAATCCTGCAATGGCAATTAATTGAATCCCTAAGTTTTTCATTTTGTCGCTATCGTCATTCATAATTGCTTCCAACACTTGTTGTAACAATTTTGGTTGCCAAAGTGCTGAGACAACCATTACGATCACCGCCAACAAGGCAATAACTACCGAGCCTTTGTATTTTTTGGCGTGTTGAATAATAAGGTCCATCTTATCCCTACTTTCTTAAAATAGTTCCCTGCTTCTTCAGTGTTGGTCTGCGAATTCTTCCCCATTACAAAAAAATCAATTTGCTCATTGACTTCACCAATTTAACACTGTAAAATAAGGCCGATTCATAATTTACCATTTTTAGTGGTAAAATACAAGCGAACAAGTTAATTTTTCACAAGTTTTTCCTATCATAAAGTGTACCTTCTTTTTGATAAACTTACGAAGATAACGTTTAATAGGAGCTAAAATCATGGAACCGAAATTATCAAAAGACACGATTATTGCAGCCGCATTTTCTTTGTTAGAAAAAAGTCCTACTTTAGAACAACTTTCTATGCGTAAAGTCGCCAAACAGCTTGGTGTACAGGCGCCCGCAATTTATTGGTATTTTAAAAATAAGCAAGCCTTACTTCAAAGTATGGCTGAAGCGATTGAAGAGCACTTTCAAGAACCTGCATTATGTGGTGAATGGTATTCTGACTTACTGGCCTTCATGGAAAACTATTATGATCTCTATCAACAATTTCCCTGTGCCGTAGCCATCGAAATCCAAACCGTCCCTGCCTACCCCCAACGATTACGCCATTTGAATCAAATGATGGGCATTTTAAGAGAAGCAGGTTTTTCACCAGAAATGACTCATTTAGCAGTAACGTCTTTACAACATCTTTTATTTGGGATGATTATGGACGCAACGGAGGAAAAACAGCTCGTTTCGCAAGTATTGAACGGAGATGACTATTTAAAAGAACAAGTGCTGCACATGAAACAATATGTCTCCGACAATGAGTTAACGTACATGGAGGAAAGCATTCAATTTCGACACTCCATCCACCAAAAATCCGCCTTTATTCAAGCCGTTAAAACCTACTTAGATGGGTTGCAAGCAGACAACACATCTTCATCTAAATAAAAAAAGCCCTTGGTCCGTCAGTCATTTCGACTGACGGACCAAGGGTTAACTTTTAAAATAAATCTTGAAAACTACTTTCTCTATTTTGGTATTGGTAGCCAAGCCAAGGCTTTTTGAATCCATTCATCCCAGAACACCCAGTCATGTTCTCCTGGTCCAGTTTCAAAAGTGTAACTTGCCTGTGCCTGTTCCAACGCTTGAGCCATCTGTTGATTAGCAGAAAGTAACATATCTTGCTCCCCACAACAAAGGTAAAATTGGGGCATTTCTGTTTGGCTTTCTACTAATTGTTGTAGTAAATACAGCGGATCGTGAATAGAACCTTCAATTTGATCTAACGGGCCAAAAATACCTTCCCAATAGCTTCGATTACGGACTTTTAATAATTCCCCAAAACTAGTGGATGATAAACTGACTGCCCCAGACAAAGAAGCAACGGCTGCAAAAGATTCTGGTTTCGCTAATCCTAATTTCAAGGCGCCATAACCACCCATTGACAAACCAGCGGCAAAGGTTTTTTCTCGTTTTGTACTTAACTGTGGAAAGAGTTGATGACAAATTTTCGGTAATTCTTCTGAGATAAACGTCCAATAGTTCATATCGTATTGCGTGTCCGTATACCAAGCTAAATCCGTGGACGGCATAATGACAGCAATCCCCAAATCAGCGACATACCGCTCAATAGAGGTTCTGCGAGCCCAGACGCTGTGATTTCCTCCCATCCCATGTAATAAATACAACACGGGAATATCTGTCAATGCTGCTTGGGTACTTGTGCCCACTTTTTTTACCGTTTCTTGTGGTAAAATTACGTTCACATTCACTTCCATTTCCAATACATTTGAATAAATATTTGCTTGTAAAAAGGCCATCTACTTTTCCCTCCAATACTCTTTCTATTAGTGTACCACTAAAGCTTCGCTCGTTGCGCTTTTGCGAAAATATTTAACAAAAGAGCGACAACAACTAAGCCCGCACCGACTAAGTAAACATTATGCAGACCTGCATAGAGGATACCGCGTAATGGTTTTAACAACGCAGCTGGAATTAAATTTGCAGTATGTGGATTCACTAATTGATTCATGACATCTGCATCGACGTTTAACGCGCTCGCTTCCAATTTTGCAAACATTCCTGCGTTTAAAATCACACCAAAAATTGACACCATCACAGTCTGCCCAATTGTACGCACCAACGTATTAAACGATGTTGCAACCCCCATTTTTTCAGGCTCCACTGTACTTTGTGCTGTCACCGTAGTCGTTGTGATAGTAATCCCAAAACCAACTCCTAAGACAGAAGACACTACAAAGAAAAGCCAAAACGGAACGGCCATTGGCATTACCACTAAAAAGATGGCCCCGACTAATAGAATCGATAACCCAATCGTTAAGACTTTTTTCATAGCATATTTTTCCATAAAGCTACTTGCTATAAATGATCCAGCCATCCAAAGTAACGACATAGGCGCTAAAACTAAGCCACCAATTCCTGCACTTTTTCCTAAGACACCTTGCATCCACATCGGAATGTAGACATCAATCCCCATTAAGAAACCGCTAATAAGCGCCGCAATAAGATTTACTAAAACAAACGTTGGTTGATTAAATAAATGCAAATCAATCACTGGGTCTTGCGCGCGTTTTTCTATCATCACAAATGCTACAAAAAAGAGCACACTCAAACTCAAACAACCAAATGTTACTAATGTAAAACCATTATCGCTAATCATTTGAAAACCTAGCAATAACGTTAGCAGCACTGCCATCAAAGTAACGCTGCCCAAAATATCCATTGGCATCTTGGTCCGTTCCCGCTTTGGTTCAACTAAGAAAATACTAATCAAGCCCAATAAAACAAGTCCAATAGGAACATTAATGAAGAAAATCCAATGCCAACCGACTGTATCTACAATAAAACCACCTGCTAACGGACCAAAAATACTAGCAATTCCCCAGGCGGCACTGTTTAAACCTAAAATTTTCGCTCGCTTGTCCAATGTATACATATCGGCAATAATCGTTAACGCAACTGGTAAAATTGCGCCTGCCCCCACACCTTGAATTGCGCGGGCAATAATTAAGGTCAACATATCTTGAGCAAAGCCACACAACGAGGAGCCCAAAATAAAAATGATAATGCCAATCATGAAGACAGGTTTACGACCAATTTTATCCGCAAGTTTCCCATAAATCGGTGTTAACATCGCATTCGTTAATAAATAAATTGAAAATACCCAGTTCATAATTTCCATGCCATGTAACGAGCCGACAATCGTTGGCATCGCAGTAGACACAATGGTCCCTTCAATGGCTGTCATAAATGTTGCCACAAAAACACTCACCGTGACTAACTTAACATTTGTTTCTTTTGCCATTTGTTCACATCCTTTTCTATTCAATTGTCAATTTTCTAAATTGCTCCATAGCTATTCTATACAAAAAAGAACAAAATGTCTTAAAAAAATGCTTTTTCATAAAAAAATTATTGCAAAAAAACAAGAAGTCAGCCAAGTATTGGCTGACTTCTTATTTTTTTATTTAATTATTCAGCTAAACTAGCTTTTAACGCTTCAACTTTATCTGTTTGTTCCCAAGGTAAATCAATATCTGTTCGACCAAAATGACCATAAGCCGCAGTTTGTTTATAAATTGGGCGACGTAAATCTAGCATTTCAATAATACCTGCTGGACGTAAATCAAAGTTTTTACGAACTGCTTCGATTAATTTACTTTCTGGAAGAGCACTCGTACCAAACGTATTAATAGAAATAGACACTGGTTGCGCCACACCAATTGCATAAGCTAATTGGACTTCTACTTTTTTCGCCAAACCAGCAGCAACAATGTTTTTCGCGATATAACGCGCAGCATAACTAGCAGAGCGGTCAACTTTGGTTGCATCTTTTCCAGAAAAAGCACCGCCGCCATGACGAGCATAACCGCCATAAGTATCAACGATAATTTTACGACCAGTTAAGCCTGCATCTCCTTGAGGGCCACCGATTACAAAGCGACCAGTTGGGTTGATAAAGTATTTTGTTTCATCATCTAAAAGTTCATGAGGAATCACCTCATTGATTACTTGTTCTTTAATGTCTTTTTCGATTTGTTCTAAGGTTGTTTCATCATCATGTTGTGTACTGATGACAATCGTATCCACACGTTGTGGTTGACCTTGCTCATCATATTCCACTGTTACTTGAGATTTTGCATCAGGACGTAAGTAAGGTAAGACTTTTTCCTTCCGCAATTCTGCTAAACGGCGAACCAAACGATGACTTAACGCGATCGGTAATGGCATTAATTCTGGTGTTTCGTCAACGGCAAAACCAAACATTAAGCCTTGGTCACCAGCGCCAATATCGTCTTTTTCATCTTGATCACGCACTTCTAAGGCTGCGTCAACCCCTTGAGCGATATCAGGTGATTGCTCATCGATTGCTACAAGAACTGCGACAGTCTCTCCATCAAATCCATATTTTGCTCGTGTATAACCAATATCTTTCACAGTTTGACGAACAATTTTTTGGATATCTACATAAGCTGTTGTAGAAATTTCTCCAAATACTAGGACTAAACCAGTTGTTACGGATGTTTCACATGCCACGCGGGCCATCGGATCTTTCTCCAAAATCGCATCTAAAATTGCATCACTGACTTGGTCAGCTACCTTATCTGGATGTCCTTCTGAAACGGATTCTGATGTAAATAAATGTCTTTCTGTCATAATGTTATTCCCCCTAAATAGTTTCGGTTACAAGGCATCTTTAGTAAGTAACGACAATTACTTGCTAAATCCTTTCGGGAACTTGTAACAAAAACAGTATACCAGATATCTAAAAAAAAAGCTTAGGTTTTCAAGAAAATCATTAAATTACCTATATTTGCTTTTCCTATAACAAAAAACTTCCAGCCCCTTTCATCTGAGCTGGAAGTTTCTTGCTACTGTAAAATTTTCTCCGCGATAAAGTGTGTGTATTGCTCGCCACCTGCCACATTTGGATGAACTCGGTCATCATAAAACCAATCATCATGGGCGTTACTATAATTAAACCAGTCAATGACCGTTAAGTTATCGTATTTTTTGTCCATTTGACTAAGTAAACTATTCACTTGATTTTGCCATCTTCTAGTTGGAACGCGAACATTAATCCAATAAACTTTTCGATTACCTAACGCTTTCATAAATTCATCAAATTGTGCCTCTGTAAAAGGACCATTCGTACCTAAACTCACTAAAACAGTATCTTTAAGCATTTTCTTTTTGTCTAGTTCACCAATTAGTGAAATGCTACTATACAATTGACGGCCCACTTCCCCATCGATAATCATTTTAGGGAAAATATCTTGTAACCCGCTAGCACCATCTAGAATAACAGAATCACCAATAGTTGTGATTTCTAAATTCTGCGCTTTTTTTACTTGCTCTGGGGTGAGTTGTGCGGGTAGAACGTCTTGGCTTTCACTCGGTTTTGTACTACTTTCTGTGGACGTGCTACTATTTTTCGTGCCACTTTCTTGAACTTCTTTTTTACGTTCTTCAATTTTTTGCTGATTTTTCGCAATATTTTTTTCTAGTTGCTCTTGTTGCGCACTTTTAGCGTTTGCTGGGGCCACAATTAAACCGAATACTGCAATCACGCTAATCACTGTCATAAAGGCCATTGTCCCTTTTTCACGAAGGTCCCACGGTTTCCGTAAGAACTCAGTGAATTGAGTCCAGACATCCTTATAAGACAATCGTGTCAGTGGATGTTCGATAAAACGATAAGACAATTCGCTCACGACTAAAATTAATGCTATTTCAACCAATGAATGTAGAAGAACATGGTCCGATAAGGTCTTAATTTTGGCCTCATAAAAAATCATGATTGGGAATTGATACAAGTAAATGCCATAACTCCGTTTACCTATCCACGTAAAGACTGGATTCGTTAACCAACGATTCATATCTGCCCCTGGATGTGCAGTGACGGCCACTAAAACAGTGGCTGCCAAACTAATTAAAAACATGCCGCCATAATAAACAAAATTTGTATGATCTGATAATGTTAAAAAGGCTAATACTAAAAGAATTAAGGCACTTAAACCAGCGCCATTTAAGATTTTTTTAGAGGCTTCTGGAATTTCTTCTTTCAAACGTGTGCTTGGCCAAACATACGCCAATGCACTACCTAGTAAAATAGAAAAAACACGTGTGTCTGTTCCATAATAGACACGTGTAGGATCTGCGCCAGGAACATATAAAACGGCCATCAGCGTCACCGAAATTAAGGCGCCGATTAAAACTAAACTGAAAATTCGACCGCGCTTACGAACAAAGCGTTCCAGAAGAATAAAAAGTAATGGCCAAATTAAATAATTTTGCGCTTCAACTGCCAATGACCAAATATGTACAAATGGCGATTGTGTCGCAAATCCATCAAAATAAGAAAACCCTTTAAAAATTTGCCACCAGTTGTTGTAATAAAAAACACTACTAGCGACAACGCTGCGAATATTGTTTAATAAATCCTGCTGAAAGAGTGTAATATAACTAACTGCACTTAAAAGCATCACAATTAATGCTGGATACAGCCGTTTCATCCTTCGCACATAAAATCCTTTTAAATCAATGGTCTGATTTTCTGCCCATTCTTGCCGCAACAAGTCGTTAATAAGATAACCTGAAACAACAAAGAAAATCGGAACACCTAAGTAGCCACCTCGCATGACTTGGGGAAAAAGGTGATACAAAATCACGCCAATTACAGCGATCGTCCGAATGCCATCAAAACCTGTAATATAGCGTTTTTTCTTGCTATTTGCTGTCTGATTCATTTGTGCTTTCCAACTTTTCTATAAAATTATTCTTTTCCTTTATTTAAAGAAGCAAGTAACTTTAATATACGTTTTTTCCTAGGAAATGGCAAGCAAACTTTGCCTCCTTTAGGCTTTTTTTACAATTCAAAAAACCAGCATTTTTTAAATCACAAAAAAACAACCAAAGCTTATGAAAATCACTCATAAGCTTTGGTTGTTTACTCATATCGTTTTCGTTTAGATGAAGATGGAATCCCTAGGGCTTCACGATATTTTGCTACCGTTCGCCGGGATATTTCCATGCCTGAATCTTTTAATCGCTCGACTAATTTTTGATCAGATAACGGTTTACTTTTTACTTCTTGATCAATTAATTTTTGTAGTTGCTTTTTAACCATCGTTGTTGAGACATCCTCGCCATCTTCTTCTGATGAAAGAATACTTGTTGAGAAGAATGAGCGCAATTCAAA
The DNA here is from genome assembly GCF_040719405.1 of Enterococcus sp. AN402. Classification (NCBI taxonomy): domain Bacteria; kingdom Bacillati; phylum Bacillota; class Bacilli; order Lactobacillales; family Enterococcaceae; genus Enterococcus; species Enterococcus sp. AN402. The sequence continues at coordinate 422,586 of NZ_JBFDTM010000004.1, read as the reverse complement.
GACGCCAAACGTGGTTTCTAGATATTTTCCATTGACCGCACGACTAACTGTCGATTCATGAATAGACAAAGCATCCGCAATTTCTTTTAAAGTCATTGGTTTTAATGGCCGATCTGCTTCTAAAAAGAAGGCTTCTTGACGACGCACAATTTCTTGCCCTACACGTAAAATTGTATCCCCCCGCTGATTCACTGCGCGCTCTAACCATTCAAATTCGTTTTTCTTATCCTTAATATATTCTTGGACTTCTTTGTCGTCAGTCTCTTGCATTCGTTTGAAATAATTTTCTTGAAAATTTAATGTCGGTCGACCAGCTTTGTTGGAAATCACCACTATTCGATCTTCCTTGATTCGGACAGTTAAATCTGGTCGAATATACAATTCCTCGGTCGCATCAAAAATATTCCCTGGCGCTGGCGATAACGTTTGTATATAATCAAAAATCAATTGAATTTCTGCTAATTCAATCCCGAATTTTTTAGCTAACGGGCCCCATTTACGACTCACTAAGGCATCAAATTCTTCCTCCAATAAAATATACGCTAAATTAGGCGCGGTATCGTCTCGTTCTGTTTGTAGCATCAAACATTCTTGTAAATTGCGTGCCCCCACACCTGCTGGATCTAGCTGTTGTAACAAAGTTAATGCATCTAGCATTTGAATGGCGCTTGCTTCGGTTTTCTCTGCCGCTTCTTCTAACGAAATCGTTAAATAACCATTCACGTCTATATATTCTACTAAAAACAATACCAATGTTCGCAAGTATGTATCGCGGTAATTCAAATGAATTTGATCAATTAAAGACTCAAATAATGATAAATGATAGTCTGGAATTTGATTCATATAATTATTTTCTTCGTCTTGATTGGTGTAAGAACGACTAGTTATCGGAAAATCTGTGGTGTACTGCGTGTCTACTTGTAAATCAATCAATGGATTCTCTAGTGCTTTCGCTTCAACAAAGGCAGCGAGTTCTTCCGTATTAAATTGTAAAATTTGAATGGATTGTTGAAGCTGTTGAGTCATGGCCAACTTCTGGACTTGTTTTTGTTGTTGGGACATTCGTTGCTCAAATTTCATTATTTTCGTCCTCCCTCTTGTAATTTTTGTCAATATCAGCTAAACTAGTATTCGTGCCGCGCCCTTAGTGTAGTGGATATCACGTAAGATTCCGGTTCTTGAGACGGGGGTTCGATTCCCTCAGGGCGCGTTATTTAAATATGTTGATTTATCAACGTTTCTGGACACTCTTTATTCATCTAAAGAGTGTTTTTTTCTTGTTTAGGAATGATTTTTCTATCCGTATTTTTTTCAAATGTTGCTTGTGGCAAGCTCAATCGCACTTAACGCGACAACATTTGTTCTGCTTCAGCTACAAATCCAATAAGGTTAAAATTCCTCCGTTCCTATTGTAACGCATAACGTTTCCTTTTTCTATCTGCTAAACAAAGTATTACGACAAGCAAACACCTGCTTCTCTCTTAAAGATCCCTTTCTGATTATATAGTAAATTGCTTTTAATTTGTTAATTATTTTACCTAAAACTTAATACCCTAATTAAATAAAGAACCTGGGGCAAAAATCACTTTGGATTTTTGTCCCAGGCTTAAAACCTGATAATTGGCGGGAACAGAACCGTTCAGCTCCGACCTCTAAAATACTTAATTAGAAATATACTACCAGCAATCACACCAATTATGATTACTAGCCAAAATAATCCACTTACAAGTAACAGCTCAGTTAAGGTCGTCTTCAGATTCTCCTCCTTTAAATGGCCTCTGCTTTGTTTTGCTATGTAATTAATGGCGAGATCAGACAACAGCTATCAAAAAAAGGCTCTATAATATCTAGTGTTGGTGACGCCTTCTGTTGCCAATACTTTTTCTTTTTTCTAATAAACGCAAACAGACACCTTGAAATCCTTTAGAATAAAGTCGACGAAAACCATTCAAAGGAGTGTTTCAAGATGTCCTATTCAGAGTTTACCAAAGAGTTACTAGATATTCTAGACCTAAATCTTATCTTTCATGAAGATGCCTTTCGCAAAGAGCGAATCAATGACGAAACATGTTTTGTTTTTGATGGCACATTGACCTATCAACCAGAGGAATGCTTCCATTGTCACTATCAAAATAAGCAAACGATCATTAAATGGGGCTGGAAAAAAGTATCCATCTTATTGAATGATGTCAGTAACTACAAGACCATTCTGCGGATTAACAAACAGCGCTTCAAATGTAAACACTGTGGAAAGACTTTTTTAGCAGAAGATTCAGTTAGTGATCGTCGCTGCTCCATCGCCCGCAGAGTCAAACAAGCCATTCTTGAGCTATTAAGTGAGCCTATTTCTATGTCTTTGATTGCACGTATGAAGCACATTTCTCCGACCACTGTCATTCGAATACTTCGCAGCCTTCGGCCTAAAACCGTTTCTTTGAACCAGCCGTTACCAGAAGTGGTGTGTTTCGATGAATTCAAATCGGTGAAAAACGTCTCGGGAGCCATGAGCTTTGTCATGATGGACGGCAAGACCCATCAACTGATTGATATTGTGGAAAATCGGCAACTCAATCCTTTACGCGACTATTTCTTGCGCTACCCTAGAAAAGTCCGTGAACAAGTGCGTCTAGTGGTTTCAGATTTCTATACACCTTATCGCACATTGGTGAAAGAGTGTTTTCCGAATGCCCGAATCGTCGCCGATCGCTTTCATATTAGCCAACACATTGGTCGGGCTTTTACCAACCACCGAATTCAAGTAATGAAGACCTTTAAAAAAGGGGATCGTCGGTCGAAGCACTTAAAGAAATACTGGAGACTACTTCAAAAGAATGCGTGGGAATTGAAAGGTCAGCATCGCTACTGGCGTCCGTCATTTCGAGATCATCTGACAGAAGCAGAGATAGTCGATCGGCTATTATCTTATGATGATTCCTTAAAGCGAGGCTACGAAGTCTACCAGGATTTTCTTTCCGTTATCAGAAGACAAGATGTTCCTGAATTCGTCGCGCTCCTAAAAGAAGACTACAAGGAGTTGCCAGAGCACTACCAACCAGTGTTCACGACCTTCAAGAAATACCAAACAGAAATCAAACGAGCGTTGCGCGTTCCCTATTCCAACGGCCCTATAGAATGTTTGAATAACCATATCAAAGTACTAAAACGAATTGCCTATGGCTTTAGAAACTTTCAAAACTACCGAGAACGAATCTTTTTATATCGAGGAAAATATTTTAAGAAAACTAAGAATACTACCCAACTGACTAAAGCCAGAACAACAACACGGCTAGACAAGATAGCTGTCTAGCCGTGTGAGTATCTCGATTATTCTATTGAATTTCTTCACCAACACTCATTGACGAAGAGCCCAAAAAAACGGACCAACACGTGGTCCGTTTTCATTCATTATTAAGCTTTTACGATGTTCGTTGCTTGTAAGCCGCGTGGACCTTCTTCAGTATCAAAAGTTACTGCTTGGCCTTCGTCTAAAGTTTTAAATCCATCTGATTGAATAGCTGAAAAATGTGCAAATACATCATTGCCATCTTCACCTGTAATAAATCCAAAACCTTTGTCTGCGTTAAACCATTTTACTGTACCGTTGTTCATATATATTTCCTCCTAGTGCATAAAAATATGCAAGTTATTGCAAAAAATGTTGAGTGGCAAAAGGAGAAGTATAGTTTTTAAATATATAACTCAAATTACTTATCAAAATTGATTACTTAATTACTATAACATATTTATTAGGAATAAACAATGCCCACGACTCTTCCTTGGACTTTCTAAAATAATCAAAGATGCGCTTGACAAAGCCCTAGCAAAAAACACTCCTATTCTCTCTATTTCCAGTTAGTTTTGTTTAACTTTAAATAATCACTACGCGCCAAATAATCAAATAGCGGAGCTAATCCTGGTGAAAAATTTACTTCCTCAAACCGCTTAATAAATTGTACGCCTTTAATTTTATTTGGTTCGTTCAGGGTCACTTTTCCTTGGGCTTGTTTGGCAAAATAAAAATGTCCTTGCCAAACGATTGAATCAAAAACAAGTGGTCCAGTAAAAATTTCTTCAAGTTCAGTAATTTCCACTGCTAATTCTTCTTTCATTTCACGAATCGCACATTCCAGCGCTGATTCACCAAGTTCTTGTTTTCCGCCAGGGAAATTCCATGTGTCTGGCCGATCTTTTAAAATAAGAATTTCATCAGATTGATTTTTAAGAAGTACTCGCGAAAATTCTTTTTTCATTTCGTTTAACCCTCTTCTTCATTTTTTATTGAGAAGCCACACTTGGTAGCATAAAAATATAATGCAAAATACGATCCGCATACGACGGATTTTTTTCAAAGTCATTGACTTCTTCATTGACTAACTCCAAATCATCGGTAATCACTCCAGCAACGTCCATAAAGAGCATTTTACTCAATACCTCTGAGTCATTAACTGTCCAAGCATAAACTGCTTTTTTCTGTTGGTCAGCTTTTAAAATGAAGGTATCATTCAACGTAGTAGCTTCCATTGTATACAAATCAGCTTGTGTTTCTGGAAAAGTGAAATTATAGGGCAAAATAAAACTAACTTTTACTTTTGATTTGGCTTTTTTAAACGCTTTGATCACATTGTAGTCGAGAGATTGAACCTGATGGTTATTCTTTATCAGAGGACGTTCATATTTTTCAATAAAGTTAGAAAGCGCACCTTGACTATCTTGTTTAGACGTTTTAATTTCTACTAGTAATTTTTGTTTGGCTTGGTTTGCTTTCGCTAAATAATCATCAAAACTGGCAATTGGTGCTTCTTGGCCATTTTCTTTAACGGTCATTTTTGTTAATTCAGCCAACGTAAATTCTTGCGGCGTGCCATCAACGCCGGCGAGTTCTTGAAGGTTGGCATCATGCATCACAACAAATTGATGGTCTTTGGTTTCTTGAACATCAATTTCAATATAATCTGGTTTAAATTTAATGGTTCTTTCCATAGCAGGAATGGTATTTTGTACGCCATTACTATTGGTGACCCCTCGATGCGAAATAATCAAAGGTTTTGATTCTAATAGCCCTGTTAAGTAAACAGCGTTGAAAATTATATAGCCGCCAAAAATGGTGAATAGTCCTAGGCCCATTCCGATAGTCACTAATTTATTACGTTTTGTTTCTTTGTCAAAGGCAACTTTTGTCGTCGTTTCTGCTTGAACATTTAATTGTGTATATAAGAAATTAATCAGTAATACTGAAAGCCAAGCATTAGAGACAAACTGTAAAAATTGGACAACCGTTAAATTTAAAATCCCACCTAGCAAGCTAATGGTATCGCTCAAGGTATCTAACTTCAACTGTAGAAGATAAAGTAACACATAAATAACATACGTTGAAACAAATACCGCGATCGTCACAAATGCAATATTACGAATAATGAACCATAATCGTTTGTTTGTCATTGACCAACTAGCCTTAACTGCCTCGCCCGCTTTTTTTCTCTCCAGAATCATTAATGGAAGCGTGTAAATGAAACGAATAGCTAAATACCAGACTAATAACCCAAAGGCCAGTAACCCAACCAAGTAAGGAATTCGTTGGGACAAAAATTCAACAATAAAATCTGGAATCACAAATTTCGTCAATAGATTACTTTGGAAAATCAGGTTACCAAAAGGGACAATGACAACAAAATAACCGAAAAAGAATAACCACGAACGGGCACCTTGCTTTTTAAGAACCTTAAAAGATGCCTTGGTAACTCCTTTAAAATGAAAGCGATGGTCTTGCCGTATTTGAAAAATCCCTAATAATAAAAAGGTAAACTGATAAAAAACTGCACCTAAAAAAAGTAACAACAAGAGAATTAATAACACCAGAGCAAGCGGCTTTTCTAACAATAAATTCAGGTTATTAAACGAAAGATAAGGAATACCTTGAGTTTTTAGTGCGTTGGAAGTAGCCCAACTAAAAGCCCCACCCACCAATAATAATAAGACATTTAAAGTAAAAAATAACCATAAGTACTGCAAGATGTCTTTAAAAAATTGCCTTGTTCCATTTTTAAATGTTTGCCAAGCAGACATACAAACTCCTCCATTCTAAAAGTATCTGATTAAAGTTCTTCCATACGAATCCTAAATAAAACAACGGCAATCCAAATTGAAATAAATGATGGCAAAATAACAATAATGATTGCGACTGGCTCATCAATAGTTCCTTGTAACGTATTTTTTACTTCTGAAGAAACAATAAACTGATCAAAAATCACTTGATAAATAGTAACATAAATCAATACCCATTGAATATAATATTCAATTATTTTCATTAAAGCGATGGGTAAAACAATTTTTTTCGTCGTTAAATTCAATAAAAAATATAACAAAAGACTCGTACTGATGATAACGACTATCCCTAAAAGAAATAACGACTCTAACCGCTGCCCTATTACGTTTGCAACGCCTATTGTTAATAATAAATACATAGCTACCGAAATTAAGATGCTCACACTTAGCATAACAGAAAACAAAAGTAATGCCTTAAGAAAAAGCCACTTATCAACTCTTTTATTTCCAATCAATAAACCTAAAAGAATCACCGACAAAAGTAAAATCAATTCAATCATTCGTTCCTCCTCCCAAAACAAATGAAAACAAATTCATATGTTCGCGTTTATTTTATCAAACTAAAATGTATTTGTAAAATATTTCACATGTTATTTAATAAACGACTATTACTAGAAAAAAGACAAGCCAAGTTTCCTTTATTTAGGAAACTTGGCTTGTCTTTTTATTCTTTTTACTTCGTTATTTTTTGATAGTTTGCGAATAATTGATTCGCATCTCCTTCTCCATCAATTTTCTTGAGATGGCCGTTATCTATTTTAAACATAGATGGCACATGTAAAACTTTATTTTCTCGGATAAATGTTGACCATTCCTTCATGGTCTCTTTGTTGGTTAATTCTACATAGTAAACCTGTTTAGGTGCTTGCAATAGTTTCTCGAAATCCTGACAATCTGAACAGTTTTTCTTTTTTAAAACAACATAAAATGTTTCGCCAGAGTGTTTTTTTTCTTGATACTCATTGAAACTTAATTCCTTTTTATGCGGAATAAATGTAAAACCTACCAACAAACTAAGTAACAAAATTAACAGACTGAACGAAATTTTTTTATTCATGTTTTTTCTTCCTTTTTAGTTTGTCTAATTTTTTCTTTTTTTATTTTTTGTTATGCCAAAGCTAATAGCCACTATAAGGACAATTAAACCTGCGATCATGTAAAGTGGATTTACTGTTGTATTAGTCATTGGTAAATGAATTCCTTTACTTGCTGATTTTCCAAAATTGACTGGGTTCGTTGGTGCTTGATGATTTGTAGGCGTCAACGGTTTTTTCGGTTTTAGCGGTTGTTTAGGTTCAGGTTTTTTTGGGTCTTCTGGCGTTGGTGCAGGTGGTGTTACGGTTGGCTTGTTGGAATGCAACACGTCACCTTCGTTGCCAAAGTTTAAGTCGGCTTGGTTGGGAATCCCGCCTTGTTCAATATAAGGCGCTAATTCTTCATCCGTTGCGTCAGTTTTAATTTTAGTGGTAATAGTCATTGTGTACGTATGTCCAGCTAAGTATGAGTAGCTGTCATCTTTTTTATTCATTTCAAAAGTTACTTTGTTATTTTCTTGTGTTACTGTGCCATTGGCTGTAACATCTTTACCATTTTCGTCGGTGACTTTCACATCAGTGATATCTAGCACTTTATTAATGTCATCCACCATGCTGGCTTGGGTCCACGTGCTTGTTTCGTTGCCGAAAGCTGCTTTGACGTTCCATTTAAATTCTTGGTCGCGGTTGGTTAAATCTAAGTGATCTTGGCCTTCGATATCTTTTGTAATCGTTGGATCTTCTGGCGTTGGTGCAGGCGGTGTTACGGTTGGCTTGTTGGAATGTAACACGTCACCTTCGTTGCCAAAGTTCAAGTCGGCTTGATTAGGAATCCCACCTTGTTCAATATAAGGCGCTAATTCTTCATCCGTTGCGTCAGCTTTAATTTTAGTGGTAATAGTCATTGTGTATGTGTGACCACTCAAATAGGCATAACTATCGTCTTTTTTGTTCATTTCAAAAGTTACTTTGTTATTTTCTTGTGTTACTGTGCCATTGGCTGTAACATCTTTACCATTTTCGTCGGTGACTTTCACATCAGTGATATTTAGCACTTTATTAATGTCATCCACCATGCTGGCTTGGGTCCACGTGCTTGTTTCGTTGCCGAAAGCTGCTTTGACGTTCCATTTAAATTCTTGGTCGCGGTTGGTTAGATCTAAATGTTCTTGGCCTTCGATATCTTTTGTTATCGTTGGATCTTCTGGTGTTGGTGCAGGTGGTGTTACAGTTGGTTTGTTGGAATGTAACACGTCCCCTTCGTTGCCAAAGTTTAAGTCCGCTTGGTTGGGAATCCCGCCTTGTTCAATATAAGGCGCTAATTCTTCGTCCGTTGCGTCAGCTTTGATTTTAGTAGTAATGGTCATTGTGTACGTATGACCACTCAAATAGTCATAGCTGTCTGCTTGTTTGTTCATTTCAAAAGTTACTTTGTTATTTTCTTGTGTTACTTTGCCGTTAGCTGTAACATCTTTGCCATTTTCATCAGTAACAACGACTTTTTGGATATCTAATAATTGGTTAATATCATCCACTAAACTGGCTTGTTGCCAAGTACTTGTTTCATTGCCAAAGGCTGTTTTGACATGCCAATCGAAACTATCTTCACGATTGGTTAAATCTAAGTGCTCTTGATTTTCGATATCTTTTGTAATCGTTGGATCTTCTGGCGTCACGTCACACGCATGCGCATTGTCATTTTTAGGAATCGTCGCTTCTGGAAATTCCTTAGCAATTGTTCCTTGATTCATTGTCCCACTACTTACAAGGGTTGCTGCATCAATCGCTGTATTTTCTTTGACTTCGTAGTGAATCGTGATGTTTCCTACGTAACCTTCTGTACTAGTTGCTGAAATGGTTTGTCCGTTAATTTGAACAGGCACATCATTTCCAGCATCGTCCGTAGCGGTCGCCGATTGAATATCAAATTGATTGGCAATCGTTAATGAAGCTGTTGCTGGTGTCGATTGCGCCAGACGATCTTTGACAATTTGTTTTAATTGGGTTGTAAAATCATCAATAGATTGGCTTGTAATAAAATCTTCTGGTGTGCTAGATCCTTGTTGCAACTCTTGTTTTACAAAAGGACCCACTTCTGTTTTATACTTATCAAAATATGAATTTACTGAACTTAAAGATTCAACACTTTCCCAATACGCATTAATCATTTCATAGCCTTGGTTAGTAATTTCTTGGTTTAACGCTAAAACTTCTGCTGCTGCACCTTGGTAGTCATTACTATATTCCACTGAGACTTGAAGAGGATGTCTTGGATCTGGATATTCATTGATTGAATCATTGGTATTGGTTTTATGCAAGTAACCATCTAAACGTGTATTAGCGACCCCATCTGTCACTAATAGGAAATACGTTTTTCGATTCGTTAAATCTCCGTGTGTTTGATTGTACGTATCTAAAGCGAGTTTCAATCCTGGGGCGGTTGGCGTACCACCATACGTCCGAACGTCTCCAAAACCAGAGACAAATTGGCTTTTATCATAAGTCAATTGCGTATTGACGCGCACATTCATATCATAATCAGCTGAATTAATTTTTGTCTTTCCATCAGGAAACATAAATTGTTTTCCGCCACGATACGAAGCCAGCATCACGCGGTCTTGATCAGATAAACCTTGAACCACTTCATCAATCGCTTGTCTTACATGTGGAAAATTATCTGAAAAACTACCACTGGCATCTTCAACAACCACTAAATCAACCGGTTCCGTTTCACCCGCTTGAACTGGGAAAGCAGCTTGTCCTTCCAATATCCGTTTACAATCAGCCAGACTGTCGTCTTTCACTTTCACCGTATTGGTCATTCCTTCTGTATCTCCTGCTTTAACCGCTCCTTCAGCTAAAGCCAATGTGGGACTGAAATTTCCCACAACTGTTCCAGCGACAATCACCATTGTCGATAATAATTTCGTTGTTTTCTTAAACATTTTAATCCTCCCTATTTTCTTTCGCTAGTGTTTGGGACACTTGCTTCTCTTTACTTCAACTACAGCTCCTTAAATCTTTCATCAAGTCGATGTGTCCCCTTGTTTTTGTGACACATCTCTTACTCAATTTCTGATTCTATCACCTTTATAGGCTAAAACTTGGCAGTATTCGGCTCTTGAAAACGTAAAATTTGTCTTTTAAAAATTAATGAAAAGACTATCCACTGACAAAGTTGGTTTTCACTTACTTTTTGCTACTTGATTCCTTTTAAGACTCTTTTTTTACACAAAAAAAGTAAAAGAACCTTTACAATCCTTTTACTTAATTGTTAGATGCTATTCATAATTTTCTTAGTTTTTTTCTATACGCTGAATAGTTTAGCCTGTTTATTTCAACAATATTTGACGTTAGTCAGCCGTTTCGTTATAGTTAAAGAAAAGGCTTTTTGGTAGGAGTGAATACGATGAATGAGTGGCCCCATCAGTTAATGACGCTTTTAACCCCACTTTTTGAGCTATGTATTTTAGGACTGAATGTTTTTTCTATTATTGTTTTAGTTTGGGGTGTTTGTTTAGCAGGAAAAGATTTCATTAAAAGTGAACGACAAAATCAAAGCCGCTTTACCTTAACCAAAATGAATACGTTCATCAAAAACTTCCTTGGCAGCTACATTCTGTTAAGTTTAGAAATTTTAATTGCTGCTGATATTATTGAATCCATTGTCAAACCAACTTTTCAAGATATTTTGAAATTGGCAACCTTGGTAATCATTCGTACAGTTATTTCTTATTTCTTACATAAAGAAATTGAAGACACTATGACCGATATGGAACAACAAGAAAAAGAACCAGATACCCCAAAAAATTAGCGGGTACGCTGGTTCTTTTTTTATTTAATCGCTTTAAAATAATGAAGTGGTTCGTTAGACAAACGCTGCATTTTACGTTTTTTATCTTCAATAATTGCTAAAATCTCGTCTGAAAAATTTTCTAAAATAACACGGCCGCCTTTATAGGTGTGTCCTCCCATTTCAGCAACTTCGCTAGCCGTCAAAATGACTTTACGATGCGCAATTTTTTTGAAAAATTCTTCAATTAAGTACGTCGGTAAGTAAAAATTATTTTGAGCAGAAAATGATTCCAAATAAATAAAATCATCGATGCTAATGAAACAATCATCCATCGATAAGTATTCAATTGATCTGTCTATATATAATTCACGCTTTTGTAAAATTTCTTTGACTTTTTTATTTAATAAATTCAATGATTCAATTTCTTTAACCAAATGTTCTAGTTCACGATAACGTACTTCTTTTCGCTCTTTGTAAGATGAATGTAAGGCGGCACTTGCTGTGACTATTAGCGCACCGACGATTACACCGACCATTCCGGCGATAAAAACAAACATATTTTTCCCCTCGCTCTTTTCTAATTTTCCATTTTAGTATAACATAATCCAAAAGTTTCGGATAAAAAATGACACAAAATTTTTCAAGCGACTTCGTTGACCTTTATTGACCAAAGAGGTATACTTTTCATAGGCATTCAAAGTGCTTTGTGATAGAATGACTTTAAAAGTTTCTTTATATAGGAGGATTTACTTATGAATTTAATTCCAACAGTTATTGAACAATCATCTCGCGGTGAACGTGCTTATGACATTTACTCTCGTTTATTAAAAGACCGCATCATTATGCTAAGCGGCCCTATCGATGATAACGTGGCAAACTCAGTGATTGCACAGTTATTATTCTTAGATGCCCAAGATTCAGAAAAAGACATTTACTTGTACATTAACTCTCCTGGAGGTAGCGTTTCTGCAGGTTTAGCGATTTTCGATACCATGAATTTCGTTAAAGCGGATGTCCAAACGATCGTATTAGGAATGGCAGCTTCAATGGGTAGCTTCTTATTAACAGCTGGTCAAAAAGGCAAACGTTTCGCTTTACCAAATGCGGAAATCATGATTCACCAACCACTTGGTGGCGCTCAAGGGCAAGCAACAGAAATTGAAATTGCTGCTCGTCACATTTTAGACACTCGTCAACGTTTAAATTCAATTTTAGCTGAACGAACTGGCCAACCAATTGAAGTGATTGAACGTGATACCGATCGTGATAACTATATGACTGCCGAACAAGCAAAAGAATATGGTTTAATCGATGAAGTAATGGAAAATAGTAGCGCCTTAAATTAAAAATAAAAAAATGGAAACAGCGACAGTCGCTGTTTCCATTTTTTTTATTTTTCAATGTATCCACGTAATTCTTCTTCAGTGACACTTTCGTCAAAGATATGCTCACCAATGATGATCGTTGGTACAAATTGAATGTGCGCCGCATTGGCTTCAGCAATCACTGCGGAAACAAGCGTTGCATCTTTTTGTTCTTTTAAGCCAAGATTTTTTTCAGCATACGTCGCTACTTCTTCTAAGGTTAAGTTTCCCCATTCATCTTGCGTAGCAAACATTTTATGCAATGCTGACAGTGCTTGTTCAGGCGCTGAATAGTCAATGTAGTGATGCATCACATTGCCGCGTTGTAAACTTTCTTTTTCTTTATCAAACAACTTAATGATACGTTCAACTTTACCACTTTTGACAGATTGTGCTAACAGTTCCTCAGACTCTTCAAACCATTTTCTGCAATAAGGACAGCGAACATTGATAAATTCTATCATTTTGACAGGGGCATTGCGCTCACCAATGTGAAGCCCTGTTTCTGTGTTAACTTTTGTTGCATCAATTACTGAAATATCCATAAAAAACCTCATCCTTTCAAACCTTTATTTCTCTTTTAGTATACCGTTTTTCAATAAAAAAATCATAAGACACGAATTCAAATTTTCTGAATTCGTGCCTCTGTTCACTTTTTTAACGATTAATCGAACGAGCCATTCTAGCAACAGTATGTCTTTTCCCACGTATCGCATCAGAAAGCTCTTTAATATTTTCAATACCAACTAAGCCCATATTGGCATCGCCAATATGTTGAATATCTACGCCTAAAATTTTATTTCTAATGCCGATTGCTTGGATAACTTCAGGTTGAGCACTTTCTTGTGAAGTTCCAATGGCACTCATAACTAATTTTCCTTTTGAATGTGCAAAATCCACAACTTCTTTGACTTGTTGATCATTGATGCCCCAAACCGTGCCGACTGCTGGGACTAAGACAATATCAGCGCCCGCTTCAATAAATTGTTCAGTTGATTTTAAACTGACCACTGGTTCATCTACGCCTGAACTGTGCATTTTTCCGGCAATAATGATGCCATCAAAATGTTTTTTGGCTAAGGCCACGTTCTTAGCAATCAAGTCGTTGGTCACGCCAGTTCCTGGATTACCTGTCAATAAGATAAAATCCAAACCCAGTTCATTGGCTTTTTTGAAAGTAGCTGCTGATGCTTTTCTACCTGGTTCAATCGAAACTCTCGTTGAAGCTAAGTCTAAATTTTCATCAACAGGTTCGACATTCATGCCAATCGGTAAACCGACTAGTTCTTTCAAACGATGAACAACCTCATCATTAGGGACACATGTTTCCGCAGTATATTGCCCTTCATAAGCGGCTACTACAATCGGTTGATTAACATCGAAAACATTCAATAAAATCATGTCTGCGCCATATGCTTTTGACATTTCCGCACAAGTGATATCACCTGCTACGGATGGATGAACTACCACATTTTCCGATAAAATTACGCGCCCTTCGCTCGCTTTAATACTCTGAAACAGCTCTTCTTTTGACATCCGTTTGATTTCTGATGCATTTGCACTAATTAATCGTTGAACCATTTTGACCCCTCCAATAGTTTTTAATGTTTTAGTTAAAAACAGCAATAAGTAATCGCTTGCATTTTATTACATGCAACATTCGTGCCAACGTCGTTTCTTTAAACCACAGGTCAACACTACATTTCAGTGCTACACACTTTTTGCACACTTTAATTTTTTTTACACGCTTAAAGAAAAAGTGAAGGATAGCACTTCAAACGGAAATGTTATTCTTCACTTCTGGAGCAGAAAAGTTACGCACTTTTTTCTCGTAATTTTTCTGCAAATTCATTAATTTTTCGAATACGATGATTAATACCTGACTTAGAAATAGCTCCTGAAGGAATCATTTCCCCTAGTTCTTTGAGACTAACTTCCGGATACTCTAACCGTAATTCTGCGATTTCCTGAAGTTTCTCCGGTAATGACGTCAGCCCTACTGTACTTTCAATAAATTGAATATTTTCAATTTGTTTTGAAGCCGCATCAATAGTTTTATTTAAATTCGCTGTTTCGCAATTCACTAAACGATTTACTGAATTCCGCATATCACGGACAATCCGGACATCTTCAAATTTCAACATAGAGTTCGTGGCACCAATTAATGTTAAAAAGTCGGCAATTTTTTCAGCACCTTTTAAATAACAAATATACCCGTTTCGGCGTCCCAATGTTCGAGCGTTTAAGTCATAGTAATTCAACATCTTACAAATATCATTATTGTGTTCTTCATAAATTGAAAAAATTTCTAAATGATAGCGACTTGTTTCCGGATTATTAACTGAGCCAGAAGCCATAAAGGCCCCGCGTAAATAGGAACGCATTTTTTGTGCGTTACCCATGATTTCATTTGACACATTGCCATTAAAAACGACCCCATCCATAATATCCAAATCAGCTAGAATTTTTTGTGTATCTTGTTTTAGACGCACAATGTAAACATTATTTTTCTTTAGTTTCATTTTTTTACGAACTAATAATTCTGCTTGTGCATGGTAATGATCTTTCAGCAATGAATACATTCGACGAGCAATTGCAGCATTTTCCGTTTGTACATTCAAGACAAACTGTTGATTAACTAAGCTAAGTGAGCCGTTCATCCGAATTAATGCTGCTAATTCTGCTTTCGCGTGTTCTCGATGGACTTCTAAACCAGTCAACTCTTTTTTGACATCCGAGGCAAAAGACATCTAAGCTCCTCCTCTCTTGATTCTTTTGATTAATTAATATTTCGTTCCAAATACGATACGGAAAAGTTCTTCAACAACTTTTTCCCCATCATGAAAAACTCCGCCATCTCTTAATTCTAAAAAGTCTGTCGAAATAACTCGGCATCCTTCTTCACGTAATCCTTGAAAATCATGCTTTACTTGAACTAAATATTCATCATAAATTTCAGGATCCATGTAATTTTCTGGTACTTTTTCTGTGTTAACCAGCACTGTATCAACAAACTTCGCTTGTAGATGCTCGTTTAAGACACGAACATGATCTGCATCCGTAAAATGTTCCGTTTCCCCTTTTTGGGTCATGATGTTACAAATATAGACTACTTCGGCTGCCGTTTGTTTGATGGCTTCACCAATTTCTGTAATAACTAAATTAGGTAAAATACTTGTAAAAAGACTCCCCGGTCCTAACACGACCATGTCTGCTTCTTCAATTGCTTTGACGACTTTACGCGCAGCTCTTGGCTGTTCTTCTCCGTGTGTATTTGTTACAAACACATGGTCAATCGTCTTGCGATCCAGTGCAATTTTTGATTCTCCCACCGCCACTGAGCCATCTTTAAATACGGCATGTAACGTTAATGGCCGTTCTGATGATGGATAAATCCGTCCATCAACATGCATCATTTTTGAAAGCAATTGAATCGCTTCATACGTGCTTCCTCTCATTTCTGAGACAGCAGCAATGATTAAATTACCGATTGCATGATTGGCAAAATGACTATCTGATTTATCAAAACGATATTGAAAAATATCTTCATATAATTGTGGCATATCTGACAATGCCACTAAAACATTTCTTAAATCTCCCGGAGGTGTCATGTTATTAATAGAGGAACGAAGCTCGCCACTACTACCGCCATCATCAGCGACCGTTACGACGGCAGTAATATCAACACTTTGATTTCTTAAACTTTTTAAAATTACTGGCAAGCCTGTTCCACCACCAACAACCACAATCTTCGGTTTACGAATTCGATAGGTTTTCATTAAGAGCGATTAACCGTTTCTTTTCTTTTTAAGCGGTCGCGGTGGGTAATATTTACATGATAATCTTCCTCTTTTAATTCAGCGCCAACACGTTCTGTCAATGCAACAGAGCGATGTTGTCCGCCAGTACAGCCAATTGCAATGGTGACGCTACTTTTACCTTCTTTTTTATATCCCGGTAAGACTGTTCGCAGTAAATCGATAAATTTTGTATAAAATTCATCTGTTTCTGGGAAGCCCATCACATAATCATAAACAGGTTGATCCATTCCAGTTAACGGCCGTAGTTCATCAATATAATGGGGGTTAGGTAAAAAGCGAACATCCATAACGATATCTGCATCAATCGGCAAGCCATATTTAAAGCCGAAGGACACCATTTCCACTCGAAATTCGTGTGTCTCTCTCGTTGCTAGTTCTTTATTCAAACGTTCCCGCAATTGACGAGGGGACAAGTCCGTGGTATCAATAACCAACTGAGCATCCGCCTTGATTTCTTCCAGCATTGCACGTTCTTTACGAATACCTTCTGTCACTAAACCATCCATCGCCATTGGATGCGCACGGCGTGTCTCTTTATAACGAGAAACTAACTCTTCATCGGTGGCATCTAAAAATAAAATCGTTGTATCAATAAAATTAGTATTTTCAAGTTCGACTAACATATCCTGAATTTCTCTAAAGAAGGTCCGTGAACGTAAATCGATCACTAACGCAATCTTGGTAACTTTTCCAGATTCTTTAATTAATTCCCAAAATTTTGGGATTAAGCTTGGTGGTAAATTGTCGATACAGAAATAGCCCATGTCTTCAAAGCTTTGAACAGCGACTGTTTTTCCAGCGCCACTCATTCCTGTAATAATAACCAGTTGTAAATTTTCTGGCATATTCAACACTCCCTTCACTTGCATCACTATATTATAACACCCCGGGCGTATCAAAGAAAGCTTTTCAATCATTCTTATAAAGATTTCTATTCTTTTATAGAAAAACAGCATTGACATTTTTGTCAACGCTGTTTTAATTGCTGAATTATATTGTATAACTGTGTGTTATTTTAATACAAACTCAATTTCTGTTTTATCAGTAAAATTAGCTTCAAACTCAAATTGTTTTACTTGTTCATTCACGGCTAACTTTTTCGTAATGTGTTCTTTAATTTGTTCATTTGTAGCTGTTTTGATTGACAATCCATCTAAAAGAGTCATGATTTTGTCTTGTGCTGCCTTACCTTCTAATTCTAAATCAGCAGATTCATCTTCATACGTTGCTTCAATTGTTCCGTTCGATTTTATTTCATAGGTGAACTCAATTTCATTTTCGTCGTATTCGATTTCTACGTCAATCTCTTGAAGACTGACAACAGTTGGTGTCGGTGTGGTTAGTTCATTGTCTGCTGTTTCATGGTCCCCACCAACTTCAGGAGTTACGGTTTCCCACTTAAAGGTACCAATTTTAGCTGTTGCTAGATAGGGATTATTAATGGTAATGACTTTCAATTGAAGGTCTGAATGGTTGGCGATATCTGTTAAAATCCCCAGAGCCTGATATGTATTTTGTGTAAAACGTGTCGCAATATTTTGCGCATCAATTGTGGAATAGCCTAATGTTTCCCAGGTGATTTGTTGCTTTAATTCCTGATGAACGGCTTGTACTGTCGCCGGCTCCAATTGAATGCCCGTTGCTTCTTTTAAGTCTTTCTTGGTAAAACTCATTACTTTTTCATGGTCTGATTGTGAAATTAAAGTAGCTGCTTCCATTGTGTTACTATGTACAAAAGGTGTGATTCCGATAGCTAAGACCATTCCTGCTGTTAATAAACTTGTTGTTATTTTTTTGTTTTTCATTTAAGACTTCCCTTCGTGTTCATTGTTATTTTGTTAATAAACATAGTATATCTTTTAATTACACATTAAGTCAACATTTATTTTTAATTTTTATTAAAAAATATTTGTTATTTTATAATAAAAGAACCTTGTTTCCCATAAAAACAAGGTTCTTTATTTAATCATTAATGTTTATTTCAGAACACGTTTTAAATAATATCCTGTGTAACTGTCTTTGACTTTAGCAACTTCTTCTGGTGTTCCAGTCGCCACGATCGTCCCACCACCGTCGCCACCTTCTGGCCCTAGATCAATCACATGATCCGCAGATTTGATGACATCCAAGTTATGTTCAATCACTAAAACGGTATTGCCCGCTTCCACTAAACGCTCTAATACTAGAAGCAACCGCGCAATATCATCGGTATGCAAGCCTGTTGTTGGTTCATCCAGAATATAAAAGTTTTTCCCATTAGAATTTTTATGAAGTTCACTCGCTAGCTTCATCCGCTGTGCTTCCCCACCAGATAAAGTAGTTGCTGGCTGCCCCAATGTCACATAGCCTAAGCCTACATCCACAATTGTTTGCAATTTACGATGAATTTTAGGGATATGTTTGAAAAATTCTACGGCATCTTCCACCGTCATATCTAAAATATCAGAAATGTTTTTGCCTTTATAATGAACTTCTAACGTCTCAGAATTATAACGTTTGCCATGACAAACTTCGCAAGGCACATAGACGTCAGGTAAAAAATGCATTTCAATTTTGATGATACCATCCCCGCGACAAGCTTCACAACGGCCACCTTTGACGTTAAAACTAAAGCGACCTTTTTTATAGCCACGAACCTTGGCTTCATTTGTTTGGGCAAACAAATCGCGAATATCATCAAAAACACTAGTATAAGTCGCTGGATTACTTCTTGGTGTTCGACCAATTGGACTTTGGTCAATGTCAACAATCTTTTCAATGGCTTCATAACCAGTGATACTTTTGTGTTTCCCAGGTTTATTGGAATTACGATTTAATTTTTGGGCCAGCGCTTTTTTCAAAATTTGATTGACTAAAGTACTTTTCCCTGAACCTGAAACACCTGTGACAGCAACAAATTCACCCAGCGGAAATTCAACACTGACATTTTTTAAATTATTTTCACTGGCACCAGTGACTTTGATCGCTTTGCCATTGCCTTTGCGACGTTCTTTTGGCACAGGAATCACTTTTTTCCCAGAAAGATATTGTCCAGTCAATGAATGCGGATTTTTAGCAACCTCTTCCGGCGTACCAGCGGCTACAATTTCACCGCCCAGATGTCCAGCGCCAGGTCCCACATCAATCAAGTAATCCGAAGCCATCATTGTATCTTCATCATGTTCCACCACAATTAATGTATTGCCTAAGTCCCGCATTTTTTTCAATGAGTCAATCAAGCGGTCGTTATCTCGTTGATGCAAACCAATTGATGGTTCATCTAAAATGTAAAGGACGCCTGATAAGTTTGATCCAATTTGTGTTGCTAAGCGAATTCTTTGTGCTTCTCCGCCAGAAAGTGTGCCGGCAGCTCGACTTAAGGTTAAGTAATCTAACCCGACATTTTTTAAGAAGGTTAACCGATCTTCGACTTCTTTTAAAATTGGCCGAGCAATCGTTGTTTCTTGTTCAGATAAAGACACACCTTCAAAAAATTGGACCGCATTTTTTATTGCTAATTCACTGACTTCACCAATGTGCGTGCCATTGATTTTTACAGCTAAAGCTTGCGGATTCAAACGATACCCTTGACAGCTTCGACAAGTCAATTCTGTCATGTATAACCGCATTTGATCTCGTGTAAAATCGCTATTCGTTTCATGATAACGTCGTTTAATATTTTTTAAAATCCCTTCAAATGGCACTTCCACATCACGAACACCACCAAAGTCATTTTCATAATGAAAATGAAAGTTTTTCTCGCCAGAACCATTTAAAATAATTTCTTGTTGGTCTGCAGGTAATTCTTCAAACGGCGTATCCATATCAATCCCAAAACTGGTGGCTGCTTGCTCCAACATTTGTGGATAATATTGGGAACTAATAGGGTTCCACGGAACAATGGCCCCTTCTCTCAAGGTTTTAGTGGGGTCTGGAATCACTAAGTCTTTGTCCACTTCTAATTTAACACCTAAACCATCACAATCGGGACAAGCGCCAAATGGTGCATTAAATGAAAACAAGCGCGGTTCCAATTCACCGACTGTGAACCCACAATAAGGACAAGCATAATGTTCACTAAACAACATCTCTTCTTGACCAATCACATCAACAATTGCGTAACCTTCAGCTAAACGCAAAGCCGCTTCAAACGAATCGAACAAGCGAGAGCGAATGCCTTCTTTCACAACGATACGGTCAATCACAATCGCAATATCATGTTTTTTATTTTTTTCAAGTTCTGGTGCCTCACTAACATCATAGGTTTCACCATCCACCCGCATTCTGACATACCCTTCACGTTGGATCATTTCAAACACTTTTTTATGTTGGCCTTTTTTCTTGACCACAACAGGCGCCAAAATTTGAATTTTTGTTCGCTCTGGTAGCTCTAAGACTTTATCAACCATCTGTTCAACAGACTGACTGGTAATTTCAATATGATCGTTAGGACAAATTGGATGACCTACCCGAGCAAATAACAATCGTAAATAATCATTGATTTCCGTGACCGTCCCCACTGTTGAACGCGGGTTTTTACTTGTCGTCTTTTGATCAATTGAAATCGCTGGACTTAAACCATCGATGCTGTCAACATCTGGTTTATCCATCTGTCCCAAAAATTGTCGCGCATAAGCAGAGAGACTCTCTACATAACGTCGTTGCCCTTCTGCGTAAAGCGTATCAAATGCTAATGAACTTTTGCCAGAACCAGATAGTCCAGTTACAACAACCATTTTGTCACGAGGAATCGTGACATCAATATTTTTTAAGTTATGGGCGCGTGCACCATGAATCACAATTTTATCATTTGCCATATATGTTCTCCTTTTACTAAATCTCTTACGTCAAATCATTTCAAGTCATTCTATAGAGAAAAGATTAGTAAAAGATACGATGGCTCATCGTATCTTTTACTTAATCCGTTGGTTGACTTATTTGGCAGCTTTCAATTCAAGAATGGTATCTCGTAATGTGGCTGCAGTTTCGAAGTCTAATGCTTTGGCCGCATCTTTCATTTCTCTTTCAAGTTTCATTAATAAATCAGCTTTTTCTTGTCTTGATAAATCTTCATATGATTTATCCAATTGAACCACTGTTTCATCTTTATCAGCTGTTTTGGAAATAGAAATCAAATCACGAATTTCTTTAATAATTGTTTTTGGTTCAATGCCATGTTCTTCATTATATGCTTCTTGGATTGCCCGACGTCGTGCCGTTTCATCCATAGCTCGTTGCATCGAATCGGTGATTTTATCTGCATACATAATGACTTTTCCTTCAGCGTTCCGGGCAGCCCGTCCCATCGTTTGCACTAACGAGCGTTCACTACGTAAGAAGCCTTCTTTATCTGCATCTAGAATCGCAATTAAGGAAACTTCTGGCACATCGATTCCTTCACGTAATAAGTTAATACCTATTAGAATATCAAATTCGCCTAATCGTAAATCGCGAATGATCTCCGTTCTTTCCAGTGTTTTTATATCACTATGCAAATATTTAACTTTTAAGCCTAATTCTTTGAAATAGTCGGTTAAATCTTCGGCCATTTTCTTCGTTAAGGTTGTGACAAACACCCGCTGATCTTTTTCGATCCGTTCATGAATTTCGCCCACCAAGTCATCAATTTGACCCATAATTGGGCGAATTTCTACTTCTGGATCTAGTAAACCTGTTGGTCGAATGATTTGTTGAACAACAGTCTCTGTTTGTTCCATTTCATAAGGTCCTGGTGTTGCCGATACATAAACAATTTGGTTTACATGTTGTTCAAATTCTTCTAAACGAAGCGGTCGGTTATCAAGTGCACTTGGTAAACGGAAACCATAGTCCACTAACATTTGTTTCCGTGCTCGGTCGCCATTATACATCCCTCTAATTTGCGGCATTGTTACATGAGACTCATCGATTACAAGTAAGAAGTCATCTGGGAAAAAGTCCAACAGCGTATATGGCGGCTCCCCTTCTTGGCGACCATCCATATGTCGAGAGTAATTTTCAATCCCTGACGTGTAGCCCATCTCTCTCATCATCTCAATATCATAGTTGGTTCGCTGTTCCAAACGTTGGGCTTCCAATAATTTGTTTTCACTGCGAAGCACTTTCAAACGTGCCTCTAATTCTTCTTGGATCTGCGAAATGGCGTGTTCCATATGTTCTTCGTTCGTCACAAAGTGTGTTGCTGGAAAAATAGCGACATGCTCTGTTTCGCCGACAATTTCACCAGTTAACGCATCTACTTCACGAATTCGATCAATTTCGTCTCCGAAAAATTCAACACGTAGCGCATGCTCATCCCGTGAAGCTGGGAATATCTCAACCACATCACCGCGGACACGAAAACGCCCCCGTTGAAAATCAATATCATTTCGTTCAAATTGAATATCGACTAAGCTTTTTAGTAACTCATTACGATCCATTTCCATTCCCACACGTAATGAAACAACTTGTTGACTGTATTCCCGCGGATCCCCTAAACCAAAAATACAAGAAACTGATGCTACCACGATGACATCGTTTCGTTCCAATAAAGAACTTGTCGCTGAATGGCGTAGTTTATCAATTTCATCATTAATACTGGAATCTTTTTCAATATATGTATCACTTGAGGGTACATATGCTTCTGGTTGATAATAATCATAGTAACTGACAAAATACTCGACCGCATTATCTGGGAAAAATTCTTTAAATTCCCCGTATAATTGTCCAGCTAGTGTTTTATTATGTGCAATCACTAATGTTGGTTTGTTCACTTCTTGAATCACATTAGAGATTGTAAATGTTTTACCTGTTCCGGTCGCTCCAAGTAAAATTTGAGCTTTTTCTCCACCTTTGACACCGTCAACTAGTTCAGCAATAGCGGCTGGCTGATCTCCGGCAGGCTCATATTTAGAAGCCAAATGAAAGGTATTGGAAGTTTCTCTTTCGATCATTTATAACTCCCCCTCAAAGTGTCTAATTTCTCTTAAATTATCGGCCCATTCTGGCAGAATGTCCACTTATTAGTTTAACATACCGAACATATTTTCGCCACTTTTGCTGTTTCGGACTTCAACTGATCTTAATCTTTTGTTCTTAATTTCTATGTCACATTTTATAACATGTAATGTAAGGAAATTAGAGTTTTTTTCTCTTTTTAGCGTTCAAATACTTGTCAGCTTCCTATTTCTTACTATATAATTGTTCAATATGCAAAACTAGGAGGTATTTTATGAAAAGGAAACACTTTTTACTTTCTTTCTTTGTGATGATGGTAACTCTGCTAACATTCATTAGTGGCACTTCAGCACATGCAGAAGGAAAGAAATATACAATTGGAACGGATTTAACATTCGCCCCTTTTGAATTCCAAGACTCAAAAGGAAAATACATTGGTATTGACGTTGATTTATTAGATGCGATTGCCAAAGATCAAGATTTTGAAGTGGATTTAAAACCATTAGGCTTCGATAGTGCAGTCCAAGCGATTCAATCTAAACAAATTGATGGCATGATTGCTGGAATGAGTATTACGGATGAGCGAAAAAAATCCTTTGATTTTTCAGATCCATACTTCGATAGCGGTTTACAATTAGCGGTTAAAAAAGGAAACGACAAAATTAAATCATATGATGATTTAAAAGGCAAAACGGTTGCGGCTAAAGTTGGAACTGAAAGTGCCAACTTCCTTGAAAAAAATAAAGAGAAATATGACTACACCATCAAAAATTTTGACGATGCAACGGGTCTTTATAAAGCCTTAGAAAACGGCGAAGCGGATGCAATCGTTGATGATTATCCTGTATTGGGTTACGCAGTTAAAAATGGGCAAAAATTACAATTAGTTGGTGATAAAGAAACAGGCAGTTCTTACGGTTTCGCAGTGAAAAAAGGACAAAACCCTGAATTAATCAAAAAGTTCAACGCTGGTTTGAAAAATCTTAAAGACAATGGTACTTATGATAAAATTTTAAACAACTACTTAGCGACAGGTGATGAAACAAACACACAAGACGCTGGCGAACAGATGAAAAAAATCACTCCTAAAAAAGAGAAATATGTGATTGCTAGTGATTCTACGTTTGCTCCGTTTGAGTTTCAAAATGCCCAAGGCGATTATGTCGGAATTGATGTAGATTTAGTCAAACGTGCAGCTGAATTGCAAGGTTTTACTGTTGAATTTAAATTTATTGGTTTTAGTTCTGCTGTCCAAGCTGTTGAATCTGGTCAAGCAGATGGGATGGTTGCAGGCATGACGATTACGGATGATCGTAAAAAAGCCTTCGACTTCTCTGTTCCTTACTTTGATAGCGGTATTCAAATTGCGGTCAAAAAAGGCAATGACAAAATTAAATCGTATGATGATTTAAAAGGCAAAAAAGTCGGCGTAAAAATTGGTACTGAAAGTGCTGATTTCTTAGAAAAAAATAAAAAGAAATATGATTACTCAATTAAGTATTTAGACACAACTGATGCATTATACAGTGCGTTAGAAATTGGCGAAGTTGATGCCATGATGGATGATTATCCTGTCATTGGCTACGGGGTTGCGCAAAATCAACCACTAGCGACACCAATTCCTCGTGAAAAAGGTGGTTCTTACGGTTTTGCTGTCAAAAAAGGGCAAAATCCTGAACTACTTGAAATGTTTAACGAAGGCTTAAAAGAAATGAAACGTACAGGTGAATACGATAAAATTATCGGCACTTACGTGAAAGATGGCAACGAAGCCAAAGAAGAAACAGCTGACGAATCTACGTTTGTTGGCTTTATGCAAAACAACTGGAAACAATTGTTACACGGTTTATGGATGACGATTCTATTAACGTTGATTTCCTTCGTACTTGCTTTAATTGTCGGCGTTATTTTTGGATTATTCAGCGTTTCACCAATCAAAGCATTACGTGTACTTTCAACCATTTATGTTGATTTAATTCGCGGAATTCCTTTAATGGTCTTAGCGTTCTTCATCTATTTCGGATTACCTGGTGTGCTGGGCTTTAATATCCCGGTCTTCATTGCTGGGATTATCACATTAACTTTAAATGCCAGTGCCTATATTTCTGAAATTGTGCGCGGCGGAATCAAAGCTGTTCCAGTTGGCCAAATGGAAGCTTCAAGAAGTTTAGGTCTTTCCTATAATCGGACAATGCAAAAAATTATTTTACCACAAGCGATTCGCATTATGATTCCTTCATTCATTAACCAATTTGTTATTTCATTGAAAGATACAACTATCCTTTCAGCAATTGGCTTAATCGAACTACTACAAACAGGAAAAATTATTGTTGCTCGGACATTACAAAGTACAATGGTTTACTTCGTTATTGCGTTAATCTACTTAATTTTAATTACTAGCTTAACTAAATTAGCGAAAAACCTTGAAAAGAAGGTGAACTAATATGACTGAAAAAATCTTAGTTGAACATTTAGTAAAAAAATATGGTGACAACACGGTCTTAAACGACATTAATGTTTCTATTAACGAAGGCGATGTAGTCTGCGTCATCGGTCCTTCTGGTTCTGGTAAAAGTACTTTTTTACGTTGCTTGAATCAATTAGAAGAAGCTTCTAGCGGAGACATTATTATTGATGGTGCGAACTTGACAGATAAAAATACGGACATCAACCAAGTCCGTCAACATATCGGCATGGTTTTCCAACATTTCAATTTGTTTCCACATTTATCTATTTTAGAAAATATTGTTTTAGCACCAACCGATTTAGGTCGCTTATCAAAAGACGAAGCGGAGAAAAAAGCGTTAGAACTTTTAGAACGTGTTGGGTTGGCAGATAAAAAAGATGCCTATCCAGATTCTTTATCTGGTGGTCAAAAACAACGTGTCGCAATTGCACGTGCGTTAGCGATGAATCCTGATATTATGCTTTTCGATGAGCCAACATCAGCTCTTGATCCAGAAATGGTTGGCGATGTTCTTGGTGTAATGAAAGATTTAGCAAAACAAGGAATGACAATGGTCATAGTTACTCACGAAATGGGCTTTGCAAAAGAAGTGGCTAATCGAGTAATGTTCATTGATGGCGGTAACTTCCTAGAAGATGGTTCGCCAGAGCAAGTCTTTGAAAATCCTCAAAACCCTCGAACAAAAGATTTCTTAGATAAAGTATTAAATATTTAAACAAAAGCACTTGGCGCGCGCTAGCGCCCAAGTGCTTTATTTTATGGTTAAATTGTTTCCGTGACAGAGACAGATTGAACGTGCCCTTTTTCTTTTAAGAGATGGTGCAAGTTGGAATGCCAGAAATCTTCTTTGCCTACATAAGAAATCTTTGCTGTCACTGCCTCTTGTTCGGATTCCAAAGTCAATTCTACTAAGCGCTCCCCTTTTTCTAAAGAAGCTTGAAGTTGTTCATGCAGTCGGCTTTCTTTAATCATGGGTTCCTTCATTTTTACGATAAGCTGCAATCGTTTTAAAGGAGTTTTTCGTTTAAAATGGGCCAGAGCTAATACTAGCAAAGTTGCCACGAGATTGATAAATGCAATGGTTAAAAAACCCATCCCAATGACTAAACCAATAATAGTAACATTCCACATCATTACTGCTGTTGTTAACCCAGAGACTTTCCTTTCTCTAAAAACGATAATCCCCGCACCGAGAAAGCCTACACCACTAATCACTTGGGCGCCATATCGTGTAATATCCATAGAAATAATGGACGCCAAGGCGCTATTTTGTTTCACCACATCGACTAAAATATCCACCGATTGAATCTGTAAAATGGAAATCGTACAGGAGGCCAAACATAAAATGGCATTACTACTGATACCGAAGCCTTTTCTTTTAATACTTCTTTCTAACCCAATCAATGCTCCAAAAACCACGGCTAGAGCCATCCGAATGACAACGTCGGTGAGAGAAAGTTCAATCATTTTTAAAGAATTCATCGCTTTCTCTCCTTTCTTGCAAGTGACTATTTGACTTATTTTGTATTAACTAATAAACGCAAGCCATTAAAAATGACCACTAAGGTACTTCCTTCATGAATAAGTACGCTAAATGCGATATTCGCAATACCTAAAAAGTTCAAGATAATTAACGTTGCTACCACTAACATTGAAAAAATAATATTTTGCTGCACAATTTTATTCAAGCGTTTTGAGACACGGTGAGCATAGCCTAATTTAGAAAGATCATTTTTCATCACTACCACGTCTGCAACATCGATAGCAATGTCTGTACCATCCCCCATCGCCACTCCGATATCAGCATTCACTAAAGCGGGCGCATCGTTAATGCCATCACCAACCATCCCTGTCATTCCTACTTCGCGTTTTAATTGATCAACAATCGCTGATTTTTCCTCAGGTAAAACATTAGCAAAAACTTGGTCCACGCCTACTAAGCGACCAACTGCTTCACCCGTAAGTTTTGCATCTCCTGTAATCATTGTTGTTTCAATATTTTGTGACTTGAAATAGTGAATGGCGTTCATTGCTTCTTCATTAGGAACATCCATCAATGCCACTAAACCAATCACTTGTTCATTTTCGGCAAAGTACACTACCGTTTTGCCTTCACTCGCTAATTTCGTTGTTTGTTTCTCAATGATTGTTGGCACTTGTTCAAAACTAGATGGTTTACCCATTCTAAAAGTTGTGTCTGCAATGGTCGTTACTAAACCCACCCCGACAATATTTTCTACTTCTAAATTTAAAGCCGTTGTTTCTGCTTCAAAGCGATTAACAATCGCCGTCGCCAATGGATGATTGGATTTTTTCTCCATATTTGTTAAAACAGCTACTAATTCGTCTTGGCGATCTTCTAAGCCATCAACAAAAAGATAATCTGTGACCTCAGGTTTGCCTTTTGTTAGTGTGCCTGTTTTATCAAAAGCGAGTGCTTTCACTTCAGCTAAATTTGATAAGAATGAGCCACCTTTAAACAAAACGCCTTGTTTCGCTAAATTGGAAATTCCTGATAAAGTTGCCGGAACGGCACTCGCTGCTAATGCACAAGGGGAGGCAGCAATTAAGAAGACCAAGCCTCTGTAAAAACTTTCAGCCCAAGTCAATTGGAAAAGTAATGCGCCACCTAAAACAATTAGTGGAAAAACTGCTAAAACTAGTGTGACATATTTCGGTTCAAATCGTTTAATTTTGCTTGCAATTTCTGATTGATTTTCTTGTGATTGGTTCACGAGCTGTACGATTTTTGCAAAAACTGTTTCTGAACTATCTTTCGTTACTTCAACAACAATTGTGCCTGAACCGTTCATGGTACTACCAAAAACTGCGTCCCCGCTATTTTTTTCTTTGGGAATACTTTCCCCATTAATAGATGATTCATCCACAGCGGTACTTCCTTCAATCACGACGCCATCTGTCGGGATTTGGGCACCATTGAGGACTTGCACGCGGTCACCAATCTTCAATTGTTCAACTGACACAGTTTGAATTGAGCCGTCATCTGTTATCAGGCGAGCTTCTGTTGGATTTAAATTTAATAGTTTTGTAATTTCACGTTGGCTTTTGCCTTGGGCATAATCTTCAAGGAAATGCGCCGCCGCAAAAATCAAAATCAACAATGCTGATTCTTCAAAACTTCCCATTAATGCTGAACCAACTGCAGCTAAGGTCATTAACAAATGAATATTAGGCGAAAACTTTCGATTGTTTTTCGTATCCCGATACGTATCTCCAAAGCCTTCCCCAATAATATGATAACCAGCTAAAATAGCAGCTAACGAGAAAAGAATATTTTTCACTAAGAGCATGTTCCCTAAAAATAAACCGATAAAGAAAAGAGCCAATCCTGTAAAAAAGAGAATAACTGGAACGTTTTTACCTTTTTCTTCATGTGTGTGTGCACCTGTTTGTTTTGACATTGTTATGCGCCTCCTCATCAATGTTTTTCTATTCATATGAATGTATATTCATATTATAAAACACTTGGGTGGTTTTGTAAAGACTTAAACACAAAGACAAGCGATGATTCTATTCGATAGGATCACCGCTTGTCTTTGTCGATTCTTTTTGATGTTGATATTTTTCTTCTTGAATAGTCAATAATGATTGCGTTAAATTGACCCAATCAATCGAACGAGGTGGATCCAGCCAAACCATAACTTTACTCTGTTCTTCTTGATACAAGTTATTTAAATTGGTAATCACCACATCTGGTAAGGTATCTGATAACGGGTCAATAATTTCTACATTTAAATTCACATAGACG
The DNA here is from genome assembly GCF_040719405.1 of Enterococcus sp. AN402. Classification (NCBI taxonomy): domain Bacteria; kingdom Bacillati; phylum Bacillota; class Bacilli; order Lactobacillales; family Enterococcaceae; genus Enterococcus; species Enterococcus sp. AN402. Next base: position 393,318 of record NZ_JBFDTM010000004.1, on the reverse strand, counting down.
GATAAATTTTTTTTGATAAATTGGTTATACTCTTTTCCATAAGAAAAATCAATTAGGACCTTGGCTGGCTCTGCAATTAAACGAACCGGAACATGATTAATTAGCAACAATAGATAGTTAAAAAACAAACAGTGATTGGCTTTCGCAATTTTTTTATGTTTTGCTGTTAACCAACGAATATATTCAATTAAATAAAAATAAAATTCCGGATATGTTTGCTTAAAAAACTGTAAATCCATTTCAAAATCGTCAAACATATTAATCGGAAAGTAAATAACATTGAAATGAATAATTGCTAACCCTTCTTCTAGAGTATTCCTTGTTGACTCCTCTAAACAATTAAATGCTTTTTCAAAACTTCCAATGAAAACACGAGTTAAGCTTTCAATCGTAGGATCTTCGTGAATAACATATTTTTTCTCTAGTTTGCCATGCAAATACAAGAAAAAAACAATCGTATACGTTAATGATTTTGAGGTCAATGCCCATGCCACTTGCGATTTTTTTATTAGTTCCTCTGAAAATGTATTCAGTGCACGCGTATCGATCCCTTCCACCGCACGTCCTTCGTTGTTAATCATAATAGCTAAATAATGGAAAAAATTGCGTCGCTCATAGGTGGTGAAAGTATAGTTTAACTCAACAGACTGTAATACACGTTTCGCTTCATTATAGACTTTTACCGAATATAGTTCGGAAATTGGTTGATTGGAAAGCGTGAACAATTTATACAAAAAAAATGAAATTGCTTTTTGATTGCCGACAATTTCCCGCTTACTAAAATAGATCTGATACTCCTTTAAGGCTTTTTTTAGCCGCTGTAAGGTACTATACGCCACAGAGGTGCTGACATGATTACATTCAGCAAACTTTGTCAAACTATAATTTCCTCTAAAGTAAGACAACACTAATTTAAAAGAGAGCGATTCTGTTAAGTATTTCGTGAGCAAAAGTTTACTTGAATAGTTTCCATCAATTTCAAGTGTAACATCTACATCAGAAACGACTAAAGTTAAGCTGTCGCTTAACTTTAGATTGTCAATATCTGCTTTTAATTTTTCTAATGTTTTTTTGACTAAAAAATTCGACATTGATAATTCTTCGCGAAGTGCAATAAAAGTACCTGATAGCGTGGGACTTTCTTCTAAATGCCTTAGCAAGGAATAACTTCGTTGATCTTCTTTATTTAAAAAAATTTCATAATTCATCATTTATCAGTTCTTTCTCCCATAAATAGCCGTTCCTACTAATTCCTGTATGAAATTCAAGTAAAAAGTGTTTTGCCCCTCCGTTCCAGCACCGCCTGTGCTATTTGGTACAATGGTGATATGGCTAGCATCAAATAATTCATCCGTGAAAAATACTTGATGCTGACTTTTCTTGGAAGAAGGCCTTTCTTCATTTGTTTTTGGATTATTGGTTTTCACTTCTTTTTTACTAACTTCTTCGCTACTTTCTTCCGCTTGCGTATCGCTAGTAATAGTACTTTCATTTGTTTCTTCCATTTTTTCTGGTGTGCCAGTATTCTCAATCGGATAAATTTCTTCTGTTGGATTGGTCGGATTATAAATTGGATTCCGTTCTTCTGCTGCTTGCACAGTGGTTACTTGAAAAAACGAGAGTAACAATGTACTCCATAATAGTAAATGTTTGTATTTATCCATTTTTCTCACATATATTGCCAAATACTTTAGCTACATAACAAAACAAAAAATATAACTAGTAAAGTGGTATCAGACGATATTTAACAATACTCCTTCTTATTATTTCTTTTTTTGAGTTAGGTTTGTTGAATAAACTGCATGTTTGATAAGTAAAAACAAACAAAAACGTTGCCGATAATCAAATCAAAAATTAACTACTCTTTATATTTCTCTTTCGTTTTTTTCCTGTTTCTTTTTTCGCCAAATCAACCAGGCAATGATTAAAATTACTATCAATAATAGTAGTAAGCCAATCATCAAATATAAATTCGAATGATTTTCTTTTAAGGTGACATCTTTTTCATTTAATTCTTTGGCAACTTCACCATTAATTGTAAAGTCTTTTTCAAATTGCCATTGATTTCTAAAAGATATCGATTCATTGTTTATTGATTTTTTAAATGAGCCTGCAGCATCTTTATTCCCAACAACGGTCATAGACAAATGGTAATCTCCTGGCTTAAGCGGTTGCCCTTTTAGCGCAATGGGAACAGAAAAATTGGTATTTGGCGCAATTTGCATGTTTGCTTTTTCCTCTTTATATAAAACTTCTTCATGCCCCTTTTTGGTAATCTCTACCGAAAATGCAACTTGGTTAATATATGTTTTTTGATCATTTTGTAGATTGACTAAAATCACATTTCTAGCATTAATCTGTCCTGGTGAGACTTTTTTCAAAAGTAAATTCGGCTCAACCTTTTTTTTATTTTGTTGCATCAATAATGCAACGACATACGAATATTCATTTTTAATGGATAACCCTTGACTCTTATCGTCTTGGCGTTTGCCTTCATCCGACGTTTCTTCTTTAAAAGTGATACCACTAGCTAACACTCCATCAAAGGGTGTATTAGGCATTTTGACGTTAATAGAAACCGTTTGTTCACTTTTCGGTTTTAAACGAACTGAGCTAGGGTATTGAACGTAGTCTTTTATATCAAACGCTAAACTTTGATCTTTTTTCCCCTTATTTTCACCATACTCCACGATTACATTTGAATTGGTAATGGCACTATTGATGGAAATACCTACCTTTACTTCTTTATCTGTATCATTGCGCAAGTTCACTTTCAACTCAGTTTCTTCATTTGGTGCTAGTAATAAATCAAAGTAAGTTTTTTCTTTATCTACTTGTTTTTCTGATGGAATAGGCGTAACCGCAAAATTAAATTCACTGGCATAACCATTGCTAGGTACTAACGCTAAAAGAATTAGTAGTATCGGAAAAAAAAGAAATCGTTGTTTTTTTCTGTTCAAATTATTTACTCCTTTTCTATATGTAGTGAATAGCAGGTAACCATGTTTCCTGCTATTCTTCTTTTTAAAACTCGTTTAATTTCCTGGAGCGTCTGTCAACGTCCATGTTAATTTTGTGGCGTATTTTTCAGCGTATTTGGTTGTAGAACCTGGAACAGTTAACTCAATACTTTTAGCAGCTGTAGTTGCATCTGTTCCCCAATCAAATAAATAAGTTCCTGCACCGTTTCCTTTCGCTGCACTCATTACATCTGATTGACTACCATCTGAATTTAGCGTGATTGTGGCTGGGCCTGTTGGTTTGCCTGAATCTGAAGCAGTCACTACATTTCCGTTTTTAAACGTGATAGCTGCCCCAGTCAATTCTTTACCAGAAGTTGATTTAAATTGTCCTTCTTGTTTCACTTTTAATGACCAGCCAGCTTCGGTTCCACGGTTATCTGTTACTTGGACATAGTTAGGCCCTTCTTTGACTTCATCGGTTGCGCCTACTGTCTTGTATTTTTGGGTAGCAGCAAAATAAGTCTGATCCTTCGACGTGATTTTTTGAACACCGAAGTCTAGACTTGACGCATAATCAATTGACAACGGACCGTTTGTTCCTGGATTAGGACCTTCAGGATCTGTTGGGTCAATAGGATCAACTGGATTAGTTGGATCCGTTGGGTCAACCGGATTAGTTGGATCTTCACTTGGTGTAAATTCTACGATACCATTAGATGTATAACTACCGCCATCTTCTGCAAAGGCTTGAGAAGTCATGCCTAAGCTCCCTAAAATAAATGTGGATAAACATACTGTTGTTACTTTTTTCATTTTCTTTTCTCCATTCTTTTCTTTAATTTCCTGGTACGTCTTCTAACGCCCAAGATAAACGAGCTTTAAATGTTCCAACTCTTTGATAAGCTACAGGAACATTGATTTGAATTCCTTGTTGTTTTGATTCATCAAGTAATGCTGTTAAATCTGTTTCACCTTTCTGATTACTTTCTAAAAGCGTAATTGCCTCATTTGTAATCTGAGAGCTTCCAGCAGTTGAAACGAAAGAAAAAACATCTGGCATTACAATTGAATCATTCGTTAACGGTTGCGTTTGCTTTAGTTGCAAGCGCCAATTATTTGCGTTACGTTCATCCACAACTTTGAGTCCTTCGGTGGGATGCCCAAGTTTAATTAGTGGTTGATTACGTATCTTTTCCGTACCAAAAGTAATCTGTTTTGGTGCCTCTTTAAAATATAGTTCCCCTAAACGATAGTAAAAATAAATATCTTTTGTTTCCTCTGTCATTGTTCCTTCCGCATTGCCTGAGTCTTTTGTAAAAATATAGCCAGAAATATCTAGGGGTTTTTCTTGATAGGGTGCACCAATTTTCCCTGTTACACTTTTAGGTGGAGCAATATCTTTACCTTCCGCGTCTTTATAAAAAACGGTTACTGTTTTTTCTGTTGGTTTAGGAATAGTAATCGTTACATTATTTGACTTTTGCAGTAAGGTTCCTTCTTCATAATAGTCAAAGTTCATAGTTAAAACTTTTTCGGGCGTATTATCTTGAAGGGTTGTTTTTAATTCAATAATCATGTCCTTCTTTAAAACTAGGTAGTCATTTAAAGCAATTGTTAAGTGATTCCCTGTTTGTGTCAGATCTTTGGCTGCTACCTTTTTACCATCAATCATTAATGAATTTTCTTCATATGCTAATTCATCAGGTAAGTCAATGCTTACTTGCGGTTGACGATCTTCGATAAAGTCATTGTCAATATTCAACGTATTCCGTAGTCTCACCTGATCATTTTTCACTGCTTCAACAGCTGAGCTAAACTCCTGACCATTCACGCTAAGGGCTGCTTGTGACGTAACGTTGGTAGGAATTTGTGTCATTGCTAAAGCATTCTCTTGGTATTTGCCACCTGTAGAGGATGTAAAGCCCCAATAAACCGTTGTTGCGCCAAATTGTGCATTTAAATCTGAAACTACATACGTATTCGTGCCCACACCTTCTAAATCATATGTTAATGCTTTGGTTGCGGCACTCCAATGAACAGTCAACATGCGCCAGGTTCCATTAGATAGATAGGTTGGCGCAACGGTGACGCCTGAATGCTCCCCTGTATAGCTGTTGTTATTAGCTTTCGGAGTGACAAAAGCTAAATGCCCATTTCCCTTATCTTGTGAAATTTCTCGGTCCATTCGGTTGGAACTACCAGTATTTTTATAGGTATCAAACTCAATCGATAAGGCATTTCTAACATAAGGTTGACCCGCTTTCGTGGAGTATGCACCGATTCCCATCCCAGGTGAACCAATGACTTCTTGAGGCGTTGTGGACATTCTAGGATCATTCGTTAAGGTAAAGGTCATACCATCACCAGCATTTGCATACTCGTTTCCTAAATACAAATAACTTTTAAAGGTAAAATCCGACAATAAACTGATTGGTTTTTTTGACCAAATAGCGCCTTTTTGTGATTTAACAGCTGGGTTTAGTTGTAATAACTTCCCACCTTCTAAAATACTTGTTGCATTTCCAATTGGCTCTTGAAATACCTTGTCGATTGGAATGATATTAGGATCATCAGGCAATGAAGTAGCGTATGGCGCAGCCAACATGCGCGGCTGTGGTTCAACTATCGCCGATTCCGTTGCACTGTTATCGTCATCCTTTTGTTGTTTGCTAGGTTCTAAAGTAGCCGTTGATTGGTCTGTTTCTGCTGGATGATTATCGGTTGTTGTTGTCGTTTCTAGGGAAGGTTCTTGCTCTAATTTTTCCGAGTGAGAAGGAGCGCTAGTTGCCTGATCATTGGCCGATTCCTCCACTATTTCCCGATTGACTTCGTTGATATTTGTCGAAGGATTACTAATCGCTTCGCTAGTAATAGGCGCAAGGATTAGTAAGAATAAACTACTTGCCAAAAAGACTAGGCTTTGTTTGTTTCGCATCTCTCTTCACCTCTACTTTTTAAATTCCTGGTACATCCGTCAACGTCCACAATAATTTTGTTTGATATTTCACGGCATCTTTAGGGGTTGACCCTGGTACTGATAGCGCAACATCTTTTGTAACATTAACATTGTGTACCGTATTGGTTTCATCGCGTTCTGCAACCACTTCTACTTTGCCCCAATAAGTAGCCCAAGTTCCTGCACCGGTTCCTTGCTTCGCAGCTACCACTAGCGATGCGGTTCCTGGAACAAGGGCAATCTTATTTGTTGCCTCTGGTTTCACAACATTTTGCGCATTACTATTAACGTTCGGGTTAGCTAAAGAAATTTGCGCACCTGTCAACTGACTATTTAAAGTAGCCTTTGTTGCTTTAAATTGCTCCTTTTGCGTAACCGTTAAAGACCAACCACTATTGGTTCCTCTATTATCAGAAATTTGCACAAAATTTGGTGTTTCTTTTTGATTTTCTTGATATTGCTGTGCTCTTGCAAAATATACTTGGTCTTTATTCGAAATACGATTTTTCCCAAAGTCAAAACTTGAAGCATAATCAATAGACAGCGGTCCTTGGGTACCAGGATTGGGACCTTCTGGGTCTGTCGGATCAATTGGTTTGACTGGCTTTTCTGGATCGGGATTTTCTGGATCAACTGGCTCTGTCGGATCTACGTTCGGAATAAATTCTATTAAACCATTCGAACGATACTCTTTTGGCTCTTCTGCCTTCGCTTGTAAGGACCAACCAGCAACTGCAAATGTACTGCATAGAACGATTCCTGTGAATTGTTTTTTCATTGCTTTTCTCCTTTATTTAATTATTAGCGGGAGTATCTTCTAATGCCCAAACTAACTTCGTTGAATATTGTTGTGCAAGCTTTACAGATTTTCCGGGAACGAATAGTTGGACAGCTTCTTTATTTGTTGCTTCATTTGAACCAAAGCGATAAACCCAAGTCCCAACACCTGTTTCTTTTTTAGCGTTCATCGCTAGATTATTATTTACACCAGGTGTTAAGGAAATAGTACTACTGACTTCAGTAGGTTTATATTTTTCATCCACCATTGAAGCAGCTTCTGCCTTTGTAAACGTCAATTGAGCGCCGACTAGTTCTTCTCCAGTAGCTGTTTTAAATTGTTCAGGTTGGGAAAGCGTTAGTTTCCATCCTGCTAACGTTCCTCTTTTATCAGTTACTTGTACATAGGTTGGTTTTTTTGAACCATCTTTCATTTCATCTGGCGCAGCATAATACGTTTGATCTGCCGTAGAAATCTTTTGTGCACCAAATTTAAATTTTGACCCATAATCAATTGATAAGGCACCACCCGTTCCTGGCCCTGGAGGATCAATTGGGTCTACTGGATCAGTAGGATCGGGATTTTCTGGATCAACAGGCGGTGTGATTTCATTATCACCTGCTTCAAAAGTAATTGTGCCTTCTGTATTGTATTCTTTCGGAAAAGTTTCTGCTGCTGATGCGTTTATTGCTTGAAACCCTACGCCTAAAAGTATGGTTGCCGATGTAAGTAAAACAGTTTTTTTCATTAATTAAACTCCTTCTCTCGTTTCATTTTATTAATTAAATAAATGACTATCCCCAACAAACTAACTCCTATCAAGGAATACAGCGGATTTTCAGACTCGCCTGTTTTAGGTAAAACTGCTTGTCCAGAAGCAGCTAAATTGTTTCTTCCCTGTTCTTCTGATTGTTGGGTATCCGCTACGTCATTTGACTCTTTTTCATTCTCATAAACGTAGGTACCATAGAAGCTCGCTTGACCATTTGATTCATAATTATTTTCTTCAGCCATAACGCTTTTTGTTTGCAACCCAATGATCAATAGCCCTAAACATACCAAACTAAACCTTTTTATGATTTTCATCTGAATTCCTCCTTCCCCATTTTCAACATTGACTGGCCCAGCCAATAAACATTATATAAAAGAAATATTTATTAGATTTTTTTATTTTTTTCAGACGCTTTTAAAAAATAAAATGGTTTTAGCTAAGAAAGCTTTAAAATCAACACTTTTAAAGACAAAAAAATAAACAAAAAAACTTCGAAAAATAATTTTCGAAGTTTTTTTGTTTATTTTTTTATTATTTTTATACTTCAACCGCTTCTAACAAAGCCAAACGTTCAGCAACTTCTGCTTCTGTTAAATTATGTTTTTTTACATAACGGTTGGCAGGATGCTGGCTACATTCTAATGAGCAGCCACCTAAATGTTTATGTTCATTTTCTTCTGAAGTTAAGATTTGACGATTACATTCTGGGTTTGCACAGTTAATATAGCGTTCGCAAGGTGTTCCATCAAACCAATCTTTCCCAATAACTTTTTTATCAACGTGATTAATTTCGACACTGATTCGGTCATCAAAGACATACATTTTGCCATCCCAAAGTTCGCCACGTGTTTCTGGATTTTTTCCATAGTTGGCGATACCACCATGCAATTGAGCAACATCTTCAAATCCTTCTTTTAATAACCAGCCAGAAAATTTTTCACAGCGAATCCCGCCAGTACAATAGGTAACAATTTTTTTATCCATAAATTGTTCTTTGTTCTCGCGAATCCATTGTGGTAACTCACGGAAGCTACGGATATCTGGGCGCACGGCACCACGGAAATGACCTAAATCATATTCATAATCGTTACGAGCATCGATTACAACAGTGTCTTCGTCTAATAAGGCTTCTTTAAATTCTGCAGGTTCCAAATATTTCCCCGTCGTTTCTAATGGATCAACGTCTTCTTCTAAGTTCAACGCCACTAATTCAGAACGTGGGCGAACAAACATTTTGCGGAACGCCATTTCTTCTGCTGGATCAATTTTAAAGAATGTATCCTTAAAGCGCTCATCTGCTTGCATTGCTTCCATGTACTTTTCTGTTTCTTCGACAGTACCAGATAACGTTCCGTTAATCCCTTCTGTCGCTACTAAAATACGGCCTTTTAAATTTAATGATTTGCAAAAAGCTAGATGCTCTTTCGCAAAAGCTTCTGGATCTTCAATTGTTGTATATTTGTAATAAAGTAATACTTGGTATTTCATCTTGTTTTCCCCTTTTGTATAAAGTCATTCTATCCCATTATACGGTGAATAAAAAAGGGAAAGCGATTATTTTGCTTGTGTATTTACACACAATAAAAAAAGCCTGATAAACGGCGGGAACAGAACCAACACTACGCGTTGCTCCGATCTCAACAACTTCTAAGGTGTTTTCTCGACATGCGTCTCGTCACAGTACACCCTTCAAAAGAGCTACAGCTCTAAGAGTTGCGATGTTTCACTGTGAAGCATGAACAGATGAAATCATCGTACCTACTTGGTGAAGGTCCTTCGGAAATAAGCCGAAATTGTTGAGAATCACGAAGAACGTAGTGATTCGATGATGAACAATACCTACTTGGTCTCCAAAAATTAAAGAGCAATTTTCGGAAATTCCTTCTTATTGCTGAGAAACACTATTTGCAAAGCAAATAGATGTTAATCAGTACCTACTTGGTTCTCGGAGCTAAACGGTTCTGTCCCGACCTCTTCTATATACTACTCCTTTTCAGAAGTCGCGGCGAGTTGTTCTTGCAATTCACCTAAAAGTTCAATTTGAATATTTTGGATTTTTACCAAATTTTCTAGTTGATTATTGATAATATAATCCATTTTCTCATGTAATAAATTAATTTCTACTTCTGCTTTTAAGTTAATTTTATAATCATTATTCGCTTGTTCTCTGTCACGGGCTTCTTGTCTGTTTTGACTCATCATAATAATCGGTGCTTGGATAGCTGCTAAACAAGATAAGGCGAGATTTAGCAAAATATAAGGATATTTGTCAAATGGTTGTCCCAATAAAGTGGTAGAGTTAATCACGATCCAAGCAATCAACACGAAGCAAAAGAAGCCAATAAACACCCAGCTACCGCCAAATTTAGCAATGGTATCCGCTGCTCGTTGGCCAAAGGTTAATTTCTTTTCCATCTTTTCATTCATATTATTGGAAATCAGCTTATCTTCTTTGATATGTTGAACCACCAATTCATTCAGTTGTTGGATTTTTTCAGAATCATTTGCGACCAATTGTTTCATGTAATCCAAACGATAATTAAGTAACTCCGCCAATGTAATCATCGATTCAGCTGTCAATTGTGGATTGTTTTGGAGAATAAAAGCTTGCGTTTCCTGTTCTATATCTTGAAGATAAATGTTTTTTTTCGTTGATTCACCAATAACAACTTGTTTATTTTTTGATTGCTTCATCTTCGTCACTCCCTTTGATCGTTCTTCCCTTTATTTTAATATAAAGTCTCTCAGAAGAAACCTAAAAAGGCTTTGGAGTGATCGTTGTTGCTTCTGCTTTAAAATTTAACAGTTAAATTGGTTACATCATGGAACAACGAACCAATTAATTCTTTGTATTTCGCTGGATTCACACAATTAGTTAGCAATATGACCCCTGTCTTCATATCTTTTGAAAATAAAACCAGGGCTTGTTGACCCGCTTCAACGCCGTGTAAACGTAAATAATTATCATGAACATAGATGCCGCCATGATAAGAGCTTTGCTGAGAAGACGTCCATAATTTTTGCAAAAGTGCGGTGGAAACTAAATGTCCACTCGTTAATTGATGTAAGTACCAATACAAATCACCTGTCGTCATATCCACATTACCAGTCCCAAATTCATGGGCAAAACTAGCTGCAGGAATTGAGAGCACTTGGTTATATGAATTATCTTCTGTCCATTTATAACTTGTTGAATTATTGGGCTGTTCCAATAAGGTTTCATAGAAGCCAAAATTCTTTAAACCAGCCGTTTTGTGATAAAGATTATTAAATAATTCTTGATAGGTACGTTGATACATTTTCTCTAACATTCCTGCTAAAAGGACAAAATTTACTGGGGAATAATTGTATTTTCCTTTATTGACTTGAATGGTATTTTGTTTAACAAATTGAATAATTTCTTCATCGGTAACGATATTATTAGGCATTGCTGATAACTTTAAACCACTTGTCATATTCAACATATCGCTAATCGTAATATCCTCAGCACCTTGAATTTGCGGATAAAACGTAGCGAGTTTTGTATCTAATGTAAGTTTACCTTCTTCAATTGCTTTTAAGATCAAGGTTGTGGTAAAAGATTTTTGAATTGAGCCAATCTGAAACCTTGTGTTTGGCGTGTTGGCTTGTTGCTTTTCAAAATTGGCAAAGCCATATCCTTTATTTACTAAAACCTGATCATCTTTAATGATCAAAGCCGAACCAATATAATTTGTTTCTTGAATTTTTTGATCAAGTTCGCCACTATCTGGTGCAACTATTTCTTTCGTTAAATTCGCATAATTATCACTTCGGCGATCTTCTTCCAAGACCACTTTCGATTCTTGACTAACTTGTGAATCTCTAGTGAAAAAGAACGTTTTTATTAAATAACCACTACCACCAATCACCACCAACAAACATACTATAAAAAGCCAATTCACTCCTCCATGTCTTTTCTTTGCATGTCGTTTACGCATACCGCTTACCTCCGCCTATTCTATTAACAGCATTATCATACGCTATATTTTCATGAAAATTACAGTTTTTAGTAAAATTTATAAAACTTTCAACTTTTATAAAAAACAGCTTGGCACCAGAATCAATCTAGATTCTGGTGCCAAGCTGTTTTTTATTTACTTTCTTGCCCCATCACAGCAAAGTAATTATCATCGTTATCTGCAAAATTAAAAACTAAGCCTGTTGGCAATTGAACCATTTCACCGACAGTAACCCCAGCCTCTTGCATTTTTTTATAGAGACCAATGATATCACCGCTAGCAAACATTAAAGAAGGGGTATTCCCCGCCACTTCTGGTGAATGTTTTTGAATAAAGGCCAAATCATATAAAACAATAATCGCTTCTGCTGATTCACTTGGTGCAATTTCTACCACCAATGTGCCGTCAACTTCCTCTCTTTCCTTTTCAACAAAGCCAAACGTTTGCCAAAATTGACTAGATTCCTCAACATTATTCACATATAACATAATCTTTACTTGGTTTGAAAACATTCCTTCACGTCCTTTTGAATTTAGTTAACAACTTATTATATACGTTCTTTTAAATAATTACTGCACTTTCGCTTAAAATCAAAATAAAAGTGTTTGAGCAAGACATTGCTCAAACACTTTTCGTTTTATTGATTTAGATATTTGCATCTAAGACAACGTCGCGATCATTTAAGACATCACGATCTAATTCATGAATACGAGCACTTGTTAACACACCTGCAACCATACTATCGTTAACGTTAACAGCTGTCCGCGCCATGTCAATAAGTGGTTCAACCGAAATTACTAAACCAACAATTGCAACTGGCAAGTTCATTGCGCCTAAAACGATTAGAGAAGCAAAAGTTGCTCCGCCGCCGACACCGGCTACGCCAAATGAACTGATTGTGACAACTGCTACTAACATTAAAATAAATTGTAAACTAAAGACATCAATTCCAACAGTTGGTGCAACGATGGTTGCTAACATAGCTGGATAAACGCCGGCACAACCATTTTGTCCAATAGATAAACCGAAACTACCAGCAAAGTTTGCTGTGGCATCATCGACACCTAATGCTTTGGTTTGTGTTTCAATATTTAATGGTAAAGCTCCTGCACTTGAACGAGAAGTAAAAGCAAAGCTCAAGACTGGAAAAACTTTTTTTAGATACGTAACTGGATTGACTTTTAAAGTAATTAAAATCAGCATGTGAATGGCCAAAACAATGATTAAGGCCACATACGATGCCAACACAAATTTACCTAAGTTAATAATCGCAACAAAATCACTTGTTGCTACAACATTAATCATTAACGCTAACACGCCATAAGGGGTCAAGCGTAAAACTAAGGTAACAATTCGCATGGTAATTTTATATAAACTATCAATTAAATTTGCAAAAAATTCAGCTTCTTTTGGCGCTTTACGACGAACGCCTAAATAAGCGACACCAACAAACGCAGCAAAGATTACCACCCCAATGGTACTCATTGGTCGTGTTCCCGCAAAGTCAGCAAAGACATTTTTAGGAATAAATGAAACGATTTGTTGTGGAATCGTCAAATCTTGAATCGCATCTTGACGCGTCGCTAACTCGGCAATTCTTGACGTTTCTGCAGCACCTTGCGTGAATTTTGCCCCTTGAAGACCAAACGCTAAGGTTGTTCCAATCCCCACCAAGGCAGCTACTGCTGTTGTTCCTAGTAAGGTGGCTAACACATTAAAGCTAATTTTTCCTAATTTATTGGATTCTTTCATTTTTGTAAATGCACCTACAATAGATACAAATACTAACGGAATTACGAGCATTTGTAGAAACGCTACATAACCATTACCTACAATTCCGATCCATTCCATTGATTGCGTAGTAATTTTACTGTCTGTACCAAAAGCAAATTGAATAATTGCACCTAAAACAATCCCCACGCCCAATGCTGAAAAGACACGTGTTGAGAATTTTAAATGTTTCTTTTGCATTTGGTAGAAACCGAATAACACAGCAATAAATGCAAGGATCACTAATACAGTGATGAATGTTGTCATTTTAGTTCCTCCCTATGTTTTTAATGACAAGTACATCAAAGGAAGTAAAGGTTCCCGGTACTCACTCTCCAGTAAATACCCTGAAAACAGCAAACTGTTTCCAGTGATAGTTCTATTGTACCTTATTTTATAGCAAATAGTGGGATAATTTGCTTACTTTTTGATAGAAAATAACCGTTGCGATAGTTTAAAACTATCACCAAGCGTTGTTTTACTAGTCACTGTAAAAATAATTTGTTTTTTGTCCTCTTTCTTTTAAGCTGACGTGCTATACTTAGTTCTAGGAGGTTTAAGCGTATGCAAAAAATTTGTTGGATCCTTTCTGTCAACCGTGATGGAGCAATGTTGTATGTTGGGAGCCCTGCAAATGGAGGTCCTTGGCTCTTTTCAAATAAAGAGCAGCAAAACATCAAAGCCTTTTTTCAACCAACCTATGAAATTGACTTTATCAGTTATGATGTTCTTTCAGAGGAAGTACCAGAAGCTGCGTTCATTTTGTACAATGAAATGCTCGCTCCCTATCTTCCCGAAAAAATCACCAAAGTTGGTCAGCCGATTGCTTATGTGGATATCGCTACAAAAAATTATGAACAGTTTAAAAAAGCTTTGGTTGCTAAATCTTCACAAGAATAAAAACAGCGTTTGTAACGGAATCCGTTATAAACGCTGTTTTTAAAGTTTAAGCTTCTTCTGATTGTTGAAAATTCAATTGAACACCTGGACGATCCAGAGCAATTTCAGTTACTTCATAAGATAAACGTTCGACGATGCTAAATAAAGGACGCACAAGTTCATCGACTTCTTCTTGCGAAATATCTTCTTGTTTTTCAATTTTACGATCAATAATGTGATTAATTTGGCTAATCGCCCCTGATAAAACAAATTCGTCAAAGACAATTCGAAATTCTAAGCGAGCAACAAGTGCTGAGCTATTTTCTGGATAATTTTCTTCTTCTACTTCAATTGGTGAAAAACTGACACGTAAATCTGTCTCTACTTCTGAATCAGGTACTCGCATATCATAGTGATACGCTTCAACAATTTCTTGTTGGCGTTTAATTTCCATTATTTTTTCTCTCCTTTTTTAACAAGATATTCCCCTTTTAGAATATCCAATGGTTTCTTTTCTCAAGTATACCACAAGTCCGAAAGTTGCCTAGACCAAAAAACACAGAAGGTCAGACTTTTTTGATAAATTGATTTCGGCATTTTGAACAAGTGACTTTGATTGTTCCTCGTCCTTTCGGCGCACGTAATGACTGCTGACATTTTGGACATTTAAAATAACGATATCCTTTCTGAGTCATGTGTCGCTTGCGAAAAGCATGAACTTTTTGCATTAGGTGTTGTTTTCGAAGAATAAACCGTTGATTTTCATTCAATCGCGGGTGAATATGTTTTGAAAAAAAGCGATAATACACGTAGGCGCCTGTGATTAAAATCAATAACCGAACCCAAAGATAGCCAGTAAAAATATTGATGAGCGCCAGCACAACACTTGTTAGCAACAGCGTTCGATTCAATTCATCGAACCGGGCATAACGTCCTTGTAAAAATCGTTGCGCTTTTTTGCGCCAACGTAGAATGCGTTCAAACCAAATTTGGCCCATTTATCTTCCTTCTTTCGAGCATTATTTTTTGAATAAATGATTGATTTACAGAAACTTTCAATCAAAATTTACACTTACTAAGTCCAAATTTTGAACAACTGTTGGTTATTTTCGATGGTATACTTCTAGAGAAGTCAGGTCAACCGATGAATGACTTCGTTGATAATAGCTACCGCTATTTTATACAAACTTAAACTGTCGATGGATAGATTATCCGATTTTAACTTAGGGGAAGGTTAAAATCCGATTCTATAATTTAGCACTACACTCCTTTATTTAGTAGCAACTTTAGCCTATCTATCCACATTTTAAGTCAAAAAGAAGCAAGTCCGGACTTGCTTCTTTTTATTTATCTTTCTAATTCTTCAATTTTCTTCTCAATTAACGCCAAGACATATTGACACGCTTCAGGATCTTCGACAAAATCATATTTATCGCCATCAATTTGAATTTTAGGACTTTCATCATAGTCTTCGTACCATTGATCATAACGCTCGTTCAACATTTGATAGTAATCATACAACGTTGGATCTGTCTCAATTTGTTCATAAGGACGGCCACGTTTTTTGATGCGTTCTAACATTTTGGGAAATGAAATACGAATGTGAACTAACAAATCAGGTCTTTTTTTATGCGCAGCATAAGGCAATTCTTGGAGCATATTTTGTAATAAGTCATCGTACACTTTGACCTCTGTTTCGTTGGCACGACCTAAATCTGCATTTAAATGAAAAAGTAATGAATCTTCATAAATCGAGCGATCCAATACATTATTTTCATGCGTTAATGCTTGTTTAATACTATCAAAACGTTTATTTAAAAAATAAATTTGTAATAAAAATGCGTACTTTTCCGGTTCCGCATAAAATAAAGGTAATACCTCATTATCATCAACTGATTCGTAAAAGGCTTCTGAACCTAAACGGTTTGCAATTAAAGCTGTTAAACTAGATTTACCAGCGCCAATCGTACCTGCTAAAACAATCACTGCCATCGAACTCCCTACCTATTTTTTTCCATTTTATTTTTTATCTTCAACCAATTAAACATACCAAAAATTGAGTTAAAAGTATACATACAATACATAACAAATATCGCATAATCACCACCAGCGTGCGTCCCTGCTCGGAACCATAACAAAATTGAAAAAATATTTCCTAGTAGCCAAAACACGAATTGCGATTGATAACGTTTAATCATCAATAACATCCCTGTCGCTGAAACACTGAACGTGATTGCATCTAATGTTTGTTGCGCATCATTTACAAAACCTAACAAAATATATGCCGCTACGCCAATGAGCAACCACGTGAAAAAGGCATACAACCACTGAATACCTTTTAAAACTTTTACTTCGGTTACTTGACCCGAGCCATCCTCGCTAGCCCGAAGCCAAGCATAAAGCCCTGTAATGTCCATAATAATATAGAAGCTTTGTAAAAGAACTTCCGCATATACCCGTGTCACTAACCCAAAATAGCCAATAATCACTGCACTGATTAACCCAAAAATGTAATTGCTGACTTTTCCTTGGGCAATTAAATTCACACAAATGATGCCGGCTAAACCACCTACTAACGTAATCCAATTCGATGGATTGATAGCAAATGCAATCAACTGTACCCCCACCATCAAAGCTAAAAACAAGTAACTTCTCGTTTCCCAACCTTTAAAATCATTCACCAAAAAATTCTTATTCACGACAAATTTCCGACCTTCCTAAAACCAAACTTTTATCTGTTGACGTCTCAATAAGAGTACTCCGTTTTAAAAAACAAGTCAATCAGATTTCGGAATAAAAAGAAGATTTTAATACTATATATTGATTAAAAAAATAAAAAGATACTACATATAGTTATTTTGTAAGCTTTCTGATATCCTTTATTGCCACAATATTTTCTTCATCTTGTTTTAATCTTCTATGTAGTCATGGATTTGTTTCCATCTAATGATTCCTGCGGCAGAACCCTTTACGACGGTAGCGCTCCAAATTAATGTTGCGAAAGCGGAAGCAACCGCACATATTTATGCTTCAAATACAGTCATCGTTCACTCTTTTTATTGAAATGCTTAAAAATTGATGGCCTTATTTCTCGAATCTGGCCACTTATTAACTTATTACATGAAAACATTCGCCTAAAAAAAGCAAAAAAAACGACTAACCTAAATAATCGACCTACAAACAATTCCTTTCATTTGTAGGTCGATTATCTTTATTAGGTTTGATACGGATGTTTCGCCATCCCTAGTTTTCTTTACTGCTCATCTCTACTTATTTTTTTACTGTTTGCCAATAGCTCGTTGTCTGAAAGCACTATCCGTCCTTTGGTACTTTGTTCAAAGCTGTAAGCTTGCTCAAATAACGTTTGCTCTTTATTGGCAGTTTGTGTAAAAGTCAGCCCATAAGGTTGTCCTTCGCTGTTCGCTGCCAAAGGAACAGTCAATTCAGGATATCCTGCCACAGCACTTAAACCCGTACCTTCAGAATCAATAAAAGCATATCCGTCTAATTGTTGTTTTTTTAGCAACGCATCAAACGTTTGCTGTGCTTTTTTAATGGTTGCTTGAATGACTTCTTTATCTGGTTGTTTCTTTTTAACATCTGCTTCTAATAAATCTTGCCCATACTTGGCACGAACCTTTTTATCTTGTTGATTATACGCAATTAGTTCCTCCAGTGTTTTAAATGGTAAGTCATAACGTTTCGCAAATTCTTCCAATGCAAACTTAAATTCATTGGAAATAACTTTCCCGCCATCAATCCCTTCCATATCTGGCGTTACCGGAATCACTTCTGCTCCAGCTTTTTGGAGGGCCTTTTTAGCAGCCGTAAATTCTTCTTCAGCACTTGGCATTTCTAGCAACCCAATGCGTTGACCTTGTAAGTTATTTTTAGTAAATTTCGTTGAATCAATGCTCGGAACCGTGTCTTTCTTAAACGCATTATAGCCTTGTGCAGCATCAACGACACTTCGGGCAATCGGGCCAACTGTATCTAATGACGGTGCCAATGGCAAAACACCTTCGCCACTTACTGAACTGTGGGTCGGTTTAAAACCAACCACTGATTGATGAGAAGCGGGGGAAACAATCGATCCCATCGTCTCAGTGCCTAAAGAGAAGGCGCCGATATTCATCGTCACACTAGCCGCACTCCCAGAACTTGAACCTGAAGGTGTTATTTTGAGCGGCCCATAAGGATTAAGTGTTTGTCCATGTTTGGAACTATAGCCACTTGGTGCTTTCATTGACATATAATTCGCTAGTTCAGATAAGTTTACTTTTCCTAAAATCAAAGTTTGCGCCTCTGTTAACTTCTTAACTACTTCCGCATCTTCCTTAGGCTTGAACGTGCGTAAAGCATAAGCTCCTGCACTCGAAATCATGTTGGTCGTATTTATATTTTCTTTCAAAGTCACAGGAATACCATACAAAGGCTTCTTCGGTGTTTGAGAGGCTTGCTGATCAAATGCCTTTGCTTCCTTAATTGCTTGCGGATTGATTTCAGAGATGCTGTTCATGCCATTATCTATTTGATCGAACTGTAAAATACGGTCCAAATAAAACGCCGTAAGTTCTTCATAGGTCAATGTTCCTTCGGCAATCGCTTGCTGTAATTCAGTGATATTTTTTTCAATAATCAACGGTGCTTTGGTACGAGCTTTTTGTACATCTGTTTCTTTTAATTGGTCTTCAATCGTTTTAACGATTCTCTCTTGATTGTACATTGCTGGGGTTTCTGCCTCAGGAGTGAACTTTTTGAGTATAAACCAATACGCTGCAGCGCCTATTATGACTAACAAAACAGCAATTATTCCGATTACTTTTAAAAATTTAGACATTTTTATCCTCCTATACCATTTAAAGATTATCTTACTATGTTTATTTTTGCATGACAACTAACAGTTTTGTTCGTTAAAAAGACAAAATAGAGAGTAGGACATCCGTCAAAACGACCGATGTCCTACTCTCTAACGATTAAGATAGTCCGCTAAATGCGTTTGTTTTAGTCTTTTGTGAAAGTTAAATACTGAGAATTTATTGTGTAATTCGTGTACCACTTTCTCCTTTGATTGCTTCCGAAGCTAATTCTAAAAGCCCGATAATCGCCTGGCGGTTTGGTTTACTTTCTGCAAAACTGATGGCCGCTTCCACCTTGGGTAACATACTACCTGGCGCAAATTGATCTTCTTCTATATATTGTTGCATTGCCGTAACCGTAACATCGGTCAAAGCTTGTTGATTTGCTTGACCAAAGTTAACAAAAACATGTTCTACTGCAGTTAATACCACAAAAACATCTGCTTCAATGAGTTCAGCCATTTTTGCTGCCGCAAAGTCTTTATCAATGACTGCATCTACACCATGATAGACTGGACCATCATAGGCAATAGGAACCCCGCCGCCACCACAAGCAATTACGATTTGTCCTGCATCAACAAGTGTTCGCAAGCTAACTTTTTCGTAAATATCAACTGGTTTTGGCGAAGGAACTACCCGCCGCCAGCCTCGACCCGCATCTTCTTGATAGACGTTCCCAGTTTCCGCCATCAACTGTTTGGCTGTTTCTTCGTCATAATAACCACCAATTGGTTTTGTTGGTTTTGTAAACGCTGGATCTTTTGGATCCACCACGACTTGTGTAATTAACGTAACAACTGGTTGTTCCCCTAAATTTCTGGCTACTAGTTCTTCATCAATTGCTTGTTGTAAATGATAGCCAATATAGCCTTGGCTCATTGCTGTGCATTCAGGAAACGGCACGACATCTTCTGGAGATTGACTCGTTTCCTCAAAAGCTAAGCGAATTTTGCCAACTTGTGGCCCGTTGCCATGAGCAATCACCACTTGATGGCCTTGTTCAATTAAATCAACAATGGATTTTGCAGCGGTTTGTGCTTTTGCCAATTGTTCTTTCGAAGAATTTCCTAACGCATTTCCACCTAATGCAATCACTATTTTTGACATCTGTTTCCCTCCTAGCGCTTTGGTTCTTGTTGTGTGATACAGTGAATATTGCCGCCCCCATAAACAACTTCTACCGTATTAACGCCGACAATTTTTTTATCTGGGAACATCGTTTGAACTTGCTCTAAAGCCAAACGATCATTTTCATCACCATACTGTGGCACAATCACGCCATCATTTGTAATTAAAAAGTTCATATAGGATGCGATACAAATATCGCCATCTTCTCGTGGCATGGTTCCTTCCACGAAATCAATTTTGAAGGAGCCTTGAATAGTTACATTTTTGACAGGACAGCATAATTTGTGGACTTTTAATTGGCGTCCTTTAGCATCAGTCATTTTAAGCAAACGTTGATACGCATCTTGTGCCGCTTCATAAAACGGGCTATTTTGATCTTCAGTGTAAATACAAGCCACTTCACCAGGTGCAATAAAACAAGCTACATCATCCACATGACCATTAGTTTCTTCTGGGTCAATTCCATCACCTAGCCAAAGAACTTTTTCAACATTTAAATAGTCGCATAATTTTTGTTCGATTGCTTCTTTTGAAAGTTGTGGATTTCGACCTTCACTTAATAAGCACATTTCTGTAGTCAAGACTGTTCCTTGTCCATCTACGTGGAATGAACCGCCTTCTAAAACAAAATCATCTGTACGATAAGAATCTACATGCTCAATTTCACAAATTTTTTGTGCAACCAAATCGTCTTGGTCCCAAGGGAAATATAAACCATCTACTAATCCCCCCCAAGCATTGAATGTCCAATCCACACCACGGATTTCTCCATGGTCGTTAATGACAAACGATGGTCCACAATCACGAACCCAGGCATCATTGTTTGACATTTCGTAAACCGTAATTTCTGGCGGCAATTGGCGACGGCAATTTTGAAATTGTTGTTGAGAAACCACCACATTCATCGGTGTAAATTGACTAATTGCTTTGGCCACATTAGTAAAAGCTTCTTGGACAGGTTTACCACCATCGCGCCAATTATCCGGTCTTTCTGGCCAAATCATCCAAACTTTCTCTTGTGGTTCAAATTCTCCTGGCATTCTAAAGCCATCTTGTTTAGGGGTACTTCCTACAATTCGTTTAGCCATTTTCTTTCGTTCCCTTCTTAATTTTTTTCACGTAAATAATTACTTCACCAAACAGAATAAAAATGATTGCCCCAATTGTGATTGGTAATTTTTCATTTAATGCTGCGGGACTAAAATCTAAAGGCACTGCTGTGAAAATCAGTGAAATAATAATCATAATCATTGGCAAAACCACTAAAACTTTTAAAAATCCTGGTTTTCCGTTAACTTTAAACGGACGTGGTGTATCGGGATCAATTTTTCTAAGCTTATAAAAAGCTGGGAAAACCGGGATATACGATAACAAGAATAGGACGACATTCAAGGAGAAAAAGGCCCAGAATAAATCTTGATTAGGTAAAATTGGTGCTAATACAATGACCACCGATGCCACAATGCCATTCATCAAAGCAGCCCCAATTGGCATGTCATTTTTCTTACTACGTTTTTCAAAAAATTTAGGCATGTCACCATTTTCAGCAGCATAACAAGCTGTATTATTGACTCCTAATGACCAAGAAATCATGTTGCCGAACAACGTAAGAAGGAATAGGAAAGCCATCAACATAATGAACCAACCTTCTGTCGAGCCTGTCAATAGTTTAAAGCTATCCATCATACCACTGCCGGTACTAATTTGATCGGTGGGAATCGCTACCCCAATTCCAAAGGCTGAAAAAATATAAATGGCCGCAATGACTAACCCCGCTGCTACAATAGCTTGTGGAATTTGCTTCTTAGGATTTTCCATATCATCTGCAAACGTACAGATGACTTCAAACCCTAACAAATTAAAAATGATTACAGAAATAAAAGATAAACTCCTTAAGTCAAACGTTGGCAGCATTGATTTCAAGGTAAATTCATTGGCAACACCTTTCGTCAAGGCTACATACAATCCTAGCCCACCAATTAAGACAGCTAAAACCATCTTGATTACGGCAGCTCCATTTAGAATCCAGATACTGTCGCTGACTGGATAAAAACTAATCCAAACCACAATCCAAGTAAAAATTAATTCAACAATAATCATCATCGGTGTTGAAAACTTAATACCTGTAATTGTCGTTAATAGTTCTGGCGTCATAACGGCTAATGAAGCTAGCCACAATGGATAATTAATCCAATAATACCAAGAAACTCTGGCACCCCAACGATGACCATATGCTTTGGTCACCCAATCATAGATGCCCCCTTCACCAATATAAGTTGTTCCTAATTCTGATGAAATTAACCCATATGGCAATAGGAATGCAATTAATAAGAAAATCCACCAAAAAAACTGAGAATTACCAATTGCAGCAACAGGCGCCGCTGCTTCAGCAACGAAAACCACACAGATGACTGATAAAATGGCACTCGTTAAACTAAATTTCTTTTTCCCCTCCATGAAGACTCTTCCTCTCTTTATAAACTGTCCACTGATTCATTTTTTCAATCAGTGGACAGTTGGCCGTTAAATGCTTTGAGTGTCTAAGAAAACTTCTAGTTCTTTTTTCGCTTCTGCTTGCTTGATTAAATCATAAGGATTTTTTGCTTCATAATCATTCATAAGATATACTAATAAGCCACGAATAGATGTTAAACGGTTTTCTGCTTCATCGAAACAAATAGAATTTTTACCGTCAATCACTTCATCAGTTACTTCTTCCCCACGTGTTGCTGGTAAACAGTGCATGAATTTACAATTGGTACCTGCCCGATCCATCATTTCTTGATTCACTTGATATTTTGGATAGAAAACCTTCATACGTTCTTCTTCAGATAATTCCGCTTCGTACAAGCCATACCAAACATCCGTGTACAAGAAATCAGCGCCTTCAACAGAACTTGCATCATCTGTAACCAAAAAGCTACCGCCTGAAACTTCACAATTTTTTGCTAATTTCGCTTGATGCTCTTCATTTAATTGGAAACCTTCTGGACCGAAGTGAACAAAATTCATGCCCATTTTTGTTGTGATTAATCCTAAAGAAAAACAAACTTGTGTTGCATCTCCGACAAAGACAACTTTACAATCTTCTAATTTTTTGCCTTCTGGTAAATGCTCAACCATGGTACACAAATCACCTAATTCTTGGGTTGGATGATTGTAATCAGACATACCGTTAATGACTGGGATGGTAGCACAATTAGCTAAATCAACAATACTATGGTGACGTTCCACACGAGCCATCAAAATATCTACTAAACGTGACAATACACGGCTGGTATCTTCAATCGTTTCATGTCCCCCTAATTGAATTTGACCAGGTGCTAAATATTCGCCATGTCCACCTAATTGTTCCATTGCAGTTTCAAAAGATACTCGTGTTCGAGTTGAAGATTGTTGGAAAATCATTCCTAAAGATTTGTTTTTTAACAGTTGCGGATAATACCCATTTTTAATCGCTTCTTTAATTTTTAATGATAAATCGACTAAATAGTGCATTTCCTCTTTCGTATATGTTTCTGTTGTAACGTAATCTCTTTTCATGATGTGTTCCTCCTAAAAGTTGTTTTTGTTTACACATCGACTTTACCAAGTTTAGCGAAGAGTTTACTATCCACCAAAAGTTAGAAAACGCTTTCTTTTTCGGCGTGATTTTTCATTAAAAAAAGTTTATTTATGGTTATAAACCGTTGGTACACCAGGGGTTTATAAAAGTTTAGGCGGATTTCTCTCTAATTTCTGACCAATCATAGATTTGAAAATGGTATAATTATTTTGAAAAATCATTCACTTAAAATAAAAGATGAAAGGGGTTTCCAATCGTGACATTTGTTTTTATTTATAACATCTTGTTGATTATTTTATATTCGTTTACTTCAACCTTTACCTTAAATCTTTACTTGAAAAATAAACAACCGATTTTTTTATTGCTTCTCTTTTTAATGGTTATTTTTATTTGTGACAATGTGATTGTTTATATGACTGAGTTCATTAATTCGTTTGCAACCGAATATAATCAGACCTTTATGACCGCACCTTTTTTAAAGACCATCATTTTTATTTGTTGTAATTTTGCCTATCTGGCTATTATCAATACTATTAGTGGTCGTCCTTTTAAAAATTATCAATTTGTCTGGTTATTTTTAATTGGTTTATGGATGCTAGCTATTCCATTTTCACAAAATTCCGCCTTAAAAGTTTGGTTGTACTATTTACCCAATCAGCTATTTTTAATTTACCTTGGATGCTATGCGCTCTATCAACTACGAATAGATCCTTTATCAGCCCTTGCGAAAAAATATCTTCGTTTTATTGGTTGGCTAAGCATTGGTTTCGGTGTGGCGATTCTTTTGGAAGATACCTTCGTTATTTTTAACATTGACCAATATTCTGATATTGTCTTTAAAATTAACAACCGAAACGTTTCTGAAGATATTTATACAATCATTCTCTCCATCGCCATTATCTACTTCTGTAATCGTGATTTTCCTCTGTCGGTTCTTGAAAAAGACGCTGCTAAATTGGAAGAAAATCAATCAGATGAACCCGTACTTTTGGCGCCTTTTTGTGATGCCTATCAATTAACGCAGCGAGAACGAGAAGTGCTTTCGTTACTTTTAGAGTGCAAAACAAATCAAGATATAGCCAACGAACTATTCCTATCAATCGGGACAGTAAAAACACATATCCACAATATTTTCGTTAAATTAGAAGTAAACAAAAGAGCAGAAGTTTTTGTCAGTTATCAACTTTTTTCTCAACAACAAACTGAACATTTAGCGAGATAATTAAAAAGGAAGCCTCTCCGTGATCGGTGGCTTCCTTTTTGATTAACTATTTTCTTGTACTTGTCGAACTCTCTTTTCAATTTCTTGAAAGTTAATAATTTTAGCTTGGCGATGAATTTCTTTTCCTTCATAGTATAAGATAATGGTCGGTGCAGAAAAAGCATTTAATTGTCCAATTATTTCTGGACTTTTATCAGCTTCTGCAATGTATGTAGGAAATTCATATTTTGTTGCAATTTTTTCGACAATCGGTTTATCAACTGTACAAACACTACAATTTTTTGCTGTCAAAAAGACGGCTTGTAGACGATTGTCTGTAATTTTTTCTTCTAATTCTTCTAATGTTGTTACATATTCCACTGAATAGCCCTCCTTGTCTTTTGTCTAAAATAACAGATTTACTAGCAAAATAACAACTTATTTGTTTGGTTAGGAATGCTTTAACAAAAAAGTTGCCGCCCATTTCATTAATGGGCGGCAACTTTTTACTGATAACCGCTTATTTATTAAAAATTTTAGGCCCTTTGCGCATGTTTTTACGATCATTTTTGGGAGTTTCCATTTTTTTAGAACGGCCACCACCTTGTTTCTTTTTAATTAATTCTAACATTTTTTCTTTTTCATTCATTTAATCCACCGCCTTTGTTAATAACGTGACAGATTCAATGTGGGTCGTTTGTGGGAAATTATCCACTGGTTGAATTTCTTTTGCTTCATAGCCACCTTCTGTTAATAATGCAATGTCGCGAGCGAGTGTGGCTGGATTACAGCTGACATAAACAATTCGTTTAGGTTGCGTTTCAATTAATGTGTTTACTAATTGACCGTCTAACCCTTTCCGTGGTGGATCCACCACCACAACATCTGGTTGCAAGCCATTTTCAACTAATTTTGGCAATAATTCTTCCGCTAAACCAGCCGTGAAAGTGGCATTCTCAATATTGTTTAATTTAGCATTATTTTCTGCATCTTTGACCGCTTCTTCAATTACTTCAATACCGTAAACTTGCTTTGCATCTTGGGCTAAAGTTAAGCCAATCGTCCCAATCCCACAATAGGCATCCACCACAATTTCATTGCCTGTTAAAGCCGCATACTCTTTGACTTTTTGATACATCACTTCTGTTTGTTGTGGATTTACTTGATAAAATGAACGCGCGGAAATTTCAAATTTCAAATCAAAAATAGTATCTGTAATTTTTTCAGACCCATGTAATAAGATGGTTTCGTCGCCAAAAATGACATTGGTTCGTTTTGGATTTACATTTTGTACAATGCTGACTACTTCCGGAATAGCTTCCAAAATATCTGGCACAATTTTACTAATTGGGAATAATTTCGGTGTTCTCGTAATTAGAACAACCATCATCTCCCCAGTATGGTAGCCACGACGAACGACAATATGGCGTAAGTTCCCTGTATTATCAGATTCGTTATAAGGTTTTACGCTATATTTACGCATAATGTCACGGATTTTAACAATTGCTGCATCAATTTCGGGGTCTTGAATATAGAAATGTTCCATCGGAATTAAATCATGGCTATTTTTCCGGAAAAAACCTGTTTGTAGTTGGTTGTCAATTTTACGCACGGGAATTTGTGCTTTGTTCCGGTAATGCCACGGATCGTTCATCCCAATTGTTGGTAAAACAGGGACTTCTGGCAATTTAGCGACACGTTGCATAACATTTTCGACTTGTTGCGTTTTAAATGATAGTTGGGCGCCGTACGCTAAATGTTGCAACGGACTAATCCCGACTTTTGTAAAGTTTTCATCTTTCACGGGCACACGCTGTTCACTGCTTTTTAGGACAGTCAATACTTTCCCATAACCAAAACTTTTGCCTGTTTTTAAGACTTTGATTTCAAGTTTTTCACCTGGTAAGGCATTTTCAATAAACAATGGATAATGGTCCACTTTTGCCACGCCTAAACCTTCATGCGTCAAGTCAATGATTTCTACTTCAATGACGTCATTTTTCTTTACTGGATAATTTTTCATAAGTCGCTCCTTCTTTTTATACACTTCACTCATTCTAATGAAAATACCTAAGAAAAGCAACAACGAATTTTCATGGCGATTTAGCAATTTCGTTTGAGCTTTTTAGGTAAATAAAAGAATGAGATCCTTTCCCTTAGTCAAAAAATAGCCAATGAAAGATCTTATCAACTAAATCTTTCATTAGCTATTCACGGACTACCTATTGCTTTTCTTTTTCGGCAATCTTTCCATCGCCATCAATATCTTCGTCTGTTAGTCGTTCAACTTCTTTGACAAATTCTTTGCTGGCTTCGTTATATGCTTCTTCCTCTTCGTCTTCTGATTCTACGACAATCTCATCGCTACCAGTTAAGACAGAACCCATAATTGCATTGGACGGCAGTGCATCACCATTTGCAAAAATTTCAATGTGTTGATGCATATTTTTAAAGGTCATTGGAGCATCGCCACCATATTCACCATCTAAATTAATCATCATTTTATTGTTCTTTTCTAACGTTTCTGCATGTAAATAGCTAGTCTTTGTATAGATTAGTCGATGATCATCAACATGCTTTCCACCATTTAACATTAACGCAACTAAATGAAGAATCTCAAAAATATTGGCTGTTTTTACAATGATTAATGAAAACTTACCATCATCTAATTTAGCGTCTGGTACGATTTGCTCGAACCCCCCCACCGAGTTAGTCAGCCCTAGGAAAAACATTGAGGCGTTGCCTTCGTACACACCTTCATCATACGTCATGCGCATTTTAATCGGCTTCACTCGCGGCAACATTTCGGCTCCTTTGGCTAAGTACGCTAAGTAACCAAAAATACTTTTCAACTCTGATGGAACTTCATAAGTCAGTTCCGTTAAATGACCACCCGCCGCAATATTGATAAAGTAATTTTTGCCGGCTTGCCCAATATCCATTTTGACAGTTTGATTTTTTTTAATCACTTCTGCTGCCTTAACGATATTATCACGAGGAATCTTCAATGCCCGTGCATAGTCATTCGTCGTTCCAGCAGGAATAATGGCCATTTTAGGTCGCCGCTTCAACGGAGCTATCCCATTCACGACTTCATTAATGGTCCCATCTCCACCTGCTGCTACTAGTAAATCAAATCCTGCACGCGCAGCACGATGTGCTTCATTGCGTGCCGAATTTTCTTCTGGTGTGGTCGCAAATGCACTGGCTTCATAACCACATTCTTCTAAAATAGATAAAATATCGGCTAAGTTCTTTTTAATTAACTCTTTGCCTGACGTTGGATTATAAATCACTCTAGCTTTTTTCATGGTTTGCCTGCTACTTTCTTATCGTTTTGAAAGCTCTTCTTGCAATAACTTGTTAACCACACCTGGGTTTGCTTGTCCACGAGTTGCTTTCATAATTTGTCCAACAAGGAAACCAACTGCACGGTCTTTTCCGTTTTTAAAGTCATCAATTGATTGTTGGTTGTTGTCTAAAACTTCGTTAATCATTGGTAATAATTGCGCTGGATCAGATAATTGAACCAAACCTTTTGCTTCGACAACTTCTTTAGCGTCTCCACCGTTTTCAATTAACTCTTTGAACACTTTCTTCGCAATTTTCGAGCTGATTGTGCCATCGTTAATCAAAGTAATCATACCCGCTAGATTTTCTGGTGTTAGTTTAGTATCGGCTAATTCAACTTTTTCACTGTTTAAGTAAGCAGAAACTTCGCCCATTAACCAGTTTGATGCTTGTTTCGCATCTGCACCGTTTACTAAAGTTGCTTCAAAGAAATCTGACATTTCTTTCGTTAAAGTCAAGACCATTGCGTCGTATTCAGGTAACCCTAATTCACTGATATAACGGGCACGACGTGAGGCTGGCATTTCTGGCAAACTAGCGCGAACTTTTTCAATCCATTCATCATCAATTGAAAAACGAGGAACATCTGGCTCTGGGAAGTAACGGTAGTCACTTGAGCCTTCTTTAACACGCATAAGCAACGTTGTACTAGTTGCTTCATCAAAGCGGCGTGTTTCTTGTTGAATTTCGCCACCAGATAATAGGACTTTGGCCTGGCGTTTTTCTTCATAAGCTAAACCTTTTTTTACAAAGTTCATGGAGTTCAAGTTCTTTAATTCCGCTTTAGTACCAAATTCTTCTTGACCATACGGACGTAAAGAAATATTGGCATCACAACGCATAGAACCTTCTTCCATTTTCACATCAGAAACTTCTGTAAATTGGATAATTGAACGCAACGCTTCTAAGTAAGCATACGCTTCTTCTGGTGAACGCATGTCTGCTTCAGAAACGATTTCAATTAAAGGCGTGCCTTGACGATTCAAGTCTACATAAGAATAGCCATCTGTGCCGTGAATATTTTTCCCAGCATCTTCTTCTAAATGCACCCGTTCAATGCGAATTTTTTTCTTTTTGCCTTCGACTTCAATTTCAATCCAACCATCATGTCCGATTGGTTGATCAAATTGAGAAATTTGGTATGCTTTCGGGTTATCTGGGTAAAAATAGTTTTTACGGTCAAAATGTGTTTCTTTTGAAATTTCACAGTTCAAGGCAAGTGCTGCTTTCATGCCAAATTCTAAGGCACCTTTATTCATGACAGGCAAAACACCTGGGTAACTCCAGTCAACCACATTTGTGTTGCTGTTTGGTTCTGCTCCGAAATGCGCTGGCGCAGAGGAGAAAATTTTAGAGTTGGTTTTCAATTCTACGTGGACTTCTAATCCAATGACAGTTTCAAAGTTCATTAATCGTTCCCCCCTAAAATGACTGGTTTTTTCGTATGGAAATCTGTCGCTTGTTCAAAAGCATAGGCTGCTTTATACATTGTATGTTCGTCAAAATGTTTTCCAATAATTTGTAAACCAACTGGCAAGCCTTCTGAGAAGCCTGCTGGAATGGACATGCCTGGTAGTCCTGCTAAGTTGACAGGAATGGTTAAAATATCATTCATATACATTGTGATTGGATCATTGATGTTTTCCCCTAGACCAAAGGCAACTGTTGGTGTGGATGGGCCAATGATTAAGTCATAATCCGCAAAGACATTCTCAAAATCTTGTTTGATTAGTGT
The DNA here is from genome assembly GCF_040719405.1 of Enterococcus sp. AN402. Lineage (NCBI taxonomy): Bacteria > Bacillati > Bacillota > Bacilli > Lactobacillales > Enterococcaceae > Enterococcus > Enterococcus sp. AN402. The sequence continues at coordinate 363,381 of NZ_JBFDTM010000004.1, read as the reverse complement.
ACGGACTTGACCAGCCTTTTTAAAGTGCGCATCATAATAACCAGCACTTAAAGAGAAGGTTCCTAACATAATCCGACGTTTAACTTCTGTTCCGAAACCTTCAGAACGTGAATTAACATAGACATCTTCTAGATTTTGGACATTTTCGGAACGGTAACCATAACGAATACCATCAAAGCGTTGTAAGTTTGAACTTGCTTCTGAAGAGGCAATAATATAATAAACCGCTACGCCGTATTTAGAATGTGGCAAACTAACTTCTTCCACCGTTGCTCCTAAAGATTTAAATGTTTCTGCTGCTTTTAATACCGCTTCACGAACATCTGGGTGTACCCCTTCACCTAAGTATTCTTTTGGTAAAGCAATTTTCATGCCTTTGATGTCGCCAGTTAAATCTGCCGTAAAATCAGGAACAGAAACGCCTGCAGAAGTGCCGTCTTTTTCGTCATAACCACTAATTGCATTTAAAGCTAAGGCATTGTCTTTAACATTTCGTGTCAATGGACCAATTTGGTCTAAACTTGAAGCAAAAGCAATCAAGCCAAAACGAGACACACGTCCATAAGTTGGCTTCAAGCCCACAATACCGTTGAATGCGGCTGGTTGGCGGATACTGCCACCTGTATCGCTCCCTAAAGAAACTGGGACTTGTCCGGCTGCGACAGCAGAAGCTGAACCACCAGAAGAACCACCAGGGACTTTCGTTTGATCCCAAGCATTTTTTGTTTTCTTGAAGTAAGACGTTTCCGTACTTCCGCCCATGGCAAATTCATCCATGTTCAATTTTCCGACTGGAATCATATCCGCTTGATAGACTTTATCCATCACGGTCGCATCATAAATTGGGTCAAAATTGTGTAACATTTTTGAGCCAGCTGTTGTTAAAATATCTTTTGTGACAATGTTGTCTTTAATCCCAATTGGAATCCCAGCTAATGGATTACTTTCAGTGATGCCTTTTAAGTCAATCGCTTTGGCTAATGCCATTGCTTTTTCTTCACTAACTGTGATAAAAGAACCTAGTTGTTCTTCTGTATTTTGAATACGATTTAATGTTTCTTCGGTTAAATCAACTGCAGTGATTTCTTTTGAGACCAATAAATCATGTAACTCTGTTAACGATTTGTCGTATAATTTTTCCATTAGGCTCCTGCCTCCCCGTTATCCATAATTGCAGGCACTTTAATGTAACCATTCTCTGATTCCGGAACATTCCGCATTAATTCTTTACGGTCCATTCCTGGTGTCGCTACGTCTTCACGCATGACATTGATTGATTCATTCACATTTGAAGTAAAAGGAACCCCTGTTGTATCTACTTCTTCTAGTAATTCCACCATATCAATAATTTTATCTAGTTGATTGGTAAAGTCCGCTAATTCTTCTTCGGAGAAAGATAATTTTGATAATTTAGCGACATGTTTGACTTGTTCTTCTGTAATTGCCATAGATACCCTTCTTTCTATCATTTACTGAAATTTTCATTTTCAGATTAATCAATTGGATTGTATTTCTTTAAACAGCTTAGCACAGCTGCTCACTCTGTTCCCATTCTACCATAAAATGGTCGGATATTTTAGATGAAACCTTGAATTTCATTGATAATTTGTCGCTCGCAAAAATGACGGAAATATGTTATTATGAAAATGAAAAGAGAGATATGCAGGAACATACCTCTCTAATAGCCACTACCAGTTATAAGAACTGGTGGCTTACTGAGTTATTGGTTTTATTTCAAACGCTTAACCGTTCAGCTCCTCAAAGCTTATGAACGGTTATTTTTGTTGTCTAAGACAAGCGCTAAGATACCGAAGATAATGGTCACAACAAGTGTTGCAAAACCAATCATCAGTCCTAGCGCTGCTTCAACGGACAAAAACATTGCTCCTTTCGTTAAAGTAAGAAGAATTGCGCATAAGCATCAACCTCCTTTCTCAACTCAGAAAGTCCTCGTTCATATAACTTTTATGACTAAAATAAGTATACCATCAAATTACTACATAAAATCTGACAACGTTAATTTTTCTTCTTAAAAATGACTTGCATCTAACGCATCGACCATTTCTTGTTCATTCCAAACGGTCACGCCTAAGCTTTCAGCTTTGGTTAATTTACTGCCTGCATCTTCGCCAGCAACCACAATGTCAGTTTTTTTCGAAACACTCCCTGTAACTTTTCCACCAAGATTTTCAATTTTTTCTTTGGCTTCTTCGCGAGTGTACTGCGTTAATTTTCCTGTTAAAACAACTGTTTTGTCTTTGAAAGGTGACTCCACTTCTGCTAATTGTTCTGTCCGGAGACCTTTATATGTCAAGTTCACTTGGGCTTTTTCCAGTTCAGCCATTAATTCATGAACTTCCTCATTTTCAAAATACGTCACAACGCTGTCTGCGATTGTTTCGCCAATTGAATCCAAAGCCACAATTTCTTCCGCAGTTGCTCGACTTAAGGTTGATAAATCACCAAAATGCTCCGCTAAAATTTTCGCCGCTTTCGCACCCACATGGCGAATCCCTAAGCCAAAAATCAAACGTTCGACAGAGTTTTCTTTACTCCCTTGAATGGCAGTATAAATGTTGTTTGCTGATTTTTCTTTGATTTTATCCAAAGTCATTAACTGTTCTTCTGTTAAGAAATACAGATCCGCTACGTCTTTCACTAATCCTTTGTCATACATTTGTGCTAACACTCTTGGCCCCAAGCCATCAATGTTCATTGCGTTTCGTGAGACAAAGTGATTCAGCCCTTCTTTAATTTGCGCAGGGCATTTTGGATTAATACAACGTAACGCCACTTCCTCATCTAAATGCACCAACTCACTATGACAAATTGGACAATGTGTCGGCATTTCATAAGGCTGACTATCGGCTGCACGTTTTTCAACTAGGACTTGCGCTACTTCTGGGATAATATCGCCGGCTTTGTAAATAATAACATGATCATTTAAACGGATATCTTTCATTTGAATAAAATCTGCATTATGCAAACTTGCCCGACTAACCGTGGTTCCCGCGACTCGTACAGGAGCCATGACCGCAGTAGGAGTGACCACTCCCGTGCGCCCAATTGTCCATTCAATATCTTCCACTACTGTCTCTGCTTCTTCTGGTGGAAATTTGTAGGCAATCGCCCAGCGAGGTGCTTTGACAGTGAAACCTAATTCATCTTGCAACGCAAATTCGTTCACTTTAATCACAATTCCATCGATTTCGTATGGCAAAGTGCTCCGCTTTTCATGGTATTCTTCAATGTAGGCCCAAACTTCATCGATTGACTGACATAATTGACGTTCAGGATTGGTTCTAAAACCAATTTCAGAAAGCTCTTCTAATGCCTCAAACTGCGTCTTCGCTTTCATCGGTCCAAAGTCAGCAACTGTGTATAAAAACGTATTTAAGTTCCGTTTCGCCACAATTTTTGTATCTAATTGGCGCAAACTTCCCGCCGCTGCATTCCGAGGATTGGCAAAAATATCTTGGCCATTTTCTTCACGTTCTTCATTCAACGCGACAAAGGATTGTTTAGGCATGTAGCACTCGCCACGAACTTCCACTGAAATGGGCTCCGTTAAACGCATCGGTACAGAGCGAACCGTTCGTAAGTTCTCTGTAATGTTTTCACCAACCGTTCCATCGCCTCGTGTTGCTCCGCGTACAAACACCCCGTTTTCATAACGTAATGAAATTGCTAACCCATCAATTTTCAACTCGCAACAGTAAGCAACGGGTTTACCAATCGCCTTACGAACACGTTCATCAAAAGCAAAAATGTCTTCCTTGCTAAACCCATCATTTAAACTATACATTGGAATGTCATGCGGAGCTTTTTCAAAACCAGATAAAACTTTGCCACCTACACGTTGTGTCGGCGAATCTGGCGTGATTAAATCAGGAAACTCCGTTTCAATATCGACTAACTCTTTATACAAACGATCGTAAACATAATCTTCTACGGATGGTTGATCTTTGACATAATATTCATGGGAATATTGATTGAGTTGTTTTCTTAATTCTTGCGCACGAGTTGTCGCCGCCGTTAATGTTAATGGTTGTTGTTCCATCGTAGAACTCCTCCTCATAAGTGTAATGCTCTTATCGTCTTTTTAACACATTTACACTAAGATAGAAAATAAAAAGAATTTATCTAATGATGCTTTCTCATTAAATCGCTGACCTATTTTGCATGTTAAATTTTTTCAATAGGTGCAAATGCCGCTAACAACCGTTTAATGCCTTTTTCTGGGAAAGCAATGTCCAACTCTAAGTCTTTGGCCGAACCGCCTACACGAACGACTGTACCAACGCCCCATGCTTTATGTTGGACCTTATCACCTGCTTGCCAAGAAACTTTTTCGCCACCACTTGCCACTTTGTTGCTAACTGATTTTGTAGCTGGCTGTGCATAAGCTGGTTTACTTGCACTGGGCTTGAATACTTTAGGATCAAAGGTACGCGCTGGAGCTTTCTGTAAATTGGCCGCCGCCCCTTGTTTCATTAAACGCTCCGCCTCAATTTCTTCTAAAAAGCGACTTGGTCGATTATATTGCGTGCGACCATATAATGTTCTCGAATAAGCATTCGTTAAGAACAGGGCTTCTTCCGCTCGTGTGATACCAACATAAGCCAAGCGCCGTTCTTCTTCCAGTTCACTTTCTTCTAGCATGGCACGTGATAATGGGAAAACCCCTTCTTCTAAGCCCATTAAAAAGACCACTGGAAATTCCAGCCCTTTGGCCGCATGCAACGTCATTAAGGTTACTTGTGAAGAGCTCTCTTCTAAATTATCTAAATCAGAAACCAAGGCTAAATCTGTTAAGAAATCCGCCAATTTTGTTTCTTCGCCATTTGGATCGTCGTTATTTTGCGCTTCAAAACGTTTATCAAATTCTTGTGTCACAGATAAAAATTCGTCCAAGTTTTCTAAGCGAGCTTGAGACTCTAAATTATTTTGCGCCATCAAAGCTTCCCGATAACCACTACGTTGTAAAGTTTCTTTCACCAATTCTGTAATCGTTAAATAGGGCACTGTTTTCGTTAAGTCTTGAATCATCATGCCAAAATTACCAAGCTCTTTACCCGCTTTTCCTGAAATATTTGCCAAATCAACATTTTGGGCAGCTTCCAGCAAAGCCCAACCATGCGTATCCGCAAATAATCGTAATTTTTCAATTGAACTTTTACCGATTCCTCGTTTTGGTTCATTGACAATTCGTTCAAAGCTGATTGAATCATCTGGATTGGCAATCAAACTTAAATAAGCCAAAATATCTTTAATTTCTTTACGGTCGTAGAATTTATGTCCGCCCACCATGGTATACGGAATATTAGATTTCAAGAGCATTTCTTCCACTACACGGGATTGAGCATTGGTCCGATATAATACCGCAAAATCACCATAAATTCGGTCATTTTCCCGCATTTCTTTTTGGATTTGGCTCACAATAAATTGTGTTTCATCCCGTTCTGTGTCCCCACGATAATAGACAATTTTTTCACCGTCTATATTTTCTGTCCACAGTTCTTTCTCGCGGCGGTTACGGTTATTTTTGATGACATCATTCGCAGCCGCCAAAATGTTTTTGGTGGATCGATAATTTTGTTCTAGCAAAATTACACTGGCATCTGGATAATCTTTTTCAAAATCCAAGATATTTTGCATATCCGCCCCGCGCCAACCATAGATACTTTGGTCGGCATCACCTACGACACACAGATTTTTGAAACGTGCAGCCAATAAATTGACTAAGGTATATTGTGCATGATTGGTATCTTGGTATTCATCCACATGAATATAGTGAAATTTATTTTGGTAGAACGCCAACGTATCTGGTTGTTCATTGAATAAACGAATCGTATTCATAATCAAATCATCAAAATCCATACATTGGTTTTTGCGTAATTCTTTTTGATAGGCTTCATAGCATTTTGCGACAATTTCTTCATATAAGGAACCTTGCATTTCAGCAACTTTATCAGGCGTTTGTAATTCATTTTTGGCATTGCTAATCGTACCTAAAATTGAGCGAGGATCATATTTTTTTGAATCAATATTTAAGTCGTTTAAGATGCGTTTCATTAATGTTTTTTGTTCCGATGGGTCAATAATTGTAAAATTACGGTTGTAACCAATCTGATCCACATCACGACGTAAAATTCTTACACACATGGAGTGAAAAGTGGAGACCCATACATCTTCGCCACCCGTTTCCAGTAATTTATTTACACGCTCTTTCATTTCTTTAGCAGCTTTATTGGTAAACGTAATCGCCAAAATATTCCATGGATTTACTTCTTTTTCCTCAATTAGATAGGCAATTCGGTGTGTTAAAACCCGCGTTTTTCCACTACCAGCACCAGCCATGACTAACAGTGGTCCTTCTGTATGCAAAACGGCTTCTTCTTGTCGAGGATTCATTCCCTGAACCAAGGCATGTTTTTGTGTCATATTAAACGTCCTCTCTCTTTTTTCAATCTTATACAGTATACCAAAAATCCCTTTGAAGTTCTTTAGAAAAGAACAAAAAATCTTTTTCTTTTTATATGAAATTTTCTTGTAAATCAAGTCAAACCGCAGTACATTAGTAAGTAGTGATGGAGGCTAAAAATGAAATGAATAATGATGTACATGAAATTAAACAATTAGATGGTACCCGAATCGGCTTTATCCTTAAAGGCATCGTCGTCGGAATTCTGGTCGGCTTTGTTGTCAGCTTATTTCGCTTAGGCATTGAAAAAATTGGCGAACAAGTCGTGCATCTGTATCAAACGTTTCACGAAAAACCCTTTTGGATGATTCCTTGGTTCTTATTTTCTCTCGTGCTTGCTTATTTATTAGGACGACTGATCAAAAGCGAACCAGCAATTAAAGGCAGTGGCATTCCCCAAGTGGAAGGACAACTTCAAGGTCAATTAGAAATTCACTGGTTTCCAGTGCTTTGGAAAAAATTTATCGGTGGGATCTTAGCGATTAGTCCTGGGCTATTTTTGGGACGTGAAGGTCCTTCAATTCAACTAGGTGCAGTGGTTGGACAAGGCTATAGTCAATGGCGGCAAAGCACCAAGTCTGAAGAAAAAATTTTAATCAGTAGTGGTGCCAGTGCTGGTTTAGCCGCCGCTTTTAATGCACCAATCGCAGGACTTTTATTTGTTCTAGAAGAGGTTCACCATTCCTTTTCACCTTTAGTTTGGTTAACCTCTTTTTCTGCGGCCATTTCCGCTAACTTTGTTTCTTTGCATTTCTTCGGATTGCAGCCAGTTCTTTATATTGGTCCGGTTAAATCTTTGCCTTTAGAGTACTATTGGACATTAGTACTGCTGGGCGTTTTACTAGGATTATTAGGTTGGATATATCAAAAAACATTGTTGTCCTTACCAAAAGTATATGGAAAAATCAAAGGCCTTTCTTCTAATTATTATGGTTTTATTCCTTTTATTTTGATTTTACCGATTGGTTATTTCTTTCCACATTTACTTGGCGGTGGGAATCAAATTGTTTTAGCTTTAGGCAATCAACCGGCCACGATTTGGGCTTTAGTCGGCTTACTGGTTTTACGTTTTGTTTTTTCAATGGTTTCTTACGGTTCGAATCTCCCTGGTGGTATTTTCTTGCCTATTCTAACTTTAGGTGCCATTATCGGAACATTGTATGGTAGTCTACTTGTCCAATACGTAGGGATGGATTCAATTTTTGTGAAAAACTTTTTAATTTTTGCCATGGCTGGTTATTTTACTGCGATTGGTAAAGCACCGTTAACAGCGATTATTTTAGTAACAGAAATGGTCGGCAATTTTTCTCATTTAATGTCTTTAGGGGTTGTTGCTTTAGTTAGTTATATTACCATCGATAGTCTTGGCGGCAAGCCAATTTATGAAAGCTTATTAGAACGTTTGGTTCCTTCTAAAGTAAGTAATATTCGTGGCCACAAAACGATTATTGAATTACCTATCACTGCAGAAAGTTCCTTAGATGATACGATGGTACGTGATTTTGTCTGGCCTAAACAAATGTTGCTCACTTCCATTCGCCGTGGCGAATCGGAAATTTTAACACATGGTGATACTGTTATGCATGTTGGCGATGTGCTCATTATTTTGACCGATGAAAAACTCGCTTACCAAGTCAAAAAAGAGATTTATCAAAAAACTTTACCGAATGATTTAGTGAATTAAAGAAAGCTGCTGAACTCAGGTTCAGCAGCTTTCTTTTTTTCTTATGACTGTTTTTTAATTTTTTTGAATGTTTTTGACCGTTTTAGATTGATTAGCGTTTTCATTTGTGCTATTATATCCATGAAATGAGGGATGAAAATGCTTACGGAAGAACGACATCAAAAAATTTTACAATTGTTAGATCAAAAATCAGTCGTCAAATCACAAGAACTTGCTAGCTTATTCAATGCTTCAGAATCCACAATCCGCCGCGATTTACAAGAATTAGAAGACGCCAATTTGTTAGAACGCATTCACGGCGGAGCTAAGCGTATTCTTAATTTAGGCTTTGAACAAAACATGACGGAAAAATCAATCAAAAACACGCACGAAAAGCAAAAGATTGCTTCTTTAGCCGCTAGTTGTGTACAAGATGGCGATATGATCTATTTAGATGCTGGTTCAACCACGTTAGAAATGATCCCTTTTTTAGTTGGGAAACAAATCCATGTAGTGACGAATTCCGTGCATCACGCTGCAAAACTTAGCGATATGGAAATTCCCACTATTATGCTTGGTGGTACTTTGAAGCTCTCCACTAAAGCAATCATTGGTGCCACTAGTATGGAACAGCTACAACATTTTCGTTTTAACAAAGCTTTTTTAGGAACTAACGGCGCACATTTAGAGTTTGGTTTAACAACGCCTGATCCCGAAGAAGCAGCGCTAAAAGCCTTGGCTATTCATCAAGCAGAAACAGCCTATGTTTTACTGGATCATACAAAATTTAATGAAGTAACGTTTACCAAAGTGGAAGAATTAGAGTCAGTTACTTTACTAACTGACTACTGCCCTGCTGAATCACTTCAAGGATTCCAGCAAAAAACTATTTTAATGGAGGCAAACAAATGATTTACACAGTGACTTTAAACCCTTCTATCGACTTTATCGTTCATGTCGATCATCTACAAATTGGTGATTTAAATCGGATGACGAATGATTTTAAATTACCTGGCGGCAAAGGAATCAACGTTTCACGTATTTTAAAACGTATGGAGACAGAATCCACTGCCTTAGGTTTTTTAGGTGGTTTTACAGGCTCATTCATTGCCGATTGGTTGAAAAAAGAAGAAATCCAAACGAATTTCACTCCCGTGTCTGCTGATACACGAATCAACATTAAATTGAAATCAGATACTGAAACAGAAATTAACGGCTTAGGACCTGCTCTAACAAACGAAGAAATTCAAGAACTAAAACAAGCAGTTAGTCGTGTTCAGGCTGGTGATATTGTTGTTCTTTCAGGAAGTACACCTGCTTCTCTACGCAAAGGATTTTACGAAGAATTAATCCAAATTGTGAAGGAAAAAGGCGCAGAATTTGTTATTGATACGACAGGTGAAGATTTAATGAACGCTTTGTCACAAAAGCCTTTATTGGTCAAGCCAAACAATCATGAGTTGGCAGAATTATATCATACAACCTTTACAAGTGTTGAAGACATTTTACCTTATGGACATCGGTTACTAGAAGAAGGAGCGCAACACGTAATTATCTCAATGGCTGGTGATGGTGCATTACTTTTCACAACAGAAGGTGTTTATCGTTCCAACGTTTTAAAACGTCCACTGAAAAATTCTGTCGGCGCTGGCGACTCAATGATTGCTGGTTTTATTGGCAACTTTTCAAAAACACAAGATCCTTTAGAGGCTTTCAAATGGGGTGTCGCTTGCGGTAGCGCGACCGCATTTTCTGATGATTTAGCCTCAGAAGATTTTATCCAAGAACTTATTCACGAAGTAACAATTGAAAAAATTTCAGAATAAATCCACTAAGGGAGGAAAATAGAGTGAACATTAATGATTTATTAATAAAAGATGTCATGATTATGGATTTACAAGCTACTGATAAAAAAGGCGCGATTGATGAAATGGTCCAAAAATTATACGATGGTGGCCGCATCTCTGACATTGACACTTACAAAGAAGGAATTTTAAAACGCGAAGCACAAACATCGACTGGTTTAGGCGACGGCATCGCTATGCCTCACGCAAAAAATAGTGCCGTAAAAGAACCGACAGTTCTTTTCGCTAAAAGTAAAAAAGGTGTTGATTATGAAGCACTAGATGGACAACCTACTTATCTATTCTTCATGATTGCTGCTCCAGAAGGCGCCAATGATACACATCTCCAAGCGCTTGCGGCCCTTTCTCGATTACTTATCGACCCAGAATTTGTTGGCAAATTGAAAGAAGCAGAAACTCCAGAAGCAGTACAAGCTCTTTTCCAAGCAGCAGAAGATCAAAAAGAAGCGGAAGAAAAAGCAGAACAAGAACAAACAACGCCAGCACCAGAAAGCAATCGTAAATATATTATTGCTGTGACTGCTTGTCCTACAGGAATTGCTCATACTTACATGGCCGAAGATGCACTGAAGAAAAAAGCAAAAGAAATGGGCGTAGACATTAAAGTAGAAACAAACGGTTCAGAAGGAATTAAAAATCGTTTAACTGCTGAAGATATTGCTCGTGCTGATGGCGTGATTGTTGCAGCCGATAAAAAAGTAGAAATGAATCGATTTGATGGTAAAAAATTAGTCAATCGTCCCGTCAGTGATGGAATTCGTAAAACCGAAGAACTAATTAACTTAGCCATTAGTGGTGAAGCTCCTACTTTCCATGGCAGTGACTCGGCTGCAAGCGACCAAGAGGATTCAGCGGAAGGTTCAATCGGTTCTCGTATCTATAAAGATTTAATGAATGGTGTTTCTCATATGTTACCTTTCGTTATTGGTGGCGGAATTGCCATTGCTCTTTCCTTTATGATTGATCAATTTATCGGAGTTCCTCAAGATCAATTAGCCAACTTAGGGAATTACAATGACGTAGCTAGCTGGTTTAACCAAATTGGTGGCGCAGCATTTGGCTTTATGTTACCTGTCTTAGCTGGTTTTATTGCTTCTAGTATCGGGGATCGTCCAGGCTTAGTTGCTGGTTTCGCGGCTGGTGCATTAGCAAATGCTGGCGGAGCTGGATTCCTTGGGGCCTTAATCGGTGGTTTCTTAGCTGGTTATGTAGTGGTTCTTTTACGTAAAGTCTTCAAAGGCTTGCCAAAATCATTAGATGGAATTAAAACCATTTTATTCTATCCAGTTTTTGGTTTGATTATTACGGGCTTATTAATGTTAGTCATTAACATCCCGATGAAAGCAATTAATGATGCGTTAAATCATTTCCTACTTGGCTTAGATGGCACAAATGCTGCTTTACTTGGTGCCTTATTAGCTGGTATGATGGCCATCGACTTAGGTGGACCAGTTAACAAAGCTGCTTATGTTTTCGGTACAGCTACGCTAGCAAGTACTGTTGCAGAAGGTGGCAGCGTGGTCATGGCTTCTGTAATGGCTGGCGGAATGGTTCCTCCATTAGCAATTTTCGTAGCAACTCGTTTATTTAAAAATAAATTTACAAAAGATCAACAAGACGCTGGCTTAACCAATATTGTAATGGGCCTTTCTTTTGTCACTGAAGGGGCAATTCCTTTTGCAGCAGCTGATCCATTACGTGTGATTCCAAGTTTCGTGGTAGGTTCTGCCTTTACTGGTGCGTTGGTTGGTGCGTTTGGTATCAAATTATTGGCACCACATGGAGGAATCTTCGTCGTCTTCCTATTAAGTAATCCATTACTATATCTATTGTTCATCTTAATTGGGGCGATTATTTCAGGAATTGTCTACGGACTTTTGAAAAAACCTGTCGAAGTACCTGCTTAAAAAAAAACAGCAAAAAAGCGATTCAACCATGGTTGAATCGCTTTTTTATTATTATTTTCTCTTTATCGCATAATTTTCTAAATACTCAGGGTTTCCTTTGCTTCTGATATACGTGTACACGCCCATCACAAAGGCCCCAAGGGTATTGGTAAATAAATCCCCCATCGTATCCATCAAAGCAGCACGCCCAATAAATGGTTGGCCGTTGGACATATTATAGCGTTGTAAGTTCATGTTTCCTAATGAATCGCAGATAAATTCCCAGAATTCCCAGAAGACGCCACAAAGCCCTGCAAATGCAAACCCAAATAATAAAAATAACCACGGGGAAACATCGGCGTACTTCGTTTTCTTCAATAGGAAAGCAGCAATACCATAACCCACAGCAGTTAACAGCATCGGACTAACAAAGTGTAAAATTTTATCCCAGAACGAAATGATTGAAATCATATGCAACGAGGTTCCTAGGAATACTGAAATAAATAAGAAAAACCAGTAAAAATAAACGATGGTCGGTGGCATAATAATTTTTAAAAATTTATTGACAAGATCTGGTAAAAAGATCAGCCCAATTCCAAGTAAACATTCGATAACAAACGTCACACCTTGTTTTGTTGAATACTTAGCCGTAAAAAATTCCCAGAGATTGTACGTCAAGCATAAGATGCCAAACACCACTAATCCATATTTAATTTTCGAATAATTTTTATCCATTTTGACACACCCTTTCAAAAGTTATTTTATATGAAAAAAACTGTAGATGAAAGACACCTTCCATCTACAGTTTTAGAAAACTCTATCGAATGAAGAGCTTATTAAAAATGTTTATTTTTCAACAGCTGTTTCAGTAATTGTTTCAACAGCACGTTTCATACGAATATCGTGTTCTAACATGTCGTTGTTTAATACTTTACGTACTTGTGCTTCAGGCATGTTGTATTGTTCTGCTAAATCTTTCACTTCAGCATCGATGTCTTCTTGTGTTACTTCGATGTTTTCAGCTTTGGCAACTGCTTCAATCACTAAGTTTGTTTTTGTGCGTGTTTCTGCTTCGCCTTCAAATTGTTTGTGTAAATCTTCTTCTGTAGAACCAGTTAATTGGTAGTACATTTCAGGAGAAATTCCTTGGCGTTGCATGTTGTTTAAGAATTCATCCATTGAACGGTGAACTTCGTCGTGAACCATTACGTGTGGTAATTCAACGATTTCAGCATTTTCAACAGCTAAACGAATTGCTTCTTCGTCTTTTGCTTCTTCAGCTGCTGCTTCTTTTGCTTCTGTCAATTCTTTACGGAATTTTTCTTTTAATTCGTCTAATGATTCTACTGAATCGTCAACGTCTTTTGCAAATTCATCATCCAATTCTGGTAATTCTTTTGCTTTTACTTCATGAACAGTTACTTTGAAGACTGCTTCTTTACCAGCTAAATCTTCTGCTTGGTAATCTTCAGGGAAAGTAACGTTTACTTCTACTTCTTCGCCAGCTTTTTTGCCAACTAATTGGTCTTCAAAGCCTGGAATAAATGAATTAGAACCTAATTCTAATGAGTAATTTTCTCCTTTGCCGCCTTCAAATGCTTCGTCGCCTAAGAAGCCTTCAAAGTCGATAACTACAGTGTCGCCATTTTCAGCAGCGGCATCTTCTTTGATTACTAATTCAGCTTGAGATTCTTGTTCGCGTTTCAAACGTGCTTCCACATCTTCATCTGTTACTTCACGGTCTTGTTTAGACACTGTTAAGTTTTTGTATTCGCCTAATTTTACTTCAGGTTTTACAGTTACTTCAGCAGTGATAACCCAGTCTTCCCCTTTATTCATGCTTTCAACATCAATTTTTGGTTGTGCTACTGGTTCAATTCCTGCTTCTAAAACAGCCGCTTCATATGCTTCTGGTAAAACAGCGTTTAACGCATCTTCGTATAACGCTTCTTCTCCATACATACGGTTAAAAACAGTACGTGATACTTTTCCTTTACGGAAACCAGGTACGTTTAAGTTTTTTTTCACTTTATTGAACGCTTGCGTTAATCCTTTTTCGATTACTGCTTGTTCGATTGAAAAAGTTAATACACCATCATTAGTGCCTTTTTTTTCCCATTTCGCAGACATTTGTTTCCCTCCGAATAACATTTAATTTTATACATCAAACTTTATTTATGCATACCTTTAAATAGTACACTATCCCTAGGAAAATGTAAATATTTTAAGTGCTAAGAAGTGAAAGAAAGACTCGATTTTTAGCAAACTATCAGTTTTTTAATTTTTTCGGATTAAAAAAGCATAGAATTTCGAGAAATTTCCTTCTTAAAACACTAAAAGATTGTGATTAAAATATCTTGTTCACAATCGGATGTAATCGCTTTACTTTATGAATGGCCCATTATAGAATGTATGTACTCAATATTTACTCAGTATATATTTTCGCCATTATACATATAATATAAAAAAGGAGAGGATGGTTTTGAATAAGTTCGTCTGGGGAATCTTTTCTTGCATCATATCATGGCTTTTTTTATCGCTGACTCAACCTTTGATAGCTCATTCTGAAACACTGAACCCTACAACTCACGCCTCTACTTTTAGTGAAACATTTACCTCAGTTTCAACAGAACAACAAACAACTCAAGCAACCGATATCGTGGAACAAGAAACCGAGCAAACACACACTTCCTCTGAAAACGATAAACCTATGGCACCTACGCCAGCTAGTGTTTCTGTTGGTAATAGCACCTTAAAAAGTACCTTAAGCACGGGAACGTATAACCAAGATATTATCACACTTTCGTATGAATACAGTGTGACACTTATCGGCTTAGCAATTAATGATCGACCGATTATTGCTATTCAACTTCCTACAGAAATTTCAAGCCAGTTAGATAACGACACTCTAAAGCAACAAGATTTTCTGACTCTTTTAACAGGGACTGTCAGTTATCCAGGAACAGCCACTCAAGATATTCACAGTTCAACTAACGGCGTCAGCCTCTCTTATAGTAGCACTTATCATTCTGTTTATCTGACTTTTCCAAGTAGCACCTTGGTGTTACTTCCCGGAACCAAATGGTCTGCCGCCATTTCATTTGATGTCGGCGCACTTTATAAACGAGGAATTTCAATCCCTCCTGCTCTTAACGGCAAAGACTATCCGATTCGAGGAACCTTTACAGATGTCGGCACTGGATTAGGCGCAATTAATATTATTATTGGGAATAATACAAAAACAGGCATAATTAGCAAAGCTCAACTTAGTTTAGGTAATTATCCCGTTCCTCAAGTCACACCAGCCAAACTAACTCAACCAAATCATCTGGACACTACTGTAACAGGGACCATTCAACAAGTACAAGACCCAAACTATAACTACTCTGTTCAATTAACCTTGAACCGCCATGATGGCACCACTACCCCCATTGTGGTGAAAGGGATTTCTGTCGATGCAGCCGGAAATTTCTCGACATCGTTAGCTTCACCATTAGAATATGGCGACACGCTCTCTACAATTGTCTTTGCTCGTTCAAAAACGTCAACCGACTATATTCAAAGCAGCCCCTCAGCTGACCAAAGTGTCAATTGGTCAATCCAACCAGTCACAAACGTAGTCGCCAATGCCGGCTCAACTCAACTTTCAGGTAAAGCTTCTCAAGCATCTAACGGAACCTATCAAGTTAAAGTACAAATAAATGGTGGTTCTATTTCCACAACGCCCTTAGATTCCAATGGCCATTTTCAATTTGCTAATTTACCCACTTTCCAAGGAGGAGAAACGGTCAGCTTGTGGGTCCAAGGGGTCAGCAATCGCACTGGCCTGCCTTTGTTAACCAGTTCTACTGTTTCTCAAACAGTTGCTTATCCTGTGCCTCAACTAACAGTCACGCAAATCATTGAGCGGAAAAATGCACAAGGGCTCTGGGAAGCTGCAAACTCTGTCGTAAGTGGTCAAATCATTCGTTTTACGTTAACCACACGTTTAACCAATCAACCAGCAACATGGATGAATCAGCAATTACGAGCAACGGTGCCTAAAGGACTGTCCCAACTTTCAGCTGCTACATTAACAAAACAATCAGCAGTAGGTTTAAGTACGCCAATAGCTGGGCTTCAACTTTTAACTGATAGTTCCACTGGTTTGCCGTATTGGAGTTATCACAATTCGCTGCCAGCAGATAATTTTACGGAAGCTAATACACAATTCACCTTACAATATACAGCAACGGTTACAGAAGAATGGATAAACCAATTTCTTTTATTTTCTAGCACGGTTACTGGCAATGATGGTGGCGGAACGCCAATTACGCCAATCACTAAGGAACAGTCTTTACCTATCAAAAACGGTACCCTCCGTTTTGTGCAGATGCCAACTACAGTTTCCTTTAAAAATTTACCTTTTCCCAGCAAACGAACCATATACTCACCATCGACCATCAGCGCTCCTTTCCTCATTGCCGATGGTCGAGTTGCAAAAACACCATGGCATTTGTTGGTAAGAGAGAGTCAGCCCATGCATTCAACTTCTACAAATAAAACGATCCAGCAAGCTTTCATTTATCGAAAAAATGGCAGTGATTTTCCTCTCTCCTCTTTAGCAACCGAAGTTTATCAATACACCGCAACGGACGATAACAATGTAGAAATTCCTTGGAACCAACAAAATGGACTTTTTTTAAGCGTTGCTCCTGACCTTAATTTAACGGTCAAAGAATCTTACACTGCCGAATTACAATGGATTCTTTCTGATACACCCCTCTAATTAGGATTTAGCTTTTTTAAAAGTTAAAAATAAACAAGAAAGAAGGAATAAAAAATGAAAAAGATCGTGCGCATTTCAAGCATTTTGTTCGTTGCTACGCCTCTTATGCTTTTAAATAGTCCAAAAGTTGAAGCAGCTCAAGTCGCTTCTATTCAATCCAACGCTGATATTACATTTGCTCTTGATAATACTGTCACGCCACCTGTCAACCCGACGAACCCTTCTCAGCCTGTGACACCTAATCCTGCTGATCCTCATCAACCTGGTACAGCCGGCCCCCTTAGTATTGACTATGTTTCAAATATCCATTTTGGATCAAAACAAATTCAAGCCGGAACAGCGATCTATTCGGCACAACTGGATCAAGTGCAAAATAGTACTAGCGATTTAATTAGCGTGCCAAACTATGTCCAAGTAACTGACAAACGTGGTCTAAATCTTGGCTGGAAATTATCAGTTAAACAGAGTGCGCAATTTGCTACAAGTGATTCAACACCCGCTGTTTTGGATAATGCATCCTTGACCTTTTTAGCAGCAACACCCAATTCAACACAGTTACTTTCTTTGGCACCATTAACGGTCCCAGTAACCTTGGATCCAACTGGTGCCGCCACTTCTCCTGTGGCGACTGCCGCTCTTTCAACAGGAATGGGCACTTGGACATTAGCTTTTGGTAGCGGAGCGACCGCTGCTCAAGGCATTCAATTAACTGTTCCTGCGACAACGAAAAAAGTTGCAGCTAAACAATATAAAACAACGCTTACTTGGATTTTGGATGATACACCACTTTAAAAGAAAACAAACAAGGTATTGTATGAAGTTGTTTCATGCAATACCTTGTTATAAAAAATTGTCAAAAAGGAGTGCACACTATGAATCAGCAGCTTTTTAAATGGCTCCATGCTATTAGCGTCATCATTTTTTTATTTTTTATTGGCTCTTATTCTGTAGAAGCAAGCGAAATGACTTTTTCTGTAAAAGCCATTTTACCCGACAATCAACGAACCAAAGAAACAAGTTATTTTGATTTACGTGTCGCTCCAAACCAAACACAAAAGCTACAAATCGAACTAACGAATCAAACAGCCAACGACATTACCGTGCTAGCTTCAGCCAATGCAGCGATTACTAATGATAATGGCTTGGCAGATTATTCTCATGCTGAAACAAAAAAAAGACCCATCTGCACCTTTTACTTTTAATGAGATTGCGCAATTACCAAAAGAAATCCAACTACCTAAACACTCAACCAAGACTGTTGAATGTCAGCTTACTTTACCGGAAAAACCATTTAATGGGTACGTTTTAGGAGGACTCTACTTTGAACAAAAGTCAGATGAACAACCTGCTCACTCAGAAAACGGCGTGGCCATCAATAATCGTTTTTCTTATGTAGTCGGCGTCTTACTTAGTGAAACAGATGAACCTGTTCAGCCAGAATTATCTTTAAATGAAGTAAAAACCGATCAAGCTAACGGTCGTAACCGCATATTAATGAATCTCCAAAACAAACAAGCGGCTATGATTAAAAAATTACAAGTCGATGCCTCTTTATATTATGAAAAAGAAACCAAACCTCGCTACGAAAATCACCAAGAGTCGTTAACAATGGCCCCTAATACAAATTTTAATTATCGGATTGACTTAAAGGAACAACCTTTTGTTCCTGGAAATTATACTGTAAAAATCAAAGCAAACGATGGCTATCAAGACTATTCGTGGGAAAAACACTTAGTCATCCAAGAAAAAGAAGCTAAAAAATACAATGCTACCGCCGTCAACCTCCCACCTGAGAAACACACCAATTTCCCTTGGAAACTAGTGAGTAGCATCACGCTGGTTTTTCTATTCATTTTGGGAAGCACGATTTATTATTTCAAGAAAAAAATACGTGAATCGCAACAATAAAAAAGCACATCGACAATTGTCGATGTGCTTTCATAATCACTTAATTATTTTGTATATTCTTCAACTAATGCAACGACTTCTTCCATCGTGTCGCATTCTTTTAATGCACGATCAGCAAGTTCAGCCATTTTAGTTGTGTCTAGACGTTTCATCAAGCTACGTGTTTTAAGGATAGATGTAGCACTCATTGAGAACTCATCTAAGCCCATACCCAATAGTAATGGAACAGCTGTTTGATCGCCCGCCATTTCACCACACATACCAGCCCATTTACCTTCAGCGTGTGCTGCATCAATTACATTTTTAATTAAACGTAAGATTGATGGGTTGTATGGTTGGTATAAGTAAGAAACGCGTTCGTTCATACGGTCTGCCGCCATTGTGTATTGGATTAAGTCGTTAGTTCCAACACTAAAGAAGTCAACTTCTTTGGCAAATTTATCAGCTAATACGGCAGCTGCTGGAATTTCAATCATAATACCTACTTGGATATCGTTTGAAACTTCAACACCTTCGTTGACTAATTTTTGTTTTTCGTCTTCAAAGATTGCTTTCGCTGCTCTAAATTCTTTCAAAGTAGCAACCATTGGGAACATGATACGTAAGTTACCATGAACAGACGCACGTAATAATGCACGCATTTGTGTACGGAACATGCCGTCACCTAGTTCTGATAAGCTAATACGTAATGCACGGTAACCTAAGAATGGGTTCATTTCGTGTGGTAATGTTAGGTAAGGAAGCTCTTTGTCCCCACCAATATCCATTGTACGAACCACAACTGGTTTTCCTTCCATTCCTTCAAGAACTGCTTTATACGCTTGGTATTGGTCCTCTTCAGTTGGAAAGTCAGATGAATCCATGTATAAGAATTCTGTACGATATAAACCAACAGCTTCGCCGCCGTTTTTGTGTACGCCTTCTAAATCTTTTGGTGTACCAATGTTTGCAGCTAACTCAACATGTTTGCCGTCAGCTGTCACTGTTTCTGCATTTTTTAGTTTATCCCATTCTGCTTTTTGATCTGCATAAGCTTTTGCTTCTGCTTCAAATTCAGATTTTTCAGCATCTGTTGGGTCAATAATAACATCCCCAATGATTCCGTTCACTGCTAAAATATCGCCTGCTTTTACTTTGTCAGTAATTTCTTTTGTACCAACGATTGCAGGGATTTCTAACGAACGAGCCATGATTGCTGAGTGAGAAGTACGTCCGCCGATGTCTGTAACAAAGGCTTTAACATACGTACGGTCTAATTGTGCAGTATCACTAGGTGTTAAGTCATGGGCCACCACGATGACTTCTTCGTTAATCATTGAAGGATTTGGAAGAGTCACACCTAATAAATGTGCTAAGATACGTTTGGCAACGTCACGAATATCTGCTGCACGCTCTTGCATGTAAGCATTATCGTCCATTGCTTCAAACATACCAATATACATATCCGTAACTTCTTTCAAGGCAGCTTCTGCATTGACTTTGTTGTCTTGGATATTTTGTTTGATTTGACCAACCATTTCTGGGTCAGATAAAACCATTAAATGAGCATCGAAAACTTGCGCTTCTGCTTCACCAAGGCTTTGAGCTGCTTTGTCGCGAATTGCTTGCAACTCTTCAGTAGATTTTGCTAAAGCATCGTCTAAGCGAGTTGCTTCTGCATCAGTATCTTCTACGGAAGTTTTGTTGAAAGACAAGTCAGGTTGAACTAGCAGGTAAGCTTTAGCAACAGCAACGCCATCACTTGCGGCAATCCCTTTTAGCATCTCAGACATTATTCAGCCAATCCTTCTTTTTGTAATGTTTCAACGATTGCTGCCATTCCTTCAGCTTCGTCAGCACCATCAACAGTGATTGTTACGTCAGAACCTTGACCAACGCCTAAAGACATAACGCCCATGATTGATTTTAAGTTAACAGATTTACCTTTGTATTCTAAGTTAATATCTGAGTTAAATTTGCTTGCAGTTTGTACTAATAAAGTAGCTGGACGTGCGTGAATTCCTGTTTCTGCTACAATGTGAAATTCTTTCTTTTCCATATAAATCGGTCTCCTTCGTAAATAAAAAATTTTTATGTTAGGGTTTTCCTTTCTTGATACGCTAAAATCAAACGTCTACTCGAAAAAAGACCCTTTCAGTTTCTAAGATTACCATTTTTTTCTATCTTACACAACACTTTTTGCTTAAATTTCGTGATGTTTTGCACTGACTATTCTTCCTCTTTTTGGTAACGATAAATGATTCGTCCATTTAACCCCGCTTCTCCAACAATTTCCGCGCGGTCAGGTAAAGAAATCCAAGCATCACGAAATTGGAAAAATTCATTTTGCTCCACGATTAATTCAGAGATTTCTCCAGCTTTTAATGAAGCAATTTTTTCTACAAAAGGATTTTCAGCCATTTATTTCACCACTCTTTCTCTTAAATATCAACTCTTATAGTTTACTTGAAAATGGCGCAATTGTCTGTAAAAAAATCGAATCTTTGCCTTTTTTTAAACAAGGTCTTTTACTTGATTCTCTTACAAAAAATGCTATAATAACCTCAAAGGTCAAAAATGGTCAAGTGATTTTATAGACAGAATTTATTCTTGCTATCTAGTACTTGGCTGGTTTGAGGAAAAATGGTCTGTTTACTAGAAATAATAGAGCAAACAGCTATTTTTCTGGCCTCAGTTATTTTGAAAGGATGTGTTTCATTCAATGATTTGTCAAAATTGTCAACAAAATGAAGCAACAATTCATTTATATGCAAATGTGAATGGTCAAAGAAAACAACTGGACTATTGCCAAAGCTGCTATCAAAAATTAAAAAATCAAGCAAATAATTCCCCTCAAAATATGGGACAAGACCCTTTTGGCTTTGGGAGTTTAGACGATTTATATCGTTCTCTTTCTCGCCAAATGCAACAAGGTAATCCTTATGAACAACAAACACCACCCACTCAATTTGGTGATGGTGGTAATGGAGGTCAACCCCCTCGCGGAGGCGCTGGCGCTGGTCAAGGTTTGCTAGGCGAGTATGGGATTAACATCACTGAAGCGGCACGCCAAGGAGATATCGATCCTGTGGTAGGACGTGACCAAGAAATTAAGCGTGTCATTGAAATCTTAAATCGCCGTACAAAAAACAACCCCGTTTTAATCGGTGAACCAGGTGTTGGTAAAACAGCCGTTGTCGAAGGTTTAGCCCAAAAAATTGTCGATGGCGATGTGCCCCAAAAATTATTGGACAAAGAAGTCATTCGTTTAGATGTGGTTTCACTTGTTCAAGGAACTGGTATTCGCGGACAATTTGAAGAACGGATGCAAAAATTGATTGAAGAAATCACTGAAGCTGAAAATGTCATTTTATTTATTGATGAAGTCCATGAAATTGTGGGTGCTGGTGCTGCTGGTGATGGCAATATGGATGCTGGCAATATTTTAAAACCAGCCTTAGCACGTGGTGAATTACAATTAGTCGGTGCCACAACTTTAAATGAGTACCGTATTATTGAAAAAGATGCTGCCTTAGAACGTCGGATGCAACCAGTCCAAGTAGATGAGCCAACCGTTGCCGAAACCATAACGATTTTACATGGTTTGCAAAAACGTTATGAAGATTATCATCATGTTAAATATACAGATGAAGCGATTAACGCAGCAGCAAACTTATCCAATCGTTACATTCAAGATCGCTTTTTACCAGATAAAGCGATTGACTTGTTAGATGAATCTGGTTCAAAAATGAATCTAACTATTCAACTCGTCGATCCAAAAACAATTGATAAAAAATTAGCAGAAGCGGAACAACAAAAACAACAAGCTTCCGCAGAAGAAGATTTTGAAAAAGCGGCTTACTATCGTGATCAAATCAATAAATTACAAGCAATGAAAGAAAAACAAATCAGCGATGAAGAAACACCCGTCATCACTGAAAAAGATATTGAAGCCATTGTGGAACAAAAAACTGGCATTCCTGTCGGTGACTTAAAAGAAAAAGAACAAACCCAATTGAAAAATTTAGCTGTTGACTTAAAAGCTCATGTTGTCGGACAAGATGATGCCGTCGATAAAGTAGCTAAAGCGATTCGTCGCAATCGTGTAGGCCTAGGCAAACAAAACCGCCCAATTGGTTCCTTCTTATTTGTAGGGCCAACAGGCGTTGGTAAAACAGAATTAGCAAAACAATTAGCCTTTGAGCTATTCGGTTCAGAAGATTCGATGGTTCGTTTTGATATGAGTGAGTATATGGAAAAACACAGTGTTTCTAAACTGATTGGTTCTCCTCCAGGCTATGTTGGGTATGACGAAGCTGGACAACTCACAGAAAAAGTCCGTCGTAATCCTTATAGTTTAATTTTATTGGATGAAATTGAAAAAGCACATCCTGATGTTTTACACATGTTTTTACAAATTCTCGACGATGGTCGTTTAACAGATGCACAAGGTCGTACAGTCAGCTTTAAAGATACCATCATTATCATGACAAGTAATGCTGGAACAGGAGCTGTGGAAGCTAACGTTGGCTTTGGCGCTGCCCGTGAAGGTGTGACTAAATCTGTTTTAGGTCAATTGAACAACTTCTTCACCCCCGAATTCCTTAACCGTTTCGATGGTATTATCGAATTCAAAGCATTAAGCAAAGAAAACCTGATGAACATTGTCAGCTTGATGTTAGAAGAAGTAAATGGCTTATTAGCTAAACAAAAATTACACATTGAGGTTCCAACAGAAGTCAAAGAGAAACTCGTTGATTTAGGCTATGATCCTGCAATGGGCGCTCGTCCTTTACGTCGAACAATTCAAGAACAAATTGAAGACGGCATTGCTGAATACTATCTAGATCATCCTGAAAATCATCAATTAGTCGCAGCGTTAGATAACGAAGGTAAAATTATCGTAACTGGCGCACAAGAAGTGACTAAAACAGAAACTTCAACATCTGACCAAGCAGAATAATCAAAAATCCGCACGCATTAATAACAATGCGTGCGGATTTTTTTATGCTTTTCACTTTTTATTTTCATCAAAAAAAACTATAATAGAAGAAAGATATTCGTATACTTGTTCCTCATAGAAAAAATTCAATCTGGAACTCCTGTACATAATTGGAAACGCTCTTTTGCAGCACACAACTATAATGAGGTGATAAAATGAAATTAGTGAATGTGACCAATAGCTACAAACAATTAGTAAATAAACAATTGGAAAACACGGATGCTTACTTTGTAAAAGTCTACTCAGCAGGAAACACGACCGCTGTCTATTCAGAAGCAGCTCACCATGTGGAAGTTCTGATTATGAATAAAAATCGTCGCATTCGTCCGACAGAAGTAAAAGAAATTTTAGCAAAACTGTTAAAACGATTACCTAAAGAGGCTTATGACCCAGATGAAATTTCTATCATTGAATTAAACCATGTGACCGAAGTGTCTGTTCCATTAAAAGTTTCCCTCATGGAAAACTAAAAAAAAACTGCCGAAGTTTCCCCACTTCGGCAGTTTTTTCAATTTATTGTGACGTTATTTTTTTTACAAGACTTTGATAATTTTCCGACCAGGCTTCCTCATTTGTCGGACTGACTAATTTATTTTCCTCGATTGCTTTTTTTCTTAAGTCATCTACTTCTTTTTTGAAATTTTCCCCCGATTTTTGAGCATAATCTTTTGAAAAATATTTTGATTGGCGAGAATAAGCCTTCAGTTTCGCATCTTTAATCTCTTCTTCTGTATCTGCAAAATATTCATCATAACGAAGATCGGTTATTTTCCCTGAATCTTTTAACGTAATAACCGTTAAACGTCCAGAAAGCCCCTCCCCAAAATCTTCTGTTAGACTTGTATAATGTTCTTTTGAGGGTTCTTTGATTTCCTTGGCTAAAGCCCTAGCAGCAGGAAGATAGCCATTATTAGCGCTATTGGATTGACCTTTGGCTGTCTGGAAGGCGCCATCTAGACGATTTTCAGTAACCATTTGATTTTCTAAAAAAGTCATCGTATTAACAACGGTCACTAACGATTGATCAGTTCGGGCGTTGTTCGCTTGAAAATTTGCATAGCCGGATAAACGTTTTGTCACTCCTGCCCATTCTTCAGAATAATAGTTTTTAGGTCCACGTTCATCAAATTCCACTAACTGAATTTGTTGATCCTTAACAACGACATCAATTAAAGCCGTATAGCCGCCATCAAACACGACTTCATGATGATAATAATCTCCTTGAACTTCCCCGATTTCTGGACGACCTGACCAATACATCTTCTGGGCTTTTTCTTCTGGACTAATTACTGATTGTCCATTATTAGCTTCTACTGTAGCGCCAGAAACAGCATCAACTTCAAAGGTATGTCCATTACGCTCATAACTCACTTTGGCAGCACTCTCTTTCGATTGATTATTCGTGTTTGCCTGCTCCTCCTGCTTTACAGAAGTGTCATTAGTGGCTTCCGAGGCACCACTCGTTACTTGGCCTGCTTCTGCTTCAGTACTTTCTTTCATTTTTTCAGTTCGTTGATCTGGTTGGCACCCCATTAAAATAAGCATTGAACAAAATAACCCGACAACTATCTTTTTAGTTTTCATTTTTCCTCCTTTTAAAGCTCATTGAATTACCATCCAATTCTAATATAAGTAGGATAAAAAGTATAGCTAAGCAATCGTTTTTTCTTCATATGGCGATAAACTTAACTGCCCAGATAAATACTCACCTAGATAGATTTCCTGTAATCTTTGGAATCCTTGTTCTTGGATTTGCGTTAATAGCCAGTGCTCATCCTTTTTGATTAACTCTAGGACATCCATGTTGGCTTGACCGTCCACAATAATCGGGTAACGAATACTTTCATCGCCATATTCGACGATTGTTAATTGACCATTTTGTTCTAAAACCGCCCGTTTAACAAGCTGGACTTCATAAATACCATTTGCTCGTAATTTAAACATCAGATCATTTGCAGAAATACCATTTTTCAAACATTCCTTCACCACAACCTGTCCATCCTTGATTAAAGTAATGGGTTTACCATCCACAATTTGCTTCACATAGCGATTGTGTTCTTTTGCAAATTTTAAAATTAAGACTAATAATGTCCACAAAATTAACACTAATACAAATTGGAGCACCGTAATTGAATCATTATAAATAACACCACCAATAATGCCCCCCAATACATAGTTTTGCACTTGGTCCATAGCCGATGTGGGCGCCAAATTCCCTTTTCCCATCAAATTAATTTGGACAATTAAACAAATAATACCTAAAGCAAATTTAATAATAATTGGACTATAAAACTGCATTAATTTTCCCTCACTTTACTTTATGATTTCAATCGTTGGTGTTAATAAATACGTTTCTTGTAATGTATAAGACTGCTGATCCGTACTTAAACTCATTTTATAAAAGACTTCGTCAATTTTAACTATGGTTCCGTCAGCCAATTGTGTACCATTGACATAAACTTTTTCTGGAGAAACCTTTTTTTCCTGTGCCACTTGTTCGACAAAATGTACCATTTGTGAAGATTGTGAATGCTGATTTTGGTTCAGTTGATAATTGGAATATTGAACCCCTAAAACAAATAATAATGATAAAAAAATAATAATACTTAATTCACGATATTTCGTTTGAATTTGATGTCGCACATAAAAACTAAACACAATGACTAGCCCGATTAACAAAGCAAAAATAAAAAAATACTTTAAGTAATCATTTAAATTAGATTGGCTTTTTAAATACTCGATGCCATAAAAATTCATGTTCTTGTCCACTCCTTGATAGGTTCGTTATAGTAAGTATTCTATCTCAAAAAAACAATCACGCCTACTTTAATACCTTATAACAAGAAAAAGCTCAGCGCAATCATCTTGAGAATGATTGCGCCGAGCTTCAATCTTCTAAAGATTCAGCTACCGATTGATTACAAATTAATTTTACATCAAACTTTTCAGTTCAACATCTGGATATTTATCCGCAAACCAGCGTTCCGCAAATTGGTTTTCAAATAAGAACAATGGTTGATCGAAACGGTCCCGTGCCAAAATATTTCGGCTAGAGCTCATGCGTTCATCTAAATCTTCTGGATTAATCCAGCGGGCAATTTTAGAACCCATTGGCGTCATTACTACTTCAGCATTGTATTCATTAGACATTCGGTATTGGAAAACTTCAAACTGCAATTGACCTACTGCGCCAATGATATATTCTTCTGTTAAATATGTTTTGTATAATTGAATGGCTCCTTCTTGAACCAGTTGGTAAATTCCTTTATGGAAAGATTTTTGTTTCATCACGTTTTTGGCAGTCACTTTCATGAATAATTCAGGGGTAAATGACGGCAACTCTTCATATTGAACATTCATTTTCCCTTCATACAAAGTATCGCCAATTTGGTAATTTCCTGTGTCATACACACCGATAATATCGCCTGCAACAGCTTCTGTGACGTTTTCGCGGGCATCCGCCATAAATTGTGTCACGTTACTTAATTTGACTTTTTTGCCTGTTCTACCTAAAGTCACGTCCATGCCTCTTTCAAAAACACCTGAACAAATTCGAACAAAGGCAATTCGATCACGATGGGCTGGGTTCATATTCGCTTGAATTTTAAAGACAAAGCCTGAAAATTCTTTTTCGTAAGGACTTACTTCGCCACCCTCTTCTGTTTTATGCGCATGTGGCGCAGGCGCAAATTGTAAGAAGGTTTCTAAAAATGTTTGAACCCCAAAGTTTGTCAAAGCAGAACCGAAGAAGACTGGCGTTTGATCACCACGAGCGATTTTTTCCTCGCTAAATTCATCGCCTGCTTCTACCAACAACTCAACATCTTCCAACACTTGTTGATAAACGCTGTTATTGTGCAATGGTAAATCGCTTGGGATATCGCCATCTTTTAAAGGAATAAAACGCTCCCCGCCATTATTTTCTGGACGATATAATTCCACACGTTCATTATAAATATCGTATAGACCTTCTAGGCCTTTTCCCATACCAATTGGCCAGTTCATTGGATAAGATTCAATATCCAATAGTTCTTCCAATTCTTCTAAAAGTTCCAATGGTTCCCGTCCGTCACGGTCCAATTTGTTAATAAAAGTAAAAATTGGAATACCACGTTTTTTAACAACTTGGAAAAGTTTTTTCGTTTGTGCTTCAATCCCTTTGGCACTGTCAATAACCATCACAGCACTATCCACGGCCATTAAGGTCCGATACGTATCCTCTGAGAAATCCTCATGCCCTGGGGTGTCTAAGATATTAATCCGTTTGTCTTGATAGTCAAATTGCATCACAGAACTCGTTACCGAAATTCCCCGTTGTTTTTCAATTTCCATCCAGTCAGATTTGGCAAAGTTCCCTGTTTTTTTCCCTTTGACTGTTCCAGCTTGGCGGATGGCGCCCCCAAATAATAATAATTGTTCAGTAATCGTTGTTTTCCCAGCATCCGGATGGGAAATAATCGCAAACGTACGGCGACTATCGACTGCTTCTTTTTGATTGATCGTCATAAAAATCTCCTTATCACTTGTGATGTTTATTTATTTATTTTCTTCAGCATAATTTTTGATTAACCTTTGCTAGTATATCATGTCAAGCCTTGAGAATAAAGAGCTGCTGTTGGCTGTTTTTTAAAAGGAAAACCTGCGACATTAGTCAAAACGACTGATGTCACAGGTTATTTTTAACGTCTTGGTTCGTCATCTTCCATTTCTTTACGGAAAAAACGACGATTTTCTTCTGGTTCTTCATCGACAGTTTCTTCATCGTAGAAATGAACGCGTAAGACTAGCAAACGTGTGCCTTCCATTTCTTCAGCAGTTAACTTAATATTGCCCACTTCAAAAGAAGGTTTTTCCCCTTCATCAGGAATGGTTCCTAATGCTGTAATTAAGTAACCTGCCATTGTATCAACATCGCTCATGTGTAAATCTGTTTCAAATACTTCATTAAATTCGTCAATTAACATGCGTCCTTGAACCAAATATTCATTGTCAGCCACTTGTGTATATAAATTTTCTACTTCATCTGTTTCATCGTCAATTTCACCAACGATTTCTTCTAGTAAATCTTCCAGTGTTGCTAAACCGACAACACCGCCATATTCATCTAGTAAAATCGCCATTTGGTTTTGTGTTCGTTTTAACTCATAAAGTAAATCATCAATAAAAATGGTTTCTGGGACAAATAATGGTTCTTGGATAATCGCGCCTAATTCAATGTTTTCAAAGCCTAAATTACGTGCAGCTTTTAGTAACGTTTTGGTATGTAAAATACCAACAATTTTATCTTTGTCTTCACTATAAACAGGAATCCGAGAATAATTTTCTCCTAAAATTAAATTGATGTTTTCTTGGACATCATCTTGGATATCAACCATGAATGCGTCTGTCCGAGGAACCATTACTTCTCGTGCCACTTTTGTATCTAATGAAAAGACACCTTGTAACATTTCTAGTTCTTCGTTTTCCAAAACACCTTCTGTTTCAAGCATGTAGCGCATTTCATCTCGTGTCATCTTCGAATCGGCATCATCGAAAGTCATTGGTGTGATTTTGGATAATAAATCGGTCGAAGCCGATAGCAACCAAACGAAGGGACGCGCGATAACTCCTAAAAAGCGGACTGCACCAGAAGTCAATTGAGCGACTTCTTCTGATTTATTCATGGCAATTCGTTTAGGATATAATTCACCAAATACAATAGAAACGTACGTTAACAACGCTAAGATAATGATACTGGCAAGACTCTTAGCTGCGGCGCCGCCACCTAATACAGGGGCCAAACGACTAGATAAAGTCTCTGCTAATGAAGCACCAGATAGGATATTAACCAAAGTAATCCCTACTTGGATTGTGGATAAAAAGTTATTGGGGTCTTGCAATACCTTAAGCAATTTTTGAGCTTTTGCGTCGCCGTCTTCCGCTTTTTGTTCCACACGATTCTTGTTAACAGATACGACTGCAATTTCCGCCGCTGCCAAAAAGGCATTGATAAACGTCAACACGACTAATAATAGAAGTTGCGCAATTAGCGACTGACTCTCAGGGTCAGCATTATTCATAATGTTCTCTCTCTCCTTAATTGTTGATAATTCCGAGGCTGTACTTTCGTACTCTTTTAACGTTCTTCCTCTTTTTATGGTTAGGCTTAGAAACAGACACAATCAGTATTATGACAGGTTATTTTCTATCCTAATCCATAAAATCATAGCACGAAAGATTAGCGGATTCAATCATTAACCGTTATTTTCTTTCGTATTTGTTTCATTCCCTAAAAGAACGGCATTGGTAACTTTTTCACTACGACCCGCTTTGACCATATCAATAACATAGTAGATAATGGTCCGGCAGATTGCGTAAAATGGAACGCCAAGGAAAATACCTAGCAAACCTGCTAAATTTCCTGCCACCAATAAAATTAAAATAATCGTTAACGGATGGATTTTTAGAGATTTTCCGATAACGTTTGGATAAATAATATTTCCGTCCAATTGTTGAACCACTAGCACCACTAAACAACATAAGGCTGCTTTGACGGGTTCATTAAAGATGGTCACTAAGACAGCGGGCGCTAATCCTAGATAAGGGCCTAGATAGGGAATCAAATTCGTAAAGCCGGCAATGACACCAAATAAAAAGGCATAACGAACGCCAAGCAATGAATACCCAATAATCGTAAATGTACCGACAAATAAACATTCAATCGCTTGTCCACTAATATAACTGGATAAGGTTTGGTTCAATTGTCCTAAAAGATCCACAATATCATCTTTTCTTTTTTCAGGTAAAAAACGTTGAATCGCTGGTACTAGCTTGTCTCCATCTTTTAACATATAAAATAAAATAAATGGCGCAGTGACCAAAACAATGGTGGTTGACGCCACCGTTGATACGATTGAACCTAAGCTACTTGATAAACTACTTAAAAATTGTTGGATAATATTTGCATAAGAAATATCCATTTTTTCAATATAGCTTGTTAAATCAATTTGTTTAAAAATAGGTAACTCCGCAATCTCATAAATCCAGGTCTCCACTTGTTTAAAGAAATCAGGCATACTTGATGCTAAACTAGCTAGCTGATCTGCCAACTTAGGGATAATTGTTAATAAGATCAGAACTAATGCGATGATTAGTAATAAAAATACCAGTAAGACGGCATAAATTCGTTTCATTTTCGTCTTCATTAGTAGATTGACCACAGGATTTAGTAAATAATACAAAAAGCCTGCTACTAAGACTGGGGCAAACAACGTTGAAAAGAATGTCCCAATCGGTGCAAATAAGAAATTAATTTTCGAAGCAATAAATAATAGCATGGCCACGACAAGTAATTCAACTGACCAGAAAAATAATTTCGATTCTTTAAATCGATTAATCACAGCGGCTCCTCCTTTATTTTTATTCAATTGTTGCTGTTTTATTTTATCACACCTTCCCCCCTCAGTCATTGAGAATACTTCATTGCTAGAACTTTTTCGTGGTATAATAAAATAGAAACAGATTCTGAACTTGGGGGTTTTTCTATGCATGTAGCTCAAACAAAAGATACCATGAGTGATCTTTATTTAGATGCTGTCCGGCTTCGTCAACGCGTATTCGTAGCGGAACAAGGGGTACCAGAAGAGATGGAAATCGATGAATATGAAGCACATTGTATTCACTTTGTTTTGTACACGAACCATGTAGCTGTCGCAACTTGTCGCTTGCTTCCACTAGAAAATGGCGTTATGAAATTACAACGAATGGCCGTTGAAAAAGCTTACCGTGGCGCCGACTATGGACGAGTGATTATGGAAGCGGCGGAAAATTTTGCCAAAGAACAAGGCTACCACAAGATTACTCTAGGAGCACAAGTCACCGCTGTAGGCTTCTATGAACGTTTAGGTTATCAAAAAACAGGAGCACCTTTTATGGATGCTGGCATTGAACACTACGAAATGAATAAAGAACTATAACACCAATTAAATCGGAAAATTTAGAGCTTGGAGCATTAGCCATTTTGGCTAATGCTCCAAGCTCCTTTTGTGGGCTGTTTACATCGGCTATTTTTTTGATAGCTGTTGATAACGTTGATACCAGATATCTACATACTCGGGCGAGAAGGGGCCTTTTTCGTTATTAATCCAATCCACTAAAGTCTTGACATTTTCTTTTAAAATGAAGTCAATATCTTCTGGATAATCCATTAGTTTGCTATGAAATTCATATTCATCAACGTCTAGTAAACGTTTTTCACCATCTGGAAAAACCTTGATATCTAAATCATAATCAATATACTTCAACGCTTCGTCATCTAAAACATATGGCGAAGCCAGATTGCAGTAATACGAAACCCCCTTTTCTCTAATCATTGCTATTATATTGAACCAATATTTCTTGTGAAAATAAACAATGGCTGGTTCACGAGTCACCCACCGACGTCCGTCGGATTCCGTTACTAACGTGTGATCGTTCACACCAATTAAAGAATACTCGCTCGTTTTTAGTACCATCGTATCACGCCACGTTCGATGTAAATGTCCGTCATGTTTATAACTCTGAATGGTTACAAACTCGCCTTCTTTAGGAATTCCCATAATACCCCAACTTTCCCCAAATAAAGTAAAGCACTGTTACTTTTTGGGTGTTCATACATCGATATCAAAATAATTATATCATATCTTTTGAGTTTGCGTACATTGAGTTCACTTAAAGAAGACGATTTCTGAAAAAATTTAATTCAGATGACCAAATAGTTTAAATTCAGTATATATTTTCAGCTTAATTACTGTATTTTTTCAAAGACTGATACTGCGCTCTCTCTTAAAACCTGATTCAATTCTTCAACATTTGTTTTACCAGTTGTTTCAAGCCACGCAACGGCTGCTTCAGAACCTTGTTGAACAAATGGAAGCACGCCGTCTGCCCAAGTTGCGCGACCACATAAGACTCCATTAAACGAGGAACCTGCTTTTTTTGCAAATTTCAATGTTTCCTGAAACATCGTAGCACTAACCCCTGCACTCAAGAAAATAAATGGAAGTTGTGTTGCTTCACTTTGCATGTTGAAAAAGGCCTGCGCTTCATCTTGGCTATAAAGACTTTCAGTGCCAAAACCTTCTACAAAATTCATGTTCACAGGGACTTCTACTTTTAAAACATCAACATTATAGCGATCCTTTGAAAATTCTTTCATCGCTTCAATTACTTTGTGCGGTTTTACTTTAGCGTATTCTTTTGAAGCACTATCCGAATTGTTTGCATCATAAGAGACAATTTCTAAAAAGAATGGAATTTCTTCGGCTAAACACTCTGAACCAATCCGTTCTATATAAGCTTTCTTTCGTTCATTGATTGCTTCACTTTCGTCAACATCGTAATAAAGTAAAAATTTACACGCGTCTGCGCCCGCTTCTTTTAAACGCTTAACCGACCAAACATCAAGACTATCGGGTAACCGTCCTGGTGTCGAAGCATCGTAGCCCGTTTTTTCATACGCAAGTAACAAACCTGAAGTCTGTGCTCGATTTTCAGCAGCAGCTAGGCCATATTCTGGATCCAACAAAATTGCTGAAGTCTCTGGTGTTAAGCAACGAGATACTAATACTTTAAAGTCACTGATTTCTTGCGCAGTCACCTCTTTGTATTTTCCCATCATGCGTTTTAAGGCCCCACGTTGATCAATGGCTAGTGCGCCAATAATCCCTTGATCATCTACCAGATTTTCTAAATGTTTACGTTTTTGTTCACTAATTTTTTTCATTCTGTTCCCTCTCCTAATTGATTATTTAGTAACGTAGCAATTTCAGCTGGCGAACTTGCTTGTTTCAGTCCAGAAGTAACTTCTTCTCTTAATAGGAGGCGCGCAACGGAAGAGAGTAATTTCAAATGTGTCGTGCCAGCTTCGGCATCTGGAATAAACAGCGCAATCACAAACTCCGTTAATTGGTTGTCAAGGCTCTGCCACTCAACACCTTGGTCCAAGGTAACGATGATAATGGCCGCTTGTTGAATCGTTGCTGCTTTTGCATGAGGTATCGCAAATCCATTCATCATCCCCGTTGTTCCTTCTTGTTCTCGCTCGTTCAGTTTATCGAAAACTTCCTGTGCGTCCTGAGCAACTTCCAATTCTGTTGATTTTTTTGCTAAAAAGTGAAAAACATCCTCTTGCGTTTGTAACTGTTGATTTAAAAAAATATGATTTTCTTTAATAAAAGCCATTCCATCCACTCCTAATTCCTGTTATTTCATTTTTTTGATAACGATTGCTCTTGTTTGGCGATTCTACTTTTTTGTACAAAACCTAGCAATAAACCGCCTACCAATGAACCAGCTAAAATTGCCAGAACCCATTGAACAGCGTGAGTAACAACTGGTAAAACAAGAAATCCTCCATGAGGTGCTGGCACTTGTACCCCAAACATATACGTTAGGACTGCCGCAATTGAAGATCCGAGCATCATAATTGGTAAAACCTTCAAGGGGTCTTTTGCCGCAAACGGAATAGCGCCTTCTGTAATATGTGTGGAGCCTAAAATAAAGTTCACTAGCCCCGCATTGCGTTCATTTGTGTCAAAGTATTTTCCAAAGAATAATGTAGCAAAGCCTGTAATTAAAGGTGGCGCTATGCAGGCAGCAGAAACTCCTGCCATAAAAGAAGTATTTCCTTGAGCTAAGAGTGCCGTCCCAGTAACATAGGCCGCTTTATTAACTGGACCTCCCATATCAAAGGCACACATACAACCCACAATTATTCCTAAAACCAACGGACTGGAGTTTTGGAAACTAGCTAAAAAGCTCATCATTCCTTCGTTAACAGCTTTCATCGGATCTGCTAGTAAAGACATAGTGATACCAATAACTGCAACGCCAATGACTGGATAAAGGAAAATTGCTTTTAAACCATCTAATGATTTAGGCAAACCTTTAAATACTCTTTGTAATAAAAGAATGAAATACCCAGCAAGAAAACCAGATAATATCCCTCCTAAAAAGCCAGTGCCACCAGTGTTAGCAATCAAACCACCGACAAAGCCCACAACCAAACCAGGTCGTTTGGCAATCCCCTCTGCGATATACGCAGATAAGATTGGCACCATCATGCCCATTGAGGCATCACCAATACTTTTTAACATAGCAGCGGTAGCATTATACTGACTACTTTCTGGATCAAATGAATAAATGCCCCAAATAGCAAAAGAAAGAGCAATTAAAACGCCGCCTGCTACTACAAACGGCAACATGTGAGAGACGCCATTCATTAAGTTTTTATAAATACTATGTCCAACATTTCCTGAAGAAATCTGTGTTTCCTGTTCAAGTTCATCCACTGCTTGGTTTTCGGCCGCAATCGATCCTTTGCCTGCGAGTGCTTCTTCAATTAAGCGATCTGCTTCTTTAATCCCCACACTGACAGGGACATCAATGATTCGTTTCCCAGCAAAACGTTCTGCTTGAACGTCTTTGTCGGCGGCAATAATGACTGCCTCCGCTCCTTGGATTTCTGCAGGTGTTAACTCGTTTTCTATACCAATCTGACCATGTGTTTCAACCTTAATCGTAATACCTTTACGTTTCGCAGCTTGTTCCAATGCCTCCTGTGCCATATACGTGTGCGCTATTCCCGTCGGACAACCTGTAGCAGCTATTAATTGATACGTAGCCATCTGTTTATTCCTCCTCTTGAATCTTTATTTGTTGCTCTAACTCCTGAACATCTGAAAAATCTGTCAATCCTTTGCGAAATGCTGTTGAACTACCTGCTGCAATACTTCTTTTTAAATTTTTTTCCAATGAAAGTCCTTGATGCCAGCCAGCTAAAAAGGTACCTAACATTGCATCCCCTGAACAAGCTGTATTCACAACCATTCCAGTTGGTGAATTACCTGAAAGAACCTTTTCATTATTCATAAATAAAGCCCCTTCACTACCTAAAGAAAGTAAAATATTTTTGGCTCCCCGCTTCAGTAATTCTTGTCCGTAAAAAATGTAATCGTCCTTAGTCTGCACTTCTGTATGAAACCACTCTTGAAGTTCTTCTTCATTTGGTTTCAATAAAAATGGTTGATAAGGCAAACAATCTAAAATTTCTTCATAACTACTGTCTAAAATTAAGAACACCTGCTTTTCAAAACAAATTCGGCTAATTTCAATCAAAATACTTGGCGAAACCCCTTGTGGTAAACTTCCTGATACGCACAAATAATCCCCTTTACGTAACTCTGAAATTTTTTTCAAAAAACGTTGTACATGTTCTTCAGATAATTTTGGTCCTTTATTGACTAATTTGTATTCCTTTTGATCTTGGGTAACTTTTGTAAACACATTGATTCTCGTTGTGCCAGCGACTTCGATAAAATCAGTGGTTATCTCTTTTTCTTTTAAATAATCCTCGACATAGTTCCCAGTGAAACCAGCTTTGACTCCCAAAGCGGTATTATCAATCCCTAACATCTTTAAAATTAGGGAAACATTGACTCCTTTCCCGTTTGCTTGAATATCATCTTCCTTCGTGCGATTCACGACAAAAGGAACTAGCTCTTCTGTTTCGATAAATAAATCAATGGCTAAATTTAATGTACATGTATAAATAGTCACTGTAGTTCCTCCTTTCTCCTCTTTATTATGTCTCAAAATACCATGTAAAGGTTTTCATTCTTTCGCAAAAATATAGAAAACATTTACAATTTCATAATTTCTCTAGCTTTTTTATTTTTTTTCATTAAAAATAGGCTTATAAATGTTTTTTTAGTGAAAGAAAGAAGGGCTAGCCATTATGGAACAAAAATTGAGTGAGTCAGAGCAATATCTCTGGCATTTTATCGAAACACATATTTTAGAAATCCCTGATTATTCCATTGTAAAATTAAGCGAACGAGCCAACGTATCAACTGCGACGATTGTAAGAACCATGAAAAAGAAAGGCTATGAAGGTTTCACATCCTTCAAGCATCATTTGAAAGATAAAGAAAACCAAAATATAAATTTTTCAGCATTAGAAAAAGTAGACCGAGGAATTCGGACGGCCATTTTAAAGAATGAAGAAGAAGTAACTCGCACGATTAACATGATTGAAATTGGTAATATCGAAGATGCGATCCAAAAAATCAAAGCTTCTCGACGGATTATTATCTTTGCTAGAGGTTTTTCAGAATTAATTGCTCAGGAAATGATGGTTAAGTTTCAATTGGCTGGCAAATACTGTGAACTGCATACGGACCCAGAAATTATTAAAAATATTAGTAAAAAGTTATCAAAAAAAGATGTGGCTCTTTTTGTTTCTTTAAACGGAGAAACCCAAGAATTAGTTGTCGCTGGTAAAAACTGTTACGACTCAGAAATTGGGACTATCCTTTTAACTGCAAGCAAACACTCTAGTTTAATGAAATATATTGAAATTCCGTTCGTAGGCTTCAAATCAGAAGGCTCCTTTTTCCCCGATTATGAAGTGCGTTCACGGTTACCACTATCCATTCTGGCAAGAATTTTATTGGACGCCTATGCTTTAAGAACGACAACTTAGGCTTTCTTAAATAATAAAAAACAAGCATTCCTTCACTTAAAATAAAGGAATGCTTGTTTTTATTTTGCAACAAAACGTGCTTCTACTCGATAAATTCGTTGACCACGACTAGAAAATTTTTCTTCGTATTCTGTCATAATGTTGCCTTCAAACTCGCTATTATGCAAATCTAGCCACACACGTTCAATAATCATGCCATATTTAGAAAAGCTACTTAATGAGTATTCGAAGAGCCCTTGATTATCCGTTTTAAAATGAATTTCTCCATTTGGTTTTAAAATAATTTCATCTGTCGCTAAAAAGTTTTTATACGTTAAACGACGTTTTTCATGTTTTTTCTTTGGCCAAGGATCTGAAAAATTTAAATAGATTAAATCTACTTCATTTTCAGCAAAATATTCTGTTAATGCTTCGCCGTCTACTCGCAATAACTGTAGATTAGGTAACGGCTCGGCCACTAGCTTATCTAATGCAATCGATAAAATACTTAATTGCATATCGATACCAATATAATTAATCTCAGGATGTGCTTTAGCCATTTCATAAATAAAACGACCTTTACCTGAACCAATTTCAATGTGGATGGGATGATTATTGCCAAAACGTTCTTGCCATTTCCCTTGCCATTTTTCAGGACCTTCTACCACATATTGTGGATATTTTGCCATATATTCTGCTGCTCCGGGTCTATTTCTTACACGCATATTTAAAATTCCTTTCTTTTAAAAACAGACTGGTGAAATTCGCCAGCCTGTGTGGATGTTAAATGAATTAGTTTAACTACTAAACATTCGTTTTAATTGTAAAATTTCTGCAGTCATTGCTCTTCTTTCGCCCTCTTGGTGATGACGAACAATCTCTTGTAAAAAGCTAAATAAACCATACCAATAAATTCGTTGAACCGTACTTTCATTCGGGATTAAACCATAAGATAGTAACCATTGATTCCAGCCGGAACGAGGGACATAATGACTCAAAATCATTCCTAAATCTACCGCTGGGTCCGCGACCATCACAGAATCCCAATCTACTAAATAGAGATAATTATTCGAGACTAACCAATTCCGATGATTCACATCGCCGTGAACAGCTACATAACTAGTTTCTGGATATTCTGGTAAATGATTATATAAATAAGTGATTACTTCTTTTAAATAACTGTTTCGTTTTAATTCTTTAGGTAGTTGACGCTTATACTCTTTCAACATTGTTAGCGGGGTACAAACTTCGCCACCAATTTTTTTCAACATGTCTTTCAGCAAATTGGAATGATGCAATTGGTATAACACGTCAATCACGTCATTGCGTTTGCCAATTTCGTCCGCATGTAATAAACGTCCTTCCAGCCATTCTTGGGCTGTTAGTACGTCGCCATTCGCTGTCCGCTTTGTCCAAATCATCTTCGGGGCTAACCCTTCTTTAGACAATGCTGCAAGAAGTGGAGAAGTGTTTCGTTTAATGAACACTTTCTCTGTTTCTTTTATTCCCATGTATGTTTGACCAGTTGCGCCCTTTATCGGCTGCAGACGCCAGTCTTTATCCAACTGAAATTCCATGGAAATTATCTCCTATCTCAACACAATTTTATTGCAATTTTTACAGCAATTACCATTTTAGTCGCCAAACCTTGCTTCGTCAAGCTTCTATGTGGTTCTTTTGTAAATTTTGCTGGGTTTTCTCATCTTTATAACTTATTCAAGCGCATTGGAACATACATTTTAGTGAAAATCACAACTTCTACAATTAAGGCACCCAGAATGAGCAAGCTATTTTGCAAACTGCCTAAACGAAGGCAGACAATCCCACCAAAAATAATGGCCGCAACAGATAATGCGCCACCAATTAACCGGCGAATCGCTGCTTGTTTTTTTTCTATTGAAATTGGATATAGCTGTGTCATCACCATATAATCAAATTGCGTGTACATGGGAATCAACTGGAACCCGATTAAATAGACAAACAATAAAGCAACTACCAACGCAATCCAGAATTCTTGTAAAAAGAAGAGTAGCACGCCACCAACCAAAATCAAACGAAACAATAAGCCGCTATATTCGCTACCTCGTAAAAAGCTCCGAATGAATAAGTAAGCATACGTGTTCTCAGATGTTTTTTTGACTACTCCGAGGAGAGGATCTAAGTATTTACGGCGTTTCACTGTACTACTCACTTCAGGAATATCTGTAAACAGCTGAATGAATTTATAAATTCTATGCATTCTGTTTTGTTCTTTTTGGATCATTTTTTCCCAATCCAAGAAACTCTGTTTCATCTTATTTTGCCAAATACTCGATAAACAAACGGCCAGGATGATGCCACCAATCACACCAACCCAAGGCGTCCAGTAAATGGCTCCCGTCATAATCAAGAGACTACTGATCAACCAAACGAACCACCAACTACGGTAAGTGGTTGACGAAAGATGATAGAGCCCATAGCTTTGTAAACTAAGATGTGTATAAATCATACAAACTAGCATGACCAAAAATAAAAAGAAGGTTTGAAACGACCAACCCGTTGTAACTACAATCAACGGCATCAATAGGCCACTTCCTAGAAAGCTGACCACAATCGGTAAAAGTAAAGAGTAGCGCAGCGCCCGTTTCAGATAAGCAGCGAATTGTTTTTCTTTTGGTAATAAAAAAACCTTGTCTGGCTCTTCTGTCAAAGTAGCCAACTTACCAACTTGAATGAGTAGCAGCCAGCCCAACAGAATTAACGGTCTGCCCCAAACAAAATCACGAGGTAATTCTTTTAACAACTGGGAATAGTACAGACCTAATCCGCCTAATAAAAACATACAGACTAAAACAAAATGATCATTTAAAATATAGCGCAAGTACTTGGACATTTTTTTGAAATGCCGTGACAAACGTTGACTAAAAAATTCGCCCATGTTACCCCACCTTTTCTTCCTTCGTCAAGGCAAGATAAATATCATCTAAAGAAGACTCTGGTAAATTAAATTCTGCACGTAATTCAGCCATTGTACCGTTTGCCCGTAACTTCCCTTCGTGTAGCACCACAAAGCGATCACAATATTTTTCAGCTGTTGCTAAAATATGCGTGGACATTAAAATCGCTGCCCCTTGCTTACGCATCGTATCCATTAATTCTAATAAAGCATGAATTGCTAAAGGATCTAAGCCTAGAAAAGGTTCATCAATAATATATAAACTCGGTTCAATTAAGAATGCACAAAGTACCATGACTTTTTGTTTCATGCCTTTTGAAAAATTAGCAGGAAACCATTCCAATTTATTGTCTAAGCGGAACGTTTTTAGTAATGGTTCTGCTCGTTTGAACGCTTCTTCTAATGGAATATCATAAGCCAAGGCCGTTACTTCGATATGCTCTTTCAATGTTAATTCTTCATATAAAGAAGGTGTTTCCGGAATATACCCGATTTTTTTACGATATTCTTCAGGGGCTTGTTGCAATGTTTCCCCGTCAATCATAATTTTGCCTTTTTGCGGCGTAAGTAACCCAATAATATTTTTGATGGTGGTACTTTTCCCCGCACCATTCAAGCCGATTAAACCAACCATTTCACCAGACTTGACATCAAAATTAATATCTTTTAAGACAGGAATATGGCCGTAACCTCCTGTTAAATGTTCAATTGTTAAGCTCATTTCTTTTGCCTCCAACCTTTTCTCTCTACCATTATTAAACCCTAAGCGAACCAAGAATTCAAAAATTACTCCCTTAATTAAATGGATTTTTTTCTTTCTCTTATTATACACGAAATGAAACGAACTTTTTAGCGAACTCACGTACTTTTTCATCCACAGAGAAATCAACTTGTGGTAAAGTAAAGGAAAGAACCTAGAGAAAAGAGGAATTTTTCATGAATGATTGTATTTTTTGTAAAATTATCAACGGCGAAATCCCAAGTTATAAAGTCTATGAAGACGAGAAAGTCTACGCGTTTTTAGACATCACACAAGTGACCAAAGGACATACCTTAATGATTCCAAAACAACACGTTGCTGATATTTTTGAATATAATGACCTTTTAGCAAGCGACGTCTTTGCTCGTATTCCTAAAGTAGCACGAGCATTAGAAAAAGCTTTTCCAGAAATGGAAGGATTAAACATTTTAAATAACAATAAGGAAGTGGCTTATCAATCCGTTTTCCATTCCCACGTTCATTTGATTCCCCGTTATTCAAAAGAAGATGATTTCTCTATTCATTTTGGCAACCATCAAGAGGACTATTCCGCCGAAGCGATGCAAGAAATTGCTGAGACCATTGCAAAGCAGGTGAACTAAATGAAAAAATTTATTAAAGGTCTCATTTTTGGTGCAGCTGCTGGTACCATTGGCGGCTTGTTGGCTGCTCCAAGAAGCGGGAAAGAAACACGCCAACATTTAATCAATGAGCTAGAGGACTATCGTTCACTGAAAAATCAAGTCACGAATGACTGGGATCAGGTGCAACGAAATTTGGCAGTTGTCGAAGAAAACGTTCCACTGGCAACTGAATTTTCAAAAGACCTGCAACAAGAAATCACTGATTTCAAATTCCAAGCGGAACCTCGGATTGCTCAAATTAAAGAACAAATTGCCAAAATCACGGCTGAATTACCTGACACACAAACCAACAAGCAAAAGTAAAGTCTTTTATGTTAATTATTTCTTTTGTTATTAAAAAAATAAAAAGTGTGACGTAAATACGAATTTTGT
This sequence comes from Enterococcus sp. AN402, assembly GCF_040719405.1. Classification (NCBI taxonomy): domain Bacteria; kingdom Bacillati; phylum Bacillota; class Bacilli; order Lactobacillales; family Enterococcaceae; genus Enterococcus; species Enterococcus sp. AN402. Next base: position 321,635 of record NZ_JBFDTM010000004.1, on the reverse strand, counting down.
TTGAAACTATGCCTGAGACTCTTTCTTTTTCAAAATAAGGTATGGTATAGTTATAACAGAAATAAAACTAAAAAAAACAGGAGTGCATAAGAGAATGAAGAAAAAACTAATCTTAGCTGCAGCGGGCGCAATGGCCGTTTTTAGTTTAGCAGCGTGTTCAAGCGGTTCAAAAGATATCGCAACAATGAAAGGTTCAACAATTACTGTTGATGATTTTTATAACCAAATTAAAGAACAAAGCACTAGCCAACAAGCGTTTAGCCAAATGGTTATTTTTAAAGTCTTTGAAGAAAAATATGGCGACAAAGTAACTGACAAAGATATTCAAAAAAGCTTTGACGAAGCCAAAGAACAAGTAGAAGCACAAGGTGGAAAGTTCTCTGATGCATTAAAACAAGCTGGTTTAACTGAAAAAGCATTCAAGAAACAATTAAAACAAAGAGCAGCCTATGATGCAGGTCTAAAAGCCCACTTAAAAATTACAGATGAAGACTTAAAAACAGCTTGGGCAAGTTTCCATCCAGAAGTAGAAGCACAAATTATCCAAGTTGCTTCAGAAGATGATGCCAAAGCTGTCAAGAAAGAAATCACTGACGGCGGCGATTTCACAAAAATTGCTAAAGAAAAATCAACAGATGCTGCTACGAAAAAAGATGGCGGTAAAATTAAATTTGATTCACAAGCAACAACTGTTCCTGCCGAAGTTAAAGAAGCTGCCTTCAAATTAAAAGATGGCGAAGTGTCAGAACCAATTGCTGCAACAAATATGCAAACCTACCAAACAACCTACTATGTAGTGAAAATGACGAAAAACAAAGCAAAAGGCAATGACATGAAACCTTATGAAAAAGAGATCAAGAAAATTGCTGAAGAAACAAAATTAGCCGATCAAACATTTGTTTCGAAAGTCATTAGTGACGAATTAAAAGCGGCCAATGTGAAAATTAAAGATGATGCCTTCAAGAACGCTTTAGCAGGCTACATGCAAACTGAATCTTCAAGCGCTTCTTCAGAGAAAAAAGAATCAAAATCAAGTGATTCTAAAACAAGCGATACCAAAACAAGCGACTCTGAAAAAGCAACAGATTCTTCAAGCAAAACAACAGAATCTTCTTCTAAATAAGCATAAAAAAGAGAGTGGTCGATTGACCACTCCCTTTTTTTATTTATCTTTTGGAACATAGAAACTGCGGTTATCTAAACCAAAGATTCGTTCCGTATACTCCCCAGGCTGTGTTTGACGAATGGCCCCTATCATCATTTGAATGGACGCATCCATGGTATCAATTTGATGTAAGATTTCCGCTTCCATAATTCTTGGTCGCACAGGTGAGCCATACTCCAACAATCCATGGTGGGCTAAGACCATGTGCCGAAGAACGACAACGTCTTCTTCTCGATCATCAATTTTCAAAGCCAAACACGCCTTGGTAATTTCCTCATCCACCAAAACTAAATGACCAATTAAGTTCCCTGCCACCGTATATTCTGTCGTAATAGCACCAGATAGTTCTAAAACTTTTCCTAAGTCATGTAAAATAATCCCCGCGTATAATAGTGACGTGTTAATTTCAGTATATTCCTTAGCAATTGCTTTGCCTAGGCGCAACATTGAGACAGTGTGGTAAGCTAAGCCATTCGCAAAAGCATGATGGTTCCGTTTGGCTGCAGGAAATTCATAAAATTCTTGTTGGTATTTCGTCATGAGATAGCGCACAATACGATTCCAATGAGCATTGGTAATTTCAAAAATCACTTGATTGATTTCCTCGACCATCTCTTCTTTTTTCAAAGGCGCTCGTTCCATATATAAACTTGGCTGGCTTGGTTCCTCTGCTGTCGCTAAACGCATGTGTAAAATTTTTACTTGGGGTTTATTTTGATAAACTTCTCGTTTCCCATTCAGTAAAACAACGTTTCCCGCAGTAAACCGTGTAATTTCATCCTCAGAGGCGTCCCAATATTTTCCGTCAATCGTGCCAGATGTGTCTTGAAAGGTAAAGGCAATAAACTTTTTCCCATTTTTAGCTACACGTACATCGGCATTTTTAATTAGAACAAATGATTCAAAAAGTTCTTCTACTGTTAATTCACGTAATTTTTTCACTTGACGCTTCCTCCTTCTAACGCAATTACTCTTTGTTGTAAGTCCTGATAATAGCTTACCATTTCTTGGTCAGAAGAAAAACAAATGACTTGCTGTTTTTGACCAAATTTAGTAAATAATTCAGCTAATTGGGCTTTTCTTTGATGATCATAGTGTAACCAGCCATCATCAATGATAATTGGACAAATCAGTTGCTCGCCTTGGACTGCTAAAAAGGCAAAACGAACAGCCATCATCAATTGATCTTTAGTGCCAGTTGATAATTCATGTAAATAAAACATTTCTTGTTCTTTCGTCACCGCAACTAGTTGACCTTCGGCTACTTGGATTGATTGATAACGCTGATTTGTTAAAAGTGCAAAGTAGCTTGATGCATACTGTAATAAGCTGGGCAATTGTTGTTCCGAAAGCTCTGTTAATAGGTCCATTAGCAGTTGTCCCGCTAGTTGATACCCAGACCAACGTTGAGCTAGTTCTTTGATTTCCGCTTTTAAAATTGCTTGGCGTTGATACAACTCATCTAAGGTACCATCCGTCATTAATTGTTGTTTTTCATAAATCAGCGCTTGATACTGTTCTTGTATTTTATCTAACTTGCTTTCTTCCAGTGCTTGTTGCTGCGCCAGTTGTAAAGAACGGTCTTTTAACGCTGCTTCTGTTACCGCTTCTGGAAACAGATTGCCTAATTGTGTCGCTAATTCTTGCCCACGACCAACTTGAGCTTGCTGAGTGGTCAGCTGTTGAATCCTACTTGGAACATCAGCGATTGATAGAATCCGATAACGAATTAGTAAAGGCTGAATTCGTGTTAATGCTTCTTGCTGTTTAGTTTTCAACTCTCGTAACTGCTGTTTGAGATAGCCATCTGCTTGATACTCCTGAGCAAAGCGAACCTTCTCCATTTCTTCAGCAAATCCTTCTAAAAAGTGTAACTTTTCGGAAAGGCTCTTTCCTTGCAAGGGTAAATGCGTCATCAATGGGAAGATTTGTTCTTCAAATACTTGGCGTTTTTGTTGATTTTCCTTCAATTGACTCATGAGTTCTTCATTTGTTTGAACAAGCAATAAATAGCGCGTAATCAATTCCCGCTGATTCATTAAAGTATCAATTTGTTGCATTTTTCCTAATTGATGGACTTGGGCTTGCTCCGCTACTGCTTGTTCAAGTTGTTCCACTTGCAGTTGTGCCTCACGTTCTTGATTCAGCGCTTGTTGGAACTGTTCATTTAAATAATCTAGTTGCGAAAGTTTCGTCTGCCATTCTTCTTTCACTTCATCAGAGGAAGCTTCTTTTCTAGTGGCGTAGCTAAGCACTTCTTTCGCGATAAAACTAACTCCCACGAGAACTAGGCCCCATTTTAAAGGGCTTGGCAAAAAGAAACCGAGTAATGCAAGGATACTTCCTAGCAATAACCAAAGTGGTTGACTTGTTTTCTGCGCTTTTTGGGCACGCGTCGCTTCACCAAAAAATGCGGCATGCGCTTTTTCAAAATCCGTTAACTGGTCTTCCAGATTTTCAATTTGAGAAGCCAAGAATGCTTTCTGTTCTTGTCCTTTTTGAAGAGCTTGCGTATACGCAACTTGTTGTTGGCGCCACTTTTGAACGGTTTCGTTGTCATAAAAAAGCTGTGGTGGTCGTTCAGGCGACCATGACCATTCGTTCTCTAAAAGGACCATTTCTTGACGATTTTGCTCAAAGGTTTGGGTCATCCATTCCGATTCCGTCATCAATTGTTGCATATCATAGCGTTGATTCAACAATTGTTGAATCAATGCTTCTTGTTCTAGGTAAAAAGCATACCCTTCTGGAACATCGAGCGCTTCTGACTGAAGAGATAACTCTTTGGTCAAACGTTGTCGTTCTTTGTCTAGGTACATATATTCTTGAAAGGTTTCTTCTAATTGAACTTGGTCTTCTTTTACTAAAACAACGTTCTCTGTTTCTTCAGGTAGCGACTGCCATTCTTCGTACAAGGGAAAGTGACGTTGCTGTTCCGCAACCTGTAACAAGTCCTGTTGCGTTTCTTTTAATTGCTGTTGCAGTGTCACTCGCTGTTGTTCTGTTTCGCGAATCGTTTCTTCTAATTGTTGAAAAGTTTGTTGCTGCGCTTCTTTCTCTTGAATTTGCTCTTTTAGTTCTTGATAAGCCGCCAACTTCTGATTGAGTAATGGCTGCTGCCCTTTGCCTTTAAAGATTTTTTGTGCTTCTTTAAAGTACGCATTTCGGTAAGTCAAAAGTTGTTGACTACCAGAAACACCAATGGCTAACAAGGATGTTTGCAGTTCCTCTTCTGTCAACTTGTCACTCGTAATTAATTGTTCTTGTTGGAAAGTAAAAATCTCTTGAAATAACTTTTTCGTTAGCGGATGTAACATTTGCTGTAAGGTTTTTTCATCCCCCATTTGTTGTTGATAATAAATGATTGCTTGCCCTTTATTTTTTTCTTTAAAACGCTCGACTTGAACTTCCCCAAACACAGGATGTGCCAACCACAAACGACCACCATACGAACCACCATTTTTAGGTACGTAATCGCGTTTTCTTTTGCCCTTTGTGGGAAAACCAAACAGCATTGCTTGAATGAATTGATACAATGTGGACTTGCCAACTTCATTTGCGCCGTACAGCAATTGATTACCAGATTCAAATGTAATTTTCTGTTGTTGCCATTTTCCAAAGCCCACAATCTCTACTGCAAGTAATTTCATAGTGGGTCCTCCTGAATAGTAAAGTCTTCATTAATTTGCTCATGTGCTAGGCGCAAGCTCTCTAATCGCCACTGCTCATCCATTGAAAAAATTCCAGCAAATTCTGGATAACGTAACAATTCCTTGGTGGTATCTTCAAAAATAACTGGATCTAAGTATGTTTTTTCTAATGCCGTTAATAAGTTGGGACTAGCGGCTAAATAGATTGGTTCTTTCGTTGGTTCCTCTGCTTGCAATATTAGGCGATAAACAAAAAAATCACCTTGCGTTTTTTGTAAAAGCTGCTGCTGTAAGTAGCTTAATAGTTCACCATTGACAATGGCTTGCACCACGGTCACATCCAAATGTTGCGTTTCTTTCAGTGTCAACGCCATCAATTGCTGTTGCTGATGCGCATGCCACTTCGTCAGCAAACTGGTTTCAAGATAAGACAAAACGCTTTGGGTGTCACGGCATTGCGCAAGAGATACTTCTTCATTCGTCCAATCTATTTCTGCGACTTTTTCAAATTGAACAGTCGCTTGATTTTGGGAAAGTGTGACCACTGCAACCCCTTGTAAAGACTGTTCTTTTTTCGTGTGTCCTTGAGGTGTTCCAGGATAAACAATTAGCGGTTGTTCACTAACAATTTGCGGCTGATGAATGTGGCCCAATGCCCAATAATTATAGCCAGTGGCTTTTAAATCCTTCCATGTAAACGGAGCATAATTTTGTTGCGCTTTCCGACTGGTGTCTCCATGATAAATCCCAATATGAATGTCAGATTCTGCTTGTTTGATAGGAAATTCTAGTGCTTTATTTTCATCAATCCAGGGATGCTCATAACTAAACCCCGAAACAGCCACTTGTTCGCCCGCTCTCGTTTCAAAATACAGTGTCTCAACCATTTCTTTTTCAAATAAAAAAACATTGTCTGGAAAAGAAAACCAATAGCGGTCTTTTTTATAGTAATCATGATTCCCAAATGTTAGAATCACAGGAATTTCTGCTTGTTTCAACTGTTCTAATGCGGCCATCAATTGGGCTTGCATTGAAATAGAGGTCTGACTTTGATGAAACGTATCTCCTGCAAAAATAACCAAGTCCACCGCTTCTCGAATGGCAACTGTTACGATATTCATTAACAATTGTTGATTAGCTTCTCTTAAGCGCTTCGCTAAGGCTGTCGGGATCCCAGTTAACCCTTCAAAAGACCGATCCATGTGTAAATCAGCTGTATGCAATAGTTTCATCGTTTCCCCTCCTTTTCTCCTTCCTTTATCATATCATTTTCTGCCAGCTTGGTCAGTAAAAACATACGAAAATTTGTTCGTTTTTTTATTTTCAGTAAAAGAAAAACTCTGACAAATTGTCTTATAGACAACTTGTCAGAGTTCAATTACGTAAATTAATCGTTATACATATCACGCACAGGAGTCATGATAATTCGGTTTAAATCATTGACAACTAAGCTAAACGCTTGTTCTTTTTGCATTAATTCGTTGATAACTGCTGTTTCTTGCACTTTCGTTGCAATGCTTTGTGCTTTTTCAGCATCTTCATCCGTGAATTCTTCGCCGCGCATTTGTTTTTCTTGTAGTCCTTGTTGGAATCCTTGGAATTCTTTAAACAATGTGTAAGCTGCTTCGTCTGCTTTTACTTCTTCATACGCTGCTTGTAATGCTTTAAATTCGTCTAACTCACGTAGTTCACGTTCAATCTGATTGGCTGTATCATAAATGTTACTCAATGGAATCCCTCTTTTCTCAATAGTTTCATCTTTATTGTACCATTTCTCTTAGGTTTTCCCAACTAATTTCCTAATAAGCCTCCGAAAATTCCTTCAATCTTGTCTTTGACTTTTTTCGCGCCGTCTTTAATTTGTCCCCCAACTTCATTCAATGTATCTCCGAAATTGCTAGCGCCGTCTTGAACAGAATTTCCAAAGTCTTTCAAGTTATCCCGCCAATTAGAATTGGCACCACCAGTTAAACTATCGTTGCTATCAACAACTTTCCCACCTGTGGCATAAGCATCCGCGACAGGAAATTGTGCTTGTTTGACTTGTGGCAAGATGCCACTGGCTTGACTGTTGAACACCTGTGAGGCATACGTAGCGCTACTGCCTTCCAAATAATGGGTTTTACTGGTTTCTTGGAAGCCTAACCAAGTAGCAATGACAACTTCTGGTGTATAACCAATCACCCACTGATCGTTCGTTTTACTACTATCGAAGTTGGTTTCTGTCGTACCTGTTTTACCAGCCATTACGTAGCCTGCTGGTTGTGCGTTGACCCCGCTCCCAGAACTAAAGACCCCTAGTAACATACTTGTAATCCCGTCTGCAACATCTTTGGTAATGACTTGTTCTTTCTTGACTTTAGTATTATCAACTACAATTGCGCCAGTTGAGTCGACGATTTTTGTAATTAAATGCGTTTCAGTTTTATAGCCTTCATTGGCAAAGGCACTATAAGCTCCCGCCATAGTTAGTGGCGAAACACCCGTTTGTAATCCTCCAAGGGCTAAACCATAGTACCGATCTTTTTCTGATAACGGAATGCCAAATTTCTCTGTTTTTTCATAGCCTTTATCTAAACCAATTTGATGTAATAACCACACCGCTGGTAAATTTAAGCTTTCTCCTAAGGCTTGGTACATAGGAACTTCTCCACTGTACGTTCGGCTATAGTTTTGCGCTGGATAATAATCTTGTGGTTTATCTTCTAAAACAGAGTCTGGTTTATAGCCAGCCTCTAAAGCTGGTGTATAGACAGAAATTGGTTTTAAGGACGAGCCTGGTGAACGTTTTGTTTGCGTTGCAAAGTTAAAGCCTCGATAAACGTGTTCTCCTCGACCGCCCACCAGTGCTTGCACGCCGCCGGTTTTCGGATCAATGGCTACAGAGCCACTTTGAACCATGGCACCATCTTCTGCATTGGGTGGAAATAGTGCATCATTTTTATAAGTTGCATCCATCGCATCTTGATACCCCTGATTTAAAGAAGTGTAAATCTTGTAGCCTTTATTTAAAATATCTTCTTCTTTAAATTTATAACGATTGACCGCTTCATCAATTACCGCATCAAAATAATATGGATATTTGTAACTATTTTCGTCGCCAACATAGGTGTCATTTAATAGACTCGCTAAGTTAACACTCGCTTCTTGATTGGCTTCTTCTTGAGATAGTTTTTTATTGTCGACCATTAGTTGTAAAACGGTATTCCGTCGCGCTGTGGCATTGTCAATGTAATCAATTGGGTTATAGATTCCTGGCCCTTTTAACATGCCCGCTAGCGTTGCGGCTTCCCCCACTGTCACTTGGGACGCATCCACGCCAAAATATTTACGAGCTGCATCTTGCACTCCCCAGACACCATTACCAAAATAAGAATTATTTAAATACATTGCTAAGATATCTTTTTTCGAATATTTCTTTTCGATTTCAATCGCTAAAAATAATTCTCTGGCTTTCCTATCTAACGTTTGCTCTTGCGTTAAGTAAGCATTTTTGGCTAATTGCTGCGTAATTGTACTTCCGCCACCACCGCCACCGATTTTCCCGAAGGTCAATTTTCCAACAACCGCACGGGCAATCCCTTTGATGGAATACCCTTTATGTTGGTAAAACCCGCGATCTTCAGTTGAAATAACCGCATCTTGAATATAAGGAGAAATATTATCCAGTTCCACAAAAGTCCCTTTTTGCCCGAATAATTTTCCGACTTCCTCTCCTGACTCATCATAAACGCGTGTTGATTCACTTAGCCCCGATTTTAGGGTCTCAACGTTTGCGGACTTGGCTAAGTAAAATAAATAAATACTGGCACCTAAAGCGACTACCAAACCAATTAACAAGAAAATTTTATTGATTTGATACTTTTTCCAAATCCGCTTTCTGGCTTGATGGAATTGTATTAAATAAGGCTTTATCCACGTCCAAAAATGACGTAATCCGACACCGACTTTACTAAAAAATTGTTTAAGATTGTCCATAGTACTCCCTCTGTTTACGTTTCTTGGCTAAGTCTACCATATTCTTGTGGGTACGACCTAGGTCTAAAGCATGAAAAATTCTTGAAAAACAATTTCAATGGTCTTTTCGCTGTAGCAAAGGAAATATGGCCTTCACTAGAGGTAAATAATTGCTTACGCTTAGAAACGAGTCTTTATTTAGCCTCTATTCTATCATGCTTTTCTTCGTTTTTTATGTAAATTTGTTTAAGAATCTCTCAAGGAACTGCCTTTCTAACAAATTTCAGCTTTTTTTCCGTTCTGACTTGACCTTTTGAGCAGCTTTGTTACACTAAATAGCGAATCAGTGAAAGGTGGGATTTGGTGGAATATTCAATGAGATTACCTGAAAATTTTTCAACAATGACTGTAAAAGAACTATTAGAAAATGAGTGGCTAGTCCCTCGAAAAGTGCGCCATTTTTTACGCACGCGAAAAAATGTCAAAATCAACGGAGAAACAGCTGCTTTTCATTTTCCAGTCCAAGCTGGCGATTGTGTCACCTTAACGTTTGAAGAAACCGATTATGTGCGTCCCACTATTCATTTGGGGGAAGCAACGCATGTGAAGGTTTTATATGAAGACGAACATTTAATGATTGTAAATAAACCTTATGGCATTAAAACCCATCCAAATCAGCCACAGGAAACAGACACCTTGTTAAATCATGTTGCTGCCTATTTAGCCGAGAAAAATCAGGTCCCTTATGTCGTTCATCGATTAGATAAAGAAACCAGTGGTGCGATTGTCTTTGCTAAAAATCCTTTTGTCTTACCTATTTTAGGGCGTTTATTAGAAACAAAACAAATTTACCGCCAATATCAAGCGATTGTGGCTGGTCACTTTAACCAAAAAGAGCAGACAATCAATCAGCCGATCGGTCGTGATCGGCATGATCGCCGGAAACGACGGATTGATCCTCAAAAAGGGGATTCAGCGATTACACATGTCCAAGTGGTCCAAACTCTTTCTAACAATCAAACCGCAGTTACCTGTGTTTTAGAAACAGGTCGGACGCACCAAATTCGGGTCCATTTAGCTAGCGAAGGGCATCCAATTATTGGTGATCCGTTATACAACCCAAAATCGCAGGCAGCTCGTTTAATGCTCCATGCTTCACAACTTCATTTACTCCATCCGTTTACAAAAAAACAAATCGTTGTGACTGCAGCGCCTGGCCTATGGTAAAAAAACAGAAGAAATCGGACGGTAACCGCCGATTTCTTCTGCTTTTTTATTTTACCGCACATTCACTGCTGAGAACGGCATATCTGCGTTTGCTCAGTGTCTTGGTGTTAAACAGTTCCTGAGCTAACTCTCAGCCTTAATCATTTGTAGCCACTCTTTTTGTAAAATTCCGTAATTGTAGATATCCAGCCATTGGCCATCTTGAAATAACGCTTCTCTATCAATTCCTTCTTTTTTGAAGCCTACTTTTTCATAAACATGAATCGCTTTTTGATTGTTACTATTGACAGCTAATCTGATTTTGTGCAAGCCCAATTCATAAAAAGCAAATTTACAAATTAAAGACACCGCCTCAAAGCCATATCCTTGACCACGTTGCTCTTTTTGTAAAATAGCAATCCCTAAATTGGCCCCTCTATTTTTCAACTGTACATCAGACAATGAAACCCAACCAATAAATTCCTCTGTCGTATTTTCTAAAATAGCAAATAGAAATCGATCATCTTCTCCTTTATTAATCGTGAAATCTTTCCATTCTTCAAGCCCCCACGGATGTAAAGCATCCCAGCTCAAATGCCGAAGCAATTCATTATCCCATTGCTGTTTTGCAATATGTTCGATATATTCTTCTCTAAAATGAGAAAAGCCAATGTGTTTTCCTTTTAAGACATTTTCCATAAGAACACCTTTAATTTCCTAGATTATTTTTCTATTTGCTGACTATCTATTTCCTCGTATTTTTGTAAAAAAGTGGCAATTTTTTCGATGACACATGCATTTTTATCGCTTTGGTCATTCTCTACCTGAAGAACAAGCAACGGTTCATGCAGACTTAAGCGTAGCAAAAACCACCCACTGCCATATTGACCAGACACGTTTCCCCGAACACCTTCTTGGTTTTCACGGTCCACAGCAAAGTCTGCTTGATTTTCTACAAACAATTCAAAGTCTCGCAAGACTTGTTGCCCATAACAAGTAACATCCTCCGCAGTAATTTTGAAGCGAAATTCGTTGGTTTCTGCCGGTTGCTTCAATGTAGCAATCAGATCTCCTAACGTTTGATTATTTTGTTTCAATTCTGGTAACAACATTAAAATTTTCGCCACGACATATGCACCATCATCCAGATTGTAGTTTTCTTGAAACGCTGCATGACCACTGGTTTCAATGGCTAACGGTGTCTGAAAGCCCCCATGATTCAATTCAATCATTTTATTAATGACATTTCGGTAACCAGAAATATAACGAATCTGTTGGCCGCCTTTTTCTTCAATAAATGTTTTTAAATGACTTGAGGTTGGCGAATTTGTCACAATATAACTACCAGGCGCTTCTTTTAAAACGATTGCCGCTAAAACAGCAATTAAATTATTTCGGTTTAGTACCTCACCTGATTGGTCCACCACGGCCGAACGATCTACATCTGTATCAAAAATAATGCCCAAATCTGCTTGATTAGCTAAAACAGCTGTTTGAATACTTTTCATTGCTTCAGAATTATCTGGATTAGGTACATGATTAGGAAAATGCCCATCTGGTTCTAAAAACTGTGATCCCGTCGTATCAGCGCCCAAAACTTGAAGAACCTGCTCTGCAAAGAAGCCCCCAGCCCCATTACCCGCATCAACGATAATTCGAAAGCCCTGTAAAGGTTTCTCTTCTGGCGAATGAATTCCTTGGCGAATTTTTGCCACCAAATGCTCCGCATAAATTGGCAGTAACTCTTGCTTCATCAGTGTGCCATTTTCATTGGCCGTCAGCGGATCAGTATGAGATAAAATATACCGAATATCTTCTTTCTCTGCTCCACCTTCTGCTGTGAAGAACTTCAAACCATTAAAGTAATAAGGCAAATGGCTAGCTGTAATCATAATCGCTGCATCACATTGAAGCGTTGGAAATTGAGTAGCCATAAACATAGCAGGCGTCGTAGCTAAACCAACGTCAATCACCTGAATACCTAATGAAAGAAACGTATCTACTAATGCTTGCTTAATCGGCTCCGCCGTTAGACGACTATCATGTCCGATTGCAATTGTCAGGTGCTGTTGTGCCTTTCGTGGCAGCTGTTTTTTGTCCTGTAACCAACGAACCACGCCCACCGCAATCTTGGCTACTGCTGTTACGGTTAATGTTGCAGTTTGCTCTTCCGTATCCAAAGCAATTCCCCGAATATCCGAACCATTTTGTAGCGCTTTCAATTCTACCAAGAAAAAAACTCCCTTCTATTGATGCTTTCAATTTTAAAAAATCATATTTTCGATGCGTTCGATAAAGTGTTCCGCATCCTCTTCTGAACGTGTAATCACAATAATCGTATCCGCACCAGCCACTGTACCAGCCACTTCTGGATAAGCTACTTCATCTAAAAAGTTACTCACCACATCGGCATTCCCCATCTCTGTATGCAAGATGACAATAAATTGTACTCGCTCCATTCGAACAACTGAATCTTTTACTGATTCTCGTAATTTCTCTTCACTGCTTGTGCCTTGTGCTTGAGAAAAAATTGCATATTTGACACGACCATCTGCACCATGTGTTTTAACAATACTCATTTCACGGATATCTCTTGAAACAGTCGCTTGAGTGGCTCGGACGCCAAGTTCTTCCAAACGAGTGATTAATTCATCTTGTGTTTCAATTTCTTGTTGCATAATTAATTGTTTAATCAAACGTTGGCGTTCTGCTTTTTTCATATAGACCACTCCTCTCCATTCATTTCTTTTATTATATCCAAAAATGAGTAAAAATACAGGTACTTTTCACATTAAACTCTTTATTTATCTGAAAAAGGCTGGATAAATGTTTATATACCAGTCTTTTTCAGTAAAAAATACTTATTTAAGAAGATTCTTTTCTTTTAAATAGTCTTTCGCCACTATGCTAGGATCTTGCCCCTCCACATTGACTTGATAATTCATTTCACTCATTTCTTCTTCGCTAATTTTTCCTGCCAATTTATTCAATATTTCTGCTAATTCTGGATATTTTTCCAACGTTGCTGTTTTAATAAGTGGTGCTCCTTGATAAGGCGGAAATAGCGCTTGATCATCTTCTAACGTTACTAAATCGTATTGTCTCAATTCACTATCCGTTGAATAGGCATCAATCACATTTACCTCACCATTATTAATCGCTTGATAGCGTAACGCCGGTTCCATCGATTGGACATTCAGATTTAAATGATATTTTTCTTGTAATCCCTTATAACCATCTTGCCGATCAATAAATTCTAACGTAAAACCTGCTTTCAACTGATTGCTAATTTTCTGTAAATCACTAATCGTTTTTAATTGATGCGCTTTTGCAAATGAGCGCTTAACTGCGACGGCATACGTATTTTCATAGCGCATCGGTTTCAACAAAGTAAGGTTTTCTTGTTTTTTCAAGCCAGCGCGTGCCGCTTCATAGACTACTTGAGGTTGATTGTCTAGCTGAGGAGGATTTTTTAAAAAGGTTTCGATCACTGTTCCTGTAAATTCCGGATAAAGATCGATTTCATCTGATTTCAAGGCATTATATAAAAAAGTAGTCTTGCCAAAGTTTGGCTTTAACGTCACCTGAATGTCGCTATTTTCTTCAATTAAGGCTTTATACATATTAATAATAATATCTGGTTCCGCTCCTAATTTGCCAGCAATTGTCAGCTGCTTTTCCTTTGAAGAAGTTTGTTGATTCCAGAAAAATGAACCACCTAACAAAAGGCCTAAAATAGTACCGCCAATGATTAGTCGCCGCCCATTCGCTTTTTCCAACCAATGAATTCCATAATTAAATAAGACTGCTAGTGCAGCCGATGAAATGGCTCCAATAAAAATCAACGATAAATTATTTCGATCAATTCCTAATAAAATGAAGGTCCCTAAACCACCTGCTCCAATTAACGCCGCCAACGTGGCCGTACCAATAATTAAAACGGTAGCCGTTCGAATCCCAGAAATAATAAATGGTAACGCCATTTGCAACTCAAACTTAAACAGTTTTTCTTTTTTACTCATCCCAAATGCTTCTGCGGCTTCTTCTAACGAAGGATCAATTTCCGTCAAACCAGTATAGGTGTTTTGTAAAATTGGGAATAAGGCATAAATCACTAGCGCAACAATTGCCGGTGGTCGACCAATACCAATTAACGGAATCAGTAAGCCTAGCAAGGCTAAAGAAGGGATGGTTTGGAAAATCCCAGTCACTTGTAACAGACTTTCCGCTAACTTACGATGACTCGTTAAATAAATGGCTAGGGGAATTGCAATCAACGCAGCGAATAATAACGAAATAAAGGACAATTGCATATGCTCGATTAACGCTTGCAGATATTCTTCTTTTCGAGCGAAAAAAGTTTCAATCAGTGCTTGCATCTACTGTCCCTCGCTTTCCAACAGCTGTTCCATAAAACGAGTAATCGTTTTTGAGGTGATACACCCTAAAACTTGTTGTTTTTCTACTAAATTTGCTTTCTCTTGTGCATTAATGAGTTGGACAATCTCTTTTAAATTGGTTTCCATGAAAACAGTCGGCACTGGCTCAATCGTCTCATCTGCGGCTTCTAAAAATGCATTCAAGTCAGCGCCACAATAGTTCGCTAGTTCTGGCGAAGATTGTTTGAAAAATTGACCGACAAAATTATTTTTCGGATGTTTTTGAATGGCTTCTGGCGTATCGACTTGAATAATTTTGCCAGCGTCCATAATACAGATGCGCTCCCCTAACAATAAAGCTTCATTCATATCATGGGTCACAAAAACAATGGTACTCGCTAATTCCTGATGAAGTTCTTTCACCAAACGTTGAAGATGATGTCTTGAAATCGGATCTAGCGCGCTAAAAGGTTCATCCATTAAAATCACTTCTGGTTCGGCTGCAATGGCGCGTAAAATCCCGATACGTTGTTGTTCGCCTCCTGAAAGCGCTGCTGGCTTACGATGCAGATATTCCTCAGGATCCAGCTGAACTTTTTTCAATAGTTCAATGGTTCGCTCTCTGCGTTGCTCTTTGGGCCATTTTTTCATTTCAGGAATCAACTCAATATTTTCCGCCACGGTTAAGTTAGGAAATAAGGCAATTTGCTGAAGAACATAGCCAATTTTTAGTCGTAATTCACGTAAAGGGTAGTTGGTTACCGCTTGTTCATTGAGAGCCACTTCACCTGTCGTTGGCTCAATGAGCCGATTAATCATTTTCAAAGTCGTCGTTTTTCCACTACCACTCGGCCCTACTAATACAAAAAATTCGCCTTGTTGGATTGTTAAATTCACATCGGACAAAACGGCATTTTCTTGATATACTTTTGAAACATTTTGAAATTTTATCATTTATTTTCACCGCATCTTTCACTTCTTAATAAACAAAATCTTTGGAGGATCGTCACTCTTTCAGTATAATTTAAGACTAACATCCTGCCTAATTTTTTGTTTTAAGCGCAAGTATGTGGGGGCTCATTTAACGGCTGCCGGTTCGTATCTACAATTATCTACTCAATGAATGGAAAAATTGTCCTCTTCTGCCTTAAACAAAAGTGAACTGTTTTCTACTAAAAGGAGTGATCGTTATGGAAAACGACAAGCGAATTTATAAATGGGACAACGTGAAACTTTTTTTAATTTTCTTAGTGATTTTTGGGCATATTTTAGATCGTGAAGCTGCTCCTTCACGACTCATGGAAACGATCAACTTTTGGATCTATTCATTCCATATGTCAGCCTTTATTTTTGTCTCTGGACTCTTTAGTAAACATGCCATTAAACAACGAAAATATCTCCGTTTACTTTCCTTTGTTTGGCTTTATCTCTTAGCGAAGTTGTTGATTACACTTGCTAATTTCGCCTTTGCAAATAAAATGAATTTTGATTTACTGAACGAAACGGGCGTTCCTTGGTACTTACTTTCCTTAGCAAGTTTCTACTTAATTACCATCTTTCTTCAGCGCGTTCAGCCGAAAATCATGTTGCCCATCATCATTGTTATCGGCTGCGCCTCAGGCTATTTGCCTGTGGAAGGTTTCTTGTCTTTAGGACGGACTCTGGGCTTCTTTCCTTTCTTTTATTGTGGCTACTTAATGGATATTCAAAAGCTACAAACCTTTTTAGATCATCGCAAAGTCAAATGGGCAGCGATAGGCATAATTTTAAGCTCCTTTTTATTTGTAAATAGTCAATGGTCATTGGCAACGAAATTTTGGGGCTTCTTAACTGGTTGGGCTTCCTACGCTGAAATTAGTCCGGCCTTTGAATACAGTAGTTTCATTCAGCTGTTCTTTTACGTTGCTGCAGCATTGGTGTCTCTTTCTTGGTTTGCATTATTGCCTAAACGAAAGTTACCTTTAAGCGCCCTCGGAAAAGATACCCTCTACCCTTATCTCTTGCATATGCCCTTAATTATTCTGTTGGAAAGTGGTTTACAATTAGACACACTCTTTAAAGAATGGTTTACTTTCCGAATCCTGGCACTTTTCTTCTTAGCCCTCTTCATTTTAGCTATTACGAATATGCCTGTGGTGAAACGGGGAGTGGATTATCTTTTTAATCCACAATCAATAATGATTCCCAAGAAAATATACAAATAAAGAGCATAGAAAATTAATCCGCTTTCTATGTTTCATGAATCTCATTAAGCATCTTTAACCACATTGAAAGGTCTATCTTTCAATGTGGTTAACTTAACTTTAATTGGGTCCTCAGTTTTACTTTTTTGTATCATCAAATAGTACAACAAAAGCATGAAATATTAATAAAACAGGGAGTGTCATTTTCAATAAATTGGGGATTAGTTCTTGATTTATAGATAATCGTATTCTCTATTCGTAAAGTAATAAATAACGTGACTCTAAAATTAAATAATTTCGTAATCGCATCACTTGCTCTAGCAAAGCTTCAATTTATTAATTATATTTTTTATATAATAACCATATTTATACATATTAACGATATTTTTACATCAATCATATCGTATCTGCGAAAACTAAACAACATGACTCTAAAACACTAAATGCCACCTCGTCTGGCACCATAGCGTTTTGGTACCATTCTAAACAACATGACTCTAAAACACTGAGTTTGGCGTGAAGTCTTGTTTCTTTGTTTTGGTACCATTCTAAACAACATGACTCTAAAACGCCTTTGCAACGGCGATTGTGACAGGATTGGTTTTGGTACCATTCTAAACAACATGACTCTAAAACAAAATTTTTGAAGCCCTTCCGTGTCAAAAGGTTTTGGTACCATTCTAAACAACATGACTCTAAAACCGAAGATCCGGTAAAACCAGTGCCACCACCGTTTTGGTACCATTCTAAACAACATGACTCTAAAACCTCGGAGAATTATTTTTTCTCCAAAGTTCCGTACTCGCATCACTTATCCATAGCTAGATTTCAGTTTAGAATGAACCACTAATCAATAACAATTTAAGCTTTTTCATAACTCAAATAAAAGTTTTCGTCCAAAATATATTGGAATCTGTTCTGGACCACCCTTTGTTCTAAAAACAAGACATCCACATTATTTAAAGAGATATATTCTACCACTTGTTGCACTTCATCCTCTGTCAAATACGTACACGCATTAATAAAAATCAATAATTTTTTCTTTGATAAATAACGATGTAATTGTGTAATTTCCATAACTTTTTCAAAAATCGTATCACTCGTTGTTTCGATTTTGATTCCAAGAGCTTTGAAAAGTTCCTGCACAGTGATGCCATCTTCTTCCAAATCCATTTCATGTTCCAACAATTCATAGCCAATTAATTGACTAATTGTTCCAGTTAACTTCTCAATCATTGATTTGACTTCTGGTTTATCATTTAATTGTGCTTCTAAATCCCCATAGATTAATTTCAGCGTGGCAGCCGAATTAACGTCATAGCCTAAAATATCCGTAACAACAAATAATTCCGTTGGTTTCAGCCCTTTTTGTTGCGCATCAAATAGTTTTAACTCATTTTCCCCATCATATTGATAAATTAACTTCACTAGATGGGCAAAGGTTTGAACGTCTTTAATCGTTAAAAAGGTGGCTTTTTCAATTTCAATGGGTTCTTCCAATAAAGAAAAATTAACTCTCATCTATTCTTCTCCTAAAAAGACAATCCGTTCATCTGAATTAGCAACTCGATTGTCTTGTTCTCCATGCAAATAAATCATTCGAGAAAATTGTTTTTCTGTTACATTTAATAGTGTAATTAGTCCTCTTTGCGGATTATTCTGCTTTAAGCGAGCCAACATTGCTTTATTAGCAGTATCATTCAACAAAATTTTGCTGTAAACCGAAAATTGATGCATAATAAATCCTTCATTAATCAAAAATTTCCGGAACTTCCGATACGCTTTCCGGTCACTGGCTGTGTCCGTTGGCATATCAAACATTAATAATAGACGCATATATCGATAACTCATATCCCAAACTCTGGAACTCCTTCCTCCTCTTGATTCAGAACTTTTACTACATGTTTTGTATAATCGGTAGCAATATTGGTTAAAAACATTTGTTTTTTCTTGTACATATACGTATTCATAAACAAAGCAAATAACTTACGTTTCATTATCGGAAATGCTTCTTTTCTATTCTCATAAATGATTTGATCTACCAATGGACGAAAAGGCTCCATAAGATCACTTGCTAAGTTAAAGTCATTAAATTGGTTGGCATGTTTTAGTCCTAGTTGTGTAAAACAACCTGTCTGGACTAACTCTCGAGCAAAAATACTTAATAACAACGTATAACCATAATTTAAACCAGCATTAATGTCATTTTCTTGTTCACGTTTAAAATCATTGCCGAAGAGAGTATTAAAGTAACTTCGAGCTGCATGACCTTCTCGATTGGCTGGATCAAACAGACGTAATTCAGCGCGCATAGCTAACAAAGCAGCAGCCTTTTGGCTATAGTCTCGTTGCGCTAAGTGTAAACTCTGATTGGTGATTTTTTGTGCAATGATCGCTGTCCAAACTTGACCTTTTCGTTCTTCCGTCCAAGCCAACTGGCGTGTCAATTGCAAGCTACTATCATGCCGTCCATAAAAGGGCAAAATTTTACCAATTGGTAAACGCTTATCATCGCAAAATAACACTAATATTTTTTCATCAATTAATCGTTTTAATAGCATCGTGGTTAACGAAATGTCCGTTGTTTCCAACAACAAAACATCAATCTCAGACAAATGAATTAATTCTTGGTGATCAATTGCTTTAAAAACAAGATGATTGTTTTTATAGGATAATTTTGAATGCTTGTTAACCACTACCGTTCGCCAGCCCATCTAGTCGACAACCTTTCTGCGTGTTTCATACAGGCCCGTAGGCGATTGGTAAATGATAGTGGCATCAAAAATTTCTTTGATTGACGTGTAGCGTGCTCGCTCAATGTCTTTTTGGAAAAATTTAAATGTACTTGGTGCGCCCATCGCATTAAACTGCATAAGTTGGATAAAGGATGCCGCAATCTCTTTCACATCTGCTGTTTGATTTGCTTCAAAAAGTTTCACAATTTGCTGGACTTTTGACTTGGCTAATGTATGCACTTCAGCAAAGTCAACCACTCTCTCTAAAATCTCTTGAAATTCTGGTTGATGTTGTTCTACATAAGCCAAACTTTCTGATTGATTTGGTAACAAACATTGTTTCGCATGGTACAGTAATGTAAGTAAATGTTCAGGTAAAACCATCTGGTTCCCTTTTTGCGCTTCTTTAGCGCTGGCTAATAAGCGCCGGCGCCCCTCTGGAAATTCATACAGTGTATACTTAGGCAATTTCATTAATACACGAGGCCGCAAGAAGCCTTTCTCCTCTAAAAAAAGAATAGGATTTTGTTCAAACCTTGTTTTTTCCATAATCGTAATGCCCAGTATCTCCTGTTTAATAAGAGGTTTTTTACCTTTTTCATGCGTGAATAACACTGTATAAGCAACTACAGGACTATCAAAACCGCCATATTTTTGGGGATCCAAACCATTTTTGACAGGAATCAATTTATTCGATGGTCCTTTGGGTTTAATCGACTCTTTTGAAAAACCGCCTTTTTGCACTTCTACTTTTTTGACAATATTCATTTGATGGTAATTTAATTCTTTTTTGATAGTTTTTAAATAACTGTTACTCCAAAGAATTTCGCCATCCTTCATGAACCGTGGTTCATCTTCCGTGAAAAAGCGCAGCAAATTTGTATAAATTATAGCCTTCGCCGTGGCTTTATTTTCTTTAAAGGTCTGGAACTTAGGATATTCTCCGTAAACAAATTCTGGTGCTAAATTAGGATAAACTTTTAATAACGTGGTTGCGACCACACAGTTTAAATAAGCATCTTGTCCATGGTGATAATCATTCACTTCACGGACTTTATACAAGCCAAAAATCGAACGAACTTGGCTCGTTAAACTAGCTTTCAAGGTGATGATTTGAACTTTTTTCTCTTTTGAATTAGCATTGTAGCGTTGATTTAGGATTCCCGCAACATTTTTAGTAATTTGACGAGTTTCTACTAATTGCCGTTGGATAAAATGCGCTTTGTCTTCGAGAGTCAAGCCACCTTGCTCCCCCTTGGTCAGACGTTGGAATTTCCGTTGACTAATTAAGCCAGCAGCATATAATTTCTCCCAATAAGCTTTCATATCCTTAACAACTTCCTTGCTAGGTACATCATCGGATTTCCCTCGATTTTCAGTAGAGCCCACTAAAACTAGGTTATCCAATGAATCGTCTTTCATAAAGCTTTGTGGGATAATATGATCAATATCATAGTGAGATAAACGATGAAGCGATAATTCATCTCCCGTGTACATATCTTTACCATTTTGCATATAGTAAAGGAAAAGACGGGTATCTCGTAACTTTTCATTAGTCGTTGGTTGTTCTTTTAATAAATTGCTGCCGATTTCGGCCATTGCTTTTTCAACTATTTTCAAGCGTTGGATGGATCTTCTCTTGCCAGTGCTAGTCGTTTGATTTTCACGTGCCATTTCGACAACAATCCGCTTAGGCGCATAACCCATAATCGCGACTAGTTCATCGACAATTTTTAAACTTTGATAAATTCCTTTTTTTATTGCTGGACTACCAGCTAATTCATTGACAGTTTCACTTAATGTTTCTTCATGTTCACTGGACTGTGCTTTTTGAATAGCATTTTTAAAAGATAATTGTGAATCATTAATCAGTTGCATAAAATTGCGATTATAGTGTTTTGAGACCCCGTCATCTTTAATTAAATAGCCCAAAATTGTTTTACCCGATTCTTTATCGTAGATACCATTGATTAATTTCTTCGACAATCTTCCCCAGCCAGTGTAGTGCTTGCGTTCTAATTTTTTTAGTACTTCTGCTGAGAACTGCCCTTTGAATGTGGAAAGTTGCGTCCGAATTCGTTGCCGATCTTCAAAAATAGTTAAAATTTTTATGATATCTTCCAATTTTTCGGCATTATCTGGGTGGTCTAATTCTGCTCTTGTCAAACCACATTTCAGTAAATCCTGATACGTGCTAAAACTAGCATTAAATTGGTCTTCTTCAAGTCCACTAAGCGTGACAATCTCCGTATTATATTCGTTTCGATAGAATTGAATGATATCCTTTTTCTTAACTTTTCGACGCGTCTTAAACAGATAATCAAAGATTTTTTCTTTTTCCTTACCTGAAAAATTGGCTTTGATTCCTCGATCATCCGTATAAGAAATCTTGGTCAATTCATTAAATACCATAAACTTTTCATATAATAAACTATGTTTCGGTAAAACTTTTTCAGAAGGTAAATACGTATCAAAATTGGTCATTCGTTCAATAAAGGCTGTCGCTGATTGGTCCAAATCAACGGTTTCTTGAAGGTTCCAAGGACGAATTGGTTCCTCACTTTGACGTTTTAACCAAGCGAAGGTACTTTCATCTCCTTTTGATAATGGTCCGACATAATAAGGAATTCGAAATGTAACCAGTTGTTCAATTTTTTCTTGATTTTCTTTTAAAAATGGATAATAGGCCGCTTGACGATGAATGATTGCTTGTAACTCAGCCAAATGAATTTGATGAGGAATCACCCCATTATCAAAGGTCCGTTGCTTTCTTAAAAAGTTTTCTTGAGCAATTTTTTCTAAAAAATATTCTGCTCCAGCAATATCTTGAATGATTTTCTTAACATACTGGTAAAATTTAAGCTGTGAAACCTTACCTGCGTGTGCAATGTAGCCTGCATAGCCGTCTTTCTGTTCATTTTTAAAGAGATTATCATATTCGTCTGGACAATTTTCACGAATAAATCGTTTGAAATTTTTTAAATCTTCTTGATGTTCTGTAAAACGGACAATCATGCTAGAAGATAATTTCGCGTGACTTTTTTTATCCGAATCTGCTAAAATCGTTGATAATTCAACTGCATCGTACACATTTTTAGCAGCTAAAAACACGTCACTATATTCATCCCCAACCTTTGCTAAAATGCCTTCTAAATCTTCTTCATAGCTTTCACTAGCGTAGGTTATTTTGGCTTCTTCTTCCAAACCAAAAACTTTTTTAAAGTCAGCTTTATTCCCTACCATTAGCTTTAAGAACTGACCAAATAAGCCATTAGCTTTTTCTTGAGGAAATTGTTGTAAGACTTTTTCAGATTTTTTAGTCCGAGAAGCTTTTTCAGTCAACTCTTCCTCAATCAAGACAGATTCAGGTAAAGGCGAACTAACTAAGCGACCCTCTCCATTCACAAAGGTCTGGTTATAAATGATCATAAATTGTTGAAATTGTTCTTTAACAGAAATATTTTCTGTACTTAATTTCCCTTCAATTAAAAAATGTCCACGATATTTGACAATATGTGCCAACGCCAAATAAATTAGTCGTAAATCTGCTTGCTCAGATGAATCTGCTAATTTTTTGCGTAAATGGTAGATTGTCGGATACGTTTCATGGTAAGCTACTTCATCTTCCAACTTAGCAAAAATCGGATGTCTGTGCCACTTCTTATCTTCAGGCACTAAAAAACTCTCTTGTAAACGAGCAAAAAAGTTTTCATCCAAAGCTGTCATCGCTTCTTCAAAAAAAGCTTGTAAGTAGCGTAAACGATTCCGTCGACGACTAATTCTTCGTCGTGCCGTTCTTTTTAATCGGCGATCTTCGGCTGTATGCCCTTCTTCAAATAAACGCACACCCCAAAAATTTTTCTTGATTTTCTTTTTTTCAGTGTTTCCATAAATAGGCATTTTTTTCTTCACCAACTGATAGTCTTCTGTCATAACTGCCCAGCCGACAGAATTAGTCCCTATATCCAGACCAATAACGTAGTCTTTCTTCATTTTATTTCCACTCCTTTTTTTAAATTACTACTTGAATGATTTTTATTCTATGCTATAATTTAGTTAAGTTCTTTTGGGACTATTCTAAACAACATAGCAAGTTAAAATAAGGTTTTAACCGTAATCAACTGTAAAGTGGCGCTGTTTCGGCGCTTTTTTTTTTTACAACCAGAAAGTAATCGCTTTCAAATTAATCAAACTGAATACCGCTACTTAAAGTTTACCATTCTTATTTTCTTAAAAAAAGGGGTATTTATAGTTTTTGCAAACTAATAGAATTATATACATAACAAAAATAACATTATCTATTTAAGAATCTCTTACCTTAATTTCTTTACTTTCCTTAAAATAACGAATCTATATTTATTGTATGGTAATATCTTTTACTATTTGTTGATGTTGTCAAACTTTACATGGCAAAAAAGGCAAAACACAGTGCGTGGTTAACTGTGTTTTGCCTTTTTAATTACGACTATTGAAACAATCCTTTAATTTTATCAAACAAACCATCGGTCGTTGTATCAGCTAACATCGCTGTAATTTTATGATAGTGTTCGCCTAATTCATCTTTATGTTCTTCAATGAATTGTTGCGCATGTTCCACGTTACCTTCTCCAATTAAATCTTTTGCTTTTTGAACTAATTCTTCTACGTTCATTTTCACACGTCCTTTGATTAAATAGTTAACAATAAGTGTTTCACTCATTGCGTTTTCTCCTATTTATCGTATCGTGGGATCCGTTGACTTGCAAGAAATTTTCAGTAAATTGACGGTTCTGATTTTGGGTTTTTAAAAGGCAAAAATTGCAAAAAAAGCTGTTTTCGAAAATCGAAAACAGCTTTTTTACTTTACTTCGCTAAACGATAAATCGCATCTGCATAAATAGCAGCTGCTCGGAATAAGTCATCTAATTCCATAAATTCGTTGGCTTGGTGCATTGTGTCTGTGTAGCCAGGGAACATTGCGCCATAGGCAACACCACGTTTTAATAAGCGGCCATAAGTACCGCCACCAATGATTTGTTCTTGGCCTTTTTCGCCTGTATGGTCTTCATAAACTTGTAGTAACGTTGCCACCAATGGATCATCAACTGGTACATAATGCGGTTCTTGGTTGCGATCTCCTTGTGTTGCAGTGACCGTTTCACCGACTGTTGCTTGAACTTTTGCTTGTAATTCTTCTGCTGAAGTTCCTTTTGGATAGCGGAAGTTTAATGTTACTAAGCTATTTTCAGGATTTTCTGGATCAAAGTTAACAATCCCAGCGTTCATTGTCAATTTACCCATTTTTTCGTCTTCAAAAGCCACACCTAATTTTTCGCCATAAAAATCTTCATGGATAAATTCAGCAATGGTATTAATAAAGCTGTATGCGCCTTCTGCAAAGCTGTAATCATTTAAGAAAGTTGCCAAGAAAGTCGCTGCGTTAATTCCAGATTGTGGGCTAGCACCGTGAGCACCTTTACCAACTACATGGAAAGTCACTGTTTTATCTGAAAGTTCTGCGTTACCTGAAATTTTTGCTTCTTGTTTGATGAATGTTTCAAAGCTAGCAGCTAGTGAAGCCGCTTCGTCTGCTGAAGCAGCCGTTACAACAGCATCTGCTGTTCCCGGAACCATGTTTTCACGTAAACCAGATTTGAAGCTTTCTAATTTATAATCAGCGCCGTTACCGCCTCGGAAAGTTAAACGAATAGTCACATTTCCTTTTTCCCCATTGATAATTGGGAACTCAGCATCTGGTGAGAAACCAAAGTCTGGCGCTTCTTCATGTTGGAAATAGTAATCCATATCGCCCCAGCCGCTTTCTTCGTCACTTCCTACTACGAAACGGATTTTTTTAGACACGGGTAAGCCTAATTCTTTGATAATTTTCATTGCGTAATAAGCAGCCATACTTGGGCCTTTATCATCGCTCGCGCCACGTGCATAAATTTTGCCATCTTTAATGACTGGTTCATAAGGATCTGTTTCCCAACCATCACCAGCAGGAACAACGTCCATATGACCAAAAATTCCTAATGTTTCGTCGCCTTCGCCATATTCAATATGTCCAGCGTAATTGTCGACATTTTTCACCGTAAAGCCATCACGTTCACCATAAGCTAACATGTGTTTTAAGCCAGCAACTGGTCCAGGTCCAAAGGGCGCTTCAGGTGTTGCTTGTGCATCATCACGTTCACTGTTGATCCGTAATAAGTTTTGTAAATCTTCTAATAAGTCGTCTTTACGTGCTTCGACTTCTTTTGTCCAATCAATTGTCATTTGTTGTCACTCCTATTCATAAAGTTCTACATAGTCAATCATACCATTTTATGCAGAAAAAGAAAGAAACCCGACACTATTTTTCGAGAAATTTTTTATCTTTTCCGCAGAAAGGGCTGGGTTTTTGTTTATTTTAATTGAGGTATGATTGTTTAGGTTGTAGTTGTTGCAATTCGGTTTCTGTTAAGGGCCGATATTCCCCTAGTTCTAACGTTTCATCCAACCATAGTTCGCCCATTCGTAATCGTTTTAAATACGTCACAGGTTTGCCTACAGTGGCTAACATCCGTTTGACTTGATGGAATTTTCCCTCTTGAATCACTAAACGGACTACGGAAGTCCCTTCTTCCTCATTGATCGTCTCAATGACTAAACGACTTGGTTTAACCATTTCTTCATCTTTCAAGGCAAATCCTTGCGCAAACAGTTGACAATCTTCCGCTGTCACAAGTCCCTCAACTTCAGCTAAATATTCTTTATCCACATGCTTTTTGGGTGATAATAATTGATGCGCTAACTGGCCATCATTTGTTAATAGAAGCAAGCCTTCAGTATCTTTATCCAAGCGACCAACTGGGAACAAGTCGGCACGGTAATCCTGATCAGTTAACAAGTCAATTACCGTTTCATCTCGCTGATCTTCCGTCGCAGAAATGACACCTTGTGGTTTATGCAACATGTAATAAAAGAATTTTTGATACGTAAGAATTTCTCCCATCAAGGCAATTTGATCTGTTTCTTCATTTACTTGTGTTTTGGCTTCTTTTACGACGTCACCATTCACCGTAACGACTTTTTTCTTTAACAATTGTTTGATTTCTTTACGACTACCGATACCAACATCGGCTAAAAATTTATCTAAACGCATCGTCATTCCTCTTTCCTTTAAAAAAATAGCTTGGGACATAAATCGAATCGATCGATGTCTCAAGCCTTGTCTCTTAAGAGAATCTGCTGAAAGGAGTTCAATCAGCTATTATTTAATATTGAATTTTGCACGTAATTTTGCGGCATTTTTCCCTAATAAACGATCAGCTAAGCGAATCTTCAAGACCGAATAGCCATAAAAAGCGCCTCCTGCAGCAGCCACAATTACAACGATAATGAAGGCTTGGAAACGTCTAGTTGGATCTAAAAATAGATACAAGAACTGACGGAAAATCAAAGCGATAATCATCATGATGACTGTAATACAGAACATTAACAATGTTCGCCGTAAGGTTAATTTGTAATTAAAACGTGTCACTTGACGAATTCTTCTTAGAATCAATACGCAAGAAACCGTAAAGCCAATCATCGTTGCTAATAACGGACCGTAAACTTCAAATAAACGGATTGCGGGGAATTGCACGATTAATTTCACTGCTAAACCAATTCCTAAATAACGCATTGCGTCACGATTTTCATACATCCCCATCAACATATTTGACACTAACATATACAAGCCCAAGAATAAACTAGCGTAACAAGCTTGCACTAATAAAGAAGTACCTAAAGCATCTGGCATGTAAAAAACAGTGTATAGTGGTTGCGCTAAAACAATCATACCGAACGTTGCTGGCAACATTACAAACACAAAAAGTTGTAAATTATTACTAATCAAACGCGCTAACTCACGGTGATTTTTTAAGGTGACCGCTTCTGTAATCAACGGTAATCCAGTAGCCGAAATCGAAGTCGCTAAAGCCACGACAATCATGGTTAATTTGTCCGGATTGGCATTAAAAATACCGAAAAGCTCTCGTAATTGGGTATCTGAATAATCCGTAAACAAACGCATAAAGTTTGAGAAAGTAAACTGATCGACAAGTTTAAAGACAGTCACCCCTGAGCCGACTACAATAAAAGGAATCGCCTCTTTAAAAGTTTCAATCAATAACTCTTTTGGAGCAATTTCATGTTCATTGGCGCTGTGTTCTTCTAAATAATCAAATAATGGTTTTTGTTTGTACATGTAATAACCTAAAACCGCAAAACTTGCGAGCATCCCAATAAATGCCGCAAAAGTGGCTTGGGTCACCGCTGTAACGTAATTACCTTCAAAGACTTTCATGATAATAAAAGCAGTTAATAACATGTAAAAAACTCGTGCTACTTGTTCAACAATTTGTGATAAAGCAAAGGGCATCATTTCTTGATTTCCTTGGAAATAACCGCGAATGACACTCATGCTTGGGAAAACTAAAACGGCTAAACTTAATGAACGCATTGTTGGAACTAATTCAGGACCTCCGCCAGACAAAGCTGCTAATGCCGGAGATGCCAAATACATCACAATAGCAAAAACCACACCTAAGCCACCCATTAGTTGTAAGGCACGATAAAAAAGCTGTCGACTAATTTTATATTCGTTCAATGAATTATAATGCGAGGTCTGCTTGGCAATCGCACCTGGAATTCCGGCGGTAGAGATCATTAGGAATAAGGCATAAATCGTATACCCCATTGAAAACAAACTGTTCGCTTCGTTTCCGTGCTCGCCCATCCAAGCGTACCAGGGGATGATGTAAATCGCCCCTAACATGCGGGAGATAATATTACTAGCTGTCATCCAAGCTGAGCCTTTGACCATTTTTTCTTGGTTCGTCAGGATTGGTTGATCAACTGAATTTGGTTGATTGATCATTTTGTCCTCCAATATTCTTTGAGTATGCTTTCTTTATTTTAATTGTTCATCTTGGGATATGCAACGACTTTCTCGAAGAATTATCCTATTTTAACATTTCTCATGGATTTTCTCACGCTAACGAGATGGTTTTTTTAAAAGAAAAATAATGCTATAATGACATCAGTTTTGAAATTTCGTTGAAACGTTTGGAGGCAAAAAAAGTGACGATTTCATTATTCGCAATTCGCGATTGCTTAGAAAAAGAAGATTTATTAAAAGAATTTATTTCACCAGAAGGCTGGCACTTGACTCTTTCCGACACGTTAGGTCAACGAGAAGTAACGGCTCTTTCTTACGATTCGAGAGACGTAACAGCAGAAACACTCTTTTTTTGTAAAGGATTAAACTTTAAAGAAATCTATTTAGAAAATGCTGTAAAAGACGGCCTAGAAATCTATGTTTCTGAGGTGCCTTATGAGGTTCCGGCACAACTAGGAATTATCGTGACTGACATAAAAAAAGCAATGGCTGTGTTAAGCATGGCTTTTTATGATTATCCACAAAATAAATTAAAACTGATTGGTTTTACTGGAACCAAAGGTAAAACAACAGCGGCTTATTTCACCAAATATATCTTAGATGTTGCTACACAACAAAAAACAGCCTTGCTTTCTACCATGAATTCGACATTAGATGGCAAAACATTCTTTAAATCTGCATTGACTACACCCGAATCTTTGGACTTGTATCGAATGATGGCAACCGCTGTTGCTAACGGGATGACTCATTTTATTATGGAAGTTTCTTCCCAAGCCTACAAAACTAATCGTGTCTACAAGTTATTTTTTGATGTCGGCATTTTTTTAAACATTACCCCCGACCATATCAGTCCAATTGAACATCCAACCTTTGACGATTACTTTTATTGCAAACGTCAATTGATTACACATTCTAAAGTCATTGTGTTGAATCACGAAGCTGATTATTTTCCATTACTTAAAGAAACTGCACAACAGCAAAAAGTCCCAGCCATTGTCTATGGCAGTCAGCCGGCTCCAGAAGTAGACTATTCATTCGCTGTTTCTTCAGAGGATTCCTTACGTTTTATCGTTGAAAGTCCTGCAGATGCGTTAGGATTGGCCGGCTCTTATCACCTTCGTTTAGGTGGTGATTTTAACAAAGGTAATGCGTTAAGTGCGGCGATTGCTAGTGTCCTTGTGGGAGCTTCAAAAGAAGAGTGTCAACAAGGAATCGCAGCAACCACCGTCCCTGGCCGGATGGAATCTTTAACGAATACCAACGGTGCAACCGTCTATGTTGATTACGCTCATAATTATGACAGTTTGAAGAATCTTTTAACCTTTGTCCGTGAAGAACATCCTGACGGCCGCTTAATCGTTCTTGTCGGTAGCACGGGAGACAAAGCGATTTCTCGCCGCAAAGACTTTGGTACGGTTCTTTCTGAATTGGCTGATGTTGCAGTCCTAACAACCGATGACCCAGCCAGTGAAAATCCAGCAAAAATTTGCCAAGAAATCCAAGCCCATATTACCAAAGAAATGCCTGTTTACACCGTTTTAGATCGTGGCGAAGCAATTGCTCACGCATTATCTTTAAGCACAACGGCTGATGATGCGATTGTCTTAGCTGGTAAAGGCGCCGACCTTTATCAAAAAGTAAACGGCGTAGATGAACCTTACGCAGGAGACTTTGCCCTTGCGGAAGCTTTCATTAATAAAAAGAACTAAATTATTTAAACACACATAAAAAAACAAGCTGCAACCACTTATCAGCAAAGGTTGCAGCTTGTTTTTTAAAGAACTTCTTTTATTTTCGTTACTTCTTCTTCTGATAAGCCATGACCGCCATCCACTAGTAAAAAGTCGACTGGAAAATGTTTCTTTAATTGGTTAGCTAAAGAAAGAACTTGTCCCGGAATACTCAACTCATCCTGAGCCCCTGTTGTGACAATCACTTTTGTCGCAAACTCACCAGATACATATTGATAGCCTAAATTGCTTGGATGCAGTAAAATAACAGTGTTAGCAATAGTCGGGTTCTTTTCTAACAGGCCTAAAATAAAATTGGCACCGTTAGAGTACCCTATAAAAATAACTTCATCGTATAACTTTTGCGGTTGCCAAACTTCTTCTAGAAACGCCGTCACTCGCTCATCAAAGTTAGCACGAGGTAATGCTCCATTGACTAATGGCGCAAAAAAGCGTCGCTGTTCGCCTACACCTTCTGTCCCTAAGTAACTTAGAACACTCGCTTCTGGATAAAGGGTTGCGATGGTGGTTAATAATTGATATTCATTGCCACCAGTACCATGGAAAGCAACAACTAATTGATTAGGTTTCGACCCTTTTTGAAAAAATTGTTTCATTTAATAAACCTCCAAGAAAGGAATTTTACTATGTATGCACAAATTCATCACATCTCTATTTTAAATCGATTGATAAAGCCTACATTTGACTTCTATCATAATACACTGGGATTAAAATTACTAATGAAAACGATCAACCAAGATGACCACACCATGTATCACTTGTTTTTCTCAGATAATGAGCAACGAACAGGTACCGAATTAACTTTTTTTGAATTGAATGATGGCCAAGATCAATCCTTTGGTACAAATACAATTGAACGAACTATTTTAAAAGTACCAACGCGCGCCTCTTTGGATTTTTGGGCAGAACGTCTTGAGCAAGCGGGTATCTGCCACTATGGTGTGGAAACATTTAACCAACACCCAATTTTGCGTTTTGAAGCGCCCGATAATACGCAAATGGCGCTTGTTCCGTTACGTGAATTTGAAAATGCGGAAGATTATTTTCCAGCTGAGCATTCTGAAATTCCAGTAGAACATGCAATTTTAGGCATTGATGCAATTCAATTACGCGTCCAATATGCCGCAGCTACCAAACAACCTTTAGTGGATTATTTACATTGGCATGAAAAAGAAACAGTACCTTTTTTTGAAACTGCGCATGAAGTAACCGTTCTGGAAAATCATCATCCACAGTTTTATCAAGAGGTACACATCATTGATGACCGTACCAATCCGCTTGCCATTGAAGGAATTGGTGGCGTTCATCACGTCGCCTTTGGGGTGGAAGATACGCAAGAATTAACGCAAGTTGACAGCCTGTTGGATGAAAAGAATTTTACAAACTCAGGGATTAAAGACCGTGAATTTTTCAAATCATTGTATTTTAGAGAACCGAACCACTTGTTATTTGAAGTAGCCACACAAAAAGGCCTGCTAGATGCCGAAGCCTACGAAAATCAAAGTCCAAACTTTGATGAAATCCCCCTTTATTTGCCTCACTTTTTGGCAGATCAAAGAGAACGAATCGAAGCGATTTTAGCACAACAACGCCATGAGTAAACAAAAATAGCGGTCCTAACCGCTATTTTTGTTTTTTAATATCCTATTATTGCCCTTTTTTGAAAAAAAGGAGTACACTAATAGTAGATGAACTGCGCAAGGAGGTGAGTACATGTTATCTAAGGAAGAAGTTCTACACTTATTGAACGAAGCAAAAAAAGAAGTCGATCGTTTAGAAACAAACCGCCAAGAAGATTTAGGTAATTCAATCAACTATATTGAAAATGAATTACAGCTCCAACGTGTCTTATCTCAAGTGGAAGCTTATGAAAAAGTACTTGGTTAATTGATTACGCATTAAATGAGAGAGGAGCAACCAGATTCAGGTGAATGAATCTGGTTGCTCCTCTCTCATTTTTTACTAGACTAATTCGTAAGCAAGTTCTCGTGCAATAATTTTTGCGGTTGTTTCAGCGATTTCTCCAGTAAAGCCAATGCATTGTTCCATATGCTCAGGTGAGCCCATCGTCATTTTACTTGTCAAAATACTGCAGCAAACCACTCGATGCTTTTGTCGAAAACTTTGATGCAATTCGTTGGCTAAAGTCATCGTTTTATTTACTTGTTCTCCTTTGGCTTCTGTCCGACCAAAAAAGTAGCCCAGACACATAACCCCGCCTGAAAGAGCACCACAAATACACTTCGCTCCTCCAACACCTACAGGAAACCCAGAAGCCATGGCCACAGCTTCAATGGGAATCTCCGCATCAAAGTGTTGCCGAATGGTCGCCACAATCGCTTCCGAGCAATAAAAATCACCGTTACGATAATAGGCTTCCGCTTCTTCCCTGATTGCTTGTAAACAAATTCTCTTTTTCAAAATGCCCTCCATTCTGTATCCGCTTTCATTTTATGAATAAAAGGACGCCAAGCATCCCTTTATTTTATAGATTTTCTGCAGAGGTAAATACTTCTGACACATCATCATCGTCTTCTAACTTGTCAACCAAGCGCTCTAATTGCGCTTTTTGTTCCTCGTTCAAGGTTAGTAAGGTTTGCGGAACCATTGTTAATTCAGCTTGTGCTAATGAATAACCTGCTTGTTCTAAAGCATCGCGAACCGCTGTAAAATCTTCTGGTGCTGTGTAAATTTCAAATACTTCTGGTGATGTTTCTAAATCCTCGCCGCCTGCTTCCAAAACGACTTCTAGCATGTCGTCTTCCTCAATTGCATGATCTTCTCTCTTAATGACAATATAGCCTTTACGATCAAACATATAATTCACCGAACCCGTTTCACCTAAAGAGCCACCATTTCGAGTAAACGCGACGCGAACATTGGTGGCCGTTCGGTTGCGGTTATCTGTTAGTGCATGAACTAAAACTGCCACGCCACCTGGCCCGTATCCTTCATAAGTTACCTCGTCATAATGTTCCCCTTCACCAGCACTACTGGCTTTTTTTATGGCGCGCGCAATATTATCATTGGGCATATTGGCTGACTTAGCTTTATCGACTGCTAAACGTAAAGCAGGATTCATTGCGGGGTCAGGGCCACCTGCTTTTGTCGCCATATAGATTTCCCTTGAAACTTTTTGGAAAATTTTCCCACGTTTGGCATCTTGCGCATTTTTACGCCCTTGAATGTTGCTCCATTTGCTGTGTCCTGACATCCTTGATTCCTCCTGACTTTTCGTTACTATTCTCCTTTATTCTACTCTTCTTTTCAGTTAGGAACAAGCGCTACCAAAAAAAGACCCTCGCTTATCCATCTTTCTGACGAATAAACGAAGCTCTTCTAAATTAGCGTCTTCTTTTTTTATTTTTCTTCAAACCATGAACCACCAAACAAATAACGATGGCTGTCAAAGCACCCATGGCATCCAACATAACATCTTGAAAAAGAGGGGTCCTTCCGCCTGTGATCATTTGATGAAATTCATCTAAACCTGCATAGCCAGTAGCAGCTAGCCAGGAAACAACAGCTGTTAAAAACAGACCTTTGATTCTTGGCACTAATCCAATGAACCAACTACCACCTAATAGAAAATACGTACCAAAATGGGCTCCCTTACGAATAAAAAATTCAACAAATTTACTATAACCACTAGCTTGAATGCTCACTTCACTGCCAGCATATTGAAAAGAAATGTTTTTTAATTGTTCTTCAAAAGGATGACTGCTCAGAAGTTTATCTAAAAGACCAACTTGTGATTGCTGTTCATACGTCTGTGATGAACTGAAAAATAAAATGGCCATAATAACAAACGCAATGACTAAATATAAATTACTATCTTTCAAATAATTTTTCATATAATCCTCTTTTCTTGGTTTCAAGTTACCCCGTGCCTGCCACGGAAAATTCTTTTTTATTATAGTCGGTTTCGAGGGAAAAAGAAACAACTTCTCTTAGGTCTTATGATATACTGAAAAGAAAAAAATGAAAGAAGGATTGGATATGACCTATTCTATTACATGGGATTTAGACAGTATTTTCCCCAATGGGAGCGAGTCCAAAGAACTTAGCCAACGAATGACTCAATTAACCGAACAGACAAAAGAGTACCATCAATTAATCACAGAATGGACACCAGAAAGTGCCCAAGGCAAAGAACAATTTGCTGAAATCTTAACGTTACAAGGGAAAATCTCAAATGGCTTTTCACAATGTAATAGTTTTTTAACTGCTTTAATTTCTGCTAATACTAATGATACCAAGGCCAAAATTTTATCAGGCGATTTATACAATCTGTTGCCAGCGATTCAATTAGCTGAAACCATTTTTACTAAAAAAATCACCGAGATTTCAGCAGAACATTGGCAAGCCCTGTTAGCCGAAGAACCGTTCAAAACAATGGCTTTTCGCTTAAATGAATTACGCCGTGATGGAAAAAAACTGCTTTCCGAACAAGAAGAAAATATCATCAATACGCTTTCTCTAGATGGGTTAAATGCTTGGAGTACACATTACGATACGATTGTTGCTTCCATTGTGATTCCTTTTGAAGAAAAAGATGGCTCTGTGACAGAACTATCTGCAGGCCAAGCCTTTAACCGCATGATGGGAGATCCTGACAAAGAGGTTCGTCAACGTTTGTTTACAGCTTGGGAGAAAGCTTGGAGTGGCAAAGCTTCAATTTTAGCAGATACCCTAAATCACTTAGATGGGTTCCGTTTATCTGATTACAAATTGCATGGCACTACAGATTATTTAGAAAATCCCTTAAACTATAATCGAATGAGTCAAGAAACATTAACGGTTATGTGGGAAACCATCCAAAAAAATAAACAACCATTCGTCGACTTTCTAACGCGCAAAGCGCAATTATTCGGCAAAGAAAAAATGGATTGGCAAGACCAAGATGCACCAATTATTTTAGGTAATTTAGAAGAAAAAACGTATTCCTTTGATCAAGCCGCTGCCTTTATTTTAGAAAATTTCCGTAAATTCAGTCCGAAAATGGCTAATTTTGCCCAAATGGCTTTTGAAAAAAGTTGGATTGAAGCTGAAGATCGTCCAGGCAAACGTCCTGGGGGTTATTGTACAGAATTACCTGAAACACAAGAGTCGCGGATTTTCATGACCTTTGGCAATTCAATCAACGAAGTAGCTACTTTAGCCCATGAATTAGGTCACGCTTTCCATAGTAGCGTGATGTGGGATTTACCTTCATTGAATCGAGAGTATGCCATGAACGTAGCAGAAACAGCTAGTACCTTTGCAGAATTGATTGTTGCTGACGCCACCTTAAAAGAGGCCAAATCAGACGTTGAAAAGATTAACCTTTTAGACACAAAAATGCAAAATGCCATTGCCATGTTTATGAACATTCATGCGCGTTTTATCTTTGAAAATAATTTTTATCAAGCGCGCCAAAAAGGTTTAGTAGCGGAAGAAGATATTACTGAATTAATGTTAGCGGCGCAAAAAGAAAGCTACAAAGATAGTCTTGGCAGTTATCATCCTCATTTCTGGGCGAGCAAATTGCACTTCTTTATTGATGATGTGCCTTTCTATAATTTCCCATATACTTTTGGCTATCTATTCAGCATGGGTATCTATGCGTATGCCAATCAACAAGGCAGCTCTTTTGAAGACCAATACATTGCGTTATTAAGAGACACTGCTTCGATGACAAGCGAAGAATTAGCAAAAAAACATTTAAATGTTGACTTAACAAAACCTGATTTCTGGCAGGCCGGCATTGATCAAGTCCTAAAAGATGTGGAACAATTCATGACTTTAACTGAAAACTATGTAAACTAAGCAAAAAAGAAACAGTAACCAACATCAGGTTACTGCTTCTCTTTTTTTCAAATAGTTTCGATACGCAAAGTAGCCCACAAGCATTAGTCCAAACGTAACAAATTCAACTACTGGCATGGCTAACCAAACACCGGTTAATCCTAGTAATTTCACCAAAATAAATAAAACTGGCACAATTAAAAAGAACCCACGCAAAGAGGAAATCATTAGCGCCATTTTCGGTTTACGAACTGCCGAAAAGTAATAAATCCCCATAAAATTCAATCCTGTAAACAAGAAGGAAATCGCATATAAGCGGATGGCTGTCCTAGCAATTTGCGCCAACTGGTCGTTCCCTTCGCTATTAAAGACCTCAATAATTTGTCCCGTAAACACTTGACTGATTAAAAAGAACAGGAAGCCGGCGACCAAGTACGTAATAAAGCTAAGTTTAACAAATTTACGCAACACCTTCGTTTCCCCTAAACCATAGTATCGGCTGAGTAATGGTTGCGCCCCTTGCCCAATCCCTGTAAAAATGGCAATCACAATAATATTGAGATTGGCAACAATCGCATAAGCTGAAATCGCCACATGACCAACTAAGTTTAACAAAACAATATTAAATAAAAACATGACAAAGGCCGAAGAAAATTCATTTAAAAAGGAAGAAAAACCAATCGACATAATTTCTCGAACATCCTGAAATTTCACTTTAAACTTTTCAAAACGTAAAACTCGTTGCGGCGACCACTTATGCAACGTAATCAGGATTAAGCTTGTTAACGGTGACATCACCGTTGCAATGGCCGCACCTGCCATACCCCACCCAAATTGATAAATAAAGACATAATCCAAAATAATGTTGACAATTCCCCCACTGACAAAAGCAATCGTTGCCAAACGAGGATTATGGTCATTTCTTAAAAAAGTAATCAGGCAATTGTTTAAAATAAATAATAATGAACAGCTAAGGTAAATCATATAATATTCCTTTGCCAAACCAAACAAGACACCGGTCCCCTGAAGTCCCCGAATAATTTGATCGGAAAAAATCAAACTCGCTAAAGTAAAGAGACTTCCTATAACGAAAACTAACCCAATCGTTAAACTAAAATACTGATTGGCTTTTTTGATTTCTTTTTGCGCAACCGTGGTCGAAAACAACGTAGCGCCGCCAACGCCAAACATCCAACCTAATCCATTAATAATATTAACGAGTGGTAAGACAATGTTAAGCCCCGCCAACGCCTCGGTGCCGATCCCATTTGCAATGAAAAATGTGTCCGCCAAAATAAAAATTGATTGCGCCGCCATACTTAAAATTCCTAACAGAACATTTTTATAAAACAACGCAGTAAAATGGTTTTGCTGTGTTTGCTCCATACCCAAATCTCCTTCTAACAAAAAAAGGACTCATTCTTTTTGCTTCAAGGCTTACGCAAAAATCAGAATCCTTCAATTATTCAACCCAGCGATTAAATAATCTGTCTATTTATTGATACTTCTAGGTTAGCATTCTCTCTTCGAAAAAACAACCATCCTTTTATTTTTCTCATTTTAAACTTTCTTAAGCAGTTGCAGTTGTTTTTGAACCACTTGCCAATCTTCTTTCACGACTTCTTTTAAACGATAATTATAAAAGACAGCCGCTGGATGGAAGAGTGGAATGATTTGATAGGTTTTCTGCGTCCAATGATAGTTTTGTGATTGCTCACCAAATGTTTGAATGGGCGACTGAATGACCGTTCCGTGCACTGCAGTGATTGTTGGCTTTGGTCCTAAAAGTCGTTGCAACCCAATATTCCCCAGTGTCAAAATTAGTTCAGGTTGGCAAACAGCGATTTCCCAATCAAGCAAAGGCGCAAAAATTTTGATTTCTTCTTTGGTTGGCGTTCGATTAGGAAATTTGGTTACTCTTTCTCCCGTTTTTGCAATCTGCTTCGTTTTTACAGAAAAAGGCCGACTCCTAACCGCACTGGTGATATACACCGTTTCACGACTTAAGCCAACTTGTTGTAATTGTTCCATCAACAATTGACCTGAACGACCAATAAATGGCACATTTTCTTTAATTTCTTCTTTTCCAGGGGCTTCCCCAATCAGCATCACTTTTGGCTGTTGCGGGCCTTGCCCTTCCACAAAACCTTCTAATGGTAAGTCTTTCGCTTTAGCTAAAACTGCTTTTTTCAGATGTTCAGGATAGTGCATTTACCATCACGCCTCTCTTCTGGTGTTCTTCCTTCGCTATATTGATTATAAATAAGGCCCAAAAGAAACTCAAAAAAGGAGCCTACTCATTTAGGAGCTGGTTTTTCTACACACAAAGCTTTGTCTTTAGCTAGATAAAAAGGCCGTAAGTAACCAACTAAATTAGACATTGGTAAAACCTCCGATGGTAAGTCAATCTTCAATGTCTCCTTTAAATAGGCTTTGCGTGTCGCAATCCGTTGCCACATGTCTGGATAAGTTTGCTGAATCTCTTTTTGCAGTGTTTCATCAGCCAAAGCCACACATTCTTCTGCACTCACCCCTGTATAACCAGGTACAGAAGGAATAATATCCACTTGAAAGAGCATGCCACTTTCCAAACGAATGGCTGAATCTGGATAAATAGGCGACGACATCCATTCATCATCCGAAACTAAATGCCCAGGATTCAAATGCCAGTGATAGATTTCTTTTGGTAACTGTTCTTCAATTGCTTGGTACATTTCTCGTCCTAATAGTCCGATTCGAATGGTTTCAAGCCAGTGAACGACAGCTTGAAAATAGGGTTTTGCTACGCGCTCTAAATAATCACGTTGCGCTTCTGGCAATTGCTGCTCGTTTTCAATAACAAAACCTGTTCGGCTAGACAAGCCGCCTTTGTAGCCTGTAGTTAATGATAAGGCATCACCTAACTGAATTTCTTTGGCAGTCGGATACATGTTTGCATATTCAAAACGTTGACCAGTTGCCGCAATGGTTACTACCGTCGGCGTTTGACCTTCATCATTTAACAAAGCCCCAATGTCCGTTTCACGCTGTCCTACTTCAATTGCATTTAAGGCCTTTAACATACTGCGAGAAGCCAAATTCGCCCCATATTCATAGTGCGCCAATTCGTTGGCATTATTTGTTGTGCGGGCCCCCTTTGCTCCAATCAATAAGTGGGTCCCATTTAGTAAACGAGCTTCTTTCGGCAGCGCTTTTTTCAGTGCTTCGACAATAAAATATGGCACATCAAACATAGTAGCAGGTTCTTGCTGTTGTGTCGTAAACATTTTCCACCCAACGATACCTATTTTTTGAGCAGTTTCATCGAGAAGCGTTTCAAAAATCTGCGACAACTTTTGTTCCCCAGCCATTGGTTGATTCGGTAGCGAAAAAGCTGGATAATGAATTAAATCGGCTGAGATGCGGGCATGTTGGCACAGTTTTAAATTTTCATTGCCTAAAATAAGTGTCGCCATACCATCCTTATTTAACACAAGAAGTCCTTCTTCAAACCTTGGAATAAAGCCAGTTAAG
Organism: Enterococcus sp. AN402; assembly: GCF_040719405.1. Lineage (NCBI taxonomy): Bacteria > Bacillati > Bacillota > Bacilli > Lactobacillales > Enterococcaceae > Enterococcus > Enterococcus sp. AN402. The sequence continues at coordinate 282,404 of NZ_JBFDTM010000004.1, read as the reverse complement.
TATTCAAAATTACTGCCATGCTCTTTGTCTGCATAGAAGACCAATTGATCGAATTTTTCTGTTTCCATTCGTTGTAATACTTTCTGCTTACGCGCCATCATCGTTTCATTCGTCAAATACGTTGGAAAAACATTCTCAAAAACAGTAGGTTCAGCAATATGTGTATAATTAATTTTTCGCTTCATTATTATCCTCCATTATTCATCTGCGACAATCAACGTTACGCCTGCTTGCGCTAACTGCTCACAGAATTTTTCATCAGGTCGTGCATCTGTCACTAAACAATCAATTTCTGTTAATTCGCAAATTTTAAATAAACCCGTTTTGTTTAATTTCGTTTGGTCTGCTAAGGCAATGACTTGTTTGCCTTGTTGAATCATTCGCCGTTTGACTTGACCTTCTTCTTCTGTGTGAATAAATAATCCTTGTTCAGATAACGCAAACACACCTAATAATGTATAGTCGGGGGCAAATTCCCCAACCTTAGCGACTGTTTCTGCCCCAAACAAAAAGAGTTGTTGTTTATGCAGTTGCCCAGGTAATACTGTAATTTTTGTCTGATCCATTTGCGCTAGAAGTAGCGCATGACTGAGAGAGTTCGTGATCGCGTGAATCGGACTATTTTCCATCGCTCGAATAGCTGCTTCCACCGTGGTTGATGAATCAAAAAAAATGGACGCTTGTTTGGGAATATTTGCCCAAACTTTTTGGGCAATCGCTTGTTTTTTCTCTGGATGCTTCACTATTCGTTGAGCATAATCGTAAATAGTTGCTTCAGACTGCACTGAGATAGCGCCACCGTGCGTTCTCTTTAAATGTCCTTCCTTTTCTAAACGAATTAAATCTCGCCGAATAGTATCTTTTGAAACGGAGACTTGCTCCGCTAACGCTTCCATGGAAATACTTTTTTGTTCATTCACTATTTTTTGAATCTTGGCTAAACGTTCTTCAATCAACATGCTTCCTCACCTCTTCTAAGTAAAGATAGCATCTTTTGCATTATTTTGCAAAAAAATGCAAAACAATGCAAAAAAAGACAAAAAAACTAGTCCTTCATTTTCTAACGAAGGGCTAGTTTGAGAGTGGTTTTAATAGGTAAATTGAATAATCATGCCGCTAGGATCTTCTAACGCAAGTAAATGATCTTTGGCAATAAAATGTAACTTTGCTTCTTCCGCATTGGCTTGGACGATCTCTAAATCTGCCGCAGTTGGTAAACGGAAGGTGTAATTTTCTAAGCCAAATTGATTTTCTTGAATCGTTGGCAGCTGTTTGCCGCTCCATGTATTTGTCCCAATATGATGATGGTACTGACCCGCTGCAAAAAACTTCGCTTGTTGACCAAAGTTAGACTTTAAGCCAAACCCTAAATTTTTATAGAACGTTTCAGTGGTATCTAAATCGGCCACTTTCAAATGAATGTGCCCAATTTTAGAACCTTCGGAAATTCCTAGCCAGTGACCGTCAGCTTCTGCAGCTAAACTATCACCGTCTAATTCTTCTGTCACACCGATAATTTCACCATTTGGACGAATATCCCAGACTTCTTCTGGTTTATCCCAATAAATTTCGATGCCATTATTTTCTGGATCACTTAAGTAAAGGGCTTCACTATAGCCATGATCTGCTGCGCCAATTTGCACATTTTCCTGCAAAAGCCACAGCAACATATTGCCTAAATCTTTGCGGGTTGGTAGCAGGAAAGCAATATGGTACAAGCCAGTGGTACCCTGATTTTCTTCCCCTGCTGTTAGTTCTTTTAAGACAAGAATTGCATCGTTGGTGCCTTGTGGCGCTAGCCAAGCACGTCCCTCTCCTTGTTTTAAAAGTTTTAAGCCAATTGTTTTCGTATAAAAGTTTACCATTTTATCTAAATCAGCCACTTTCAAAGTGACTTGTTGAATCCCAATATTACTTGGTAATGCTTGAACCATTTGCTTTCACTCCTCTCCTCTTCATTTTACTAAAGCAATGATTTAGTTGAATTCTTTAAAACGAGCACTATCTTCCATGTATTCTTTTTCGCCAGCTGGCGCTTCAATGGAACCAATGACCATTTGTGCACGTAAATTCCAGTTTGCAGGAATTGACCATTCTGCAGCAACCGCTTCGTCAATGACCGGGTTGTAGTGTTGTAAGTTTGCGCCAATATTTTCTTGCGCTAAGGCAGTCCAAACGTTTGCTTGTGTTAAACCAGTTGCTTGTTCAGACCAAACAGGGAAGTTATCCGCATATAATGGGAAGCTATCTTGTAAGTTTTTCACGATATCTGTATCTTCAAAGAATAAAATTGTGCCCGCACCAGCTGCAAAACCTTGTAATTTAGCTTGTGTGTTTGGAAATGCTTCTGCTGGAGTTAATGGTTTTAAGGCATCTTCAGTCATTGCCCATAATTTTTTGTGAGCATCGCCGAATAAGAACACCACGCGTTGTGTTTGAGAGTTAAAAGCTGTTGGACTTTCTCTAACAACTTCTTTTACTAAAGCAGTTACTTCTTCTTTTGAAATTGGTAAGTTTTCTCCTAAAGCATAGATTGAACGACGGTTTTTCATCATTTCAGTAAATTTTGACATAATATGTTCATCCTTTCGAATTTCCTCAGTAAATTCATTTAATTTTGTTTACATGCTTACTATACTACCTTACTAAAAGTAAGTAAAGCTTTTTGCCTTACTTTTTGTAAGTTTTTTTATTTTTTAGTGAAAAACCTTATTCTACCAAAGAAAAAACAACCAGCTTTTTTCTAAGAAAAAGAAAAATCTGGTTGTCGATTAATAAATGTAGAAGTCAATTGAATCGTTTTCGGCCGTTTTTCTTGAAATAAGTGTGTGGCTTTTTCCCCTAACTCCATTAATGGATGACAGATTGTTGAAAAATTTAAAATTTCACTTAATAAAGTTTGCTCCTGTCCCACTAAAAAGAGTGGTCTTTCAATAACGGCTTGAATCCCTGCGGCAATTTCATCACCGTTGGTCACAACCGCTTGGAGCGTTGGATCTTGCCCACAGTGACGTCCTACTTCACACCCATCTTCATAGGTTAAACAGTCCTTAAATAACCGATTTTCAGGAATCGCTCCATAAATTTCCTGATATGCGTCAACTAAATAGCGTGCGCTTGTACTTTTTTCTGGTGCACGGTTAATCGTAATTGCCACTTCACTACATCCTTGTTGTTTCAACGCTTGAAAGACCCGCCGGTAAACGGTTAAACGATCGATATAGATACTAGCATAACTAGGGTCTTCTATTTTTTCACAAAAAACAACTTGCTCTTTATACGGAGCAAACACACTTAAAGGATTTGCCTTTGACAAAACAATCATGCCATCAAACGCACCCGTCGCCATTTTTTCCAAGTAACTTTTTTCAACTTCTTTATCATAATCCGTTGGTAATAAACTGACCATCATCCCTTGTTGAAATGCTTGGTGGATAATCCCACTTAAAATAGCATCAAAATAAGGTTGATTCGTATAAGGAACCATGACACCTAATGTATTACTTTTCCCAAAGCTAAGATTTCTCGCTAATATATTGGGCTTATAGCCCAACTCATCGATAATTGCTTGGATTTTCAGTCGTTTTTCTTCAGAAACATAAGGATGATGATTAATCACACGCGAAACAGTCGTAACTGAAGATCCTGAAAGGCGCGCAATTTCTCGAATTGTTGTCATACTTTCACCTCATTACTTTACAAAATTGAGTTAAATAAGGCACAATCCCTGTCCCGTAATCAACAAAACGATAAAAGGTCTCCTGCCAAGCAAAAGAAATTTCCTGAATATCCTCCTGCTGTGTCAAGTGCCACTCCGTTATCTGATGGTACGGAATTTCTTGATGCCAAATCTTATAGTATTTTTTGGGACTATTTAACTGCAGACTTTTGGCCGTCGTAGTCACCGAGACAAAATAGTAATCCATACCAAGTCTATCGCTTATCTCCACTATAACATTCATTTTCATGCCCTCCAATATTTTGATACACCTAGCTTACCTTATGAAACGCGTACCAGAGCAAGAGGAAAAATAAAAAAAAGTGAGACCATGTTATACTAGATGTATCATATAAAAGCAAAGGATGAGTGCAATGGAAACTGTTACAGTAGCAACAAAAAGCGACTTACTAACAAATTTGAACAAGCAAACAGATGAAATCATTATCTCGGGGGCACTTGCACAAGAAATTTACCACTTAAAAAAACAACAATTAACCGAAACGGAAGAAATGGGCTTTTTAGTGGGCAGCCAAGGTGCTGGCTCATTTTTAACCTATTTAATCGAGAAGTTATCCTATATAAATTCGGAGCTATCGCCAGAAGAACAAAAAATTGAACATGCGATTTTGCGTTTGTATGTTATTAAAAAATTAACTCCAGAAACTACTTTATTACGTCTAAAACAGTTAGATTATTAAAATTTTATTTAATCAAGATAGACCAATTCCCCGCGTACAACGAGTCCCTTTCATTAATCACTTGATATAATTACCTTTATTCAAGTTCCCACCATTGTCATTATCGATTAACCAATGGTATATTAGAAGTAACAGATAAGTCATTTTATTTGAAAAAGTGTTTGGGAAATGTTTTGGGAGGAATGTTTATGTGTCAACCGCAGGAAAAAAAGAAAGAAATTTCTGTTGCTAAGTTACGTTATCGTTTTGAAGTACCAATGATTATCATTGGTTTTGTTTTATTGTTTTTAGCATTGGGGTTAGTTGCTTTATTGATATTGAGTGATTTGCCGATTCCTGACTGGTTATTAATTGTCTTAATTGCACCAATTGCGCCAGTCATTGCTTTTTTTACCATTCGTTATATGTACATGGATACTGCTTCTAACGGAGTGGAAATTACAGAAAATCAGTTACCAGAAATTTATTCCTTGTATATTGATTTGGCAAAAGAAATGGGCTTTGGCACTAAAAAATTAAGGATGCCACGTCTTTATTTAATCAACGGGAATGGTGTCTTAAACGCTTTTGCGGCAAAATGCTCTTTACACAGACGCTATGTTGTCATTCACAGTGATTTGTTGGATATCGCGTACAATACAGGCGATTTTTCGCTGATTCGCTTTATTTTGGCACACGAGCTAGGACACCATAAATGTGGGCACACTAATTTATGGCGACTAATGTTATCCATTATTTTGAAACCAGTTGCGTTAGATAAAAGTTTTACAAGAACGCAAGAATATACCGCTGATCGCGCAGGTTTATACTACGCCGAAGAAGGTGCTTTAAGCATGATTTATTTATTTTCAGGAAAATACATGGGCAGTCGTGTGGATTTAGAAGAATACTTTCACAGTATTGATTTACATGATGATACCATCTGGCTTAAATTGAGTAACTTCTTATCCGATCATCCTGTTGGCTTCCGTCGAATGCAAACATTGAAAAAAGCCAAAGATACTGGCAATTGGGATGTTCATGGAAAATTTTTCTAGCAAGAGCCAACCATCATTAAATAAACGTGCTGGGACAAAAGATTCTTTAACTTTTGTCCCAGCACGTTTATTAATCCACCAATAAATGAACAAATTCTTCTTTGGTGATATTTACAAAGTAGTCTTCAAAGTTAAACGCTGCTAATGCTTGCCAAATTGATGAATACTGATAGTCCACACCTAATAAAGCTGCAACGATTTCCGCTGTTTCTTTTTTGGCAAAGTAATCACCATAAATCGTTAACTCAATTATTTTACCTTTTTCAACAGTCAAACGTGCATCCACAATGCCGCCTTTAAACTTTTCTTCTTTTTTGATCGTAAATTTAGGCGCTTCACCAAAAATCCAAGCTTCATTGCCATACACTTCAGCGACCAATTTCCTAATTTCCTGCTGATCTGCTTTGGTTAGGACATATTCTTTCTCCGCAATTTCAGTTAGAGATTCGACATCAAAGAGCTCCATCAGTAAACGATTGCGAAATTCCTCAATGGTTAATTGTTGATATTTTTCGTCTAAGTACGGCCGTAAATTGGTTACGCGTCCCCGAACAGATTTTGTCCCTTTTGATTCAATTTTTTTCTTAGAAACAGTTAAAACACGTTGAACTTCTGCCAAATCAACATCATACATCAAGGTACCATGAGTATACATCTTCCCCTTTTTTGTATACATGGCATTGCCAGAAAATTTTTTCCCATCAATTAATAAATCATTGCGACCGCTAATCTCGGCCCCCGTTGCGCCCATTTTATGTAATGCTTCAATAATTGGTTTAGTGAACGCTTTAAAATCCCCAAAAGCTTGGTGTCCTTCCTGAACAACAAAACTAAAGCTGACATTCCCGAGATCATCATAAACAGCACCACCGCCCGATAAACGGCGAGTAATAACGATTCCCTTCTCTCTAGCATAAGCTAAGTCAATTTCTTCATAAGCATTTTGATTTCGGCCTAAAATAACACAGGGTTCCTGAATATAAAACAATACTAAGGGCTCTTCAAAAGAGAGAGTGTTTAATAGATAATCTTCCGTTGCTAAATTTTCACGAATATCTCGTGACTGCATTATGACATAACGCATAAGGTCGCCCCACTTCTTTTTCTTCTAGTGTATCACTTTCTTTCAAAATTGGTTCACTAAACGTCTTCTCTGGCCATTCTCAAAAGCGGATGATCAACAAAAAAAGAACGTGGGACAACAATCACTTTGGATGTTTGTTCCACGCTCAAAATCTAATAAACAGCAATTGCAGAACTGTTTAGCTTTTTAATCTAACCAAGTTACTACTTCTGAAACATCTCGTCGGACTGTTTCAAAGCCGGGTGTTTGAGCTTTGCCAATCGGAATAATCAGTCCGTTCACTAAATGATCCTCAATATTAAATAACTTGCGAACAGCTTCCGTTTCAAACCCAGACATCGCCACAGTATCATAGCCTCGATCTTTTGCAGAAAGCATCAGCTGCATTGCAACTAAGCCTTGGTCTAACATTAGCCACTCTCTTTTTTGTTCTTCGCTAACATCATAGTACCAAGAAACATTTTCATTAATTCCTTGACGAATTTCTTCCGTCATCGTTCCTTGTGCGACAGCTTTAGCACTGATTTCATCTGCATTGGCCACTGTATAAGCAGTCAAATCACCTAATAAAATAATCACCGCCGCTGCCCCTTTAACTGCTGGTTGTTGCATCGAAACTTCGTAAAGGGCCTCTTTTTGTTCTTTTTCTGTGACAATTAAAAAACGCCATGAATTTAAATTGGTACTATTTGGCGCGAACATCGCTTCCTCAATTATGGCCATTAATTCCTCTTTAGGAATCTCAACATCTGGCATAAAATCCCGAACTGAGCGGCGGCTGCGAACAACATCTTGATACATCATATTTCTTCTTCCTTCCTCTTACCTTACTTGACATAGTTATTATTACTCACTATGATGGAGAAAAAAAGTACGCACTTTTTATTCACCTAGGAAGAAAAAAGTAACCATTACGTGTCACAAGGAGAAACTATGACAACTGATAAACAAACCAGTATCAACTTAGCCCTTTCCACCATTAACGGCAAATGGAAATTATCATTAATGGATGAATTATTCCAAGGAACCAAGCGCAACGGTGAATTGATGCGTGCGCTCGACGGAATCACTCAGCGCGTCCTGACAGATCGCTTGAGAGAAATGGAAAAAGATGGCCTAGTCCATCGAGAATCCTTTAACGAACTGCCCCCGCGTGTGGAATATACGCTCACTCCGGAAGGATATGCTCTTTACGATGCCCTCTCTTCACTTTGCCATTGGGGCGAAACATTTGCACAAAAAAAGGCGAGACTTAACAAATAAGTCTCGTCTTTTTTTATCTATTTTGGGTATTATGGGTAAACTTAAGATATTTTTGAAGTCCTTCTCGAATTGAATAAACGGGCGAAAAACCTAAGCCTTTCAAAGCAGAACTATCTGAAAGAGAATATTTTATATCGCCATCTCGTTCCTTTTGATAAGAAACTGGCAAAGAAAGTCCCACTAATTGGTTCATTTCTTCAATTAATTGATTAAGGGAAATGGCAACTTCGGTACCCACATTATAAACATGTCCCAACGCTTCACTTTTGGTTGCTACTAAATTTAATGCAGTTAGGACATCCTCAATGTAGATAAAGTCACGTGTTTGCTGACCATCTCCAAATATTTGAAATTGGCTCGCTTGCCCTTGCTCTAATTGGATATAACGATCCATCAAAATGGACAGGACACCAGAATAGGGTGAAGAAGGATTTTGATTGGGACCATAGACGTTAAAGAAGCGAACTGCACTCGTGGGTACCCCATGTAAATGGTATTCATTGAGAACATAACGTTCAGCAGCAAACTTATCAATAGCATAGGGACTCAAAGGGCAAATCACCGAAGTTTCTCTTTTAGGCAACGTTGGCTCTGCACCGTAAACGGCTGCTGACGAAGCAAAAACAAAACGTTTGAGCTTTTTTTGATATTTTTTTATTGATTCCAGTATTTTCAATACACTTAAAAAATTGACCTCATGTGTCTCTAGAGGCTGTGCCACAGAACTTGCCACGCTTGCCACGGCCGCAAGATGAAAGATATACTCAAACGAATGCTTTGAAAGTACTTCGTCCAATAATTGCTGATCCGTCACACTTCCTTTAATAAAAACCAACTGCTCAGTTTGTTGCAAATTTGACACTCGCCCCATGGACAAATCATCAATCACAAAAACTTGATACTGTTGACTATAAAAATTAGCCAAATTAGAACCAATAAAGCCAGCTCCTCCAGTAATTAATAGTTTCTTCACCTCTTTGCTTCCTCTCTTTTTTAATTTAATTCCACTTTTTTCGTGTTATTTTCTCTTTGGAATAAAAAAATGCAATATCGAATGAACACATAACTTACAATAGCCACAGCTAATAAGAGTTCAAAAGTAGACAAAATATTTAACAGACTCGTTAGGCCTACCTTTTCTGCAAATAAAGGTTTAACTTTGACTAATGCTGTCGCAGAAATCACTAATGGGAATGTAAAGGCAGCATAACTTGGATAGAATGTCACTTGCATAATTTTATATAGATTCACAACTACAATCCCATAAATACATTGAGATAAAATTAGCAAGAAAACAACTAATGGCATATACAAATGACCACCCATTGAAATATAGCCAGCTAAACATAACGAACCTGGCGCTGTCATAATCGTCAATAAAGGAATGGTCGATTCAGGCATTTCTTTCGACTTCGTAATTCTCTTGATTAAAATTGGTAACAAGAGTAAATAAAAGAACAACGCTACCCAAAAAACAATTTTTCCCAACTCATTGATAAACAATTGAGAAGTATTAGGAATAACGCCAATGCCGACAAACGTAATAAACCAGCTTGGATAAATATGTTCCAGTTCGATTTTTGTTGGAAAAATATGCACCGCTACAAAATAAATCATTAAAATAAAATGTAAAATCACTGCGCCAATCCACAACACGTTAATCCAAGCAGCATTGGTAAATATCCGATCTAAGAAAACACAGATAACCATTAAAGCCATTGTAAATGTTGGTGATACCGAAGCAATAATTGGATCATCTAAGGTGCTTAATGCATGTTTCATTGTAAAAATAATTTTTAAAATAACTAAAATCATTAAGAGACTGCCAAGTACACAATAAATGGTCCCAATTGTTGCATATCCCAAGGAATAAAGTAAATTCCCCAAAGAAACCATCCCTAAAATTAGTCCGCAAATGGGAATCGGGACTTTCCGCAAGAATTTTTTCGCACTTTCTACCATTATGTAGTCACACTCCGTCTTTATTTATTATTATTGATATTAATCAAAAGTATGTTATTATACTAAATGAAATATTTATATTTGTAAAATAAATATTTTCAATACCAACTATTAAGATAGTAAATAGAAAGAGGCGATTTTATGTTCGAATGGATCAAAACATTTATTGCTGTGTATGAAACCAAAAATTTTAGTGCGGCGGCCAAACAATTGTATATTTCTCAGCCAACTGTTTCTTTGCAAATCAAGAAATTAGAGCAACACTTTTCGATCAAGCTGTTCTATCGTAATGGAAAACAATCGGTTATTCCTACCAAAGAAGCTGATTTTTTATATCCAAAAATGCTCTCGATTATTGAAAGCTTAACTACTTCTTTTGCGCAAGCTGCAGAAAAAGAGAATTTTAAAGAAGACTGCATTATAGCCTCTTCAAATACAGTTGCTATTTATTTATTGCCAGATATTATGGAGAGTTTGGTTACCGCTTTTCCACTCATCAACTTTTCAATTCAACTGATGAATTCAAACGAAGTCGTGGATATGGTTCAAAATAATCATGCCCACATTGGACTAATTGAAAAACCCATTGAAACCAAAAATCTACACAAAGAAATTGTTTATGAAGACCAACTAGTTCTAGCAGGAGATGCCGCTTCAAAATTTTGGCTCTTAAGAGAAAAGAACTCTGGCTTACGTTTTTTCAATGAGCTTTATCTCAACGAACACAGCATCAACTTACCAATTATCGAATTAAACAACAACGAAGTCCTGTTACAATTACTAAAAAATAACATTGGGCAATCAATTGTTTCTCGATTATCTATTTCCGATGAGATCCCCTGGCAACCAATTGATCAGTCCTTTGCTTCTCGAAAAATTTTCATTGTCCAGACCGATCACCATGCCAATACTTCCTTCTCTGAAGTTTATAACCGAATCGTTGAAAAAATTCGTGAACGACAAGCCTAAAAAACAGGAGAACGACTTAGCTTTCGCTAAATCGTTTTCCTGTTTTTTATTCATCAGTTTCTTCTACCAATTCAAATTCAAAAGGTTCTAACTCAAATAGTTGGTGTAAAATTTGCTGGGTTTCTTGGAACACTTGTTGTGGCTCTTTAGACAAAAGAGTGCTTTGAATGGTCTGTTTTTTTGATTGAAAAAGAATTCTCGTCTCCTCTTCCTTAAATACAACTTGATGAGTTTCCCTTTCAAACATCGTATATTCTTCGAACATTTCCATAACTAATTTTTGACGAAACCCTTCTTTGAGTGCTAATAAAGTTACTAAATCTGCAACGGTTAGCGTTTCTAACGCAATTGTTTCATCTTCTACATGAACAAGATAATTCGTACACTTCACATTCGGACAGGCATTGCAGCCGCCATTAATCAAGTCTGAGGTAGTTGTTATTTTCACCTGTTTCATCTTAATCCTTCTTTCCTACTTTTCGAGAAAAACACAAGGGGTCTCCTCAAAAATATTCAATAAAATATGATTGACTTCTTGAAAGACTTCTTCGTGATTTCGGCATTGTTTTTCCATTACTAAACGCAGATCATTCACAACAAAAGTCAACGTCGTCGCTTGTTGGGAAACATGTATACAACGGTTGCCTTTAACAAAACATTCTGTTTGTTCTTCAATGAATGGTTCTTTTTGATAGCCATATGCTGAAGCGATACATTCCAGAATTTCGTAGATTTCTATTTTTGGAAGTTCATAGCTACAGCTACCGATAACTAGTTGAAAACGGTTCGGCTGTTTTTCATTATTGCTTGCATAATACACTGTTGTCGTTGTCATTTTGCCTCCTTATCTCCTCTATTTTCCTACTCTTATCATAACAAAAAAAGCACGCTTCCCTTATTTAAATTGTTAATAAAGACTATTACAGATTGGTATAACCACACCTAAAAAGTTCGTGATATAATTCACTAAGAAAGAAATATTACAGAAAGAAGAGATGAACGATGAAAGTATTTAACAAAAAAGTCGCAATTATTGGTACTGGTTTTGTTGGCACAAGTATCGCCTATTCCATGATCAACCAAGGGATTGCGAATGAATTAATCTTAGTTGATATTGACAAAGCCAAATCTGAAGGCGAAGCAATTGACTTATTAGATGGTGTGTCTTGGGGTCAAGAAAATGTAAACGTCTGGGCTGGCGACTATCAAGACTGCCAAGATGCCGATATCGTCGTGATTACAGCTGGTGCTAATCAAAAACCTGGGCAAAGTCGTCTAGATTTGGTTTCAATCAATGCAGAAATTATGAAAACAATTGTTAACAATATCATGAAATCTGGTTTTGATGGAATTTTAGTGATTGCCTCAAATCCTGTCGATGTACTGACTTATGTGGCTTGGCAAGCTTCTGGTTTACCTGTTTCAAGAGTAATTGGAACTGGTACAACTTTGGACACAACTCGTTTCCGCAAAGAACTGTCTCAACGTTTAGCGATTGATCCACGCAATGTTCACGGCTATATTATTGGCGAACACGGGGATTCTGAAGTGGCTGTCTGGTCTCATACCATGATTGGTACCAAACCTATTTTAGAAATTGTGGATACGACAGAGCGCTTAACTAGTGACGATTTACCAATCATTTCTGATAAAGTGAAAAATACAGCTTATGAAATTATCGATCGCAAACAAGCGACCTATTATGGGATTGGTATGAGTACTGCACGCATTGTTAAAGCCATTTTAAATAATGAACAAGCTATTTTACCTGTCTCAGCTTACTTAGATGGGCAATATGGGCAACAAGATGTATTTACAGGGATTCCTGCAGTCATTGGCAATCAAGGTGTGACTGACATTATTGAATTGAATCTGAATGCCGCTGAAAAAGAACTCTTCCAAAAATCAGTGACACAATTAAAACAAGTGATGGCATCGTTACAACCGAACGCTTAGTAATTTTTAACTAAAAATAACACTTCAACTAAATTATTCTCTACCAAAATAGATTCTAATTCCCCTTTATCGTTCTTTTTGGTACCATGAAAGAAGAACTTTAACTAAAGCAGAAATTAGGAGGACAAAAAATGGTAATCCAAGGAGATACGTTAGAAAATAGCGCACGTCGTTTATTGCAAGAACGTGGCGTAACAATGAATGATTTAGCTGAACTTGTGTTATTTTTACAAAAAGATTATATTGATAATTTAACATTAGATACTTGTTTAGAAAGTATTGATGCCGTCTTAACAAAGCGTGAAGTACACAACGCGATTATTACAGGTGTCCAACTGGATATTCTGGCGGAAGAAAACAAGCTACTCTCACCGTTACAAGAAATTTTAACGGAAGATGAAGGGCTTTATGGCATTGATGAAATTATGGCGCTCTCCATTGTAAATGTTTATGGATCTATCGGTTTTACGAACTATGGGTATATCGACAAGGTAAAACCAGGCATTTTAAAAGAGTTAAATGCGCATGATGGCGAACATGTCCACACATTCTTGGATGATATCGTGGGCGCAATTGCGGCTGCGGCTGCCAGTCGGTTGGCTCACTCACAACCAGATTTAAGTGATATTACTAAATAAAAAACTTGCCTCTTCATTTTTATGAGAAGAGGCAAGTTTTTTATTTGCTGGACTTCTCACAAGCTTTCTACTTAACAGTAATTATTTGCCATGTTATGTTACAGTCAAGAATAAACAGCTAAAGGAGGTTATCTAGAAATGAAAAAGTTTTTACGCGTATTTTTAATTTTTATTGGGGTATTTTTTCTTGCAAGTTGCGGTTCAAAAATAGAGACAAAAACCTTTGTAGGTTCGCCACAAGATGGGATTGATTCCACCTTAACCTATACGTACCAAGGAGATAAAGTCTTAACGCAAACGGCTAAAAACATTGTTTCTTATGACAAATTGGGGATTACAAAAGAAGAGGCAAAAACAGCGTTGGAACCCGTTTCTAAACAATATGAGGACATCAAAGGGCTTGATTACAAACTGACCTATGAGGACAAACAAGCCATCGAAAAATTGACGATTAATTATGAAAAACTTGATTATGATAAAGCCAAAAAAGTGGATGGTATCCAGATTGATGGAGATTCTTCTAAGGGAATCAGCATGAAGAAAAGCCAAGAATTGGTGGAGTCACAAGGTTATACAGAACAAAAATAATAAAAGAAAGCGTTTGACAATGGGCATTGTCGCACGCTTTCTTTTTATTAATTACATCGATGTTGCCATCTTCACTGCTTGAATTGGGTCAAAATGATGAACAGAGTAAACGACTGTACCGGCTTGCCAAACTACTGAGTTGCGATTATAGTCAGTGGTTCCTGCCACGTTCAGCGTGATTTGACCAACGGTATTCGGTGCTGGTAATGTTTCTTGTTCCAAAATATTGACAACATTTTTCGCTAAATCATCAGGCGATTCACCATTGATATTTGAGGCCCGTACGACTAAACTCCAATTGCCTTCTTGCCAAGATAAGTAACTAGAACCTGCCGCCCCTTGTTTATAACCAGTGATATTGTAACCTAAATCTACTGGTTGACCGCCATTATCAATGATTTGGTTCACTGCATTTTTTGCTTCGGCATCAGAGCCATATGTTTTTTTCTCAAAAGAACTAATTGGCGTTAACTGATTAACACGTGCATCATTAACTGGAATCGCTTCTTTTTCTGCATAATATAAAACACGGAAATTGTTTTGATCCGCTTGTGATGTTGTCGCTGCAGTTAAAAAGTTATTCGTTTGACTCGTTAAAATTGCCTGCGGTAAGCCTTGACCAGAAAACATGTTTGCTAGCTGGTTAAGCACTTGGTTGGCTTGGTCATCTGGATTCGCATTTTTCGCTGATGATTGCTTCTCTGCTGAGCCATTATTTGCCGCTTCCTTCGTAGAAGAAGCTGTTGCTTTCGAATCAGCTGTCGTTGTTCCTGACGGTTTCGCATCACTAGATTTCGTTGCTGCTTTGCTACTTGATTCTTTTGTAACAGATGCTTTTGTACTCTCGACTGTGGTACTTTCCGCAGCACTGGAACGACTATCCGTATTTTCTGTACTTTTTCCGCCGCCACATGCTGCTAAAGCAAGGGTTAAAAGAAAAGCACTAGAAATAAGCCCTATCTTTTTCATAAGAATTCCTCCTTGTTTTCCCTACCCTTATTGTACCTTAATCATGTGTATCCGTCACTTGTTTGTGTTTCGTTCTAAGTTGGTTTAAATAACAGAAAGTGGACGGTAGGATTCGAACCTACACCTCAACATTGAGCAAGAATAAACTACTGTTAGTCTCTATGAGTTTAACACCACGTTCATCCACCTATTTGATTGATCCTTTGTATCATAACTTAGAATAATTAAATTGCCTTTAAGGAGCTTCAAAGATTATATGAAGAATTGTAAAAAATCTGTGACGAAAAAACGATTGAACCAATCAGTAGATACACTGAGGTTCAATCGTAACCAATTGTTTAATTATCTGAAAAAACTCACAATTCAACGTTAGTCCCTGGTGCTTTTTTGTTTTCCCCTTGTTGTTTTTTTAAGAATATCCCCAAAATGACAGTGATAATAGGACAAAGCAATGGGAAAAAGGCATATGGTAAGTATTCTAGTGCACCAACTTTTAACGTTCCCATAATGAAGGTACCACTAACTCCCCAAGGAATTAACGAGTTGACTGCCGCCCCAGCATCTGCCAAAGTACGAGTTAAATATTTTTTATCAATACCTAAACGAGTAAATGAGGATTTAAATGTTTCCCCTGGTAAAATAATTGACAAATATTGTTCGCCAACTAGTAAGTTAATTCCCACAGAACTTAAGGCAGTTAAAGCGATTAATTTGGCTGGATTATTCACATAGCCTTTAATTTTATCAATTAAAGTAGCCACGATGTTAAACTTAATCAACAAGCCGCCCAAACCTAATGCCAAAATAATCAACGCAGCAGAACCTAACATGCTTTCAATCCCACCACGAGATAAAAGTGTATCAATACTTTGGTCCCCTGTATCTGCCACATAACCACTCATTAAGATGGTAGAAACTTTCGCTAAACTTAGGTGATGATCATTTATAAAAGCTAAGATGACCGCCACTGTAGAGCCGACTAGTAACGTTGGAATAGCCGGTACCTTTTTCCAGGCGAATAAGAATAAAACCGCTACTGGCAACAATGTAATCGGTGAAATCCAGAATCCTTGATGTAACGTTTGGACCATTGCATCAACCGATTGTAAATCCGCCGAACCAGATTGATGCCCCAAGAAGATATAGCCGACAATCGAAATAATAAACGCCGGAACAACAGTGTACATCATGTTTAGTATATGTTCAAAAAGGTTCACGCCACCAATTCCAGCAGCTAAGTTTGTTGTATCAGATAACGGTGAAATGTTGTTCCCTAAAAAGGCACCTGAAACAACTGCGCCAGCTGTCATCGCATTGTCGAATCCAAGAATATGTCCAATACCTAGAAAGGCAATCCCCATAGTTGAAACAGTCGTAAAGGAGCTCCCTACCGTCACACCAACTAGTGCACAGACCACAAAAACGGTTGGTAAGAAGAACTTCACTGAGATAATTTTAAAACCATAGACCATAATTGTTGGAATCGTCCCAGATAAGATCCAAGTAGCAACTAAGACACCTATCAGCAAGAAAATAATAATCGGAATGATCCCTGGTTTAATCCCTTCCACAATGCCTTCGTGGATTTCATCCCAAGAAAATCCTTTCCATTTGCCATAAAGCAACAACAACATGAATACAAAAAGAATCGGTATGTGAGGGGTTAATTTTTGACCAATAATTAAGTACCCGAGAATCGCTAACAAGGCAATCAAAATGCCTAAACTTTCAGCGAACGAAACAGTGGGTTTCGTTGATTTCATATGAAAACCTCCTTTTATGGAAAGCGAAAACTGAAGCAATAATCGAACTTGCTTCAGTTTCCAAACGACAATTTACTATAGTCATCAGGTGAAGAGGCACTCAGCAAAATAATTGCTAGCCTTTTTATTCACCTAAATCTTCTTTTACTTCCGTTGCCCAACTTGCTTTTTTAAAGCGATTAATGATTAACGGAATCACAAACATAACAATAGTGATTAATGCAACTAAGACTGCATCAGTCACGGTTGTTGTACCTAATGTGGCGAAAATAACAATGATAACACTAAAAATTAACATTGCTGCCACTAAATAAGCTAAGCCATTACCTTTTTTACCAATTCGGTAAGGACGTAGTGTATCTGGTTGAGATTTACGTAATTTAATTAGGGAAATCGCAATCAATACATACACAATACTATAAATAATTGTTGTTGCATTTGTTAAAGTTAAGAATACAGCGTTGACATCATCCATTACCCCATAAAGTAAAGCGAATAATGAGATAACCACAGATTGTGTTAACACAACGTTACGAGAAACGCCATATTTATTTTCGCGATGGAAACCAAATTTTGGTGGCAATAAGCCATCACGAGCAACTTGAATAATTGTTTTTGATGGTCCAGTAACCCAAGCAGATAATTGTAATAACACACCTAAGAAGACCATGAAACTAAAGATATTACCAATAATTGTTGGTAAACCTAAAACGTCACAATAAAGCAAAATTGGTTGTGTAATGTTAGACAATTCCATTTTGCCATTTGGAACAATATTAGCAACAAACATTGCATTAATAACGTTTAATAAAACTAAACCAATTAATGAAATGAAAACGCCTTTTGTATAATTTTTTGTTGCATCTTTCAAACGAGGAATATAAACAGAAGACATTTCAATCCCAACAAAGATAAACGCAATCCCTGCTAGATATTTAAATGTGTCCATATTTTCTAAGTTTGGTAAAACTTTTGACCAAGAGAAGGCACCTAAATAGCCGCCAGGTGTTAAGCCTACTTTAATCATTGAAAGAAGACCTAAAACAAACATAACTAATACTGGGATGTAAACACCTAGCCAAACACCAATATTTCCGCCAACTTTCGCCATGTCAAATTTCAAGTTCAAGATTGTAATAATCCAGTAAATCACTAAGATACAACCTAATACGAACCAATGATTTTCACCTAAGTGAACATTACCAAATGTATTACCTAGCAAAGGGCCTAATGTAGAAGCAACCATTACCATTCCTGGGAACATTTGCACCCATAGTAACCAAGCGACAACAAAACCCCATTTGCTACCTAAGGCAGTTTTAACCCAAAGTTGAGGGCCACCTTCTTGAGGAAGCATCGTAGATAATTCACCAGATATCAATGCGATTGGACCAGCAAAGAATAAGACCGCGAAAATTGTGTAAGAAATTAATGTCCAACCAACAGCAGCAAGTGTTGGGATACTACGTACAGTTGCACACAATGCCATTGTTAAACCGATAAAAGTACCTAATTCAATTTTTTTAACTTGTTGTTTATCCAATTTTGTACACTCCTTATAAGATTTTGGATAAGGAGCATGAATGACTGTTATACGCTGAGTAAAACAGTCATTCGACTGCCTCTTACCCAGACAAAGAATTGGTTAAGAGGTTAGCCGTCTGGTTGATTTATCTCTTGAATAAATCAACCAGACCAACGTTCCCTCGTTCGGTTACCATTTCTTTTTTCCGTTTAAGATTCAATTATTTTACGTCGTAAATTTGTTCTAATTTTTCTTGTAAAGCAGCTTGAATCTTAGGAGCGTAAACATCAAATTCTTCTTTATCGTTCATGTATGGAGTCATTACAGCAGCACGTAACACAGTTACTTTACCTGCACGGTTCCATTCTTCGTCACTAAATCCTAAGCTGTTTACAAATTTTAATGGGCTGTTGCCATAATCTGGAATAGCAAAGTCAGTATGTGAAGTAATGAATTCGTTGTTGTAAATATTTCCTTTAACGTATGATGCATAGTCATATACATCATGGTTTAATTTGTTCATTGCTACTAAATCATCGTTGCCTTTTTCTTTAAACACATAGTCAACCATGTTGAAGTCTGGATGAGTTAATGTGTGGACTTCGATTTCTTTGTCGCCAACTTTGAATGTTAAATCATTCAAGAAGTTATAGAAATGATGTGATCCTTCAATTGAAGCACCAATTAATTTACCATAACCTGCAACGTTTAAAGGTAAAACGTGGTGTGCAGCCCATACAGAAGCAGCTGTTGCACCAGCTTTTGAACCTTCAAGGATATAAGCACCTAGTAACGCAGGAATATCGGCACCTTTTTCAAATACGTAAGTTGCGAAGTAAGAAATAACGTCGCGCATACGGATATCTTGGATAACGATACCACCAGCTGAATAAGGGATATAACCCATTTTATGAGGGTCAATTGTTACTGATTCTGCTAATTCGATTGCTTTATATGCATCATACACTTCTCTTGAAATGTGTTCTTTTTTCTCTTTGAAGACACCGTATTCTTCGTGAACATCTTGTAAATCTTCGTAAGGGATGAAGTTGTTGTCTTCGTCTAAGAAGATGGCACGTCCATAACCACCATAAGCAGCATCAACGTGTACATAATAGTAAATACCGTCTTTCATTAATTCATCGCGTAAAGCAATAATTTTATCGATTGAGTCAACGGCACCTTCTTCAGTAGAACCAACTACACCGACAACACCTAGCACTGGAATTTGTTCTTCTGCTAAGCCACGAACGATTTTTTCTAATTCGTTGATATCCATACGGTAGTTATGGTCAACTGGTACTGGGATAACTTGATCTAAACCGATACCGATAATATCAGCAGCTTTTAACCAAGAATAGTGTTTAGTTTGTGGGACTAACCATTTACCGATTGCTTGTAAATGTTTACCTGAACGAGCTGAATGAGCTTTGATTTCATCAATTTCATCTTCAGCTGATTCTAATAAGTCCATAATTTCTTTTGTTGGCATGTTCAATAGTTCCCAATCTGATTTGCCAGCAACTAATTCTGGTTTTACTTCTTTCATAGCAAATGGTAATGATTTAATGTTACGGGCATACCATAAGCCTTCTAAGTTAGCTAAAGAACCATCAGCAACGATGTGTCCCCAACCATTTTTGTAGCTCATTAAGTGAGCAAATTCATGTCCTACTTCTTCTTCCATTTGAGAAGTTGCTGGAGAAGATTCATAGGCAACGTTGTTCCCGTTCCATAGCATTGCAAAGTTGTAAGCTAATAGAGAAGGCATTAATGTTTCTGAGTTCATATGTCCCCAATATCTACCTGCTGTATGCCATGGAACTGAATGTGTACGCATGCGAGAAGAGATTTCATTCAATACATCTTTCATATGGTTGACAGTTTTTTCGTAGCTTTCAGATGTGCGTTCTTGAGAAGAGATAACTGGCATGTCTTGTGGCATGTAGTTTTGACGCCATCCTAAATGTTCATCTACTAAGTCGATCAACAAGTCTTTATATAATTGTCCGTTTTCGGCTTTGTCCCCAATGAATAGTGCATTAAGGTTCATTTCGCCTTTTGCTAATTTTTCGTTTTTCATACGAAAATTCCTCCTTACAAATTTTAATGAATTAGATTTTGCATTCACAACTTACACCCAAACGGCTAAAGTGTAAAGAAGAAAAATAACAATGGTTATCATAGCTCTTTAATTTTATAATTTTTTCACAAGGTGTCTTGTCAGAACCATTATATAAAAAAATAAGAGTGGGATTGTGTGTACAATCCCACTCTTATTAGGTGTATTAACGGTTTCACCACTACCTGTAAGGAGAAATAGAATTTTAACTTTGATCAAATAATCACACGTCTTCTCTTCGTGAAATTATTATCAATTTCTAATCCATTACTTTTGCTAAAAAGTAATTTTTCTTCCCTTTCCGTACAACAACGAATTTTCCATCGAAATGTTGTGTTGGATCGACTGCAAAATCTAAATCGGTAACTCGGTCACCGTTAATACTTATAGCTCCTCCGCTCACATCTTCGCGAGCTTGACGTTTTGATGGTTCGATTTCTGTGTCAACTAACCAATCTACGATGTTTTTAGCATCTTTGGTAATTTCAACAGTTGGCACATGTTCTAACCCTTGCTCAATTTCCTCAATCGTTAAGTCTTTAATGTTGCCTGAGAAAAGAGCTTCTGAAATTTTTTGCGCTTCTTCTAAAGCTGCATCATCGTGAACAAATCGTGTCACTTCTTCAGCTAAGCGTCTTTGTGCTTCACGTTTACCTGGTTCTTTTTCAACTTTTTCAGCTAACGCATCGATTTCTTCTTTATCTAAGAAAGTAAAGAATTTCAAGTATTTGATGACATCACGATCATCTTGGTTTAACCAGAATTGGTAGAATTCAAATGGTGAGGTTTTCTTAGGATCTAACCAGATAGCGCCACCCGCTGTTTTCCCAAATTTTGTACCATCTGCTTTTAGCATTAAAGGAATGGTTAACCCGAATACTTTGGCTTCTGGTCCTTCTTTTTTACGAATCAAATCTAATCCTGCAGTGATATTGCCCCATTGATCAGCGCCACCAATTTGCAATTGAATATTATGTTTTTTATGCAATGTGTAAAAGTCAATTGATTGAAGAATTTGGTATGTGAATTCTGTAAAGGAAATGCCACTTTCTAAACGACTAGCGACAATGTCTTTTGCCAACATCGTGTTGACATTAAAGTTTTTCCCGTAATCTCTTAAAAAATCTAATAAAGATAGTTCTGATAACCAATCGTAGTTGTTCACCATTGTTACCTCAGCATCTTTACCAAATAATTTTTTCATTTGGTTTGAAAGACTGTCCACATTATGTTGCACAGCTTCCATCGTTTGTAAGACACGTTCGGTTGTTCGTCCACTTGGGTCACCAATTGTTCCAGTTCCGCCACCAATTAAAATGTATGGGTGATGACCTGCTAATTGGAATCGTTTCATCATCATAAAAGGAATTAAATGTCCAATATGCATGCTATCTCCAGTTGGATCGACACCGCAATATAGCGAAATGCTCGTATTTTCTGTAAGTTCTCTTAGTCCTTCTTCGTTTGTTTGTTGATTGATTGCATCACGCCATGCTAGCTCGTCAATGATATTCATGTTATCACCCTCCATATTTATAATTATCTCTTTATAGGAAATCGTTCATTTAACGAAACAAACGATTAACACACTTGTTTTTACACGATATTCCGTGTTTATTTCTATGTATACACGGGTTCACGAAATTTTCTTTGGTCTGCCACGTATTCAAAAAAAGAATACAAAAAATCCCTAAGCCGTCGAAACGACTTAGGGACGAATTTCTCGTGGTACCACCCAAATTTATACATAGTTTAGTTTATTTAAAATACTATATACCTCTTAACAAATAACGCTGTTACCCGTGCCCTGTAGGCAGAAGCTCAAGAATGTAATTCGATAAATAACGTGTACTAGTTTCCAGCGCCACTAGCTTTCTGTAACAGTGGTTATTTCTCTACTGCTTTTCTGTCATTGCTTTGTATTTAACTTGTACATGTAGCATATTCCTTTTCGTTTTTTTTGTCAACACTCTTTGCTTAATTTTTTTTACTTTTACAAAAGATGTCCCTTTTTCGCAAAAATAAAATAACAAATTAACAATAATATTTATTTGTTTTAACAGCAACTACAGATAAAAAAATAACGAATAAAATAAAAAAATATTCTTTAAAATTTTTTTGACTTTTTTTGTGATTTTCTATACTTTTATAAAATTCCCGAAGAAAAATGACGAACTTCGGATCAGAAGTTCGTCATTTTGTGAAAAACAGTTTTAAAGAATTGGTGAAAATAATCGTGAAATTTGCTGTTTAAAAATCAACCATTTTGACATGTCGCGAACAACTTCTGGAGTCATTGTTGTACATTTTTTTCGATCTTCTAAGAAAATTGCTTCTAATTGATCAATGATTTTTTTATCATATAACACAGCATTTGCTTCAAAGTTTAATTTGTAACTTCGGATATCTTGATTGGCTGAACCAACTGTGCAGACTTCATCATCCATAATCATTGTTTTCGCATGTAAGAAACCACCGTTATAAATTAAAATTTCAATATTTTCTTTCATCAATAAGCGGCCGTAATACTGTGTTGCTCGATAAATAAACGGATGGTCGGGCTTATCTGGAATCATAATTTTAACATCTACTCCTGAAGCCGCAGCAACCTTTAAAGCAGCCAAGACACTATCATCAGGAACTAAATACGGCGTTTGAATCCAGACTCTTTTCTTGGCAGAAGTAATCAATTTAATAAAGGCCAATTTAATTTGTTCACGGTCACTGTTAGGACCACTGGCAATCATCTGAATGGATGTATTTGCCTCTGGCACCAATGCTTCAAGTTTAAAGAAATAATCCAATTGATACGCCACACGATTTTTCTCGGGGGAAGAGACGTTCCAATCCATTAAAAAACGCATTTGCAGTAATGAGGCTGCTGGCCCTTGAATCCGTAAATGTGTATCCCGCCAATAGCCAAACTTTTTAGTCGTTCCGGCATATTGATCGGCAACATTAAAGCCGCCAATGTAGCCTACTTTTCCGTCAATAACAACAATTTTCCGGTGATCATGATAATTCAAACGAAACTTCAAAAGTGCTTTTTGAGAAGTAATAAACGTTTGGACAAAACCGCCGTTTTTTTTCAATTCATTCAAATGATGAACCTTGGTGCCCTTTGAGCCAAAGGCATCGTAAAGCAACCGCACTTCAACCCCTTCAGCCGCCTTTTCTTCTAATAAGTTCAAAATTTTGGTACCGATATGATCCGTTACAAAGGCATAATATTCAATATGAATGGAGTGCTGAGCTTTTTTTATGTCCGCCATCAACGCATTGAATTTTTCCGTACCATCCGTAAAAATTTCAACATCATTTTTCTTAGTCAGGGGCATCCTATTTAACGAGGAAAAAAAGTCTGTAAACTGTTGTTGCTCCTCCGTCGGCATCTTTAGACTATAAAGTTCAAAACTTTCTTCTTGGAAATTCTGGAAATTCTCTAATTCCCGTAAATCACTTTGTTGCAAATAAAATTTCTTTTTGTCGGTTAAACCGCGCCCAAAGAATAAATATAAGAAAAAACCAAAAACGGGTAGAGCAATCAGTACGAGTAGCCATGCCCAAATTGCTGCTACATCTCGAGGTTTTAACAAAATGGTAATTCCCGCAATAATTGCATTAATAAAATAAATAACTGTTAAGACGCTAAGAATCAATTGTCTTCCTCCTTTATTTGTTACGTTTTAGTATACCATCAATTACGGATTTGGAATATCTTTTCTTTAGCGACTTCTGTCTCAAAAAATAAAAAGAACCCCCATCCTAGTTAGTGATACTAGAATGAGGGGGTCTTTTTGATGTTTATTTGAAAGTCTTTTAACTTAATTTCGTGTAAATGGACCTTTAGGAGCAATCAATTCTAAATTTGTACCATCTGGATCGGTAAAGTAAGCGACCCCTGTACCAAAACCGCTCTTCAAGCCATCTTCTTCTTGGAATGTAATCGGCTCTCCATCAGGTTCTACGCCAATCGCTCTTAAACGTGCAACAGCTGCATCAATATCTTCCACTTCGAAACACATATGCATTGCACTAATTTGTTCGTTGGAATAAGAAGCTTTTTCTGATTTTGGTTTAACATATTCTAATAAATCAATATTGATGTTTTCTAGATGCACATTGGCATACTTGATTAATGTATCATCTAACCCTTGTGTTTGGGCCATCCGTTTTCCACCAATTTCATCACGATTTGCGATTTTTGTTCCTGTTAATGCTTCATAAAACTTCACTGATTCATCCAAATTACTGACTGTAATCCCCACGTGGTTGACTACTGAAAAACCTTTAACTGCTTCACTCATTGTATCTCCTCCTAGTTAATTTTTAGAAATCAAACGTGTCTGGATCTGGTCCCACACGTAACGATTCATTCAATTGGTTAATTTGTGCCATTTCTTCTGCACTTAGTTCAAAATCAAAGACCGCTGCATTGCTAATCATCCGTTCTTTGTGGACAGATTTCACGGCTAATAAGATATCTTGTTGAATATCCCAACGTAAAATCACTTGCGCTGCTGATTTATTATGGTTCTCAGCAATCGCCAAAATGGTTTCATTCGATAATAATTGACCTTGCATCAATGGTGACCAAGCTTGGACTTTGATATCATGTTTTTCACAGAAATCACGCACTTCTTTTTGATCCAATTTTGGATGTAGTTCCACTTGGTTAATTACCGGAACAACTTTTGCATAAGAAAGTAAATCTTCTAAATGATGAACTTGGAAGTTGCTGACACCAATTGCTTTCACTTTTCCTTCGGCGTATAAAGTTTCTAAAGCTTGCCATGATTCTTTGTAAGAATTATTTCCTGGCCAATGAATTAAATACAAATCTAAATAATCTAAACCTAAACGTTCCAAACTATCATTGAAAGCTTGAATTGTTTCATCATAGGAAATATGCGCGTTCCAAACTTTCGAGGTAACAAATAAGTCCTCACGGTTCAAACCAGTTGCCGCTAAGCCTGCTTTAATTCCCGCTCCTGTGCCAGATTCATTGCCATAGATTTGCGCTGTATCGATTAAACGATAACCATTGATAATCCCTTCTTCGACCACTTTTGCTGTCTCTTCATCTGGTATTTGGAATACCCCGAGACCCATTCCTGGAATTTTAGTGCCGTTGTTTAATGTTACTGTATCTGCTAGTGATGTAATCATTTGATTCGCTCCTTTAACGTTTTCTGATATCATCATATACCGTGCCGTACATGCTGTATAGTACGTACTTTTTCGTTTCATAGGAACCAAAAAGTGCGCTTTTTGTTAAATTCGCTTTTTTAGCCTGAAATTTTTTTAACTTTTTTTATATAACGTACTTTCTCGCTCTTCTAAGCGTAGCATTCTTTAAACGATTTAACTAGTGTATCTCTCACGACACACGACATCTTATGTAAAAAAAGAGAACGCGTACTCCGTCTTCGAAACGTCCTAAGACGCCGACAGAATACCGTTCTCGTGGGTTTGGCACCCAATGGGGGCATAGGGATTCGAACCCTAGACCCTCTGATTAAGAGTCAGATGCTCTAACCAACTGAGCTATGCCCCCGTTGTATAAAATGGCTTTTCAGCTACCTCAATATTGTAGCACTCCGCTATTATTTATACAAGAGGGAATTTTTTTCAGTTGTTATTCTTGTGAAGATTGTTCTTTTTTTACAGGACAAGCTGTTTGACAATCTTCACAACTTTCCCCTTTTTTGATTCGTCGATAGGTGATGATTCCTGCTGTTCCAAAAATTAAAATGGATAAAATAATTGTTGCCATCCGTTATTACCCTCTTTCTAAAGAAGTGATTGCTTGGACACTTTCTTTGCCTGGCTTTGGTTTTCTTATAAGGAAATAAAATCCAGCTAAAACAACACCCATCGCTAAAAAAGTCCCCAGAGTTAGTGTGCCTTTTTCGACTAACACATGGCCTAATTGATAAATCACAAAACTGACCATATAAGCCAAACCGCATTGATAACCAATGGCTCCTAATGTCCATTTGAGGTCTCCCATTTCACGACGAATTGCGCCAATTGCAGCAAAACAAGGTGCACATAATAAGTTAAAAGTTAAGAACGAATAGGCCGCGACTGGCGTAAAGGTGTGTTGCAGTGCGCCCCAGACTTCTACCCCATTTTCAGAAACATCTTTCACATTGCCAAATAAAATGCCTAAGGTACCAATAATATTTTCTTTCGCTATCAATCCTGTAATTGTAGCAACTGCCCCTTGCCAATTCCCCCAACCTAATGGGATAAATAGCACCGCCAACCCTTTACCTAGAAATGCTAGAATACTTTGACTTTCTGGAACGGGTTGAAACGTCACAGAATAATGGGACATGAACCAAATGAGAATACTGGAAACAAAAATAATCGTGCCTGCTTTTTTTACAAATGAGCGACATCGTTCATAGGCATGTCGAACCACACTTCTAAGCTGTGGCAAATGATAGGCGGGAAGTTCCATAATGAATGGTGCTGGATCTCCCGAAAAATGCTTGGTCTTTTTTAAAGCAATCCCTGACAACACAATGGAAGCAACCCCTAAGAAATAAGCAGAGGGCGAGACCCAACTTTGGTTAGGAAAAAATGCACCTGCAATCAGAGCGATAATTGGCAACTTCGCCGAACATGGCATAAAAGTCGTGACCATAATAGTCATTCGCCGATCGCGTTCGTTTTCAATCGTTCGACTAGCCATCACGCCTGGGACCCCACAACCTGTCGCAATTAACATTGGAATAAACGACTTACCAGATAGGCCGAATTTCCGAAACAAGCGATCCATGACAAAGGCAATCCGTGCCATATAGCCACAATCTTCTAAAAAACCTAAACATAAAAACAGGACGGCCAGTTGTGGTAAAAAGCCTAACACAGCCCCAACCCCTGCAATGATCCCATCTAAAATTAAACTTTGCATCCATGGCGCTACTTGCCATTGCGCCAACCAATTTCCTACAAATTGAGGAACCCATTCCCCGAAAAAGACATCGTTTAACCAGTCTGTCCCCATTGTACCAACCGTTTGAATAGACAAGTAATAGACCAACCACATCACAAACGCAAAGATTGGCAACGCCAACCACCGATTGGTTACCACTCGGTCAATCTTATCACTGTGAGTAAATGTCATTTCTGTTTTTTTCGTCGCACATAAAGCAATTAATCGAGCAATAAAGGCATAGCGTTCATTGATGATAATCGCTTCACTTTCATCTTGAAAGATTTTTTCAGTAATTTGAATGACTTCTTCAATTTCTTTTTCTTGAAAAGAACTCAATAATAATTGCTCTTTGGTTCGAACATCTCGTTCAAAAAGTTTTAAACTATACCAACGCTGTTGCGTTTCAGGAACAGTATTCCCTAAAATATCAACAATTTCAGCAAGTGCTGCTTCTAAGCGATTATCATAAGAAGGATAAATAACCTCTGTCTCTATGGCATTCGCTCGCTGCTTACTTTGTTTTAAAGCATGATCCAACCCACGATTCTTCAAAGCACTAATCTCAACGACAGGCACGCCTAAGCCATAACTTAACTTTTCACTATTCAATGTTTGGCCGTTTTTTTCCAACAAATCCATCATATTTAACGCACAAACAACCGGTAATCCGGTTTCAATTAATTGTGTTGTTAAATAAAGATTCCGTTCCAAATTGGTCACATCGAGAATATTCAAAATCACTGAAGGTTGGTCCTCCAAAAGATAATCTCGTGCCACAATTTCTTCAGGCGTATAAGGAGAAAGAGAGTAAATCCCTGGCAAATCTTGAATAATGAGTGTCTTATCTTTCTTTGCCACCCCCTCTTTGCGTTCCACAGTCACCCCTGGCCAGTTTCCAACATATTGGTTGGCTCCTGTTAACATATTGAACGTTGTCGTTTTACCGCTATTAGGGTTGCCGGCTAGTGCAATTTGCTGAGTCATTCGCTTTCCTCCTTTTCAACCAAGATTAGTTCCGCTTCACTTTTTCGTAACGTTAGTTCGTAGCCACGTACATTGATTTCAATTGGATCAGCTAAAGGAGCTACTTTACGAATAAAAATTACTGTTCCTTTTGTTAAACCCATGTCCATCAACCGACGTTTCACCGCTCCTTGTCCGTGGATCCCTACTATTGTAGCGCGTTCTCCAACTTTCAAGGTATCTAAGGAGACCCAAACTTTCTCATTCGCCGAGCGCTCCTCCACATGAATCGCTTGTAAAATCGTATCTGTCAGCGCAATTCGACTATTATGTAATAAAACAATACCATTTTGATTCTGATAATTGACAAGGACAACTGCTTGGCCTGCAACGACACCTAAATTGTTCAGATGTTTCTTTGTCTGAACATCTGCTTGGACGCTTTCGACTGTATAGACTTTCCCAACTTCTGCCTGCGCTAACGTAATCATTTACTTTCCTCCATGTGAAAAAGTTTCAAACGAAAATGAGAATCGTTCTCAATTAAAAGAATACGCTTGCTTACACGGAAAGTCAATGAATTTCTGGATGTATCTCCTGTTTTCTTCTATTTTCCTTCTATATAGAGACACTTTTTTCAGGTTACTATTTTTGAAAAAAGTCAGCTCTTGTTTTTTATGTTACTAGCTACTATAAAATTCCACTCATTCAATAACAAATCCGCTTATTTTTTCTTCTTGTGCCTAACTCAAATGTCAACACAATATTTAGTGTTTTTTCACTAAATGTTCTCTTTCAAAATTTTAATTTTTTTGTTTGTCAAACACTGACCAATGTGTTTTTTCTCCCAAAAACGAGGATTCACGTGTTTTCATTTTTCTTTCAAAAACACAAAAACTAGTATTATGAGAAAAACGCACCACAATATATAGTGTTAAAGTGTTGACTTTTTTCTACATAGATTTATACTAGTCTATGTAGAAAAAAAGAGGAGGAACTTTCAATGAACGTAAAAATCTTTTCAAAAAATAACTGTATCCAATGTAAAATGGCGAAACGTTTCCTAAGTGAAAATAACATCGCTTTTGAAGAAATCAATATCGACGCACAACCAGATGCTATCGACTGGTTAAAAGAACAAGGGTTCCAAAGCGTACCGGTAATCACATCTGAAGCAACAACCGTTGTTGGCTTCCGTCCAGACCAATTAAAACAATTGGCTAGCTAAGATGAAACTTGTTTATTTTTCAGTCACCGGTCAAACAAGGCGCTTTATTAAAAAATTGGATTTGCCTGCTTATGAACTTGAGCCAGCGAATCCTTTTTTTGAAATAAATGAGCCTTTTATTCTTGTCATTCCTACCTATGATGCAGAAATTACAGAGGTAGTGAATGACTTTCTTGATTATAAAAGTAATCAAGAACTGTTAGTTGGTGTAGCTGGTGGGGGCAACCGTAATTTTGCTGAATTATTTGTCTATACCGCCAAAGATATTGCCCGCGATTACCACGTTCCGCTTCTATACTCCTTTGAGTTTAGCGGAACAGACGAAGACGTGGAGACCTTTAAGAAAGTAGTGGAAGAAATTGAGTCTAAAAGAAATTAAAGATGTCAGCTATTTCAAACTGAATAACGAGATTAACCGTCCTGTTGATGGTCAAATCCCTTTAAATAAAGATAAAGAAGCACTCGCAGCCTTCTTTAAAGAAAATGTAGAACCGAATACACGTAAATTCAGCTCTGCTGAAGAAAAAATCAACTTTTTAATGAAAGAAGATTTTATTGAAACTGAATTCATCGAAAAATATTCAATGGACTTTATTGAAAAATTGTATGCTTTCTTAGATGAACAACATTTCCAATTCAAGTCTTTCATGGCGGCTTATAAATTTTATTCTCAATACGCTTTAAAGAACAACGCCGGAACAGAGTATTTAGAAACATATGAAGATCGAGTTGCCTTTAATGCCTTGTATTTTGCGGATGGCGATGAAGAGTTGGCTTTAACATTGGCGGATGAAATGATCCATCAACGGTATCAACCAGCCACACCTTCTTTCTTAAACGCTGGGCGTAAACGTCGAGGTGAATTGGTTTCTTGTTTCTTAGTTCAAGTAACAGATGATATGAACAGCATTGGGCGTTCAATTAATTCTGCCCTTCAATTATCACGAATCGGCGGCGGCGTAGGAATTACTCTTTCAAACTTACGTGAAGCGGGCGCACCAATCAAAGGTTATGATGGCGCAGCAAGTGGTGTTGTCCCTGTTATGAAATTATTTGAAGATAGCTTTAGCTACTCTAACCAATTAGGTCAACGTCAAGGTGCTGGTGTGGTTTATCTAAACGTCTTCCATCCAGATATTGAAATGTTCTTATCTGCTAAAAAAGAAAACGCTGATGAAAAAATCCGTGTAAAAACGTTGTCTCTTGGTGTTATTGTTCCAGATAAATTTTACGAATTAACACGTAACAACGAAGATATGTATTTATTTAGTCCTTATAGTGTGGAACGTGAATATGGTGTGCCTTATTCCTATGTAGATATTACCAAAGAATATGATAACCTAGTGGCCAATCCAAACATACGTAAACGTAAAATTAAAGCCCGTGACTTAGAAAATGAAATTTCTAAATTACAACAAGAATCTGGCTATCCTTATATCATCAATATTGATACTGCTAACAAAAACAATCCGATTGATGGCAAGATTATCATGAGTAACTTATGTTCTGAAATTCTTCAAGTTCAAACGCCTTCTGTTATTAATGGGAAACAAGAATATGAAGTTTTAGGAACAGATATTAGTTGTAACTTAGGTTCAACTAACATTGTTAATTTAATGGAAAGTCCTGACTTTGGAAAATCTGTCCGCGCTATGACGCGTGCGTTAACTTTTGTAACAGATGCTTCTGAAATTGATGTCGTGCCAACTATCCAAAATGGAAATCGTTTAAGCCATACAATCGGACTAGGCGCAATGGGCTTACACACCTTCTTCGCTAAAAATCATATGGAATACGGCTCTGAAGAATCATTAGACTTTACAGACATTTATTTCATGTTATTAAATTACTGGACTTTAATGGAAAGTAACCAAATTGCGAAAGAACGTAACCAAGTCTTCCATAATTTTGAAAAATCAGATTATGCTTCTGGTGCTTACTTCGATAAATATATTGAAGGCAACTTTACACCAAAATTTGATAAAGTGAAAGAAATCTTCAAAGACATTCAGATTCCAACGGCTGAAGATTGGGCTGCGTTACGCGATGCTGTGAAAAAAGATGGTCTTTATCATCAAAATCGTTTAGCCGTAGCGCCAAATGGTTCAATTTCATATATTAATGATACTAGTGCCAGCATTCATCCAATTACTCGCATGATTGAAGAACGTCAAGAGAAGAAAATTGGTAAGATTTACTATCCAGCGCCTTATTTAGCTAATGATACAATCCCTTACTATACTTCTGCTTACGACATGGATATGCGCAAAGTGATTGATGTCTACGCAACAGCGCAACAACACGTTGATCAAGGAATGAGTTTAACCTTGTTTATGCGTTCAGAAATCCCTGAAGGCTTGTATGAATGGAAAGAAACACCAAAACAAACAACCCGTGACTTAAACATTTTACGTCATTATGCGTTCAACAAAGGGATTAAATCAATTTACTATATTCGTACATTTACAGATGATGCTGAAGAAATTGGCAGCAATCAATGTGAGTCTTGCGTGATTTAATGAAAAGCACTTAAATAAGGCGTTCTGCTTGAGCGTCTTATTTTTTAGGAATGTTCTCTTTTTAAACAGGACATTTTCAGATATACTGGACAAAGAAGAACGGCTGCATGCTCCTATTTGGACTCTGTAGAACGTTTTAAGCGAAGAAACGAGACAACTAGTCAAACAGACTGCTGTCCCAGCATACAGGAGGAATAACCATGGCAACGTATTATGAAGCAATTAACTGGAACGCCATTGAAGACGTCATTGATAAATCCACTTGGGAAAAATTAACCGAACAATTTTGGTTAGATACACGGATTCCGTTATCCAATGACTTAGATGATTGGCGGACTCTTTCCGATTTAGAAAAAACTACTGTCGGCTACGTTTTCGGCGGTTTAACTTTATTAGATACTGTTCAATCAGAAAGCGGCATGGATCAACTGAGAAATGATGTGCGGACGCCCCATGAAGAAGCCGTCTTAAATAACATCCAATTCATGGAATCTGTCCATGCCAAAAGTTATTCTTCTATCTTCAGTACATTAAATACAAAAAAAGAGATTGATGATATTTTTGAGTGGACAAATACCAACAAACATCTGCAATATAAAGCAGAACGGATTAACGAAATTTATAAAAACGGTACTCCGTTAGAGAAAAAAATTGCTAGTGTATTTTTAGAAACGTTTTTATTCTATTCTGGGTTTTACACTCCTCTTTACTATTTAGGAAACAATAAACTAGCGAACGTCGCTGAAATTATTAAATTGATTATCCGTGATGAATCAGTGCACGGCACGTATATTGGCTATAAATTCCAATTAGGATTTAATGAATTACCAGAAGATGAGCAAGATAAACTAAAAGACTGGATGTATAATTTACTTTACGAATTGTACGAAAACGAAGAACGTTATACAGAAGAATTATATGATGACTTAGGTTGGACCGAAGAAGTAA
The DNA here is from genome assembly GCF_040719405.1 of Enterococcus sp. AN402. Classification (NCBI taxonomy): domain Bacteria; kingdom Bacillati; phylum Bacillota; class Bacilli; order Lactobacillales; family Enterococcaceae; genus Enterococcus; species Enterococcus sp. AN402. The sequence continues at coordinate 249,502 of NZ_JBFDTM010000004.1, read as the reverse complement.
AAACCTTTTTACGTTACAACGCCAACAAAGCTTTAATGAACTTAGGTATGGATCCCTTATTTGCGGATACAGCCAATGATGTGAATCCGATTGTAATGAATGGTATTTCGACAGGAACTAGCAACCATGACTTCTTCTCCCAAGTAGGAAATGGCTATTTACTAGGAACAGTTGAAGCCATGAAAGATGATGACTATCTTTACGGTTTAGATAAATAGCAAAAAGCTAGAAACGATTAACGTTTCTAGCTTTTTATTTTACCAACTTCCTGAGGCACCGCCACCGCCGAATGAGCCGCCACCGAATGAACCACCACTGCTGCTACCAGAACTACTATGATTAGACGGATTGTATTGTGAGTTTAAATAAGCATACGTCAAAACACTACCATCATAACTATATAAAGTATCTCCTACTAATAAACGCCCAAAAGATTGTTTTTTTGCATTTGGATATATACTTAGTAAAGAACCACGCTTAGTGGCACGTCTTATTTTCCCTTTTGTGGCAAATAACGTTGCTCCATTAAGATATAAACAATAAAAAGAAGTCTTTTTCATCTTATTTAATACTTCCTTTGTCTGTTCTGAGTTATTTAGGACAGCCTTTGTTGGTAAACAATTCAAATAATCTTGATACATTTTTTTAACAAGTTTTCTTGTTCTTAAAATTTGTAAAATATAAACAGCACAAATGAGCATCCCAGCAATACTTGCCATTAAAAGAACATTTCTTTTCGTTGTATTAGTGTTTAACTCTGTTTGTATATTTGTTAATTCATTATCCACTTGTGCGGTTTTTGAATTGATTGCAGCCGATACTTGATCAATAATTTTATTGAGACCTGTATTATAATCCTCGTCTCTAAAAGCCTCTTTTACTTCTTCATTATTAATAATATCATCCGCATAGCTATCCGTTAAAATACTCTCTAAGCCATATCCAACTTCCAAGCGAGACTCGCGATCCTCAATTGCCATTAGAAAAACCACACCATTATTTTTTTCACGATCCCCTACACCTAATTGATTAGCAATCTTATTGCTGTAAGATTCAACAGATTCCCCACTAGGTAACGCAGGAACGGTAATAAGCATAAATTGTGCGCCATTCGCATTTTCCAACAATTGTTGATTCAATTGAAACATTTTCTGTTTAAGTTGATTTGAGACAATACCTGCATTATCTGAAACATAGATATTAGCATCATTAATGTTCAACTGCCCATTCGTTCCAGTAATTGTCACTAATTCATTTTCACCAGTTATTTCTTGTTTAAAAAAGTTATTTATTGTTGTCTGGGTTGACGCTTCAGTCATTTTCCCTGCTAAAATATCGTCTCTCTTTTTTTGTAAGGCATGTTGCTTCTCTCTCAGTGCAGTTTGTTTTGCTTCATAGGAGATTCCCTTTCCTTCATGCCAAGCAGCCATTCCTAATATTAAAATCATACTTAAACTAATTACCACAACAATCGTTGTATTCCGCTGATGCTTTTTATAAAACAAACGAACTTTTTCTTGAATTTTTTCGACTTTTTTATCCAACCTTCCTCACTTCTTTCTTTTTAACCCAAATTTTCTACAAATTTTTTATTTAAATTCCACTTGTGGCACTTCTTTTCCCTGCTCTGTCGCAACATAGTTAGTTTTCTTCTCAAATCCTAAAAGTTTTGCAATTATTTTATCAGGGAATTTTGAAATCTGTTGGTTATATGTTTCAACAGCTTGTATATAGTTACGGCGTTCAACAGAAATTCGATTTTCAGATCCTTCTAATTGAGTCATTAAGGTTTTGACATTTTCAGAAGAAGCTAACTTTGGGTAATCTTCATTCAATACTGTAACAAAATTACCTAATCCTTTTTCAATTTGCTCATTTGCTTGCCCTTTTTCAGAAGAAGATTTTGCTCCTGCGTATGCTTTACGTGCTTCCGTTATTTCTTTTAAAACTTCTTTTTCTTGAGTCATACTGCCTTGAACACTACTGACAAGATTAGGAATTAAATCAGCCCGTCTTTGCATTACATTCTCTACTTGTGACCATTCTGCTTCGACTTTATTATCTAAAGTAATCAATTGATTATAAGCTTTCATCACAAATGCACCAATAATCACAACGACAACAACAATAATACTAAGAAATTTATTTTTTTTATTCATCTTACTTATCACCTTTCTTTCTAACTCGTAATACAATCATAACTCTTTTGTAATCTTTTTGAAATATTAAACTTAAAAAATCAGTCCTAGGTCCTAGAAGAAAACCGCCATAAGCATTTTAACTTATAGCGGTTGTCATTAATTATAAATAGATGTTTCTACACATTAATCAATCGTAATTTTGTTACATTATTTGAAACAGATAGATCTTCGATAACATCGGCATACGTTAGGCCTTTAGGCAAATCAATAGTATAGATATTCGTATAGATTTTTGTATCATCCACCCAAGAAACATTGAAGTTCACATCATAAATTTCAATATGTTTTTCTTCAAAATACTGATTAATAAATTCTTTGGTTTCTTGTTTATGTTGATAGCGAATTTCTAATTTTTTGATTGTTGGTACGTGAATAATTCGTTTGACAATGGTTAAGGCAAATAATACACCGATAAAACTTGTTAAGGCAATCGTATAGTAGCCCATGCCCACCGCGATCCCTAAACCAGCAACGGTCCATAGTGACGCTGCTGTCGTCAATCCGGTGACACTTTGTTTCGTTACAATGATGGTTCCAGCACCTAAAAAGCCGATTCCACTTACAACTTGTGCAATCAACCTTGCTTGATCTGAACGAATGACCCCCGTCAAAGCCGGATTAGCTAACGCATCTTTCAATGCATTGATTGCAATTTGCGACTGAATTAACGCAATAATAGCCGCGCCCATACAAACTAAAATGTGAGTGCGCATCCCTGCTGGGCGATTCTTATATTGTCTTTCAAAACCAATTGCGCCACCCATCACCATCGCTAGGACTAACCGTAAAATAATTTCTGGAATTGTTAGCTGTAACATCCTTTTCACCTCTTCTTCTATTACTTCCAGTATAACAAAAAAAGAACTTGAAACATAAGGAAATCCTTATGTTTCAAGTTCTTTTTCATCAACGATTATAATTTACTTGCAGCTGCATCATCAATGATTACAACAACATCTTGATGGTTTTGTAATGCACTTGCTGGCATGTCTGTTGTTACTGGTCCGTCAATCATTCCTTTAATGGCCTCTGCTTTTGCTTCGCCATAAGCCATTAAAATCATTTTTTTACCTTTCATGATTGAGCCAATCCCCATAGAAACAGCACGTGTTGGGACATCTTCTACTTTGTCAAAATAACGTTTGTTTGCGTTGATTGTTGATTCAGTCAACTCAACGACATGTGTTAAGCTATCTAGAGGTGTGCCTGGTTCGTTGAAACCAATATGTCCATTTTGACCAATACCTAAGATTTGGATATCTACTGGATGTGCATCAATAATTTTTTCATATTCTGCGGAAGCAGCATCTAAATCTTCTGCTTTACCATTTGGTACAAATGTTTCTTTAAATGGTTTTTTGTCAAATAAGTGTTTGTTCATGAAATAACGGTAACTTTGCTCATCTTCGCCACCTAAACCAACATATTCATCTAAGTTTACAGAAGTCATTTCTGTAAAGTCGACATCACTTGCTGTCATTTCTTTATATAATGTTTCTGGTGTACTACCTGTTGCTAAGCCTAAAACTTTCGCACCATTGTTCATACCTTCTTTAATTAATTCAAACGCTTTTTTGCCGCCTTCTTCTGCATTTGCTACACGGATAATTTGCATTTTGACACGCTCCTTACGGTTTATTTTGGTATAGTCCAATTATAACACCTTCTGAAAAAAATTTCTAGAATAAAAGAAAAAAACTTCTATTTCCATCAGAAATAGAAGTTTTCGAGCTTGTTTAACAGATTAATATTGTGGTGCGTTGGGATCCACATACGTATTTGGATCAGCATAAGCGTTTGGATCTGTGTACGTATTTGGGTCAACGTACGTATTCGGATCATAGGCTCCTTCTGCTGCTTGTTGCGTATTGCCGTTGTATTCTGTTTGTCCGGCTGTGGTGTCCGCTGTGCTACTCGAACTAGTAGAGCTATTGACACTTGAATCACCAGATTCACCAATCAGTGCAGTATCTGTAACAGCATAGCTAAACTGATTATAAAAGGCTAAATCTTTTTCACGTTCAGAAGCATGTTCTTTTAAACCAAGTTGTTTTCTAAGCGTTGTTTGTGTTTTATATAAACTATTTGGATCTAGGACTTGATAATAAATATCATCAATGGTTGCACTGTATCCTTGTAATTGTTCTGAGTCAATTGTTTTAAAGGCAGATAAATATTTTGATTGGATGTCCATCATGTCATCCCAAGTTAAGTCTGTTTTTACGTTGGCTTCAACAGCATCAAGAATTTTTCGATATTTTGAAACACCGTCAAAACTCATGACTTTGCGCACAATTTTCTCAACAACTTCTCGTTGGCGGCGTTGACGACCCACATCTCCTTCAGGATCTTCGTGACGCATCCGCGCATAAGCCAAACCTGTCGTGCCATCTAACTTGATTTTACCTGCTGGAACAGTAATACCGTCCAACGTAAATTCACCAATCGTATTATCTACTTCAATACCGCCTACCGCATCAATCAGGTCTTTTAATCCTTTCATATTGATGGATACATAGTGATGGATGGGAATATCCAGTAATTCTTGAACTGTATTAATCGCCATTTCGGCGCCACCAAATGCATAGGCATGGTTCAATTTGTCTTGTGTGTCATTTCCAACAATATCTGTTAGAATATCTCTATCCAAACTGATCATTGTGGACTTGTTTTCTTTCGGGTTGATGGTTACAACCATTGTAGTATCTGAACGACCTTGTTCTGTTCGGCCTAAATCGCCTGTGTCAATCCCCATTAAAAGAACAGAGAATGGTTCTTGCGCATCAATATTGGCCGTGGCTCCTTTATTGGACTTACGGTTAACTGATTGATAGATCCCATTAATTGTTGAATTGGCATCTGAATACATCTTAATCCCGTAAGCACATACCCCAGCTACTACCACTAGCAAGACGCTCAAGAAGCCCAGTACTACTTTTTTCCATAGTTTCATAAGACACTTCCTCGTTTATCTAAGAATAATTCTTAATTCATGCCCTTTATTTTCTCATAGTTTGCTTATTCAAGCAATATTTTTTATTTTTTGGAACAAGAACTTAACACAATTGTAAAATAAAAGAGCGCTTTATCAAGGAACAATTGTTATTTTTGAGAAAGTGTTTGCAAAAATTCTTGATAATGTTTCTGTTCATTCGTTTCAGTGATAGTTATTTTCTCAAATGCACCATTTAGTAAATCAGTCAGTGATCCTTCAATCAAATGCGTAATCGTGGCATTCCCAATTAATTCCATCCAATAACTGCCATCTGACGTTTCGTGGACGACTGTTTTCACCATACCTCCAGCATTTTTGACGGTTATTTCTTCATAAAAAACACCATCTTTCAATAACGTATAAAGTAAACTACTTGCGCACATGGCTGTCCCACAAGCACTTGTAAAACCTACACCACGTTCATACGTTCGAACAAATAGTTGATTTTTGCCAAGAATTTCAACAAAACTCACATTTATCCCTTCTGGAAAATATGGATTTTCATTATTTACATAGGAAGCGATTCGTTCAAATTCTGGACCATTTAAGGTTTCGTGATCCACAAATGCTACAAGGTGCGGATTAGGCACTGCTACCGCTGTAAAGCGAATGGTTTTAGATAAGGCTGGTACAATTTCATCAATTAATGTTTGGACCCCTAAATGCATTGGGATAGTGACTGCTTCAAAACTTACTGGCGAAATTTCCACTTGGTAAGTCGCTACTTCTTCAGCTAAATTGGGGGCTTGACGTACTTTCAAATCTGCAAACATTGTTTCAACTGTAAATGATTTTTCTTGGTTTTTTTCAGCTAAATAACGGGCAACCGTACGCAAGCCGTTCCCGCACATGCTTGCTTCACTACCATCGCTGTTAATCACTCGCATTCTAGCATTGGACGTGCCGTGAGTCCCTTCTCCTACCAAAAGTAACCCATCTGCTCCCGCCAATAATCCTGTTTCCCGCGAACATAACTGGATGCGCAATTGCTCAATTTCCTCAGCGGTTAAAGAGCGCTCAAACTGTGTCTCATCCAATAAAAAGAAATCATTTTCTGACCCGTGTACTTTTTGCATCATAACATTCATTTTTTTAGCTCCTTCTTTATGTATCCGTTATCTTTCCCTACTTACTTTAGTATGCCATAAACGAACAACTATTTCGACCCTGGATTTGTAAAAGGAAAGAGTCAAATGACAGCCGTCATTTGACTCTTTCCTTCACAATTGGCAAACTTATTTTGCTGCTGCAAAAAGTTCGTTTACTTTATCCCAGTTAACAACGTTCCAGAATGCTTCAATGTAATCTGGACGAACGTTTTTATATTTTAAGTAATACGCATGTTCCCAAACGTCAAGACCTAAAACAGGTGTTTGGCCATCCATTAATGGTGAATCTTGGTTTGGTGTTGAAGTGATTTCTAATTTACCGTTATTCACAACTAACCAAGCCCAACCTGAACCAAAGCGGCCAGTTGCAGCTGTTTTGAAAGCAGCTTTCATTTCATCAAAGCTACCAAATGTTTCATCGATTGCTTCTTTAATAGCGCCAGTTGGTTGTCCACCAGCATTTGGTGCCATAATTTCCCAGAAGAATGTATGGTTTGCGTGACCGCCACCATTGTTACGAACGGCAGTACGGATATCTTCAGGAATAGCATTCATATCTGAAATTAGGTCTTCTACAGATTTTTCGCCTAATTCTGGATGTTTTTCAATCGCTGCGTTTAAGTTAGTCACATAAGTGTTGTGGTGTTTATCATGGTGTAAGTGCATTGTTTCCACGTCAATGTAAGGTTCTAATGCATCATAAGCATATGGTAATTCTGGTAATGTGTAAGTCATTTTTTAAATCCCCCTATTTTTTAGTATGTAACATACGTCTTTCATACAACTATTATGATAACAGAGTGAACCGCTTTCTACAAAATAGTTTGCTTGCCAAAAGAAAAGTTTTACAAAAGAGGGAGATTACCTTGTGTTTCCCTCATAAATTCGCTAGAATGACCTGTAGAAGAATGATGTGAGGAGTAAATAAATGAATACATTGCAATTATTTAAGCAGGCCTTTTTTTCAGTTTCAGAATTACGGCATGCGAAAAAAATGGCGTTTTGGAAAGTAATTCTCTATGCTGTTTTTTTAAGTGCTATTTTAGCACTACCTATTACCAAACAAGTCTTTTCTGTGCTACAAGAGGTGCAACAAGATGGCCAAAAAATTGCAGAAAAGTTGCCTGACTTTTCTATTGAAAATGGCACGTTGCAAACAAAGGCTAAAGAATCTGGCTTTATTTATCAAACCGACTCGATTATTTTTACGTTTGATCCAGATGGAAAGCGTACAGCCGCTGATGTCCAAAAAGATTTAATTGGTAATGCGTTTGGTTTGGCTTTTTTACAAGATGAATTTGTAGTCGCCTTACCAAATTCAGGCGCAACTGAATCAATTCTAGGCACCGACCAATTTATCTTCCCCTATAGTAAAGGAACCTTAGATGGCGTTAACGCTCAGAGTATCAAGACTGCGCTAAGTGAAGCAGCGATCCCCTGGTGGACAAAACTTATTGTCTTTTTAGTGGCTATCTACCCTGTTCTAATCGGTTTAGTTTTAGACTTACTGATTGCCGCTATCGGTGCATCTCTCTATTCAAAATTACGTTTTTATTCTTTACGTTTGATTGATTGTTTAAAAATTATTACGTATTGTGCTACCGTGCCAGTCATCTTAAGTGCTATTTTAAACTTCGTAAATCCGATGTTTAACGATGGCATCCTAGTTATTTTACTAAGTCTGTTCTTTTTCTTTGTCACAACCAAAAACGAACCACGGAATATCCCTGGTTCTTAAAAAAAGAGCCTGGGACAAAAATCACTTTGGATTTTTGTTCCAGGCTCAAAACCTGATAAACGGCGGGAACAGAACCAACTCCTTCGGAAATAAGCCGAAATTCTCCAAAAATTAAAAAGCAATTTTCGGAAATTCCTTCTTATTTCTCGGAGCTAAACGGTTCCGTCCCGACCTCTTTCTATTCTTCAAATTCTTCTTCATCTGTTAATTCAGGTAAGTCAATCGTAGTCACCGCAGATTGGCCAATTTGCGTTAAATATGCAGCTAATTCATCCACATTTTCCACAGGTGAGACGGCTGCTTCAATTGCCATTGCTAAATTAAGTCCAGCGACTACTCGCAATTGCGGATAAGTGCCCATGGCCATCATAGCCACATTACAAGGTGTTCCTCCTTTTAAATCAGCTAATACAAGCGTCGGGACATTGCCAGCTTCTTTTAAGATTGCTGCCAGTTTTGCTTGCGTGCCGCTCAAGCCATCTTCTGCGGTCATTGACACAATCGCAGCATCTGCTAATTCCCCGACAATCATTTGAGTAGAAGCTAAGGTTTCTTCTGCCATCCGTCCATGGCTCATTAAAATTAATTTTGGTTTCATCATATCCTCCTAAAAATACTGCTGATAAATTTTTGTTCGTGCTTTCAGAAAACCACGTTCTTCACGAGTGGGATGAATCCGATTCGTCAACAAAATTAGGGCTTCTTTGGTCTCTTTTTTCATACCAATCGCCGTTCCAGTAAAGCCAGTATGATACAAATAGTCTGCCCCAGCTTGCGTCTTTTTCACTTCCCAACCAAATGTACGTCCCCCTTGGTTCATAGACCAGAGAGCATCGAACATTTTTTCAGAAAATAATGGTTTGCCAGACGGGTAGCGATTGTTCATAAAACACTGAACAAAAGTGAGTAAATCTGGTAAAGTTGCAAATAACCCTGCACTGCCGATTGGCGCTTTTAGTTGATAGGCTTTCGAATCGTGGACCACTCCCTGAATAACGCCGCGTTGTTTTGTAATCTCTGTGGGCACTGCCTGGGCAAAATCGCTGACCGTAAAACTTGTATGCTGTAGGTTCATTGGTTGAAATACATATGTTTGAAAGCTCTCTTCTAATGAGCAGCGATCCAATACTTGAATAATTTCTCCCAATAAGTAATACCCTAAATCAGAATAAGTGGTTTTCCCTCGTTCAGATAACGAATGCGTTAAAATGATTTCTTGCAAGCTTTTTTTTGTGACATTTTTCTTATCGGCAACATCAGCTGGCAGTCCGCTCTGATGCAGTAGAAGCTCCCCAATCGAACAAGATAGTCCTTGATAATCAGGTAGGATTTCCCCCACAGTGGTTGAAAAAGCAAGCTGATTTGTATCGATTAATTGTAACATTCGACTTGTTGTCCCAATAACTTTCGTTAAGGACGCTAAATCATACAGGCTAGCTGATGAAACCTTTTGTCTTGCAAATGGACCAGTATTACCTAAAAAGCCCGTATACTGTTCTGATAAGCTACCTTCTGTAATCGTTCCCCAAGCGACACCCGGAACGACTTGCTGATTAATCAGTCTCTGAATTGTTTCTTGAATTGCGATTTGATTCATTGTTCACCACTTCTATGCTAAAACTTCTGAAATCCGTCCGTCATGTTCTGCTAATAGTTGTTTGGCTTTTTGAAAATCAACGTGGGCTTTCGCCATTACAATGGCTGGTGCCACTTCTAGCTGTGCTGCCTCCAAGTATTCTTTGGCTTGCGATTCCTCGATTTCTGCTGCTTCTTTAATGATATTCGTGGCACGTTGAATTAATTTTTCGTTCGTTGGTTGTACGTTGACCATCAAATTTTGATAGATATTCCCTACTTTAACCATAATCCCTGTTGAAAACATATTTAACACCATTTTCTGTGCTGAACCCGCTTTCATTCTAGTTGATCCTGTAATGACTTCCGGTCCTACAATTGGCGCAATCCCAATTTCCGCCAATTGATTCATCGGACTTTGATTATTACAGGTAACTGAAATGGTTAGAGCGCCCACTTTTTTTCCGTATTCAATTGCGGAAACAGCATATGGTGTCCGACCACTAGCAGCAATCGCAATTACGACATCTCGGGCGGTCAATTGATGTTGCGTTAAATTTTCGATAGCTAATTCTTTCGAGTCTTCAGCGCCTTCAATTGCTTGATACATTGCTTTTTCACCACCAGCTAAAATACCAAATGCGCGTTCTGGCGACACACTATATGTGGGCGTTAATTCAATCGCATCCAAAGCCCCTAAACGTCCAGACGTTCCTGCACCACAATAGATTAAACGGCCCCCTTTTTTAAATCGTTCTGCCGCTGCATCAATTGCTGCAGCAATCTGCGGAAGCACCTTTTCAATTGCTTGTGCTACCTTTTGGTCTTCTTGATTTATTAAAGTCACCATCTCTAATGTTGACACTTGGTCAATCTTTTTAGTCGCTTCATTTCTGGCTTCTGTCGTTAATCCTTCTAAGTTCATTTGCTTGCACACCCCTACTTCTCTTTTAGACGGCTGACAAGTTGACTCGTTTCAATCATATTACGTTCAATTTCTGTGTCTAAATCATCTTGAATTGAACCTAAATACAGAACATCGCCAATTGCCATTGACGAAGCAATCGATGAAATAGCCCCCACTCGAATGAGGTGCTCATTATTGGGGACTAAAAGAACTTCATCGCTCAATGATCGCACGTTTTCTCCATCGTTACTGGTAATAAAAATAACCGTTGCGCCTCTATTTTTGGCAATTTCACAGGCGATTAAGGCTTCTTTTGTCAAACCACTATAGGAGACCGTGATCAAAATGTCTTGTGCCGTTGCATAATTTAAAAACTCCAACATCATGTGACTATCATAATTAAAAATCGCTTGGCGACCAGCGCGGTTAAACTTGTGATAAAGATTATAAGTCGTTAAAGAAGAGGCACCAATTCCAACCAAATGAATTTTTTCCGCTTTTTTAACATGCGCGATTGCTCGTTCCAAGGCTTGTTTATCCACTGTATAAAATAAATCCTCAATCGTAGCATTTAATAAAGATTCCACTTTCATACAAATAGTATCCACCGAATCATCCGCCGCTACAATTGGATCAATATCTTTTTTACCGTTACTGGCAGCTTGTACCGCTGCAATGGATAGTTTTAACTCTTCCCAGCTGTCAAACCCTAATTGTTTAGAAAAACGGGTAACTGACGCCGGAGAAGTTTCGCTATTGCTAGCAATTTCGTTTGCTGTTAATGAGAGAAGACGGGTCGGATCCTTCAGTATATAGTCTGCGATTCTCTTATTTACTTTGGAAAAGTCCTTATATTTTTGTCTGATTGAACGGATTGGTTCCATCTTCTCATCTCCATTTCTATTTTATGAAAGTTAAAATTGCTTCGTTTGGTTCAGAGGGGATCATCTGTGCGGTAATAGTCACCCCATTATCTGTTAAACGACGAACGGTTTGAATATCTTCATCGGTTAATGCAACAGATTTTTTAATTGCTCGACTGCCTTCTTTTTGAGAAATATTGCCGACATTGAAGCTCTGCAACGGAACACCGCCATCAATTAAAGCCGCCATATCTGCAATGTCTTTCGTAATTAAAAAGACTTTTTCTTCATCATAATTGCCTGCTAAAATTTTTTCAATCGCTTTACGTTTTGATAAAATGGATAATTTAACTCCTGCAGGCTTAGCCATTTTTAAGGCACCAATTTGTAATTGATCTTTGACAGCGGCATCATTTACTACCATGATTCTTTGTGCGCCAACCGTATTCGTCCAAACGGTTGCAACTTGTCCGTGAATTAAACGCTCATCTACTCTTGCATGTACAATTGTCATAATAAATCTCTCCTATTATATACTATTTTTTTAAAATAAACCGCCAACCCAAGCCAACATTGGTTGTAAATTGCCTAAAACCATGCCAATTAAAATTAAAACAAAGATTAGCCGTGTTGAATTCATTTTCTTTTTCCCTAGTAACCAATAGGATAAAAGAACAATCCCTAAAGGAATTAATGCGGGTAAAATTTTATCCAACATTTCTTGAACAGATAATGTTACATCTCCCATTTTATAAGTTAAATCTAATTTGTAAGTAATTACCGAAGGAATCAAACCGCCGACCACCGTTAACCCTAAAATAGCTGCACCTTGTGTAAACAATTTCATTTTATCCGCAAATTCTGTCGCAATTTTTTTCCCTTGATGGTAACCAATCCAAGTGAATTTATAGCGAACCCATAGGACCACTGCTCCGGCAATTAACGGGATCAGTAACCCAACAACCTGGCCCCCTTGCGCCATGTAAGCTGCAATCGAAAAAACAATCGCACGATAAATCGCGATAAAAATGGTATCACCAACACCAGCAAACGGACCCATTAGACCTGTTTTCAAGCCAGTAATGGCCGTTTCATCTTCAATGCCGACTTCTTCTTCCAAAGCCATATCAGCTCCGACAATTAAATGCGACATGGCTGGCGTTGTATTCATAAAGCCAAGATGTGTCTTCAAGGCTTTCTTCATAGCTACTGGATCTTCACTGTATAGTCGCTTTAATGCAGGCATCATCACCCAAGCGTAACCAAGTCCTTGCATTTTTTCATAGTTCCAGCCCCACTGATAGCCAAAAAGATTACGGACGTAAACTTTATTAATATCCTTTTTTGTTAATTTGTTAGTCATCAATCTCAACCTCCTCATCATCTTCGTAAATAACCGTGCCACTTGTTGTAGCTGCGCCGCCTTTGTTATGATTCATCACATAAATCGCTGCTAAAGCCAAGCCAACCAGTGCGACACCTAAAACTGAGAAGAATTGGGCCCCATAAGCAAGTAACACGAACCCAATAATAAAATAAGGCCAGTATGTTTTAATTGGCAAGTACCGCATTAAAATAGCAATCCCCATCGCTGGTAAAATAGCACCTGCTGCTTTTAACCCATTCATCACCCAAATAGGAATCCAATTATTGATAGCGTTTACAACTTGTTCACCAAAAGCTAGGCCAATAAAAACTGGGATGACACGAGAAATCGTCCAAGGAAAAATTCCTAAAACATTGCAGCGCTCGACCCCTTTATAATTGCCTTCTTCCGCATAGCGATCTGCTTTGTGTTGGAAAAACGTATTAGCCATTCTGCCTAAAATATCTAGTTGTGTTAATAATAACCCAATCGGAACCGCAACTCCGATACCATACTCTGCCCCTTTCCCTGAAATGATTGCATAAGCCGTTCCCATAATGGCCCCCGAAAGAAAGTCTGGGACTGTTGCTCCTCCATAAGTCGCTACGCCTAATGTCATCAATTGAAGCGTTGCCCCAATCATCAAACCTGTTTGAACATCTCCTAAGACTAGGCCAGTAAACGTTGCAGCAAACAATGGTGTATATGGACCAATCTGAATAGAAATTTGGTCAAGTACACCAACAACTGTGTAAAGACATAAAATCAAAATAATACCAATCGATACTGTCATGCTTTCTCATCCTCCTTGAATGCGTTTTCTTTTTTTGTATTTGTAGAATACCATTAAAGAAATATCATTTCAAGTTCTTTTTAAAAATATTTTTAAATGAAATTATATTTCTTATATAATTTTTGTGCTATACTAAAAGAAAACGGTTTAGGAGTGATTATGTGCGGGTTTTGCTGATTTATTTCATAACTATTTTTCTATCCAATACAGTTGGTGCGCTCTCTGGGATGGGTGGAGGCGTCATTATTAAGCCTGTTTTGGATTTTCTTGGGTTCCATTCGTTAAATAGTATTGCGTTCTATTCAAGTGTCGCTGTTTTTGTCATGTCCATTTCTTCGACTTATAAACAGTATCAAAATGGTGTCCAAATTGAATGGAAAAAAGCCGCGAGTATTTCGTTTGGTTCCTTAGTCGGCGGCATGTTAGGTGATTTACTTCTTAATCAGGCGATTGCACTAGCACCAAATGAAGAAAAAGTACAACTAATCCAATATATCATCATGTTGCTGACCTTGGTTTTGGTTCTTCTCTACAATCAATTTTCCAACTGGCACTTACACCTCAACGGATTGAGCATTTTTCTGATTGTCGGATTAGGCTTAGGGATTCTATCAACCTTTTTAGGCATCGGTGGCGGTCCCATTAATGTAGCTTGCCTTATTCTCTTTTTTGGAATGGATATCAAATCAGCAACTGTTTATTCCATCATTACTATTTTTTTCTCCCAACTCGCCAAACTTGGCAATATCGGCTTGACCACAGGGTTTGCGGTTTTTGATTTGACAATGCTTTGGGCTATTATTCCTGCCGCTTTATTCGGTGGTTATGTCGGCGGTCTTTTCAGTAAAAAATTATCCCAACAACGGGTCGCCCAAATTTATAGTTTAGTTGTTTTTTTAGTTATTTTGTTAAATATGTATAATTTGTGGACTGTTATCTAAAAAAGAAGCGCTTTGTCGTATAGACAAAGCGCTTCTTTTTTAATTAAATCACTGTTAATTTAACATCTATATTATTTCTTGTTGCTTTAGAATATGGGCAAATTTCGTGGGCTTTTTTAACAAGTTCTTCTGCTTTAGCTTGATCTACCCCATCAATATGAACTTCTAATTCAGCACCAACGCTAAACCCATCTTCTCCTTGGAATAAGGAAACACGTGCAGTTACTGTACTTTTACCTTCGACTTTTTCTTGATCCATCACTAATTCTAACGCACCGTTAAAGCAAGCACTGTAAGCCGCTGCGAATAATTGTTCTGGATTTGTTGTATTTTCTTTCTTGACACCTGGCGAAGCAACCGCATAAGAAAATGATTTATCCGGTGAGTGAACTTCTCCTGCACGTCCACCCGTATTAATGATAGTTGTTTCATAGATTTTTTTCATGTAAATTCCTCTCCTTTGTAAAGTTTTACACTTCTGAGAACTTTTTACTTACATAGTTATTGTAGGAAACTTTGCCAGATACAGCAAACGTTGTGCTTGTGAATAATAAAAAATAACATTTAACGTTGTATTTTTGACGTAGAAAAAGAACCCATTCTATGATAGGATAAAGTGAACTTGTACATTTGTACACAAACTATTTTACAAAGGAGACTTTCCCTTGACACACTTACTTGATTATCAACCATTAAACCTCTACACAAACTATCAAGAAGCCGCAGAAAAAACACCAACTGTTCCAATTATTTTTGATGAATCTTTGCCTGCTTTTCCTGCACTTGGCTTAGAAACAACTTATGGTGAAAGCCATCAAGAAATTTTGAAACGGGCATATCAATTAGCCGCTTTAGGTGTAAAAAAAGGCGACAAAATTATTATTTATAAAAGTCCTAAATTCGACACGTATTTACTAGCTGTTGCAGCCTCATATCTAGCAGCCGTTCCTGTAATGGTTTCATACCATTTACCTTTTGAAACAATTGAAGTATTCGTTGATCGTTTAGAAGATCCTTATATTTTATTTGATGATGTGACTGCTGAAAAAGTTCAAGCTGTTCGTAACAGCTCTGACAATAAAAAACTTTCGGTTGCTTCTCTTTTAGAAGCTGATGCCACGGAAGTTCCTCAAGACGAACTGACTAAAGACGAAATTGCCTACATGACTCACACCTCTGGAACAACAGGTATTCCTAAACTTATCTGTCATTCCAATCACTCTATGGGTTGGCGTACAAAATGGCAAAAAACCATTTTTACAAAAATTGCTGAAAAGAAATTAGTTGGCTTTCATATTTCGCCAGTTCATTCTCGTTTTAACATTGGCGTGTCTTCTTTAATGGCTATGGGCTTCCCTATGATGCCTTTAGCAAATGCTTCGAGCGAAAAAGTCGCTGAAATGTTCAGCACCTATCAACCAATCGCTGTAGAAACACACCCCAATAACTTCGTTCAATGGGTTCGTTTGGCCAAAGAAAAACCTGAAGCCTTCGCTAGTGTCCATTATTATCATTCTACTTTTGATGCAATTAACAACGCTACAATGGTGGCTTTCTTAAAAGCATCTGCTGCCAATGAACCAATTTTCCTACAAGTTTATGGACAAAGTGAATGCGGGCCAATGATCTTACGAGCGCATACTTTAGAATCCCTAAAAGATTCAGATGCTCGTGACATGGGTGTTGGTTTAGAGGATTTAACACAAGCTCGAATTACCGATGAAAAAGGACAAGTTTTACCTGCGATGACGGACGGCCATATCCAATTCTTATCAAAAGGACGGGCCTTAACATATTACAAAGAAGATGCCCGCTTTGCAGAAAATGTCTACGGCGAATGGTGGGACAGCGGCGATTACGGGATGTTAGATGAACGCGGCCACTTATTCTTGAAAGATCGCCAAGTAGATCTAATTGAAAACATCGACAGTAATTTAGCTATTGAAGATCATTTATTGGATGCATTAGATTTCTTAGAAGAAGTGATTATTGTCCGTGGTAAAGAAAATGAACCTCAACCAATTTTAGCGGTTGTCCCTGGGGAAGAAATGGATTGGGACGCTTGGTGGACACAAGTAGCCGATTTACCACATTTAAACGAACCTATCATTATGGCTTTTGATGAAATCCCTCACACAGCTACTATGAAAGTGCAACGTTTACAACTAGAAAAATGGTTGAAAGAACAATAAAATAAGATTCTTTGTCAAATAACGTTGGTCAAAAGAACGTTTAGGCCAGCGTTGGAGCAAGTGGAGCAGAAAGCTAAAAAGTTAACTCGTTGTAGGTTATCTTAAGCTTTAAAAAGAGGAGCAGTCGTCGTTTTGACGGCTGCTCCTCTTTCTTTTGTCTACCGTTAATTAAATCCTTTTTGTGAAGAACTTGACATGGGATGGTTCCCACAAATTATACTTAGCTTATTCAAAGAATGGAGTGAGCAAGTATGAAAATTTTAATTAAACAAGATTTCGACACGATGAGCGAATGGGCAAAAATGTTACTTCTAAGCACGATGAGTCAAGATAAACGAGTGAATTTATCAATTACCGCTGGCAAAACGCCAACACTTGTTTACCAAAAATTAGCCTCGATTGTGAAAAATTCATCTGACTTTGATAATGTTCATTATTATAACTTTGATGAAATCCCCGTTCCTCATCAAAAGGAAGGCATTACTCTGACAGATTTGCGGACGCTGTATTTGACACCTGCAGAAATATCCGAGCAAAACATCCATCCATTAACTGTTGAAAACTTTCAACAACAAGAACAACGGATTGCTGACGCAGGCGGCTTAGATTTGATGTTAATTGGCTTAGGAGCAGATGGTCATTTTTGTGGGAACATGCCCACTACCACTCATTTTAAAAATGAAACCTATCAAGTGACCGTCACTGGTTCAGAGCCTTGGTTTGTTCCTGAAATGATGCAGCCAGGCATGACCTTTGTTACGATGGGGCCAGCCAGCATCATGAAAGTTAAGCACCTTGTCCTAATTGTAAATGGTGAAAAAAAAGCTCAAATGGTCAAACAAGTACTCCAAGGACCTGTCACAGAAACGTATCCTGCTTCTATTCTTCAACTCCATCCAAATTTAACGGTTCTCTTGGATGAAGCCGCAGCGAGTCAATTAGAAAAATAAAAAATTGCGCCTAGATTATGCTTCTCTGCATAGTCATAGGCGCAATTTTGTTATCATTACATGATTTTTTGATACTGACTGTATTTTAGCAAACTCGTCTGGGAAAGTGTAACACCAATACCAAGTCCCTGAGGCACGGTCATTGTCCCTTGCTCTAAAACAAAAGGTTCCGTGATGATATCTTCATAAAAATAGCGTTCCGTGGCTGAAATATCACCTGGAAAGGAAAAGGTAGGCTGTGACGCAAATTGCAAATTCAATGCGCGTCCGACACCAGACTCAAACATGCCACCTAACCAAACCAATAAATCATTTTCTTGGCAAAATGTGGCAATCTTCAACGCCTCGTGAATCCCACCTACACGAGGAATCTTCAAATTGATACTACGGCAACTGCCCAATGCTGACGCCACTTGGCAGTCTTTGAGACTACGAATATTTTCATCCAAACAAATTCTTGTCTTCAGTTCTCTTTGTAATTGTGCATGATCTAAAAAATCATCTGCAGCAAAAGGCTGTTCAATCATCGCTAATTGATAGTGATCTAAACGTTGCAATTGAGGCAAATCAGCCAATGTATACGCTGAATTGGCATCGACCATTAAAGGCAAGTTAGGAAAATGCTGACGAATCAAAGCAACGGGTTCCACATCATAACCGGGACGAATTTTCAGCTTCACTCGTTGATACCCTTTTTCTACAGCTAACTGAACTTGTTTAAGTAATTGAGGTAAGTCTTCTTGAATCCCTAAACTAATCCCTACAGGAATTTTCCTCCGCGTTGGTCCAAAAAATTCAGTTAAACTCTTCTGTTGCCGTTTGGCATATAAATCCCAGATGGCAGTTTCTAACGCAGCTTTTCCCATCCAATGTCCTTTAACTTCTTCAAAAATTGTTGAAACCTCTTGCGGCTGTTCAATCGCTTCTGTTAAAAGTAACGGAATTAAATGCTGTTGGATGATGAAGCGTTCGGTTACCAACGTTTCTTGCACATAATCAGGCTGCTCAAAAGCCACTAATTCGCCAAACCCTTGATTTCCTTGCTCATCCGTTATTACAAATAGATCAAACGCTTTTTCTTCCAAGCGACCATAGCTCGTGACAAACGGCGTTTTTAAAGGCAAACGAACCTGATAGGTTTCAATTGATTGAATGTTCATTCAGATGGCTCCTTCCAATAACGCTGTCACCTTTTCATAGAAAATCGTTGGTTGTTCTAAATGGATACAATGTCCTGCTTCAGGAAAAATTGTCAGCCTCAACAACGGTTGACGTGCCTGCATTTTTTTCGCAATCCCAATAAATTTTTGATCTTCGCCGCCTACCAATAAATCGGTAGGAATCGGCTGCAATTCTGCTAGACGTTCCCAGTAACTCTCTTGCGCTCCTGTACCCATATACCACAAACTGCTAGCCAACCCAAAGGCCGATTGGCTCAAACGTTCCTGACGAATGGCCATTTGCTGTGCCACAGACAAGGCTTTTTGCGTTTGAAATAACGGTAATTCTTGCCAGAAATCAATAAAATCCACAAGCGGTTCCTCTAAGAGACGTTCCGCCAAACGATGATCTTGACAGATACGAGCCTGACGTTCTGCGGCGGTGGCCAAACCTGGTGATCCACTTTCCAATAAAAGATGCTGTACCTTTTGTGGATAATGTAATGCAAAACCTAAAGCTGTTCGAGCGCCCATTGAATAGCCTAATAAACAAAAGCAAGGCAAATTTAGCGATTCGGTTAGTTCAGCAAGATCATGGCAAACCTGTTTCATGGTATAACGCTCTGGTGCTACCAAACTAGCAGTCGCGCCATGACCAGGTAAGTCAATGCCTAAAACGTTATAAGGTGTTTGACTGGGAAAAACGGCTGCAAACGTGGCTAACGTTCCTGTGAAACCGTGTAAACAGACTAGAGTCGTTCGCTTTGCATCAAAAGGTGTTAACCATTGATAATGGTACTGCATCCCCCGAATTAACCGTTCCATGAAATCCCCTGTCTTTCTACTCGTCTACCAATTTCAGCTAAAATTGATTCGTACAAATGAACATTCTCTTGGCGATTTCCTTTGACTTCTATCACTTGAAATTGTGGTTCTTCAGCCGCTGTTTGTAAAATTTGCTTAAGCTCCGCGCTTGTTTTGACTTCTTGATACGAAGCACCGTAAAGTTCAGCAACTAACGAAAAATCTAAATCAAGCGGTGTTCCAAATAAAGGCTCGAAATCGTCCTCACGTAAAGTTCGTTGAGATAGAAAAGAGAAAATCCCGCCACCGTTGTTATTTAATAAAACAATTGTTAACGGCAACTGATAACGTTTAGCCAAAAATAAACCATTCATATCATGATATAGTGCTAAATCACCAATCAGTAGAACGTTTTGCTGTGTCGGTGCTACGGCACTCATTCCTAAAGCAGTTGAAACAATCCCATCAATCCCGTTGATGCCGCGATTTCCAAACATCCGATAAGGGCGACTATCCATAAATCGATCTAAGTAGCGGATAGCCATACTATTAGATACAAATAACTGACCGTTCTCTTTCATTGTTTGGTGAACAGCTAAGCTGGCTGTTGTTTCATTTAATTCTGTCGCGTTCAGCGTTTCTAGAAGAACTTCAGAGACCGTTTTTTCCAGCAGGAGCCATTGTGCTAACCAAGTCGCTTCTGTTGGTTTGACAACCGTTAGCAGTTGTTCTACAAACGTGGTTTCCTTTGCCTGAATAACTGTTTGTGATTTTTTCAATTGCTCTTGCCATTGCCCATTTTCGTCCACAAAATAAAAAGCAGTCTCTGTCGTTGCTAAGCGTTTCAACCATAACATGATGTTTTTAGAAATTGGCAGCGAACCAAAGCGCACTACCACTTCTGGTTCTTGTGGCAAGGTCGCCACATTTAGAAACAGATCACTATGTGCAATAACAACTTCACTATTTTGCCCATGTGTCACAATGTTTGCTAAAGGATCCGCTAGTAACGGCCATTGCAAAGCTTCGGCTAATTGAATAAATAACGCCGCTTCTTTCTCTGTATGACTGCCACCGACAACCAAGACGCCGTTTTTCTGGTACCATTGATTCGCTAACTGTTGCACTTGTTCTGTAGAAAGGATTGATTGACCAGCGAATAAAGCCGTTTGTTGAGAACTCTTTGTTTTTCTCTCTAAGTCAGGTAATAATGGTTCCCGCAAAGGAAAATTCAAATGAACAGGTGCTGCAGGCGTTTGTTGCGCGAATGCTGCTCCTTTAGCGCCTTGCCAATAGGCGTAATTCAACATCTCTTCTGTTGCTTCTGGCAAAGCCATTTCAACAAATAATTTCACATGATTTTGATACATTTGTAATTGCTCCATGGCTTGAGGAGCGCCAACTTGACGTAACTCATGCGGCCGATCCGTTGTTAAAACGACTAAGGGTACATGGCTAATATTGGCTTCGCAAATTGCTGGATAATAGTTTGCAGCTGCTGTTCCAGAGGTACAAAGTAAGACCACTGGTTTTTGACTCGCTTTACTTAATCCTAAAGCAAAAAAAGCAGCGGAACGTTCATCGACATCGACAAAAGTTTGGATTGCGGTTTCCCGATGAAGTAATAAAGCCAGTGGTGTGGAACGGGACCCTGGACTAATGACTGCTTGTTCAACCCCACTATTTTTTAAGCCTTCAATAAAGGCCGTTAAATAATCGGTCATTGTTTCTTGATGATTCATTAAACCTGCCCTCCAATTCCTCGTAACATCGGTTGAAATTTTATTTTCGTTTCTTCTCTTTCTAGCTCTGCTTGGGAATCCGCAACAATACCACAACCTGCATAAAGAACGCCTTGCTGACCAGCAAAGACACCTGAACGCAAGGCCACAGCGAACTCTCCACTATCATCATTCCCTGAAATCCAACCGATTGGCGCACCATATAACCCACGACTCCCTGGCTCATATTGTCGAATCCATTCGACTGCCAACTCTTTGGGCTCACCGCCTAAAGCTGGCGTTGGGTGTAACTGCATCACACTTTCCAAGAACGAAATTCCCGGCTTACGTTGACCCGAGATTGGTACATAAAGATGTTGTACATCTCGATTTTCCAAAATAATGGGTGCTTGAATACTGTTTTCAGAAGTCGTCATCTTCGCCAACTCTTTCGCTAAACGTTCCACCACAATTTGGTGTTCTCCGGTATTTTTGCGGTCTTGTAAAAGTTGTGCTCCTAAAGCTTTCGTTTCTTCTGGTGTTTGACCCGTTTTAATGGTTCCTGCAATACAAGCGGTCGCAAACGTTTTTTTAGTACCCAACAGAAGTCGTTCTGGTGTTGCACCAATGAAACTTGTGTCTTTGGCTTCTAAAGCAAACAAATACGTATTTTGTTGTTGTGCCATTAAATTAACGAGCACTTGGTTACTTCGAATTTTTTCAGGACTGCTCACAGCAAGTTGTCGAGCCAAAACCACTTTTTTTAAAGGGCCATCTTCTCTTAAGACTGCTACTGTTTCGTTGACAGCTTGTAGCCATTCAGTCACGGCAACTTCTTCCTTGTCAATCTTTGTTTCCGCTACAGCTGGCAACTCCTCACAGGTAGCTAACAAGCGATCAAACTGAGCCACCAAAGTCGACCAACGTTCCTCGACTTCTTGTTCACTAGAACCTGAAAAGTTCAGCGTTCCATAAATACGTGAACCTGAAAAAGTAAATAGAATACTTGGTAGATAAAACCAACCTTCCCCTAACTCTCCCCAGGCCTCAGTAGGCGTTTGTTCTGTATCAAAAGGCAAACCGCCAAACAGAAGAGCCCCCGTACCAGAAATAGACATATTTTGAAAACGAGTTGCCGCATCTTTTTTTAAAAAGTTGTTCAATTGATGCGTTTCTGTTTCTGCGCCTTTTAAGATAGTTTCATATCCGAAGCCAACCAAAGCAAAATCTTTTTTCGGCGTTTGCCAAAAAAAACGTTCTCCTTGGTATGCCTTTTCACCAGCGGCAAAAATTGCCAAGGCTGTTTGTTCTGTTTCTAATGGAAAAACCCAACTGAACTGACGGGCATTCTTCTGATAGGCTTGTCGTAATTCATCAGGCAATTTCATCTGATTAAAAACGCCTCTCTTTCTTCTGTCATGAAACGATGTTTGGCAATCTTTCCACTTGCTGTTTGCGGGAAAGAATGACAAAAATAAATGCGTTTCGGTCGTTTATATTTTGCCAGTTTTCGTGAACACTGGTCTTGAATTTGCGCTAAGGTGATTTCTTGGTCACTAATCACATATGCAACTGGGACGGCTCCCCATTGCGCATCTGGTTCTCCTACAACTGCCGCTGCTTTAATTCCTGTTATCGCCTGTAACACCTGTTCAACCTCAGTGGGGTAAATATTTTCACCACCAGAGATAATGAGTTCACTTAAACGACTAACCAAATACAGGTAACCTTGTGCATCTAAATAGCCCATGTCGCCTGTTTTAAACCAACCATCTGCTGTCCATTTTTCAGGTTGACGATGGTTAAGGTAACCTGAAACAACGTTTGGTCCCTTAAGTAAAATTTCCCCGACTTGCTTTTCTGGCTGTTCTTGTCCTAGTTCATCAACAATTTTGATCTGCATATCTTTTAACGGTTGCCCAGCAGAGCCGATTTTCAGTGCCGCATCTTCAAATTTCAAGGCAACAACTTGCGAACACGTTTCCGTCATCCCATAAGATTGAATGACTGGAATCCCTTTTTCCTCACACTGCGCTAATTTATCCGGAGCAATCGGTCCGCCGCCTAATAGCATTCCTTTAAAGCTGACGCTGTAGCCAGCTTCAGGATAGACAGACAATAATTTTTGTAACATTGTCGCAACCACTGAAATAACGGTTCCACGGCCTTCTTGTAAATCTTGTGTCACTTGCTGTTCATCAAATTTATCGTAAAGGCGAATACTACAACCTAAGACGAGTTGTCGAACAACAATCGACAATCCGCTAATGTGAAATAATGGGACTGCACACAACCAACAATCTTCAGCAGTAATCCCCATATTTTCTTGGGTGCCTCTAGCACTGGCCAAATGATTTTTAAACCGTTGCAAGACCCCTTTAGGCTGTCCTGTAGTTCCAGATGTATACATAATAGAAGCCACCGACTCTAAGTCACTTGGCTGTTGAAACTCCTGATGTGAAAGACTATGCTGTTTTTTAATCATTGGCTGAACGTCGACAAAAGAAATTTCTTCTAACAAAGCCTGCGTTTCAGGCGCACCAATAATCGTTTTAACTTGCGCATCTTTTAACTGAAAAGTCAGTTCAGCAAGTGTCAAATGCGTATTTAAAAATAATAACTCTTTCCCCAATTCCCATAAGGCTAGAATTGAAAAATACAACTCTTTGCTGTTCTTACTGAATAAAGCCACACGTTTTTCTTCTGGTGCAAGCACCTGTTGATATGTGGCTACCCAATGGCTGACTTCTTGTTGCACTTCTAAAAACGTCCAAGATTCATCCTGAAAATAAAAAGCAGGATGATCGGGACGTTTTTGTACTTGTTTATTTAACCAAGTCATTGGTTTATGGGAATTTAGGGAATTGATCGAAATCTGGTGTCCGTTTTTCTTTAAATGCATCTCGGCCTTCTTGTGCTTCAGCCATTGTATAGTAAAGAAGTGTCGCATCACCAGCTAATTGTTGCACACCAGCCAAGCCATCTGTATCGGCATTTAAAGAGGCTTTAATCATCCGTAAAGCAATCGGGCTTTTGGTTAACATTTCTTCTGCCCACTCCATTGTCACATCTTCTACTTGATCCAATGGAACAACGGTATTAATCCAGCCCATATCTAAAGCTTCTTGGGCAGAATATTGTTTACACATAAACCAAACTTCTTTCGCTTTTTTATGGCCGATAACGCGCGCCAAGTAACCTGAGCCGTATCCACCATCAAAGCTACCGACATTTGGTCCTGTTTGCCCAAACTTAGCATTTTCAGCCGCAATTGTTAAATCACAAACTAATTGTAAAACATTGCCGCCGCCAATGGACCAGCCTTTCACCATTGCGATGACTGGTTTGGGAATGACACGGATTAACCGTTGTAAATCTAACACATTTAAACGTGGAATGTTGTCTTCGCCAACATAACCACCATTACCTCGAACTTTTTGATCGCCACCCGAACAGAATGCTTGGTCACCTGCCCCTGTTAAAATAATAACCCCGACATCTTCTTTATCACGACTAATGTTGAATGCATCAATCATTTCCATGACTGTTTTTGGTGTGAATGCGTTGTGAACATGCGGGCGGTTGATAGTAATTTTTGCTACTTTGCCTGCTTGCTCAAATAAAATTTCATCATATTCTTTAATTGTTGTCCAGTTTCTCATTAGGAAACCTCCTTCATTAATCTCATCTTTTCTATTATACACAAGAATCGGCACTTTAGAGAAAAAGTCGCTTGAATTTTAAGAAAAAACATGGCTATTTCAAATTTTCTTCATTCCTGTATAATAAATAAAAAACCTTTTATTCTCTCTTTTATTAGAAAGGACTGATTACTATTCATCTTTTAGAGTATTTAGGCATCACGATTCAACACGTTTCTGCTGAGAAATGTCAGCTTACTTTAGCGGTAAAAGACGTGCATAAACAACCCTATGGCCTTGTCCACGGGGGCTTAAACGGCGTCTTAATTGAAACTGCCTGTAGTTTAGGTGCGAACGAAAACGTTCCTGAAAACACTTTTGCTGTCGGCATAGACTTACAAGTAAATCATCTTCGTAGTGTCCATGATGGTAGCCTTACCGTGATTGCGACGCCCGATCACTCGGGAAAGACCCTTCAAGTTTGGGAAGCAAAAATTTATAACGCAGACCACCAATTGACGAGCGTGGGGCGTTGTACCTTAACAAATCGACAAAAAAAACAGTAATCTTTACAGGTTACTGTTTTTTTGTTTATGGTTTTTAATAAGTAATTAGATTACTTCGTTTATTTAATTTTAGTACCAACCATTTGCTAACCAGAATGATTTAGCTGCATCCCATGAACCATAGCGACCTGCTACGTACTGATCTGCCACGCGTTCTTGGTTGGCAGGTGAATAGTCACCATTTAAATAAGAGGCAGATAATTGGTAACGACCGATATACTGACCGTTTGTTGCATCGTAAGAACCACTAGATTCACGTTGTGCGATCCACTCTTTTGCATCACTGCTTGCGGCAGGTGCTGCTGGTTGCGCTACTTCTTGAGCAACAGGTTGTTGTACTTCTTGTTGTACTGGTTGTGCAACAGGTTGTTCAACTACTTGTTGAACTGGTGCAACTTCTACAGCTGGTGCTGGAGTATTAGCAACTTCTTTTTCTGAACGAATAACTAATTGTTCTCCTTCAAAAATTAAATCAAGGTTTGGCAATTTGTTATCAGAAGCAATTTTTTGAATTAAGCTATTGTCTCCTGCAAATTGATGAGAAATTGTTGATAAAGTATCTCCTGCTTTAACTGTATATAAGCTTTCTGCGTTTGCGTCTGTTCCTAAGAATAATCCTAAACCTGCGGCCAAAGTTGTTCCAAGTAAAATCGTTTTGATTGATTTCATGTATGTTTCTCCTTTGTAATTAAAAATATTTGATTGTTGCTCTTAGCACTCGGCAACAACCACGTCTGCTTCGCTTTATCGAAACGACTTCACATACTTTATCATCGAATGGCCGGCCGTAGGTGAATATCTCGTGACAATTTATTACTAGAATGTCGGTTTTGTTACATTTTGTAATAAAAAGCTGCTGGAAGCTTGATATTATCCTGTTTATATTTTGCGAAAAAAAGTTAAAAAAACAGGATTTTATTTTTGAGAAACCGTTTTCCAACCCTTGATTAGCCCTTAAATGTCGGTTTTTTTACATTCGTTTCAGTCAAAAAGTAACAAAATGTTAAAGATACTAGACATAAGAATGTTTTTTTCAAAATTCACGCCTAAAAAGAACAGGTGTTTTCTTTGAATTTTTTTATCATTTACTATTTTTATTTTTCCTTCTATTATATAGTTAAATTTTATATCGTATTCATTTTTCGATTCTGAAAAAACACTAAGCACTTCCTATTGAAACAAAAAGAGTTAAACAAAAAAATCTTATATTTTGCTTGTTATTTATTCATTTTAATCTTATTCAAAAAAGGAACAGCTAAAGCAACTATGAAAACAAAGTATTGAAAATAAAGCAGAATAAATATTCATTTTTATTGTAATTCACGAATAAAAAACAAACAATCACTCGAACGCTTGTTATTTAAAAACGTAATCAGTTTTTTCTCTTTCTATTTTCCAATCTATGAGTAATAAAATATATGAATCTACATTTAAGTCATTTTATTATCAAATATTCTGAATATTATAAGAATTGGAGTTTTATCTATGAGTGACAAAGAACAACTTGAGAAATTAGACAAATCCTTTCTGGGACAACCGAAAGGACTAGCAACACTGTTCTTCACAGAAATGTGGGAACGTTTCAGTTACTACGGCATGCGTGCTATTCTAATGTATTACATTTACGATACCGTAGCCAATGGCGGTTTAGGTCTCCCCAAAGCAACTGCCTTAGCCATCATGTCCATTTATGGATCAATGGTTTTCATGTCCAGTATCATTGGCGGTTGGGTCTCTGACCGTGTCTTAGGTTCAAGGAAAACTGTTTTTATTGGTGGTTTGTTAATCATTGCTGGACATATTGTTCTCGCTACCCCATTTGGTGTCCCCGCCTTATTCGTTTCTATTATGTTAATTGTATTTGGGACTGGGATGTTAAAACCAAACGTTTCAGGGATGGTTGGCCATCTTTATTCAAAAACTGACTTACGTAGAGATGCAGGCTTCTCCATTTTTTACATGGGGATTAATATCGGAGCCTTAATCGCTCCCCTTGTTGTCGGAACTTTAGGACAAGAATATAATTATCATTTAGGCTTTTCCGTTGCCGCAGTTGGGATGTTCTTCGGGCTACTACAATATTATTTCCAAGGACGTAAATCTCTGGCTGGGATTGGTCAAGCCCCAACTAATCCAATGTCTAAAGAAGAGCAAAAGAAATTTGCTAAAGCATTTATGTTGGCAATTGTCGTTGCTTTACTTATTTTTGGTGGCGCCTATGTCACAGGACATTTAACAATTGATTTCTTTATTAATACCATCAGCGTGTTAGGAATCCTGTTACCAGTTTATTATTTCAGCAAAATGTTAACGTCTAAAGATGTCACTGCTGAAGAAAAACCAAAAGTTCTGGCTTACTTGCCATTATTCTTAGCAGCAATTGTTTTCTGGTCATTGGAAGAACAAGGTTCGTCTATTCTTGCTCTATTTGCAAATGAACGGACGCAAACGAGTTTGTTTGGCTTCCCGATTGCCGCTAGCTGGTTCCAATCATTAAATCCTGTATTCGTAGTTATTTTGACCCCTATTTTTGTTACATTATGGACAAAACTAGGTAAACGTCAACCATCAACAGTTGTGAAGTTTTCACTAGGGCTAGTCTTTGCTGGTCTTTCCTTCGTCTTATTAATGTTGCCAGGTCTACTTTATGGTACCGAAGGACGGGTGAGTCCACTTTGGTTATTCTTTAGTTTCTTCATTATGATTGTCGGAGAAATGTGTTTATCTCCCGTTGGCTTATCGATTACTACAAAATTAGCACCGAAAGCTTTCGAAGCTCAAACCGTTGCTATTTGGTTATTAGCAGATGCCGCTTCACAAGCCATTAACGCTCAAATTGCTCGTTTCTATACACCTGGAACAGAGTCAGCATATTTTGGGATTGTCGGACTTGTAGCTGTCGTTGCTGGGATTCTCTTATTCATTGTGAAAAAACCAATCCAAAACTTAATGGGTGACGTCCGTTAAACCGTCAAAAAAGTTGCCTTTCTCTTTTTTGAAAGGCAACTTTTTTATACAGCTTTTTGATAACGTTTTCATCAAGTGGTATACTAAATAGAAGGAGGACGAGGACATGCGTTACTTAATTGGCGGTATTTTTTTATTGATTAGTATCTGGCAATTCATTGTTACTGGACGAACATTTTCCTACTTAAAGAAAGAGGGCGGCAAAAGAACCTCACCATTTATTCTGTTAGGACTATGGAGTAGTTTAGTGTTTGCTATTATTTCATTTGCTGTGGCGATTGCTTCTTTCTTTTATGTGAGTTTTTAGTAGAAGGCTAGCCATAAGTAAAAGGAGCGAAATTGCTAGTCTCGCTCCTTTTACTTATTTTTTATGGTTGTTTTCCAATATAAGCTAAAATTCCACCATCGACATATAAGATATGTCCGTTAACAAAGTCAGAAGCGTTAGATGCTAAGAAAACTGCTGGGCCAGCTAAGTCTGCTGGTGTGCCCCAACGATTAGCAGGTGTTCGTCCCAAGATGAATTCGTTAAATGGATGCCCTGGTTCTCTTAATGGTGCCGTCTGCGGCGTTTCAATGTAGCCAGGTCCAATCCCATTACATTGAATATTATATTGTCCATATTCAGAAGCAATATTTTTCGTTAACATTTTTAGTCCGCCTTTTGCTGCTGCGTACGCACTAACTGTTTCACGACCTAGTTCACTCATCATTGAACAGATATTGATAATTTTGCCATGACCCTTTTCAATCATATCTGGAATAACCGCTTTTGCCATAATAAATGGCGCATTCAAGTCAACATCAATCACTTGACGGAACTCTTCTGCTGACATCTCCACCATTGGAATTCGTTTAATAATTCCCGCATTATTGACTAAAATATCAATAGAGCCGACTTCTTCTTTAATCTGAGCAACCATCGCTTGAACTTGCTCTTCATCAGTGACATCACACACATAACCACGTGCTTCAATCCCTGCAGCCCGATAATTTTCCAAACCTTGTTCAACTGATTCAGGAGATAAGTTATTAAAAACAATTGTTGCTCCTGCTTCAGCTAGGGATTTCGCAATCTCAAAGCCAATCCCATAGACAGCACCTGTAATTAACGCTACTTTTCCATCTAATTGAAAATCATTCATTTTAAATTCCATGTTTTCTCCTCTTTCTTTGGTTTATTTTAATTGATCCATTGCAACCATATCCATGTCTGTGTACGTAATATTTTCTCCGCACATGGCCCAAATAAAGGAATAATTACTTGTACCAACCCCAGAATGAATTGACCAGCTTGGTGAAATGGCTGCTTGTTCATTACTCATTACTAAATGTTTCGTTTCGTCTGGTTTACCCATCATGTGGAAAATCCGCGTATCTTCTTCCATATCAAAATAAACATACGCTTCCATACGACGTTCATGTGTATGACAAGGCATTGTATTCCAAGCGCTACCTGGTTCTAAAATGGTGTAGCCCATTTGTAACTGGCAACTTTCACAAACGTTCGGATGAATGTATTGGTAAATTTTACGTTGGTTCAATGTTAATGGATCACCCGTTTCCATTGGGGTAATTACATCAATACTAATTTTTACGTTGGGATATTTATGATGTGCTGGCACACAACTAATGTAAAATTTCGCTGGATCATCAGGGTTTTCTGAAGAAAAACGAACATGTTTTGTTTCTTTCCCAATATAATAGCCATCTTGTTTTTTCATTGTTTCTTTGGCGCCATCAATTTCAATAAAGCCTGGTCCCCCAATATTAATAACCCCTAGTTCACGGCGTTCTAAGAAATAGTCAACCCCTAATTCTTTGTCCAAAATAATTTCTAATTCTTCTGTGGTCGGTGTCACACCACCAAAAATCATCCGATCATTATGTGTGTAGGTTAAGCTGATTGCACCTGGAATAAAAACTTTCTCTACTAAAAATTCATCTCTCAATTGTTCTGTTGAATAGTGACGGATATCCGCCGGACTATGTGTATAACGTGTTTCCATATTTTGCATAACTAAAATCTCCTATCTATTTATTTTTCCTGAGCCCGTTGCCAAAAAAGCAAGGACTTCTTTTTGACTAAATTGATTACAATCACCATGGACAGTATGTTTTAACGCACTAGCCGCTGTCGCAAAATCAATGCAGGTTTGTGGATCATAGGCAGCTAATATGCCATGTAAAACCCCACCAGCAAACGCATCACCGGCACCGACACGGTCAACAATCGGTTGTAATCGATGACATTTGGACGTATAATACGCACCTTTGTACCATAGCGTTCCGATTAATTCATTATCTGTCGCTGAGTGTACTTGACGTTTGGTTGAATAAAATACTTGAATGTTGGGATAACGTTCTTGCATTTTTCGGTAGTACCACGTTAATGCGTCTTCAAGTTCTTCCTCTGGTTCTGGAATCTCCAGTAAATAACGAGCATCTAATACCCCAGCTGAACAAATATCAACAAATGGAAGAATGGCCTTCAATGCCACGCTCGCTTCTTTCTGGGACCAAAGTTTCCCTCGATAATTAATGTCAAAACTTACTTGGCACCCTGCTTGCTTCGCTGCTTTAACTAACGCAACCGTCATACTTTGCCAATTTTTTGATAACGCCGCTGTAATCCCTGAAATATGAAAGATCTCTACTCCTGAAAACAGCTCATGTAAGTCCCATTCCATTTCTTCGATTTGAGCAAAGCTTGAATAGGCGCGATCATAGACAACACTGGCTGCTCGTTCTCCTGTACCAGTTTCCAAGTAATACGTTCCTAGACGTGTTCCGCCAGTTCGTACAAATTCCGTTGAAACCCCATAACGACTTAAATGCTTTTTGGCGGCTTCTCCTAATGAATTATCGGGCACTTTACTAGCAAAAGTCACTTGGTGGCCATAGTTCGCTAACGAAATCGCTACATTCGCTTCACCACCGCCGTAATGTACAGCGAAATTTTCTGTTTGTGCTACGCGTATTCCGACAGGCGTGGACAAACGCAACATGATTTCTCCCAATGTTACGACTTTCCCCATGTGCCTACACCCCTTTGATTGCTTGGAATTTTTCCATATAGGCTTGGGCAACCTCACGAACTTTTTCAAAATCCCCAGTTGCTGCTGGCGCTAACAGATTACCGCCAACACCGACGGCCGTCACACCTGCAGCGAACCACTCGGCCATATTTTCCAAACTGACACCACCCGTTGGCATAATATTTAACTGAGGCAATGGCGCTTTAAATGCCGAAATAACACTCGGTCCATAAACACTTCCCGGAAATAGTTTAATAATATCTGCTCCGCTTTTCAGTGCTTCTTTCATTTCTGTGATGGTCATACAGCCTGGCAAGTAAGGAACTTGATATAAATTGCAAATTTTAGCGGTTTCTTCATCGAAGCTTGGACTCACAATATATTCAGCCCCTGCTACAATAGCTAAACGAGCAGTCGTAGCATCCAAAACTGTCCCCGCACCAATGACTACGTCAGGATTCTCTTGGTATAACGCAACTAATTCCTGAATCACTTCTGTTGCTTGAGGAACAGTAAAGGTTAACTCAATCCCCCGCATACCGCCTGCTACAATGGCTTGACTAGCTTTTAGTGCTTCCTCTTTTGTCTTTCCGCGAACCACAGCAATCACGCCAGCATTTTCTAATTTTTGTAAAATTGATACTCGCTTCAACAGACTCCCTCATTTCTTATTTAGAAATATATATTTATTATAAAGAAATTCACAACTTCATTATACAGATAAAAAAAGAAAATGCAAACGTTTTTACAAAAATAAAAAAAGAAAGACAAACAAAAATCCCAATCGACTTTTGTTTGGCTTTCTTTTTCTACTATAATTTCGCTTCAATCGCTGCTTTTGTTGCTAAAAGGGCTTGATTAATCGTCGTTTTATTTTCCTCTGTCAAACGATATTTCGGCATGCTCACACTAAAAGCACCCGCAATTTCGCCATCTTTCATTAAAGATACTCCGCTACAGAAAATATCTTGTTCAATTTCTTCATCATCGTAAGCAACCCCCGTTTGTTGCACTTGTTTTAATTCTTTTTTCAAACGCAAGGGATTGGTAATCGTATTTTCGGTATAGGGAATTAATGTCTGCGTGTCTAAATATTGTTGCACTTGTTCTTCCGTAAATTCTGCTAAAACGGCTTTACCCATGGCCGAATTATACAAAGGTCGAGTAATTCCCACTTTCGAGGACATGCGAATGGTTTGATTTTTCGGTTCTAATTTATTGATATACAGAATTTCATTATTATTTAAAATCCCTAAATGAATGGTTTCATCGACCGTATTTTGAAGGTTTTCTAAATAAGGTACCGCAATTTCAGCTAAATCGATTTGCTCCACACTTTGATTCGCATAGCGAATCAATTTTGTTCCTAAGCGGTACGTTTTGTTCGTGTCTTTTTGAACATAGCCAATTAATGTTAAGGTTTCTAAAATTTTGATTGCCGTTGATGCCGTCATTTCGGTATTCTTTGCAATTTCCTGTAAGGTTTGATCGGGTTGTAAACTTAGACAGTCCATGATTTTAGCCGCTTTTAACAAGACTGTTCCGTAAGGTTTTGTTTCTTTCATCGAAACCCTCCTTTTCCATATAAGAAATTATATAGAAAAATAAAGAAATTGCAAGAAAAAAAGAACTCGAAGATTCATTCAGTAACGTTTTACTTTCACTTCAGGTCTTTCTCCCAGTCCTATTTCATTCTTATTTTCTTTTCTTTAACTCATCAGAAACATCTGCATCCTTAGGAATTAAAAGATACTCACTAACTTCTGTGGTTTCATTAAATACGACATATAATTTTTGTTCTTCATCGAAATCGCCCAAATCAATCGCTACGTAATTGGGACAAACTTCTGAGATACCATGAAACATTTGACTAAAGATTTTTTTCGTCATCCCCACATTACGATGCTGCTCTTCTGCTTTTTCCACCGCACTTTGTAACGTATATCCTTCATCTAAAAAACGCTTGATCCAATGCACTTTGACGACTGTATGTAACCGATATTTCCGTGGACCGTTTGCGTCTTTCGCAATGGAAGAAATATACCCTTTTTCTTCCCAATAACGAAGTTGACGTGGCGAAACTTCAGCAATTTCACTTAGTTCACTAATTCCTATCAACAAATTTTCTTCATTTAACAAACGCTGAATCATTTTTGACCACATTAGTTTAACTTCCTTTCCCTTATCCTTTCCTTAATTGTAGTTTTTTTTACACCTTTGTCAAGTAAGTTGACAAAGGTTCTAATTAGTTGTAAAGTAGTTAATGCAATTTAATTTGAAACTTACAGAAAAAGGAGCGATATATGTGACTTCACAACAACCTGTGGATATTCACGGAAAACCTTATAACCGGTCGTTACTAGTCGGCGTTTTACTAATCGGAACATTTTGTACGATTTTAAACCAAACACTTTTAACGACGGCCTTACCTACATTAATGAAAGAATTTGATATCTCTGCTTCAAGTGTACAGTGGCTAACCACTGGATTCCTACTTGTGAACGGCATTATGATTCCCATCAGTGCTTGGTTGATTAACAAATTGAGTTCAAAAAAATTATACATAACAGCGATGTCAACGTTCTTAATCGGAACCATCATCTGTTTTGTAGCGCAAGACTTCGGCATGTTATTGACTGGACGTCTTGTTCAAGCCGCAGGGGTCGGCGTATCTATGCCTCTTTTACAAACAATTATGCTTTCAATTTTCCCGCCTGAAAAACGTGGCGCTGCCATGGGCACAACGGGAATTGTTATCGGATTAGCACCCGCTTTAGGTCCAACATTATCTGGTTGGATTATTGATTCTTATACATGGCGTGACCTTTTTGGGATGGTCATTCCAATTGTCGTTTTAGTCCTAATTTTAGCTTCATTTTTAATGAAAAATGTCATTCAATTATCTAATCCAAGTATCGATGTCTTATCGGTCATTCTTTCTACTCTCGGCTTTGGTAGCTTACTTTACGGTTTCTCAAGCGTTGGTGATAAAGGTTGGGGTAGCCCGCAAGTCTATGGATTCTTAATTGTTGGTGCGATTGTTTTATGTCTTTTTACATATCGACAATTGCATTTAGAACAACCTTTCTTAGAACTACGCGTTTTTAAATCAAAAGTCTTTACTGTTGCGGCCATTTTATCTGGCGTAACCAACATGGCAATGATTGGCGCCGAAATGGTTTTACCTTTGTATATCCAAAATATTCGTGGCGAATCTGCCTTCCATTCAGGGTTAATGCTTTTACCAGGAGCGTTAGTTATGGGACTTATGATGCCAGTAACGGGTCGCATTTTTGATAAAATTGGTGCCCGTCGTCTTGCGATTACCGGGATGTTTATTTTAACAGCTGCAACGTTACCGTTTGCTTTCTTAACAAAAGCAACACCTATTATTTATATCATTGTCCTATATGCGATTCGGATGTTTGGTATTTCGATGGTCATGATGCCTGTGACAACTTCTGGCATGAATGCTTTACCAATGAATTTATTAAGTCACGGAACTGCTGTAAACAACACCTTCCGACAAGTAGCCAGCTCAATTGGAACAGCTGTTTTGATTAGTGTTTTAACAAATGTTACCAAAGACGGCTTACCTGCATCGGACTTATTAAAAACAGCCCCACTCGCTTATCGCGATCAAGCAACAAACGCAACACTAAACGGTTATCACGCAGCCTTCTTCGTGGCAACAATCTTTGGCGTTCTCGGCTTGGCGATTACTTTCTTCTTAAATAAAAAAGAAGCGATGCCTGTTAAGGAAGTAGGTGCAATGAAATAATGATTATTTTCCTTTTAATCCTTTGCGTGTTAGGCTTTGCCTATACGAATGTATTTGACCGAAAAGTCTGGCATAAATGCTGTATGGTTATTTTTGGTTTAGGGTTCTTAGCTTCGTTAAGTCTTATCGTTTTAAACGATAAAGATCATTTTGGTATGACCGAAGTTACTCAGGACAAAACGTTTGAACTAAAAAGCAGTAGTTCAAGCAAAGATGGCCCCAACATGTTATTGTACCAGCCGTTGGGCGATGGTTCCGAAAAAGTTTATTTATATAACACACCAGATAAAAAGAAACTACAAAAAACAGGAACGGAAAACGTCACAAACACAGTTCAAAAAGATGCTCAAAAAGCCACATTAGTCCAAAAAACGACGAAATGGTCCTATCAAGAGTCTTGGGCCAAAACACTATTTGGCCTTGCTGACAACGATAACCAATTTGCAAAACAAGAAAACACCTTCAACATTGCTAGTGACTGGCTAGTTTTAAGTGCTGATCAAGCCAAAAAATTAGGCGAATATATGGAACAACATGCCGCTGATATCAAAAAAGAAGGGACTGAAACAGTTGGCAAAAAAATGATGGCTGCTATGATGGCGAATCCATCAATGTCCCAAGAAGAACAAGCGAAACTCACCGAACAATATACCAAAGAGTTTCAACAAGAATTGATTCAGAAAATTCTTAGTGACATGAAATAAAAAGAAGGACTGCCTGAGAAACTTATCAGGCGGTCCTTCTTAACGTTATTCCTATAAACTACACTTATCAATAAACGAGAGTTCTAAACATATCATTAATCATCGAAAACAATCTTACATGTCTATATTAATGTTCCAACTTGTCCAAAATTCCAAATAGCTTTATTTTTCTTTTTTAACTTTATTTGTTGCTTATTCTTCCAATTTAACGGATCTTGCTCATAGGTTTCAAAATCAATTTCAGCGACAAGCCATTCTTTTTTATTCTTGTCATAAACTAAAGTAACCGTAGCATTTTCACTTCCATCTCGAACATTTTCTTCCACTTTATCGTCTTTTAATCGAATTGAAATAGACAGGTCAATATATAAATCAAAACGAATCATTTGCAAATCATCAGTCACTTTCAAACTATCATTATTCATTATCAACACTTGAAAATCCTGACAATACATTTCCATTATCGGTTTGATTATTTCAAATGTTTCAATTAGCTCTTTTTTGACATCTTTTTCCACATTCGTTAATAAGTCAAAATTAAAATTATTTTGTATACAGTCATTATATGACTGATAAAAATCTGCAACCACACCTAAAAGCTGTTTTTGAATTGCCTGATTATTTAGAAATGTTTTTGAATCTGTTAAAATTACTTCCTTGTCCTGATCTAATGTGATTGTTTTCTCTTTAGACTCCAAGCCAAAAGAAGGATTTTCAACTTCAAATTCAAACTGATATTTTCCTGGAATCAATGGACCAATTTTATTGTTCTTGATTTCAACAGCTCTTTTCTTGTGAACAACAGAAACTTTCTCCAAATCACTCCCTGTTAATAACTGAATATAACGTTTTCGAGGTAAAAATGTCGTTTTCGGGAATAACCCTTTGGTTGTAACCTTCTTAAAATTTTTCGGATTCAGCAAAAACTGTTCATCTACATTCCCCGCTAATTGAGCAAAGAACAATGAATAGCTTTCTTTAGATATTGCTGAACCATCTGAATAAGTCGGACAAATCATCTTACCTGTGTCAGCGTCTCCCTCAGAGATAGTTCTAACTAATTTTTTTGCTATTGCTTCTGGTGCATAATAAATCCTTCTAATGACATAACTAGTAACGAATAGCGACAGCGTGAATACACACAAACTACCTATAACCAGTAGTTTCCTTTTTTTCATTATAAATACAAATCTCCCATAAATGCTTGTTTTAAATATTTAAATGAATGATTATTACTATTATCTGCGGTATCAATTGTCCACTTATCTGAATTTTTTGTTAAACGAACTTCATAGCCTTCACCACTTGAATAATCATTAGTATTAGTAGAAGCAGATTCAAACTTAGCAGGTAGTTGTTCTAATACATACTTTTCAGCATCGGTTTGCGCTTTGTCATAATCTGAATATTTCCCTTCATTTTTATCCACAAATTCAGAGACAATTCCTGTCAGATCAATACTATCAAAGTGAATTGTTTCTGGTTTTACATAAACAATCGCTGATTTTGGATAAAATTCTTTAAAAGAATAACTGATTTTTGCTTTTTTAGCATTTGCTGATTCAAATGCTTTCACCGCTGTCTCCAATTCTGCTTCTGAAGGTTTGTAATCGTAAAACTGTTCATTTAGCACTTGTCTAAACTCTTTACTAAATGTTTGTTGTTCCTCCCCTAAATTATTCGTTAAATTTTCTGCTGCTTTTTCAACTTGTTTATTTAAAAACACTGTATCAACAAAACCTTCAACTAGTTTTTGAGCTTCCTCTGAATTATCTGGATAATCTTTTGATTCAACAGCTACTTTGATATCCTTTTTCTTATCACCTAAAAAACTAACGGGTGCATAGTGAAGTTCATATTTTTTATCTTTATCTACTTTGAAAATAACATATCCATTAGTACTTTTTCCACCAGAAATAGATTCAAACTTAATCTGTTTAAAATTCTCATCCTCATTATATATATTTTTTTGAGCAATTTTATTGTCGTCTTCATCATAAAGATTAATTTCATCTGGAGATAAACTAAGTGTTTCTTTTCCTTTATTTTTGATTTTAATATTTAATGCTAAATAGCCCGTATCTTCTGTTACAGTTTCTTTTTCAGGAATAACATATGTTCCGTCTACAATCTGCATCGAAACCACTTTACTTGAAACTTCACCTTTCTTCTTTTCCGATTTATTTCCCCCTGTATTACCACACGCTCCAAGAAACACTATCCCGCACAAAAGTAATATACCCAACGACTTCCTAAAATATTTCATCTAAACACTCCTACTCTTTTTTTTATTCCGCAAGTAATCACTCACACAACAAATTATACCTAAATATTTTTAAAGTTCAAGATAAATATTTTTTTAAAAATATTATAAAAATAATAAATATAATAAATTTTACCAAAAAAATAATATTATAATGTACCCGAAACTTTGTAATGTTGTTACTTTTCCAATCTCTTTTTTCATTTAGACAAGAAAGGATATCCTTTTTTTAGTGAACAAACCTTAATAAATCATTTCTTCATAAAATCCAAACTATCTTATATAAAATTTAGTAGAATAATTTTAACAGTTATTTTAAAGTAACTATTTACAAAAAGAAAAACAAATAAATTTATAGAACTAGCATGGTAGATTTTTATCCACCTAAAACAAGCCTGTACAAAGTCAAACAAAAAATTCAAACTATTTTATTGGACTCCAATATTATTCAACATTTTTTCTACTATTTTTTAAATGTACATGTTTACATTTTAATTATTATTTTAAATTGTTTTTTAATAAAATATGCTTCCAGCACAATCATGTTGGAAGCATACCAAAGAATAAAAAACCCAAAATATATCTTTTTAATTATAAATCGCTTTAATCGGATCCATCCTCGAGGCACCAATTGCTGGAATAATCCCGAAAAAGATACCTGTGAAGACCGAAACTAATGTTGAAATAGCAAAGATGGACGGCGTAATAATTGGCGTAATCGAAATATACCCACCGACCACAGTTGCCAATAAATAGCCGCAGCCGACACCAATCAAACCACCAATCAATGTGATAAACGCTGCTTCCATTAAAAATTGGAATAAAATGACTCGTGGTTTAGCACCAATGGCCCGACGAATCCCGATTTCTCGTTTCCGTTCCGTGACAGACACATACATGATGTTCATGACGCCAATTCCCCCGACTAATAGGGAGATTGCAGTAATTGCCATCAGAAACATCGTCATACCCGTGACCATTTCTTCCATTTGTTGTTGGAGTTGTTGGTCTTGGTCGTTTTCTTTAAACGTTCCTTTCACTTCAGGATGATTTTCACTTAAAATAGTGATTGCCTGTCCTAAAATTGCTTCACGGTCCGCTCCCTCACGAACCTTAATATTGATGCCACTAATTGCTTTTGTTTTCGCTAATTTATTGTATGATTCTCGAGAAACAAAACTACTCATAGCAGTTGCCCAATCATCGTTCATACCCAAACTATCTAAATCTTTTGGTGCTAAAATACCAATCACCTTGTACATATAACCACCAATTGAAACAGCTTTTCCAATGAGTTGGCTAGGATCATCAAGCCGAATTTGCGCTTCAAAGATATCATGATTTAAGACAATCGCATCTGTATTTGCATCGCTCGGTTGAAAATCACGACCATATAAAATATCATTCTGCCCTTTAGTCGACGTAATGGATAAATTCGCTTGCGCCCCAAAATAATCCATTGGTACAAACAAATTGTCTCCGCCCCCCATCATTGATTCACCATATTGAGGATAAATACTTTCAATTCCTTGAATGTCTTGTAATTTTTTCAAGTCCACTCGGCTAAACGTATAATCTGGCTCTTCATAGGACATAAAATTGTCACTGCTACCATCTGACATTGTATAATGAATCTTCAAAACATCCGCGTTCACTGCACTGGATGCCTTCACAACTTGACGCTTCATCCCTTCACCTAGCGCAGAAATCGTTACGACTGATGTAATCCCAATAATAATCCCGACCATCGTTAAAAATACCCGCAACTTATGCGCCTTTAAGCTTAAAAAAGTACTAACAAATAAATTAGCAATCATCTAATCACCTCTTCTTCCAAAAAGCGACCATCTTTCATATGAATCACTCGTGAGGCATATTTTTTCATATCTTCATCATGTGTCACCATGACAATTGTTTTGCCCTGTTCATTCAATTCTTTCAATAATTCCATGATTTCTGTACCCGTTTCACTATCCAATGCCCCAGTCGGTTCATCAGCCATAATCAATAATGGATCATTCACCAAGGAACGAGCAATGGCTACTCTTTGTTGCTGTCCTCCAGAAAGTTCAGTAACTTTTGATTTGGCTTTTGTTTCCAAACCGACAATTTTTAGGTATTTTTCAGCAATCGCTTTTTTCTCAGCGCGGCTTTTTTTCCCTTCATAAACACAGGGCAATTGAACATTTTGACTAACATTTAAAGAATTAATCAAGAAAAATTGTTGAAAAATAAACCCTAGATATTCATTGCGAAAGGCTGATTTTTTATTTTCAGACAATTTTGAAACATCTGTTCCTGAGAAATGATAGCTTCCGTCTGTTAAGCGATCCAAGAAACCAATAATGTTCATCAGCGTTGTCTTACCGCTGCCGGACTTCCCCATGATTAAAATGAACTCTCCTTGATGGATGGTCAAGTTCAATTCTTTTAAAACATGTAGTTTTTCCTTACCTACCGGATAGAACTTGTTAATGTCCCGCAATTCAATGAGGGGTTGATTTGTATTGTTTGCTTCCACCATCAAGCCCTCCTATTTCGACGCATCTGTCATTGATTCGTTGGTTGCTGATTCATCAGAAGCAATCGCTGCATCTGATTCCACAATATCACCGACTTTTACTGGTTTTTTTGAAGAAATAACCACTCGGTCGGCTGATTCTAAGCCAGATTCAATCGCCATTTTGTCGCCATTTTCTTGCCCGACTTGGACATCACGACGAATGATGGTTCCAAAATCATTCACTAAAACGTAGGCCTGTTCACCCTCTTTTTGAATTGCTTTTTTCGGTAACTCAATCGCCCCTAAATCGCCTAAATCAATGGTTGCTTGCATATGATAGCCATTTTTGACTTTGTCTAAATTGGCCAACGCAATTTTGACGCTATAACTAGACATCGTCGTGCCGCCCTCTGGATTGCCACTCGCGGCATCGCTGTTGCCTTCAGGAGGATTATCATCGATGTAAGAAATTGAGCCATCCACAACCACATTGTTGGAAACAGAAGTTAGTTTAGCTTTTTGCCCAACACTAATTTTAGTCAAATCCTTTTCATTCACTTTCCCAGCTAAATAAAGATCTTCTGAAGTTAACCGTAAAATCGGTGAATTGGCATCTTTTACTTCTGGAATTGATACGCGGCCTTTGAAATTAGCCTTTGTGGAAATATATTGCTTCGCTCCTAAATCCGCTAAGGTTTCATTGGTAAAGGTAATCTCTTCATCTACCGCATCGACTTCTGTTTGATATTGTTCATTTAAATCATCACCAGACATCGTGCGGTCTTCTTCTTTAGTTTTATTAAATTTATCAATGGCCCGATTCCACTTATTATAGATATTCGCCCGCTTCGTTTCTAATTTGGCTAAGCTATTTTGTTGTGCCTCAATTTCTTTTGTGACCGCCTCATCTTCATAAGTAAATAATTCTGTGCCTGCATCTACGACATCGCCGTTTTTCACCTTAATCTCTGGATCCTTTGTTATTTTTTGATCGCGCGCAAAGGCTTCCATTTGTTCCGGTTGGATGACACCGTTAATATAAATTTGTTGCAAGTCAGGAACGTCAAAATAGTCAATTCCCCAGTCATCTTTAGGCGCTTGCTTGACAGCTACTTGTTGTGCATTTTTATTTAACGCATTCACAGTTACGATGCCCCCAACCGCAATTACCGCAACTGCCCCCAATATAATTATCGTTTTCTTCTTCATTTTCTTCGTTTCATCTCCTCATTCTGTCTATTTTCCCCAACAAACTAAATTGCTCGGTCGTTCACTTATAACTATTTAACCATGCTTGAATTCAAGAAACAAGGGCATTTCTCTAGGCCTTTAGTCTGATTTATTTCATTTTTGTTCATTTTTTTATTTATTTCACGACAATAAATAACCATTGTTGGGTCTTTGTATTTCAACAATCTAAAAAGGTTATTTTTATGTTATTTATAACTAAACTATGCGCAATCGAGATTTTTTGCTTCTTTTTTTATTTAAGGTACACTAGAAGAAACAATTGAAAGTGAGGGCTTGCCATGAAAATCATTATTTTTGGCGGTAGCGGTTTTTTAGGTCAACAAATCGCGAAAATTTTAGTCCAACGCCAACATCAAGTCATCAGTGTTTCACGTCATGGAAAGCCTGCCACGCTCTCCGCATCTTGGAGCCACCAAGTGCAGTGGGTATGCTCCGATGTTACTCGTGACACGAATTGGCAAGAACAAGTCCAACGTGCTGACTGGGTCATTGATACAGTAGGTATTTTATTTGAAAATCCACGAAAAAAGAAAACCTATCAACGGCTAATTCTGACGCCAGTGAAAAAAATCAGCTCTTTTTTAGCACAACAAAAAAAGCCAGCTAAGTTTTTATTTATTTCAGCCAATACTGTTCCTTTCCCTTTGAGAAAATATATGGATGCCAAATTGGCAGCAGAGGAACTAATCCACCAAGAAGTCGCCGAAGCAGTAATTTTTTATCCTAGTTTACTCGTAGGTCAAGAACGTACCGGCACCATACTTTTTAGTAAATGTATTTATTTTTTTAAGAAAATCCCCTTTTTAAAGAACTTATTTATTGGCTATGATCCCGTGCCTGTGGCAGAAATGGCACAAGAAATTGTTCACGTTTTAGAAGGCGGCAATTCTATTTACACACATAGAAGGACCCGTTAACAAGTTATCTCCCAATCGTCTCTGTCTAGAGGCGGTTTTTTTGTGTTACAATACAACTGTTCGAAGGAGAGAAGAAGCATGAAAAAAATTGCCATTATTGGCGGCGGCATTATCGGAATGACGTTAGCTAATTATTTAGATCCACAAAAATTTGACATTACCGTTTATGATGAAGGGATCGGCCAAGCGACTAAAGCGAGCGCTGGGATTATTTCCCCTTGGCTATCCAAACGTCGGAATAAGAAATGGTACCAATTAGCGCGAGAGGGCGCTGCCCTATTTCCAAAGCTAGTCAAAGATTTTCAGCTGACGGAGGATATTTATCGTCAATCAGGGACAGTCATTTTGCGTCCGGCAGCTGCTTTGGCAGACTTAGCCCATTTGGCAGAAGAGCGTAAGCAAACTGCACCCGAAATTGGAGAAATCACGATGTTGTCAGCAGTTCAAACAGCGAAGTTCTTACCGCTACTTAAGGAAACTCCCTCACTTTTTATTTCTGGCGGCGGTCGCCTAGATGGACCAGCTTATCTAAACCATCTTCAGAAACGCGCCGAAGCTAAAGGGGTCACTTTTTGCTCACAACGGGCGCACTTTCGACAACTGAATCAAGGGTGGGAAATTGTCACAAATTCAGGAAAAAAGAGCGTTGATTTTCTCGCTTTAACACCTGGTCCTCATTTAAAGGAATTACTCGCTACTTTAAATTTATCTGTGGACATTCGTCCCCAAAAAGGACAATTATTAGTTTTCGAGACCCCTTTTACAAACAGTCAGCAATGGCCTGTTGCTATGTTAGATGGCGAAGCCGATTTAATTCCTTTTAATCAAGGAAAAATTTTATTAGGTGCCACCCACGAAAATGATCAAGCCTGGGATTTAGAAGAGACTGTTAGCGCTTTTCAACAACTAACTTCTGGGACTGCACCATTTCTAAAAGAAGCAGAGCAGCTTTTTAAGCAACCCATGCATTACCGCGTCGGTACACGTGCTTATACATCTGATTTCGCTCCGTTTTTTGGCCCTTTGCCAGAAATGCCCCACCTTGTGGTTGCTAGCGGACTTGGTTCATCAGGACTCACTACTGGCCCATTCATTGGTTACCAATTAGCTGAATACTTCAATACAGGTGCCTTCAAAGGAGAGCTTTATCAAAAACCACTTAGTCAATATGTTAAAAACAACCCCTCACTTTAATCAGCGAGCGGTTGTTTTTTCCCTTTAATTAAGAAATGTGAAGTATCTTGGTAGAAGGATTTTGTTATTATGCTACTTGTGGTCGCGCATAGCGTTCTACGTTTTGTTTAATATTTTTAACCGTTTCTGGATCTTCAATGCCCGTTACTTCAGCAATCACTGTATCAACGCTTTCTTGGTCAAGCATTTCCTGTAATTGACGGCTTTGTTCATCTTCTGGATCATGATAATTAAAGACAATACCAATCATTGCTAATAAATGCGGCGACACTAGATTGCGTTCCTGTAATTCACGTATTGGTCGAATAAACCGTTCTTGCGCACCTAATTTTCTGATTGGTGTCCGTGCTACACGTGTAATAGCATCTGAAATATATTTATTTTGGAAACGTTGAATAATTTTTTCAATATAGGCTGCATGTTCTTGTTCATCAAAATTCCATTTAGCCACTAAAAGTTTACCGGTTTCCTGCAAAACTGATTTGAGTTGTGCTACCACTAAGGCGTCCTGCATCGCTTCGTCAATAGTTTGATAGCCTAACAACGCCCCTGTATAGGCAACTGTAG
Source organism: Enterococcus sp. AN402 (assembly GCF_040719405.1). Classification (NCBI taxonomy): domain Bacteria; kingdom Bacillati; phylum Bacillota; class Bacilli; order Lactobacillales; family Enterococcaceae; genus Enterococcus; species Enterococcus sp. AN402. The sequence goes on along the minus strand of NZ_JBFDTM010000004.1, from coordinate 204,795 downwards.
CATGGCCAGTGTTTACACTAAATAATTTTCGTTCAATATACGGCTCTAAATCAGCAACGTAATGAACGCCTTCTAACTGAATCTCTTTGGCTTTTCGGTTGGTATCATCAATGACCCATTCACAAAAAGGCTCAACTTGAACAAAAAGTGGATCTTCATGTTTTTGTAATGGAACAATCCGATCAACCGCCGCATCAGGAAAACCAATCCATTGTTCAGCATAAGCTGGGTTTTTCAAATATTTGGCCACTTCTTCTGCTAAAAAGGTTGAACCACCAATCATATTTTCACAAGCGATAATATCCAGCGGCTTTTGACAATTTGCTTCGGCACGTGCATCAATTCCTTGAGCAATTAATTCAGCAATTCTTGGTAAAATATTGGGACCAATCGCCGTCGTGACTAAATCGGCTTCCGCAATTGCTTCTACTACTTTTTCTGGTTCTGTCATGTTATTTAACCCGGTCACATTTTCAACGTTAATTTGTTGATGTGAGGCATCGGCCAATTCAATTGTATAACTTTTACGTTCTTTTAACGCTTGAATGATGGTTTCATTAACATCCACAAACGTAATATGAAACCCGTTTTTAGCTAAAATTTCGCCGATAAAGCCGCGTCCAATATTTCCTGCTCCAAAATGTACTGCGTTCATTCTTATTCTCTCCTTTAAGCAATGGCTAAATTTTCTGTTATTTCTTCTTTACTTAATGCGTCGGCAAGTTGCACCACGTTATCCATATCACTACAATAAAGTGCAATTTGTTGGACTAATTGCAAATGTTCTTCACCGACTCCGGCAATCCCAAATAATACGGTAGCAATTTTTTCATCTTCTTCGGTGCCAAAATTAACGCCCTCTGGGACTTGCACTACACAGATTCCTGATTTTTTCACTAATTTTTTGGCTTCTTCTGTTCCATGAGGAATGGCAATAAAATTCCCCATATAAACAGATAGCAATTGGTCTCTTTCAATCATTGCTTCGATATAAGCGGGCTCAACACAGCCTGCCTCGACTAGTTTTTCGCCGCAAAAGCGAATAGCTTCTTCTTTTGTATTAAACTGTTGATTTAATTCAATTGAAATATTCGTAAGATTTTCCATTGTTTTCTTCCTCTCTAGGCACTTTCTTTTAAGAGCGAAACCACTGTTTCATATTTTTGGGGATTAACCATACTTTTTACTGATAAGTGTGTCGCTTTCGGTGCTTTTTTACGGGCTTGTTCCGTTAGTTCAGCTTTTGTGACAATTAAAGCCTGTGTTTGTTGAGTTAATTCATTAATATTAATTTTTCGAATCGGCATTGAAATTTTCTCTTTATCTAAAATTTCTTCTAAGACTTTCATTCCCATCGTTGCTGACCCGACACGATCATCGTGAACCAAAAGAATCTCATTGACATTTGCTAAATCTCCCTCAATTTCAGAAGCAGGTGTTGCTTTGGAGGCTGTTGGTTGTGCGTCGTTTTTTTCTTTGGTACCTGATAGTTCAGCCACAATTTCATCATAACGTGGTGAGTTCAAGAAGTTTTCAACTGCTACAAAGGTTGCATTAGGTGCTTTCTGTTTGGCTCGTTCTTGCAATTCCGCTTGTGTGACAATCAATGTATTTCCCTCATCGGTCAAATTATTAATAGCCCGATTCGTCACAGTTTGTACTAAACCAGCCTCTTGGACCTTTTTCCGTAAGATAGACGCACCCATTGCACTAGAGCCCATCCCAGCATCACAAGCAAAAATAATTTGTTGAATTCCTGACAATGAAGCACTACCATTTGTGACAGTTAATCCTTTTGATGCTGCTTTAGCAGCTTGGGTTTCTTTCACTTTTTGGGCAAATTCATCACTTTCTTCTTTCGCATCTGCTTTTAAAATGACTGCGGATACTGCAAAGGAAACAGCAGTTGCTGCCAAAACACCTAAAATAACTGGTAAGTAAGAACCCATTGGTGTCATCGCTAAAATAGCTATAATGGAGCCTGGGGAAGCGGGCGCACGTAAACCAGCATCTAACGTTTGGAAAACCAAACTACCTGTCGCGCCACCTGCAATAACCGATAAGAATAATAACGGTTTCATCATTACATATGGGAAGTAAATTTCGTGGATACCACCAAGGAAATGAATAATTATTGCTCCCGGCGCAGAAGATTTTGCCGCACCTTTTCCAAAAAACATAAATGCTAATAAGACACCTAACCCAGGACCAGGGTTTGCTTCTAATAGGAAAAGAATTGATTTACCAGCCGATAAGACTTGTTCTGTCCCTAAGGGTGTTAAGATGCCATGATTAATCGCATTGTTTAAAAAGAGCACTTTTGCCGGTTCAATAAAAATACTCGTTAATGGAATCAAATGAGCATTTAAAATGATTTCCACACCACGTGCCATTGCAGCAGTCAGCGCATCGACAATTGGGCCAATCGCTGAAAAACCAAGTAAAGCTAACGCAAAACCAATTAATCCAGCTGAAAAATTGTTTACTAACATTTCAAAACCAGCTTTAATCCGATGTTGGAAATACTGATCAAATTTCTTAATTGTAAAGCCACCAAGTGGACCCATAATCATGGCACCTAGCATCATCGGAATATCGGTTCCCACAATCACGCCCATTGTCGCAATTGCGCCAACTACGGCACCGCGATCACCTGCAATTACTTTCCCACCAGTGTAGCCAATTAATAATGGAATTAAATAGGTCAACATTGGGCCAACCATCGTGGCAAAGGCTTTATTGGGCAGATATCCATCTGGGATAAATAGCGCTGTCAAAACGCCCCACGCAATCAACGCCCCGATATTGGGCATCACCATGCTAGATAAGGTACTGCCAAGTCTTTGGACTTTCGCTTTAATTGATACTTTATTTTTTTCTGGTACTTGTTCCATTTTTATTCCCCTTCTCTCAAGTAACTTTTCTTGTTGACTAAATTGTATCCGCTTTCCGAATCTGGAAAAAGTCGTACTTTGGCACAAACCATTGTGCCAAAAGTTGAAAGAAAAAAGCACGTGTTCTCTAGTTACGAAAACCAGAAAACACGTGCTTATTCCATTTCTAATAATTTCAATAATAAATGAACAACTTTTTATGCTATACTCAAATTGGCGACTTGCCTCGAAAGGAGGTGCATCACATGTACGAGATTGTCACAAAAATTCTTGTGCCGATTTTTGTCGGGATTGTCCTGAAACTTGTAACCATTTGGTTGGAAAAACAGAACGAGGAATAAACAAGTTGCTTTCAACCGCTGCTGTCTAAACAGCAAAAAAAGACACCCTACTACTGATAGGGTGTCTTTTTAGTGCATCCATGCACGACTTTGTCACAAGTTACCTTAAATTTATCATAGGGCCTATTTTTTGTCAAGGAATCTTCTTATCTTTTTTGTTTAATCTCTTAAATAAAAATATTTTAATTTTTATTATAAAATTATTTAAATAATTATTGAACATTTCAGAATGAATTGATTTTTTACTACCAATTTTTTTCAGACGTAACTTTAGGCTTGAGTCAGAATTTTTTGTGCTTCATCTATTGTTTGACAATCACTGAGCCGCTGAATGTTTTCGAGATCTGAACAGAAAAAAGCTAATTCTTGAAGCATGCTTAGTTGCCGTTGACTTTTTAAAGCAACGACAAATAACAAAGTAGCTATTTTTCGATCTGCTTCCGTACCAAAGTTGACCCCATCAGGCACTTGAATAAAGCAAATCCCTTCTTTTAAAACTTGTTCATCTTGTCCTTCCGCATGAGGTAATGCCACGAAGTTACCGATATACACACTGACTTTTTGTTGACGTTGATACATTGCTTTGACATAGTCAGGCGTGACCAACTGATTTTTTAGCAGTAATTCACCAGAAGCTGCTAGCGCTTCCTCCCAACTAGCATACGACTGATTCAACATTATTTGCTCCGCTGTAATTTCAAACATCTCTCAACACCTAGCCTTTCATTTCTTCAATTAATAATGACGAAAGCAACTGATAAACAATGGCTTCATTTCCTGAATGAAAAATTTCTGTATTTAAATCATTCATAATAATCGCACCACTGATTTTTCCTAAAATTTTCCCGATTGTTTCATCAATCGGCATCGGCGCTAGCATGAGTAACATACGTTGTAACTGCATCGGCTTTTTATCCATCCCTTCAATCATAAGTGGCTGGGCCAGATTAAAAATACAAAAAATAGGCTGTGTCACTGCTGTACTTGAGGTATGGAATAAGGCCATTTCCGTCTGAGGAATCCCAATAGGCGCTTGCTCGTAACGTTTCATCAATTGCTGACAAACGATTGCACTATCGGTGATTAAATCTGCGGAAAGTTGCGCGAGGGCTTGTTGAACGGTTTCTGCTAAATCCGCTTGATTATTTAAATCTGCTATGAAAAATGTTTCTAATAGTTTACTAATTTCTTCCATGAAAGCGACCACCGTTTCGTAGCTTTCTTCGCCACCTATTTTTTTCACAGGCGCTTTCCTAAGCGAGCGTTTTTCGTGACTAATCCGCTTAAACTCTTCTTTCAATTGGCGGATTTCATCGTCTAAAAGTAACGGTGAGATCAATTTATATTTACCATTGTATCCTGGTAATAACGAAGTGGAAATCACTAAGTCATAGTTTTCCTCAACATTCACCTTACCTAAATCCGCAATCCGAAAAAAATGAATCTGGTTGATAAAAGGAAAGTAGCGCCGTAATCGCATTTCAAGCATACTTGTCGAAGCCAAGCCGCTAGGAGAAAAACCAGCAATATCAACTTCCATAATTTTGGGACTCCGTTCTAAAGAATTGGCAAAATGAAGTACCATGTAGGCAATTTCCTCTTCCGATAAATTCTTTTGCGGAAAAATTTGCGGCAACGCTTGGCGTAAAGCCGCAGCTATTTCTTGATATTGATTCATAATCCGTTCTAAAATGGGATTCGTTAAATCTTCTTCTTGTAAAACCGCCCGAGAAAAAACACCTGATAAATGCGTCAACAACATTTTATACAAATTGGTATCTTCGAAAAAATTAACTTCCGTTTCTTGACTTACTGCTTCAATCAGTTGTTTCACTGCATAAGCCAGCTGAGTGTCAAAATGTTCATCAAAAAAATCTTCATCAAAAGAATTAGAAAAATCACTTAATAAGCTAGCAAAAAAAACAATCTCACTGACAGCGTATAGTTGTTTTGTTTCAGCAGCGACTTTTGAAAAAAGTCGTTTAGAACAATTTAGAAAGGCCTTATTCATCTGCCCAGTATAGGTCTCATCAGCTAAATAAAAACCTGCAGTGACCCGATCCATCGCAATTGTTAACATTAAAATCAAATGTTGTAATTTGCGATCACTTAATGCTGGAAATAAAGTTTCTACTTCTGGCTGAACAATTTTTTGTGCAAATGCTAAATGTTCTGCATGAATAAACTGAAAGAAAAAATGGTCGTTTGTTGTTAATTCGGTAAAATGAAAAAATTGGTACTCATTAATTTCCATACTTAGAATATTCGCCATTAGAAGACGGCGATATTTTTCAGAACCAGTCACTTCATAGCCTTGATTCCGAGAAATCGTCAACGGAATCCGAGCAATCCGTGTTTCTAATTGTTTAATATCGGCATAAAAAGTCGTATTACTAATACAATACGTTTCCAGAAAATAATGCATAGAGACTGGCTCTTTTGTTTGAAGTAATGTCAATAAAATCGCATGTTGCCGCGCCAAAGTAGAAAGTTCCTGTGTCTCTTCTCCTAAAATAGCAGCCTGAATTTCCGTCATCGCTGCTTCATCTGCTTGAATCGAAAAGCGCCCACGAGCTACTTTTTCCAACGTCGCGCCCATCGATGCTAGCGAGGTTTCTAAATTTTCTAATTCACGATATACCGTCCGGCGGCTAACCTTTAACAAATTCATCATGCGGTTTACTGAAACGGGGGTGGGACTATTCACTAATTCCGTTAATAGAACAGTTTCTCTTGTCGTTAAAAACATCTATCAGCTCCTCCTTCCAGCCATTCTTGATACTCTTTCTTATTCAAAAAACTAGTAACTACGTATAAATTTTGTTGCGTTAGATCTAAATGATAGGCTTGCGCCAGTTCACGAGTCACTACGTAGGTTGTCTCCTTGGTAAAAAAGACTGTTTCCAGTGGTTCTTTAGATACTTCAATCGCGACTCCTTGTTTCGCCGCTTGTTGCCGCAATAATTCCATTCCCATTGTTTGCGATCCTCGAACATTCTCGGCATATAAAAAAACAAGCTTCTGTATTTGTTTTATCGGGTTCGTTTCAGTAGACTCTGAACCAAGTGAAGATTGCTCTTGAGAAGAAGCAGTCAGTTTGGCTAAAACTTGCGGGTAATAGGATTTAATTTCTAAAAAATTTTGAACACTCACCATATCCTTTTCTGGGACGTACTTTTGTGCTAACTGTTTCAATTCTGCTTGAATGACCACTAATGTCTTAGGCTGCCACTTCATCTGATGAACGGACTGGTAAGTCACAGGTATCTCCAAGTCCACAGCTTTTAATTGTCGGCTTAGCAAACTAGCCCCCATGGCACTTGAGCCCATTCCTGCATCACAAACAAATAAAATTTGCTGATAGTTAGGTGTGACTGTTTCCACTTGGTCTTCCTCCTTCATCTTTATCATTGAAACTGGTTCAATTCCTCGTTGACGTTTTAATAACAAGCTTGCTATTGCAAAAGAGCACAGAAAGCTAACAAAAATTCCGCTAAAAACCGCCAGCCTCGCATCAGTCGGGGAATTGGCTAAAATCGCAACCAATGAACCTGGCGAAGCTGGAGCATTTAGCCCCACATTAAATATTTGAAAAACAAGCGTACCACTCATTCCTCCAGCAATTACTGCTAAAAATAAGCGCGGATCCATCAAAACAAACGGAAAATAAATTTCATGAATGCCCCCAATCAGTTGAATCATGGTGGCACCTCCTGCTGTTTTTCGTTGTCCTAAAGGCCCAAACAGCAGAAAAGCAACCAAAACGCCCACGCCTGGTCCAGGATTTGTTTCCAATAAAAATAAAATGGACTGACCTGTTTGACTAGCGCCTTCTAAACCTAGAGGCGTTAATAATCCGTGGTTAATCGCATTATTAAAAAATAACACTTTTAAGGGCTCTAAGAAAACGTGAACCAATGGCAAAAGATTGGCTTCAATTAACCAAGAAGAAAATTGATACAGCCAAAAACTAGCACTTTCAACAGCAGGAGCTACAACCAGAATACCAAAACAGCAAAGCAGTCCTCCCACAATTCCTGCTAAAAAGTTTTTAGTCAGCATCTCATAGCCTTCTTTAACTTTCGGTAAGAGAATTTGTTCAATTTTGGCGAAAGTATATCCTGCTAAAGGACCAATAAACATAGCACCAAACAACTGTGGAACATCTGTGGAAACAATCACGCCCACTGTCGCAATAGCAGCAACGACGCCGCCACGTTGTTCCTCGAACATTTTTCCGCCTGTAAAACCAATTAAAATCGGTAAAACAACTCGAATCATTATCGTTTCGACTTCAGAAAGAGCTAGCCGTAGATTTCCTGTCGTATAGCCAGCCATCAAAGACAATAAGCTCCACGCAATAAAAATACTCAAATTTGGCATAATCATCCCACTCAAACGATGACCAAAACGACGTAAATAGGGAGTTACTTTCACAAACTTATGTTTAAAAAAGAGCGAATGCATTTCTTTTTCCTTCATATTCCTTGTCCCTCGCTCTCTATGTAGATAATTAGAATACTTCTATTATATGAAATTTCACAAAAAAATAGTATAGATTTTTGTAAAATAATTCTTTTATACACCTCACAAGAGAATCCGTTTACATTAATAGAAAAAACTTTTATACTAAAAGAAAGAAACTCTTCGGATTGGAGGCCAATTATGGCAATCAAAGCAATTGTAATGGATATTGATGGCACCTTGTTAACTTCAGAAAAAAAGATTTCACCAAAAACGCGACAAGCATTAGTAGCTGCACAAAAACAAGGCCTCTCACTGATTTTGGCTTCTGGCCGCCCGACTAACGGTATGCGGCCCTTAGCAGATGAATTGGAGATGGCTCATTATAATGGACACTTACTTTCCTATAACGGCGCTTGTGTCACCCATCATGGCAGTCAGCAACAACTATTTAACCAGACAATTTCAAAGTCATTGAGTCAACAAATTTTAGAACATTTGAAACAATTTGACGTAATTCCAATGATTAATGATGAAACATTTATGTATGTCAATGATGTTTTTCATAACACCTTACATTTAGAGACTGGTGATTTTAATATTATTGAATATGAATCACAGGGCGGCAACTTTCAATTATGTGAGTGGCATGATTTAGCCGCCAGACTAAACTTTCCCTTGAACAAAATTTTAATTGCTGGTGAACCCGCCTATTTACAAAAATATCATGAGGCCATCTACGCGCCTTTCAAAGAAACCGTCACCGCTGCTTTTTCCGCTCCTTTCTATTTTGAATTTACCGCTAAAAATATTGATAAAGCGCGTTCTTTAGAAAAACTAACCCTACAGTTAGGCATAACTGCTGAAGAAGTAATTGCTTTTGGTGATGGTCACAACGACTATACTATGTTGGAATGGGCCGGCACGGGAATTGCTATGGAAAACGCCGTTGACGAGCTTAAAAGCATCGCAACGGAAGTCACTTTATCCAACGACAATGACGGCATCGCTGTTGCATTAGCCAACTTTCTTTAAGAATGTTGATTGATGTAAGCGTACGCCGTCATTTTTTATTGCCTATTCAAATGTCGTGATTTTTTCTGGTGCTAAACGAACAGATTCATAACCAGTTTCCATGCCCTTACCCACAGATAAAATCATTACTGGGACATAGCGCTCTTGATCTAAACCAAATGTTTCGGCTAATTTTTCCGCTTCAAAACCACCGATTGGATTTGTTTCATATCCGTGAGCTCGGGCCACTAACATAAATTGCATAGCTGCTAAACTCGCATCAATTTTTACGATGTCATTCATTTGTTCTCTGCTTAAACTTTCATAATGGGGAATAATGGCTGCTAATTGTTGGTCCCGCACTTCCTTAGGCATTTTACCACTAGCATAGGCTTGATTGTAAATTTCCTCTCCTCGCTCATGGCAGTTTAGATCACCAAAAATTAAGAGCATTGCAGAAGATGTTTCATTTTGACGCGTATTAAAGCGAATTAAGGGTTTTAATTTTTCTTTGCCTGCTTCACTTTCCACTACGACAAAACGCCAGGGCTGCATGTTAACAGAAGAAGGGGCAGTGGTCGCTTCTTGAATCATTGTTAACATTTCTTCATGAGAAATTTTATGGGTTTCATCGTACACCCGAACCGATTTGCGGCCAAAAACAATCTCTGAAAAATCATTCGTTGTATATGTTGTCATTCTATCATACCTCTTTCGTTGTAATGCTTTGATCTAGTTTTGTCAAAAGTTCTTTTAACTGGCGACAGTCGTCCTTTGTAAATGTACTGGGAATAATTTCTGTTACCGTTTGTTGCTTGGCTGTACATTGCTGTAGTTCTTGTTGTGCTTTTTCTGTTAAATGCACTAGCACTTCCCGATTATTTTCTGGATTTCGCTGTCGTGTCACATACTGTTTCTCTTCTAAAATTTTCAAGTGGCGAGTGACCGCACCACTATCGATTTTTAAGTGTTCTTGAATCTCCGTTTGAAGACACGGCTGACGTTCTTTTAAAATCATCAGCAACTCATAACGAGTCAAACTCAAGCCAACTTGCTCTTCAAAAACTTTGGTAATTTTTTGATCTAATACCTTTAACTGACATAATAATTGGCTGACTTCCCGTAATGATAACGACATAGTTTCCTCCTTAAAAAAATGACTCGTCAACAATTGACTAGTCAACTATAACTGTTTCTTTCTAAAAATGCAACCTTTTTTACAAGAAAAATAGAACAATTGACAGAGAGAAACTACAGTATTCCCCATCAACTGTTCTATTTTAATCAATCTATTTTTCGGTAACAGGTTCTGCTGATAACCGCTTAATCCCTAAACCAGTAAATGCACTGACCATTGAGAAGACAGGCGATAATAAGCTAAAGAAAACAAATGGTAAGTAAGTCAACGTTGGTACGCCAAAGGTCCCCGCTACGAAGCTACCTGCAATCCCCCAAGGAATGAGGTAGTTAATAACCGTCCCACCATCCTCCAAGGTTCTGCCTAAAACAGTCGGATCCAAGCCTTCTTTTTTGTAAACTTCTTTAAAGGCATTCCCTGGTAAAATAACCGATAGGAATTGTTCACCAATAAAAATATTTACGCCAATTCCTGTTAATAACGTTGATAAAATCAATTTCGGTGTACTGCTCATTTTCTGCGAAACAACTTCCATGACCGCAGAAATCAATCCTAATTCCATTAATAAGCCACCTAGAGACAACGTTAGAATAATAAGTGCCACAGTCGGCATCATGCTCATAATTCCGCCACGACTTAATAATTGATCAATTTGTGCGTTCCCCGTTTGAGAAACAAACCCATTTTCCAACGTGTTTCCTAATGCCTGCAACGATACTTTCGGATTTTGAATAATAATCATAATTACTGCCACAATAATGTTTAACAAAATCGTGATAATCGCTGGAATTTTGCGCCAGGCACAGATTAACATTAAGGCTAATGGTAACAATGACCAAATGGAAATGGTAAAGTGGTCTTCCAATACTTGAATAACTTGAACTACTTCTGTCAGACTTGTATTCGCGTACGTTTGCCCTAAAATCATAAACAAGATTAAAGAGATGATAAATGCTGGTACAGTCGACCACATCAAGTTTTTTATATGTTTAAACAAATCCGCTTCAACAATCGCTGCGGCTAAGTTTGTTGATTCTGATAAAGGCGACATTTTATCACCAAAAACTGAACCAGAAACAATCGCCCCCACAACTAAAGCAGGGTTTAATCCTAAGGTACTGCCAATACCGAAAAAGGCAATTCCAATTGTTGACATCACTGTAAAAGCACTACCTACTGCACTGCCGACAATCGCACAGACAATAAAAACTGACGGCACAAACCATTTAACACTAATCATTTTAAAACCAAAAACCATAATCGTTGGAATAATTCCTGCTTGAATCCAAACGGCAATCAATGCCCCCACTAAAATGAAAATAAAAATTGGAATAATCCCTGGCTTCAAGCCATCAACAATCCCTTTATGCATTTGATCAAATGGTACTTTACGAAACATTGCGTAGCCTAAAATCAATGCAATCACAAACAAAATAGTAATATTTGGCGATATCTTTAAGCCAATTACTCCTGTTGCAATAGCTGCCACAATAATTAATAACACGATACTTGCTTCTCGAACACTCACGGTCTTCTTTTTCTGTTTTTCTTTCATTTCGTTACTCTCCTCTAATCTTTTTTCTGAATACTCTGACATTAAAGGATCTTATGATAACGAATAACCCCTCCACAACTCATTGAAAACGCCTCCTAAAGCTACATAAAAAGAGAGATTCATCCTTAAAGAATAAGGACGAATCTCTCCGCGGTACCACCTTAATTAGAAGCTTACTTGCTTCTCGCTTATGTATTATGTAATTGTTACTACTTATTAGTGTAATTCACAAATAGACTTGATCGATTCGCAGCAACCATCGACTTTCTGAACAAAACATCTATTTCCTACTGGGCTAATAATTTATGAATCTCAATATACCAAGAAGAAACCGACTTGTCAACGAAAATAGTATAAAAAATTTTTTCACACGCCTACAAAAATTACTTTTTCTTTTTGTAAAAATAGAAAAGCGCCTCCGTTCTCACGAAAGCGCCTGTTAATTAATGGGTTGTGCCACCTTGTAGTTGAATATCTTCTTGCGTTTTTACTGCTGCTTCAATCATATAGAACAAAGAATCTGTGATTGCTTCTAATGACATAGAAGCAAACGTTGGTTTATCAATTGTTTGTTCTGGTAGGAACGGAACATGAATAAATCCGCCACGAATAGTTGGATATTTAGTGTTAATTAAGTGTAGTAAGTGATACATAATATCATTACATACAAAGGTTCCTGCTGTATAAGAAATCGCTGCAGGTAATTGATGGTCATGACAATTTTTTACCATCGCTTTAATCGGTAAATTTGTAAAATAGGCTGTTGCTCCATCTTCAACCAACGGCACATCGCTTGGTTGTTGTCCTGCATTATCCGGGATACGCGCTTCCGCTAAATTAATCGCCACTTTTTCAACAGTGACTGTTTGGCGGCCGCCTGCTTGTCCAACACAAATCACCATATCTGGTTGATGGGTTTCAATTGCTTCAGCCACTTTTTCACCACTAGTGCCAAAAACAGTTGGCACCTCAACTTTAATAATTTCAGCTCCTGCAATTTCAGCAGGTAATTTTTTGACTGCTTCAAAGGCAGGATTGATTGCTTCTCCTCCAAATGGATCAAAGCCAGTAACGACAACTTTCATTTCGATCATCCTTTCTTATTTGAATAGAATCATATAAACAATTTGGAAAATTAACATGAAAAGTGCAATCGGCAATTGATTTTTAATGACGCCGTACTTATCTTTCATTTCCAACATGGCTACAGGTACGATATTAAAGTTCGCAGCCATCGGTGTTAACAGTGTACCACAAAAACCACATGTTAAGGCAACCATCCCAACTAATGCGGGATCTGCACCTAAAGAAAAGACAAACGGCACACCAATTCCGACTGTCATCACGGTTATTGCTGCAAAGGCATTGCCCATGATAGCCGTAAAAATAACCATTCCCACAGCATAAATAATAATCCCTACATTGACATTTCCTGCCGGTACTACGGCACTAACTCCTTTTGAAATAATCTCACCAACACCAGCGCTAGTAAAAACAGCCCCTAAACAAGCTAATAGCATTGGCAACGTACTAAGAGGACCGACTGTTTCTAACATTTCCGCCGCATCATCAAAAAATACTTTCGGCGTATTATTTTTAGAAAAGAACATCATGATGAAAATCGCTACAAAGACACCAACACCGACACCGACTAAAGCTCCTAAAGTAGTCAATGTGGCAAAAAGAATTGCAAAAACCCCGATACTTAGTGCGGGAATAAAAATCTTCATTCCTAATTTTTGAGACATTTTTTCCATGTATTCTTTCGAAGGTAAGCGACTTTCTCCTTTTGTCACTTTTTGAAGAATTGCCGGAATTGTCATCACAAAAATAAGTACGCCACAGGCAACTGGTGGAATAAACCGACCAAAACCGATTAAGATCCCTAAGATTCCCCAGAATAAACTAGTCCCATACGCATGTTGATTGGTTTTATCACGAAAACTACGAAAACTTGTGTATAACAAGATAATCCCCATAAAAATATAAAGGACTTCCAATAACTTTGCACTCAAATCAATACTTGGATCTGTGAAAAAACTCATTTCAGTCCCTCCTGTCCATAATATTTTTTACGTAATCTTTTTTCTTTTAAAGTAAAGTAAATACTTGCCGAAATTAAGGCAACTAAGGCGACTGGTACTTCCACTAAAGCCAATTTACCTAATGTCACTTCATAGCCTAAATCTTTTAATGTTGATTGAACAAGTAATGCCCCAGCCCCACCAACAAACAGAACTTGACCAAAGAACCAACAGATATTTTCCATGGCTGAAGCCATCCCTTTTAGTTCTTCTTCATACTCTGGCACCATTGGTAAATTTTTTGATTCAATTGTTCCTAACGCCATTGGCAAAATAATCGGACGCACAAAACCTGCTACCCCACCAAAACTTACGTTAAAAGCGGCGAAGATAATCCGAAAGACACCATAAATGTCAATAATCACACCAGCAGATACCTTTTTGAATCGTTTAATCAACGTAGCCGCTGACTCTTTCAAGCCATTTCTTTCTAACGTTCCTGTTGCTAACATAATAATAATAAAGATAGCCATGCCTCGATTATTCACAAAGGTTGTTCCTAGTGTTTCTAGCATCGATGTCAAACCAAGCCCGCCAGTAAAAGCCGTCACTATTAAAGCAACCATCACAATCAAGATAGCATCAAATTTCAATGCGAAGCCGACAATGACGATCAATACGCCTAATAAAGGTAATAAATCCATCAAATCTCTCCTTCTTAAAATAAAATTTCACTTTCCATTATATGCCAATTTTCGCTCATTTGTAAGACTTTTTTAATTTTTAATGTTATTTTTTCTAAAGACACAGTCTCCAACACTTTTTAGAGCTACCACTCGCACTTTTTTCTTTTTTCCGCTAGAATAAAAGAAACAATAACATTGAGGAGGATTTTTATGTTCCAAACTTTTAGAGAAAATTTTCGGCGCCATACCCTATTGCGCGACGCCGTCTTTATCGTTATCGGAAGTGCCATTGTCTTTAATCCCGGTGCTTTCTTCCAGTTCGTCGGTTATTTAATTGCTGGTTATTTGATGCTTTTAGGGTTAATTAATATTTATGATGACTACAAAATAAAAAAACAAACGGGTAGCTGGGGACTTGGTTTCGTAACAGGTTTAATCTTTGTCGTCTTAGCAGTAGCCTTTTTATTTTTTGCACCAGTGATCGTTTCGATTCTGCCGTTTTTATTAGGGATTAGCATTGTTATAAACGGCCTCGTTCAATTGACTCTTGCTTTAAATACTCGTCAAACAGGCGCGCTTATCTACAGTATTCTGGTTTTAATCGCTGGAGCCGTTTTAGTTTTTAATCCCTTCAAAAGTCTCTTAGTTTTGATGCAAGTCTTTGGATTTATCCTGATTTTCATGGGTGTCATTGAAATTATTGGTCATTTTAGAAATAAAGCTTAATGAAAGGAGCAACTTATGGATAAAGAAAGTACCAAGTGGATCCGCTTTTTAGGTGGGAAAAATTTACTTTACACATTAACTATCCTTTGTCTAATTGCTGTAACTATCTTTTTATTCAACACTGTTTCATTTATCTTTAAACCAATTTTTGTTATTTTTAGTGCCGTCTTAGGCCCGGTACTTTTTGGTATTATTCTATTTTATTTGCTTAATCCAATGGTGAAACGCCTTGAGAAAAAAATTCCCCGTGTTTGGGCGATTGCGATTCTCTATGTCTTAATTATTGCATTACTAGTGTTAGTTGGACTGCAACTTTTCCCAATTATCCAAGACCAAACGGAAGAATTAATCAAACAATTCCCAAGTTTTTGGAAAAGCACGCTCCAAACAGTACAAGAATTTATGGCTAAAACACCTTTTGCAAAAGATTTAGAATCTGCTAATGAGTCGATTAATCAGCTCTGGGGCAAACTTGCAAACTCCTTTAAAGACTTTGCAGGGGATTACCTACAAACAGGCGCACAAGGTCTGGGAAGCGTCTTTTCTGCAGTCTCTTCTACTTTCCTAACCTTGTTTACAGGACCTATCATCGCCTTTTTCCTTTTAAAAGACAAAGAAAAGTTTTATCGCTTTGTAAAAGGCATCATTCCCCCAGCTTTTCGTCCTGATTTTGACGAATATAGCCAAATTGCCAACATTCAAATTGGCGATTATCTAAAAGGTCAAGTCATTGCTTCGTTGGTTTTAGGGATTATGTATTGGCCAGCTTTTCTATTAATTGGT
Source organism: Enterococcus sp. AN402 (assembly GCF_040719405.1). NCBI lineage: Bacteria > Bacillati > Bacillota > Bacilli > Lactobacillales > Enterococcaceae > Enterococcus > Enterococcus sp. AN402. The sequence continues at coordinate 189,170 of NZ_JBFDTM010000004.1, read as the reverse complement.
TTACAATTTGGTAGCATTTTAGCTTTAGCTGCGGGTATTTTATGTATTATTCCTTATATCGGGCCATTTATTGCCTTTATTCCTGGATTGATTATTGCCTTTCAGGATTCCACATTTATGGTAGTTAAATTTGTTATCGTCTGGTTTGCCATCCAATTGATTCATGGTGATTTTGTTATTCCTCGTGTGATGGGCGATAAATTAAAAGTCCATCCGATTACTATTTTACTTGTCTTGTTAGTTATGGGTGAACTGTTTGGTTTAATGGGCGTTATTTTTGGGATTCCAATGTATTGCCTAGTTAAAGTGACAGTCATTTATTTATTCCGCAAATTCAAACAACGCTATAACCGCTTTTATGGTGACAACGGCGAGTATGAACACACGAATTTTACTAAAGATCAATATTTAAAATAATACAATGAAAAAACTGGGACATAAGCCGTTTAGACTTATGTCCCAGTTTTTTTACCATACTTCTCTAGCAATTTCTTGAAGTAATTGAACTTTGCGCCATTGTTCTTTCTCCGTCAAACGATTTCCTTCTTCCGTCGAAGCAAAACCGCATTGCGGACTAATACTTAAGTTTTCTAAAGGAACAAACTGTTGGGCTTCTTCAATTCGTGCTTTCACTTGTTCAGTCTCTTCTAATTCAGGAAACTTAGAAGTAACTAAACCTAAAACGACTTTGCTGCCATTATTTTGCCAATGTCTTAATGGTGAAAAGTCCCCTGCACGATCTGAGTCATATTCCAAGAAGAAACCATCATAATTCGTAGCAAATAATTCTTTTGCTATCGGTTCATAACCACCTGAAAATAACCAAGACGAAGCATGGTTCCCACGGCAAATGTGCGTGGTTACAGTTAAATTTTCTGGCTTACCAGCTAAGGCTTCATTAATAATCGTGGTACACACTTGTGCAATTTCTTCTGGCTGTATTCCTTTTGCTCGTAATTCTTCTTGTTTTGTCTGATCCGCTAGAAACGCCCAATTTGTATCATCAAATTGCAAATAACGGCAACCTCTCTCGTAAAAGGCCGCAATTGCATCTTTATATGTTTGTGCTAAATCCTTATAAAAATCACCAATTTCTGGATAAATTGTTTGAATGCGCGAGGTGCCATCGTTAGATAAAATTTCTTGACGTAAAATCATGGTCGGACTAGGGATCGTTGCTTTGGCTACCGTGCCATCACCAACTTCCACCACCTCTTTTAAAAATGAAAAGTCCTCTAAAAATGGATGTTGCGCAGGAAAAGATATTTTATCCACTACGCGGATATTATAGGCCGGAGCTGCTTTTCCATGAAAGGTTTGGTTATACCCCGTTTCTGGGATATAGCCTGTCACACCATTTAATCCTTCTAAGAAATCAATATGCCAAAAACCGCGACGAAATTCACCATCTGTGATTCCCCGTAAGCCGCCAGCTTTTTGTTTTGCTACTAATGCTTTGATTTCTTCATCTTCAATAAGACGTAGCTCTGCTTGAGATAAAGCACCTGCTTGGACCTTTTTCCGTGCTTTCTTAATTGTTTCTGGACGTAAAAAACTTCCCACATGATCAACTGTAAAAGGAATCTGACTACTCATTTGCCTCACTCTTTCCTATTTTTATTTATAAAAAAACGCCCTTTTACTAGCCGTAACTAGTAAAAGGGCGATTATTATCGCGGTACCACCTTTTTTCGGAAAGATGACTCTTTCCCTTCAACTGACAATCATAATCAGCGGTCTTGTTAACGAAAGACATTACGTTTTTGCCTACGTTTCGACAAAAATTCCTCCTAGGCCATTTTTCGATACAGACATCTAACTTTTTTCACCAACCAAAGTCTCTCTACCAGCTGTCTTGCATTTACTTTCCTATTCAACGGAAATTATTAGATTATAATTAGAATACCACGTTTAGCAAATTTGTCAACGGAGATGGATGAAATAGTAATGAAAAAAGCAGCTTCTTTTCAGAAGCTGCTTACGTCTATTTTTATCATTGCTGATTAGGCAGAGTGTCCTACGATTGTGCTACCTGAGTAACCAAAACCGACACGCGTAATACCTGGGTTAATTTCCCAATCACGGTGACCGCTACCTGAAGCTGTTACCATGTTTGTTTCATTGTACCACGCCATGATTACTGAGTTACCTGGCGCCCACATAATTGCGATAACTTCATCTCCACGAGACCAGTGATCATTTGGAATGCCACCTGCTTCAACTTGTGCTGCACGAGCAGTTGCAGAAGCTGCCAAACCTGCATCCCATACTACTGGACGTAAACCTAATGATTGACGTAGAACGTTCAATGCATTGATTGTTGGATCAGCAGAAGGCGCTGGTGTTGGTTGCTCTGGTTCTGGTGTTGGTGGTGTAACTGTTCCACCACCAGTTTGGCCACCATTATTTCCATTATCACTTGGTGTTGTAGGGTGTACTGGTTGTTCTGATGAAGAAGAGCCAGTATTTTCTGTTGCACTATTATCTGTACTTGGTGTAGTTGTTTCAGTTGTTTGTTGCGTGCTTGATTCAGTTGCTGAGCTTGAGCTTGCTGGTGCTTGCGCTTCTGTTGTTGAAGAAGAGGCAACTGGTGCTTCTGCTTTTACTTCAGCTTTAGCTTGAACTGGTTTTGCAGCAGCTTGTTTAGCTTTTTCAGCTGCAGCTTTTTGTTCAGCAGCTAAGCGTGCTTGCTCTGCTTCAGCAGCTGCTTTTTGTTTTTCTAAGCCAGCTTTAGAACTTTCAGCTGATGATTGTTCTAATGCTAATGAAGCTTTCATTACATTTAATTCAGATTGTTTAGAAAGTAAATCTTGACGTTTTGTTTCTAATTCAGCTTCTGTTGCTTCAAGTTGTTTCACTTTTTTCTCGTTTTCAGCTTTTTTATCAACAACAGCTTGTTTGTCTTCTTTTTGTTGTTGCATTAAGTCGTTGTTGGCACTTACGATTGTTGAAACAGCTTGAACACGGCTGATTGCATCTGCAACTGAGTCCGCATCTAAAACTGCATCTAGCATTGTTGTGCTTTGTCCATTAACTTGAACATCACGTGCTTGATTTTTGATTGCTTCGTTACGTTTTTCAATACGTTGATTCAAGTTTGTAATTTCTTGTTGTAATTGTTCTGATTTTGCTTTTAGTGTTTGCTTTTGTTCACGTAAAGCCATGCTTTCATCAAATACTGAAGATACTTCTGCTTCTAAAGAAGATACTTGTGAAGCTAAATCCCCTTGTTTTGCTTTTAATGATGAAATTTCTTGATTTTTTTCTTCAATTTTTTTATCAACATTGTCCGCCAAAGCGATGCTTGGGGTAGCAATTGCTGATAGCGTTAATGAACATAGTAATACTGATGCAAATAGACGTTTCTTCACTTGTCATTCCTCCGAATTAATTTCTAAAGTTTATTTAAAATATCTTAATCTTTTCTTACGACAAAAACATTCTACCACACCCATATTTCAATTAAGCAATAGAAATGTTACAAAAACATTTCAGATCACTCGTTCTTTCTCCATAATAGGTAAACTTACCTTTTGTAAGGCTTTTACACCTTGTCATGACTGGTTTTCACGTGTTTTCAATTGTTAAACAATTCTTCGATTTTTTTTCATATTTTTTCTTTTTTTATTCAAATTTTGCTTCTTTTTTGTCGATATATGCTTTTTTTCGTAAAATTAATCATTTTCCCTTCTTTTTATCAAACGTTTTTGTTACAAAATTCGTTATATTTTGGTAATGAACCAAGAAAAAGGCCGCTTCGTTGAGCTGCCTTTTATTGCTTTATTTAAAGAATTATTTTAGTTTCTCTGCTTAAGTAAATAGAATCCAGATAAACCTACCAACAAACCACCTAATAGTAAGAATACTCTTTGAAATTTCTGGGTTTCGTTTGTTTTTGGCAAATGTCTGTCATTGGGTGTAGCCTTCGTTATTTTTTTTGCTGTTGTGTTCGTCTCTGCTGAGAAATTATTATCCTTGAGTTCTGAGGTTGTTGTGGTAGTTTCTACAACAATTGGTTTTTCAGCACTCGAATTTGTTGTAGCAGTCTCAGAACTTAAAGACTCATTCGTACTTGTATCTGTTGTGCTGGAAACAACTTCTTTACGACGATTTGTAAGGATAAATTCATCCTTTGTCTTTGTCATTATACTGTCAAATTCAGCTGGCACGTTCACTTCTTCTATCTGATATACAAAGTCTTCACCCCTGTTATTAAACTTAGGTAATGCTACTTCTGCGCCATTAACCGTTACTTGATTAATCAGCTTTTGATAGCCTTCTTTTTTGGTTAGTTGCATGACTTCTGAAGTAGACCAAGCAGCTTCTTCTGTTATCGCTTTTCGAGTTACTTGATATTGAATTGCTTCTGGAATTTCTTTTTCTGCAATATTTTCCCAGTTCTTAATCAATTTTAATTGTACAGTAGGTGCTTTAATTGCTGGAATCGGAAAATCAACTGCTTCTTCTTCTGGAGTTGGTTGTAACGTAGTACGATCATTACATAAAAACCATGTATCTCCTTTAAAATCATTTGTTTCTGTGTTCAATCTAATCTGATAAGTTAATGTTAAACGTTCGTTCTTTCCTAATGAAATAGTAGAAATATGGAGCACTTGATTTTCTTCTGTAACTACGACATCAGTCAATAAGTCACTAGCCTCTGACCATTCACCCGTTGGCATTTTTCGCCAACCTTTTAGTTGGTAGTTATCTTCTGTGAAATTCCCAGCACCTTGTAAAAGAATATTTTCTCCCATTGGATCGATAATGAGCCCCTCATGGATAGTATTATTGATACTCCCAGCTAATTCTTTCAGTGCAGTGCCCAAACCAGATAAATTTTCATCAATAATCAAATAATTTTTAGGATCAGAAGCTATATTCCTACTAATATACTCTCCTCTTAACGAAGGATTAGCTGCAATTGAATAATAAGTATCTCCTGATTTTTTTAGAGAAACAATGGTTCCTAACGTATTATCTGTCACTGTTGTACTGTTTGTTTGGATAGCGTTAGCATCAGTAGAAGCACTGTTACTTGTATAGTACTGATTGGATTCTGTTTGAAACTCTTCCATGTAGGACGATGTATGGTAACCGTTGTAATCGATAATTTCACCATTATTGGGATAGCTTTGAGCATTTTCTCTAGGTAAAAAACTAGCATTTGCACTACCATCACCAATATGAACCAACATCTTTTTTGCATTTGGACGACTTTTTTCAGCCAATAAACGTTGCCCTTCTAGCAAGCCTTTTTGCATAAACGTACCTGAATGTGGCTCGGCTGTATTTCTTAAAAAGTCTTCTAAGTCATTCATGTCTGTAGAAAAATCCGCGGTGGAGTAAGTTAGTCGATTATAGGCAACGATACCAATTCGAACATGACCATCTGTTAATGAATCTGAAAGTTCTTCGCCGAATTGTTGCAAGCCTTTCAAAGCGTTGTTTAATTTTTCACCTTTCATTGATGAAGAATAGTCAATCACTAACACTAGATCAATAGGGCTTTCTGTCTGATTTCCTTTTACATCTAAAGTCACATTAAAAAGCCCTTGCTGGCCTGTTACAGCCGCCACACTTTTCTTCAAATAAGCTTCATCTCCATAATTCACATATTTTTCTTCGTCAAATGTCGCTTCAGGGGCATGACCATAATCATAATTGTTTGTGTCTCCCTCACTAATTCCGTTCGTTAAATAATGACCTTGTTCGTCATTTTTATAGTTAAAATTGTATGTTTCTGCGGAAACGTCTATACTAAAAATAGTCATTAGGAAAAAGAACATAAATAAAAATAAGGTTGTTTTTTTCAATTTTTTTTAACTCCTTTGTGGTAAGTAATTTCTCATTCAAATGAAATTTGAGCGATATATGTAACTTACTACAGAAATAACTTTTAAGGAGACAAAAAAATGTACTTGTTAAGTACATTTTTTTAAACAATCGAATAAAAAACAAGTTATACTTATTTTAACAAAAAGAATCGAACCAATTGGAGAAGAATAATGGAAATATTAGACACTTTTTTCGGCTCAGAAGTTAAAAAGGAATTGGATTTACTGCGTTTGTTGTACCATAAAAAAAACTTTATTCGTATTGAAACACTTAGTCAATTGTTACAAATGGATCGACGTTCAATCAATAAATACTACGAATCCTTAATTAATAAACCTTATGTGTTGGCTAATAATTGTTCACATATTTTCTCTGCCGAGCGGGGTAAAGGCTATTGTTTCATGGGGTCAAAAAAAGAATATAAAATTTTGACGAAGCAAATTTTGCAAAGTAGTCCGTATTTTACATTGCTCGAAAAACTATTCTTTGAAAGTAATGTTCATTTAACAAAATTTAGTATGGACCAATTCTTATCCGAATCAACTGTTCGGCATAAGGTTGCTGAGTTAGATACCATTTTAAAAACCTTTGATTTTTCGATCCAGAGAACCAAAGGCGAGATTCGTTTAGTTGGTGCTGAACCACGCATTCGTTTTTTCATGATTGCTTTCTATTGGCGCGTTTTTTCTGGTCTCGATTGGCCATTTGCTGACGTTTCGCAAACAAAATGTGAAACCCTTGCGAAAGAACTGATTGCTTTAGGCTATTTTCCAGCTAATCAATTGAATATGAAACTTATTTGTTATATTTTAGCGGTAAATATTATTCGTTATCGAAAGGGATTCCAGACAAATTTCCTGCTTTCTGAATCTATTTCTTCTTTATCTGATGAAGATCAAGAAGTACTGCTTCAATTTGTTGATACTCATCATCTACTAAAAGAACATTTAGAAAATCAATTAACGAACGCCTTTCTGTTACCCAAGAGTGAAAGTCATCTGATTTTTTTATTTCTATTAACAAATACAACAGTACAACTCTCGAACAAACACTTTACAGATTTAATCGAACCTAACCGACCTTTTTCAGAGACGAATTCTTTTATTAAAAAGATTCTTCACTCCCTTGAAACAGAAAACCCTCATGCCTTTGAAACGACAAAAAACAGGGTCTTATTCACAAAACAATTAGTGGCTGGCCTTCTTTTCGTAGAGTTATTTGAACAAATGGATTTTACACTTACTGGCTACAATATTAAGAAGTATTTATTACAAAATTTTGCTCATTTATTTGAGCATGCACAAAAGATAGTCACCGAGCAAGACATCTATGTTTCGAACCCAGCTAAACAAACTGGCTTAGGCCTTCAATTATCGATGGCCTACACGTTAATTACTGCTCCAACAGCTTTCAATCAAACAATTCACATAAAAATAGAAACAGACTTACCTACACCGATTGAAGCGATTATCATTCAACGAATTCGTGAAACGTTTGCAAGTTTCTATCACCTTGCAATTAATCAATTGTCTGAAGAAGATAGGTACGACCTTTATTTAAGCACTACGCCTTTGCTCCAAGTAAAACAAGCTGCACCATTTTTATTAATTAATGCGCAAGTTTCTTTATCTGACTTACTAGCGATTCAAGAACAATTAGTTCGGTTGGTAGCAAAGAAATGATTTAATTCTGTTAATAAATAGAACTCGTGGAACAAAAAAATAACTAAAACAGGATCAATCAAACACATCTTTACCTTTATCAAAAAAAGCTCAAAATGTTAGTTTTGACAACTAACATTTTGAGCTTTTTGTTTTTTTCTTAACGAATGATTTCGACTTTTTTGTCTGTCTTGACTGTAACACGGCCGTTTTTAATAACATATAACCGTTCTGGAATATCAATAATCGCATGTTCAACCACTTTTGTGTCTAATAAGACTAAATCTGCTTTATTCCCAACTGCGACACCGTATCCTTCTAGTCCCATCGCACGAGCAGGACTTGTTGTTACCATTGGTAGCACTGTTTTTAAGTCATCCGCTCCACCTAGGTGCCCAACAGGAATGGCTAGCATCGCTGTTTGAACAATATCCCCTGTGCCATATGGTGTAAAAGCATTGCGAATATTATTTGTAGCAATACAGACATTCACGCCACCATCGCGTAATTTACGAATTGGCGTAACCGCACGTCGAACATTGTACTGATCACCACGAGCCCCTAAATGTAAATCCGTTGCTGGTAAAGCCATCACGCTAATATTTGCTTCCGCCATTTTTGCAATAATAGGCGCCAATTCTGCTTCAGGTAAGGCATGCAATGCCGTTAAGTGGCCCACTGAAACACGGCCTTGGTAGCCTTCAGCAATGGTTTTTTCACATAAATATTCAATACTCATATCATCAGCTTCATCGGCAAAATCTTGGTGTAAATCTACATCTTTATCATATTTTTTAGCAATTTCAAACACTAAATCAATATGTTCTTTCGCTGGTGCATCATTATAAGGAATACCGCCGACAATGTCTGCGCCCATATCCATTGCTTCATACATCATTTGTTCTGTTCCAGGGGCTTTAAAAATTCCTTCTTGCGGAAATGCAACTACTTGCATGTCAATTAACTCTTTGTATTCTTCTTTCAAACGCATAATTGTTTTGAAGCCAGTAAAACCTTGCGCTGGGTCAAATTCTGCATGCGTTCTTAACGCCGTGGTTCCATGAACGATTAACATTTCTAAGGCACGTTTAGCACGGTCGTAAATGTCTTCTTCGGTAAATGTTGGTTTTAATTCTGCGGTTACTTCAATCGCTTCTTTCAACGTACCTGATTTATTTGGTTTACGATCAGCGATTAATGCCTTGTCCAAATGTAAATGGCTTTCTACAAAACCTGGGATTAAAACACGACCATCTGCTTCGATGACTTCTTTGGCATCGCCAGTAATAACTGGGGCGATTTCAATGATTTTTCCTTCTTTAATAGCTACATCTTGTAATGCTTCACCGTCTTGAAGACGAACTTGTTTAATTAATAAATCCATGTTTTCCACTCCCTAAATTGTTTTTTATCCAAAGATTAAACCGATAACTAATAATAGTACAGAGGCAATACTTAACCATTTCACGTTTCCTTTAACTACATCCAAAATTGGAATTTGGAAGCCTGAAGATAAAGCTTGCATAGTAATATTAACGAAACTCATTTGACTACCTAAACCAACACCCATTGCTACAAAACCTAATGCTAACGGCGGGAAGTTCAACGATACAGCAACTGGTAGCACTAAAGTTAAAACAGAACCTACGTAGGCCCCAGCTGGAATCCCAATTAAAATCCCTGTTAAAATGGCAACTGGCACGACAATAAAGGCTGGTGCATTTTCAGCAACACCTGCGATGACAGCAAACGTTCCTGTTTCCGCAATAACATTAATAAAGGCTAAGAAAATCCCTACTTGGAATAAACGAGTCAAAATATATGTAGACCCATCTACCATCGCTTCGACAGATTTGTTCATTGAGAAATCTGTACATAAGAAAATTAAAACTAATGTTAAAATCATGTATACAAGTGGCGTAAAGAAGGCAAAACCAATTAAATCATTCACAATTGGTCCAAAAATTACAGCAAACAATAAGAAAATGGCTGGCAAGGTAATTTTAAATAATTCACCATTGCTCTTTTTATCAAATTCATCATCTGCCGACTCTTTAAAGCCAACATTTCTATGTTTCGTTCCCCAAAAGGCTAAAACAATCGCTAATGCTACGAAGAATAACCAATAAGGTCGCATGGTTGAAACATATGAACCGACACTGATATCACCTAATTTTGAAACAATACTTGATTCTAATGAAGCGGGTGATGTTGTAAATGATACCGCAGCAGCTAAAGACATTGCTGCAATTAATTCAGGAACAACGCCAACTGCAGCAAAGGCCAATGGTGCAATAACCATCGCACTTCCGCCACCAATTCCTGACATATATGTGGCTGCGGCTAATAAGATAACAATAAAAGCTGAAACATACTCGACTTTTCCTTTTGTGCCTCGTTTGGCTAAAGTTAATGCAGCTGAATAACTACCTGCTTTAAAGACCGCCATCGCAACAGCTGAATTAATGATGGGAACGGTAATTCCTAACATCATTGGGATAGCTTCTAACATCTGTTTATTCGCTTCTTCTAGTCCAATGCCACCAATCAGCATCGCTAAGACGCCACCAATTAAACCTGCGATAATCATATCGACTTTCATAAACAATAGAACCAAAACAACAATCAATGGAATAATCACAACTAATGCCATGATTCCTGTCGGGGCAACTACATCCCCAATCTCATCAGCAAAGGCCGCAACTGGCACAAAAATACTAACTAAGAATGCAAAAATAAGTGCTACTTTTGACGATTTTTTCATTTTACTTTCCTCCAATAGAAAGAAGGCGAGAGCAACGCAGCAGCGAATACTCTCTGCGCTCCTCATTATTTGGCAAAGGCACCTTGCCCGCCATATTTATCGTAATGTACAATCTCACTAACTAAATAATCATAAATACTTTGTGGAATTTCAATGCCTTCTGACATGGCTTTTTGATAGTTTAGCTGACCAATTTCTCCTGGATAGTAAACTTGTTGAAACCCTTCTGCTGTAGGCACACTATGAAGTTCTTCCACCATTTGATTAATATTTTCTTTAAATCGTTCAGAATCTGTAAAGCGGCTTGGATCAATGATTAAAAACATCTGTCCCAGATTCCGTTTCTCCGTTAAATCCGCATACATGGAGCTGACATGTTTGCCAAAAGGTAAGCCTAACAACGAACCAGCTAAGACATCGACCATCATCATTAGTCCATATCCTTTTGGTCCTGAAATCGGCAATAAACCTCGTACTTCATAAGGATCAGTCGTTGGCTGGCCTTTTTCGTCTACTGCCCACGTGTCGGGAATTTCAACATCTCTTGAACGTGCATCTAAAATTTTCCCCCACGCCTGTACTGTCGTAGCCATATCAAACACGACTGGTTCATGACCTGCTCTAGGTGCTGCAAAAGCGATTGGATTTGTCCCAAAATAATTGCTTGTACCACCAAACGGTACCACCATTGGATCAGATTGACACATCGAAAGAGCAACCATGCCTTGTTCCGCTGCTTTTTTAACATAATACGATAACGTCCCGCTATGACTCGTTTGAGAAACGCCAACATATGCTAACCCTGATTCTTTGGCTAGGTCAACTGCAGCAGCTAATGCTTCGTTACAAACAAATTGACCCACGCCATTATCGCCATGAAAAATGGCAGTGGACGGTCCAGTTTTTTCAAATGATAATTCGGGGTCAATCGTGATCCCGCCTTTTGCAATCCGTTCCGCATAATAATCCATACGAACCGCCCCGTGTGAATGAATACCGCTAGCATCTGCAAAAGTTAAATGTCGAGCAACTTCTTCGGCATGTTCAGAATGTAAACCAGCAGCTTCTAATTTTTGCTTCATCAGCTTTTCTAATTTTTCCGGTGTAACGACAACCATTTCTTCCATTGCGCTTGCTCCTTTATCATTAATCTTAAAAAAGGGAAAGAAAACAAGTGATTTTCTTCTTCGTCCTTGCATTTCCTCCCCTTTTTTCACTACTTATTGCTACTGTTAAAGACAGTATAGTCAATTTCATCCACTGATTTTGCAACTAGAATAGCAGAGTAAACATCTGAATTGACATTTAAAATTGTTCGTAACATGCCAACAAACCATTCGACGCCTGCAAAAATTGCAATACTCTCAATGGGTAAACCCATTTGCGGAACAATCACTGCCAGTGAGACTAAGCCCGCACCGGGAACAACTGCGTTTGCTAGTGAGACAAACGTTGCTGTAATTGCTAAGTAAATCATTTTCGTAATATCAAACTCTAGCTGATACATCTGAGCGATAGTCATTACAGTAAAAGCCATATGCATCGCTGAACCGTTACTGTTTAACGACATACCTAACGGCAACACTAAGTTAGTAATTCGCTTACTTAAACCTAATTTTGTTTCTGTTTCTTCCAAAGCTACTGGTAAAGTAATTGCTGAAGAAGTTGTCGCCAAGGCCATCACAGACATATTTTTCATGTTTGTAATTAAACGTAGTGGACTTACTTTACAGTACAATGTGATAACCAAAATCCAGATGCCCAAAAATAAAATAGTTCCTAATCCATAGACCAATAGATACTTCACTAACGGTAAAATAATTTGAAGGCCTAAGTGACTAATTGTTGAAGCAATTAAAGCAAAAATCCCCAGAGGTGCTAGATACATGACGTATCGAATGACTGTAATGATAACTTCATTAAAGTCCACAATTATTTGGAAGAGTTGTGTCTCTGGATGGCTTTGTAAGTATTTATTCAGTGCTAAACCAAAAAATAATGCAAAGACAATAATTTGAATAATCGATCCTTGAGTCAGTGAATCAAAAATATTTTTCGGAACGAAATTTAAAATCGTATCAGTGATTGAGATTTCTTGCGCTTTAATAGAAGCATCTTGGAAGCCAGTCATTTTAACACCGTATCCTGGATTAAAAATGACTGCCATTAGGACGCCCCATAAAGCGGCAGCTAAGGAGGAAATCCCGAAAACAGCGATTGTTCTACCCCCAAGGCTCGTTAATTCTTTTGGATTAATACTGCCAACTGCTTGGACAATTTGCCCTAAGATCAAGATAGGAATAGCCATTTGCATCAGTCGCAAAAAGACATCTCCAACTATTTTCAAGTAATTGCCGCTAGCAGGAATCAAGAGTCCTACGAGGATTCCTACGACAACAGCAATTGCAATTTGGGTGATCATGGACGGTTTTTTCATGGTAAACTACCCCTTTTGACTGATCACAGTTCCTGCTTCTTTATCGATGTTTTCTAAGTTTTCGATAGAAGTAATGATTGCTTTCCGTTTGTCATCACCTTTTACGAAGTCTAAGGCAGCTTCGATTTTTGGTAGCATACTACCAGCAGCAAAGTGACCTTCTTTAATGTATTCTTCTGCTTCGGCTACACTGATTTGTTCTAATGCTTTTTGATCTGGTTGATTGTAATTAATGTAGATGTTATCAACGCCTGTCAAAATAATCAAACGGTCTGCATCAACGTTTTCAGCTAAAACACGTGCAGAGAAATCTTTGTCGTTAACCGCTTCCACGCCTACGTATTGTCCGTCTTCTGCTACGACCGGAATGCCCCCGCCACCAGAACAGATAGTTAAAACGTCCGCCTCTACTAAAGCACGAACCGCCTCTTTTTCAACAATTTCTTTAGGCATTGGTGATGGAACAACTTTTCGGTAGCCACGGCCAGCATCTTCCACATACGTAGAGCCATCTTTGGCTGCTTCCGCGTCAGCTTCTTCTTTTGTATAGAATGGACCAATTGGTTTGGATGGTTTTTTAAACGAAGGATCTTCTTTGTCCACACGCACTTGCGTAACTACAGAGATAACTGGTTTAGCAATGTTACGTTTTTCAAACTCATTAGTTAAAGCATTTTGTAACCAGTAACCGATGCTTCCTTGTGTCATCGCAACACAAGTATCCAATTTCAACGCTGGATTTTTTTCACTTTCGCCTGCTTTTTGTTGTAAAAGCAAATTCCCTACTTGTGGTCCGTTTCCGTGACAGACAATGACTTGTTCCCCTTTAGCAACAAATTCTGCAATATATTTGGCCGCGTGATTAACGACGGCTTTTTGGCCTTCATCTGTTGGATCCGTATCTAAAATAGCATTCCCACCTAGGGCAATTACGTTTAAACTCATTGATTGATTCGCTCCTTTTTAGTAAAGCAAAGACAAAATCTTTTCAGTATCGACGGATAAGAAATAATTTGTTTACGAAATGAAAGATTTTGTCTTGCTCATTTTGATTGTTTCAGTCATTATCGAAGGGATAATTAACCTAATTTCGGTTTACTTTCATCTTTAGCTAAGAAAGCAAAAGCTAGTAAACCAATAACTAATAGTACACAAGAAAGATAGAAGCCAACTTGCATTGAGCCTGCTGTATCTGCTAAATATCCTGTGACATACGGTGCTAGGATTGACCCTGACATCCCGATAAAATTATAGGCACTTAACGTTGTTCCTAAGGCCGCTTTTGGTGCATGTTTGGTAACAAAAGTCACCATAATTGGATCTAACGCTAATTTCCCTGTTAACCCATAAAGAATTAAAACAGAAATTAACAATGTCCGATTTGTTACAAAAGCAATCGCAAAGACAGATAGGATTGCTAAAGGTACTAATGTAAAGACTAATTTTTTCGTCGCACCTGTTTTATCATTCAAACGAGCGAAGATTAAGGCGCCTGGAATAGAGGCCCATGGTACAAGTGATGAAATAAAACCAACGCTCGCTCCTGTAAAGCCACGTTCAGCAATTAAAAATTGTGGCAACCAAGTAATAATAACAAAGTTTGCATAAATACTTGTGAAACATAAAATAAATGCGGCTAATAAATTACGATTTGAGAAAATTTCTTTTAATGAGATCTTTTCTTGCGGTCCTTCTTCAGCAGCTGCTCGTGCAGCTTCTTCACCAGGACGAATCACTTTTTCTTTCAAAATTGTATAGAAAAGAATTCCTACGATAAACGTTGGAATCGCCATGATAAAGAATGGTTTGCTCCAATGTTCACCATTTTCTAAAACCAACTTACTTGAAAGTAGGTACCCACCTGATGTACCGAAAGCCATCCCACTATTGATGATGGCATTACCGATGGTCCGTTTACTTGCTGGAATCGCTTCTGTCGATAGCGCATATTGCGGGCCATAGTAAGCTCCTTGACCAATACCAGCAATTGCACGAATGACTAAAAACATAACAAAGGTTGTCGCTAATCCACTAAAATAAGTAGAAATAGCAAGAACGATAAACCCAACAGCAATGACTAATTTCCGCCCAATTTTATCGCCAATCATCCCAAAAGGAATCTGTGCAACAGCATAGGTTAGAAAGAAGATACTATTGGCTAAACCAAGTTGTGTGTTACTTAGACCAAATTGTTCTCCAATGACCCCCATCACTGGATTAAAAATAGTTCGTGTTGCGTACATTAAAATCCAGCCTACGAAGAAAATGGCTACGACTTTAATCCAGTAACTATTGCTCACTTGCACTGCTTGATTTTTTTTACTATTCTCCATGTCTTCTCCTCACTTCTCATCTAACTCTACAGATTGTAAAGCTAGTAACATTCCAAATGACATATCTTTACCAGAGGAATGTCCGATTTGTATAATTCTGTCAATATTTTCGTCAACTCTATTATCCCGATGGTTCTCCAAATCCAAGAGTAACTGATACAACAATGAATTTACATATCCTTTAGCCGAGCTTGCAATATAGCCTTTACTAACATCTGTTGTGGATAAATTTGCTGCCGAAAGAGTAGCGGCTAACGCCGCAGCTCTTTCATCAGCAAGTATGAACAGAATTGTTTGATACGCTACTAAAATGTCATCACCACTCGGGGTTAACCCTTTGCCCCGACCAATCAGATAATTCGTTACTTCTTGCCATTCCGATAGTGTCCAAACTTTTTGTTTTTGGCTCATTTTTTTGAAAATATGCTTTGCTCGTTCGTCTAAAGGCAGGCCAATTCTACGTTCTAAGTTTCTCGCTAATAAGCGGTCTCGCAACAAGCGTAATTGGTCTTTTTCTAACTTGAAATGAGTAATGTTTAAAGAAACGACCTCGGCAGGTGTGAGTTGGATCGTTTTCACGCCGACTGTACTGTAAAAGGTCAACTGATTTTCTGTGATTTTGACTTTATTACCTTGTTGTACATACGGAAAGATTTCTTGAAACAATTGATCTGGCAAAAACATACCAAAGCTTGATAAATAATTATGGAAGTTTGCAACATTGATTAATTGATCCTGGACTTTCAGATTAAATGAACGTTCAAAAACACTGTGAATGGTTCCCATCTTGCCATATTGGTGGATAGGAAAAATGTAGTCACTAATGACTAGTTGGTTATTCAACCGTAATGCCTAGTTTCTCAGCATACGCTTCTAGGGCTTTTTCAAAACAGCCTAGAGGTGCTCTAACTGTCCCTGCACCAATTTGACCAACACCGGCATTTTTGTGTGCAATCCCTGTATTGATGATTGGTGTAATTCCCAATTCCACCACTTTACGGATATCAATTCCTAAACAAGTTCCTTGGAAATCCCAAGTTGGAATTGAGAATGTTGGGTTGTGTCCTTCACAGATTTTTGCCATTTCATTTGAGGTTGCTAACGCATCTTCAAAGCCACCTGCACCAACAAACCGTGTTACGCCAGGTGCAGCTACCATAGCCATTGCTCCAACGCCTACTGTTTCAGTAATTGCACTATCCCCGACATCAGGATTTCCGTCTTCTTCGCTGAAACCAGTGAAGTAAAGACCTTTTGGTGTATTTACTGGTGCGGTATGCCATTGATCGCCTGTTTCTGCAATCCGGACCCCAAAGTTCACGCCGTTACGAGTCATCGTTGTGACAATCGTTCCGTTGGTATCTTTACGGGCACCATCAACAATTGCTTTTCCAGTTGCCATCATGACATTTAAGAAGAATTGATCTGTGTCAGCTAAGAATTTGATTACTTCGTATTTTTGATCTTCTGGAATATCTGTTTTGATAATTAATGGAGACAATTCTTTTAAGAAGTTCAAAGATGCGGCAATATTTCTTTGGTGGAACTCGTCACCCATTGTAATAGAGCGCGCAATCAATACGTTTAAGTTCAAGCCTTCTTCAGAAAGTTTCAAGGCTTTCGCAATCGTTGGTCCTAAAACATCTTTAATCCAATCTAAACGATCAACCACTTCTTGTGAATAAGCACCAAAACGTAATACTTTACCGATACCTTCATTCAAGATACAGTATGCTTCGTTACCTTCTAAGCGATTTTCTACAACAAAGACTGGCATATTACCAGAAGTAATACCGCCCATTGGTCCAACTGCTTTTACATGGTGACAAGGAATGAAACGTACTTCGCCAGCTTCAAAAATCTTCAAAGCATCTTCTTCGTTGTCTGCCCAACGTTCGAATAATGCTGCACCGATACAAGCACCTTTCATTGGTCCAGTCATTTCAGACCATTGGATTGGTGGTCCAGCATGAAGTAATGTTTTTTGTGCGTCATCATTTAATTCTGGAATCACTGATTTCGCAGGTACCACATCTACTAAGAATGGTTGTGCATTTTTAATTTTGTCTGTTACTTTGTGATTTTCAGCTTCGATTTGTTCACTGTAATCTTCCAAAGCATCCAAAATTTTAATCATTTTTTTATTGCCGTTAGCACGCGGACGCCAGTTGAATTGAACAGTTTGGCCACCGTAATCAACGATTGATTCTGTAAAGCTTTGCAACCCAACGTTAATAATTCTTGGTTTGGTTGTTAATAGTTCCATTACTTTTTCGCCTGGTTTTGGTACATCGACAGTTGGTCCGTTGTAAGCAACCACTTCTTTATCGTCTTCTGAAATTTCGATTCCTTTTAGCAATAGAGCTAATTGAACAGCTTTAGCATTGCTTTCTGCAACTAAAACGCCGCCTTCTTTCAAACGATCAACCGATGATTGGTAATTTTGCGGATCTTTCGTCGTCCCACAAACAGTTGCAACAAAGTAAAGATCACGTCCGGCTTCTTTGGCTGTGGCACGCGCTTCTTCAATTGCTGGTAATAATGCACCAACCATGTCTTCATGAGCACCGTAGCCTAACACCACATCGAATAAGATAATCCCAGTTTTTTCATCTTGTGCGTATTCACGAATTTTTTCGATACGAACATCTGGGTCAATCATTGGGTGCGGACGACCTTGTGTATACATATCATCACCTAAGTCAATGACTTCATAACCGTGAGATTTCAAGACATAACCTTCTGCTTTCACTAAACCGCCAAGATCTAAAGCTTCAGAAATTAACATACCTGCTTCAGAAGCTAATGTACCACCTGAATATAAGCCTTTTACAACTTTATCTTCTGGTAATGTTGGTACAGCTGGTTTTGCTAATGCTTCAAAGTAATTTTTCTTCACGGCCACATCATTTGCTAAATCAACAGCAATTTTAGCTGTTTCTTCTAATGTATGAGCTAGATAAACTTTGCCTTCGTGACTTGTTGGTTTTTCTCCTAAGAAAATCGCAACGACTGGTTTTGAAATACTTTGTAATAATTCAACCACTTCATCACGAACTTCTTTTGCAGGTGGTTTAGAAATAACTGTAATCACATCGGTTGGTTCGTGATTTTCTAAGGCCATAATAGCATCTTTCACTGTGATAGCGCCTACTTTGTCGCTTAGGTCACGACCACCAGTACCAATGGCGTGAACAACTCCGCCACCTAAGCGGTCAATAATCGTTGTAACTTCTTGAATCCCTGTTCCTGAAGCACCAACAACGCCAATGTTTCCTGGAGAAACAACATTTGTAAAGGCGATTGGAATACTTGAGATAATACCAGTTCCACAGTCAGGGCCCATCATTAGTAAGCCTTTTTCATGCGCTAATTTTTTCAAACGTACTTCATCTTCAATTGACACATTATCCGTGAAAGAGAACACGTGTAAATCATTTTTTAAGGCACGTTCCATTTCTGGCGCACCATATTCACCAGGAATACTGAATAGCGCTACATTCGCCTCTGGTAAAAGATCAAACGCTTCTGACCAAGAAGTTGCTGCTTGTGCTTCTTCACTAGTTCCCTTTGCTGATAAATCATCTAAGAATTCATCAATCGCTGGCATAACTTCTTCCATGATGTTTTCTTTTTCACTGTCAACCACAATCATCATGTCGTTTGCAGATGCACTATTGGCCTCATCCGTTAACAAGTTCGTGTTGTTAAGGATGTCTTTGTTGGCATCTGTTCCCATCATGATTTGACTCATGGTTACACCATCTAATGCATTGATTTTATTGGTCAATAACATTAAGTTGATGGAGTCTTGGTAATTGTTTTTCAAAATTACTGTGTGTAACATTGTTCATCCTCCTATCTATTCCTTACAATGCTATTGTATCGAAACGAGAAAGTGTTTTCATCGGACATAATTCTAAAAAAATGGTATAATTTTTATCCATAAGAGGGAAAAAGGAGAAAACGATGAAATTAAGAGAGTTATTATCGATAGGTGACTTAAAAAAAGGTAAAATTTTGACGAAAGAGATTGGTTTAGACAATGAAGTTGACTCGGCAATGGTCTTAGAAGCGATTGACATTGAGAACTGGAGTAGAAAGAATCAGTTAATTTTGACTTCTTTCTACGCATTGCATGATCTACCCGAAAAAGAGTTGGAAAATTTTTTCGTAAAGATGCGCCGAATTGGCATCAGCGGCTTAATTTTGAAAACAGATCGATTCATTAAAATGATTCCAGAGTGGTTTATCGAATTATGTTTCAATTATGAAATCCCTTTAATTAAAATCACACAAGACATTAGCTATGAAAAAATTCTATTTACGATTTACGAACCTTTGTTGAATTATCAGTCGCATGTCTTACGTACGTATTACGATGTGCGCCAACGTTTCACCAAATTAGAGCGCCACTACCCAACGGTTGAGACGATTATGCAAGAATTTTATGACATCATTAAATTACCCTTCGCTTTAAAAATGTTGGATAAACATCTGGAAATTAGCGATGGCGACTTACCCCATGATGCGATTGTGCTTTCAAGAGAAAAACTAAAAAACAGTGAGTTCACTAAAAATGATTACTCTCTTTTAACACTTTACTCACATGCCAACCCCAAAAAACAGCTGGCACTAGAAGTTTCTATTTTCAATAGTTATTCCACTAATTGTTTACTTCTGGTTTATTTACAAGATGAAAAGATTAAAGAGACGGATTTAGTGATTATCGAAAATGCGATTGATGTCTTACAAGAAAAATTCAATACCGAAAATTTATTAAAAAAAGAACGGTATACTCGTTTGAACAACTTAGCGGATGCTATTTTACAAAATACACCGCAAAATCCTGACGAGCTAAACAGTTTGCTTCGTGAAGTGCAAATGCAAGAACTAGATTCTTACCAAGCGATTGCTTTTTCTACTAAAGACACCAATACACAACTCATGAAAGAACGAATTATTGCCTTACTTCGTACCCTGCGTGTGAAATCCATCTTCTTTGATCAGCTAAATTATTCGGCGGTCCTTTTTAACTTCAATGAAAGTGATGGAAAAATTACCAAGCTGCAATTAAGTCGTTTATTAGCTGAACTTTTAGAAGAAAACGACACGCTTACCGTTGCCGTCAGCAGTTTAAAATCACGAGAAGGGATTAAAGAGCTACTGATTGAATGTCTGGACATTCTGCGCTTTAATGAAACTTTTTATAACGGACCAATTGTCACCTTAGCCGATATTGGGGTATTTAAAAATTTTATCCGCGAAGACCAATTGGAAAATTTAGACGAATTAATTCCTCGCGCACTTTATCAATTAGCCGAAAATAACTACGATTTGTTTGAAACCTTGTACAGTTTTTTCCAAAATAATCGCAATTATAAACAGACCTCTGAAGCGATGTTCCTCCATTCAAAAACGATTCGTTATCGTTTAAACAAAGTGGAACAACTTCTTGATATTGACTTAGCCAATCCCTTGCAATTGTTAAATTATGAAATTGCCACATACATTATAAAGATGAGGAGACGTGCACTTGAAAAACAATCAAACACTCGCTAATGGCGCAGCAGTTACTATCTACCCCACTACGACTGAACCAACGAACTATGTCGTCTATTTACACGGTGGCGGGATGATTTATGGAACCAAAAGTGATTTACCAGAAGAACTGAAGGAGCTGTTTACAAGCAATGGCTATACCGTTTTAGCACTGGACTATTTGTTGGCTCCAAATACAAAAATCGATCACATCTTAGGGACGCTAACAGAAACCTTCCAATTGCTAAACGAAGAGATTATTCAAAATCAG
The DNA here is from genome assembly GCF_040719405.1 of Enterococcus sp. AN402. NCBI lineage: Bacteria > Bacillati > Bacillota > Bacilli > Lactobacillales > Enterococcaceae > Enterococcus > Enterococcus sp. AN402. The sequence goes on along the minus strand of NZ_JBFDTM010000004.1, from coordinate 168,325 downwards.
CCCTTTGGTTTGTGCGGACGTTCCGCTGGCGGTTATTTAATGTTACAGTTAACCAAACAATTACAAACACTAAATTTGACGCCACAATTTTTAGTCAATTTTTACGGCTATACAGATTTAGAATTTATTAAAGAGCCACGGAAATTATTAAAGCAAGCCATTTCCGCTAAAGAAATAGCTGTTATCGACCAAACGAAGCCTGTTTGGGATGATCCTTTTCTTTCTCGCTATCTGCTGTATCATTACAGTATTCAGCAAACGCTATTGCCGCACTTTTACGGATTACCAGAAAATGGGGACTGGTCTGCTTACGCACTGTCAGACGAAACATTAAAAACTTTTCCACCTTGTTTCAGTACAGCTAGCAGTTCAGACGAAGAAGTGCCGTTCCGCTATAGCAAAAAAATCGGACGGACCATTCCTGAGAGTACCTTTAAAGCGGTTTACTATTTAGAACATGATTTTTTAAAACAAACCAAAGATCCTTCGGTCATCACTTTATTTGAGCAATTGGATAGCTGGTTGAAGGAACGATAAGCATAACAAAAAAAGAAGCGAGAAATCTCGCTTCTTTTTGTTATTTTTGATAAAGTATGGTTCCTTTTACCACACTGATTTCCACCGGTGTCTGACGAGCGACAAAAGCCGCCGCACATTCTGCTTCAGTGAGTAAGTAAGTTGCTTCAGCACCAACTTGCGGCCAATTTGCTTGCCCTTGTTCGTCTAAAGTTGTGACACCATCTGTCACTAAGCCCAATAATTGGGTTAAAGCATCTTGATCTTTCACATTAAAAAGTTCACCTAAACGAGCCAATTTTTCTTGTAATGAACCATCACCATAGGGAGACCAGCAATCGTAGATATTGTCACAACCAAGATGGACATTGACTCCATGACGTAACAATTCCATAATTGGCGGAATCGTATTAGGTGTGATTGGCACGCTGGAATTAATATGAATTTTTTCTGCTGCTAAAGCATCATAAACTTCGGCACGTTCTTCACCAATGAAATCATTTAACCCGAAGGCATGGCTGATAAATACTTTGTCTTGTAGGCCATATTCTTTCGTTAAACGGATAATTTCTTTAATCGTTGTTGTCCCAGCTTCGTGACGGTCATGTAAATGAATATCCACACCGACACCATGTTTATCTGCTAAGCGGAATGTTTCAGCCAATGATTTTTTGTAATCACCATCTAGTGAATAAGGATCCACGCCACCAATAAAATCGGCACCTTTTGCCAATGCTTGATCAACTAATTCAACGGAATCTGAACGTAGTAAGCCGTGCTGTGGAAAGACGACAATTTCTACCGCAAATGGTTTCGTTTGGGCCAATGCTTGGACTTCATCAAAATAACGTAAGTCTGTCATCGGTTCCACGTCGACATGTGTTCTGAAAGCTGTCGCGCCATGTGGTAATTCTAAGTCGATTAAATGGTTGGCGCGTTCAGTTAAAGAAAGTTCTAAACTATCTAAATAAGGAATTTCTGTTTCGACACGTTCCACAATTGACTTCGCTGGTGTCACCGGATACCACGGAACACCTAGTTTACTTTTATCAAAGTGACAATGTTTTTCAATCAAACCTGGTAAAATCAATTGATGGTGACCATCAATAATTGTCAACCCAGGTTCTTCTACCAATTCTTCATTGGGAATGATTTTCGTAAATACTCCATCTGTTACTTCAATTGCTACTTCTTTGGTTACTGTCCCAGATAACCAGTCACCTTCTTTTTGATACCCTGTTTCAATTCGAACATTTTTTAACCAATAATTCATGCTTTCCTTCACTCCTACCTGTATTTATTCCTTCCCGAAAGGACACAATACTTAGTTGTACTGTGCTAAAATTTTACTAATTTCCGTATAACCTTTTTGCTTGGCATAGTCCATTGCTGTTCGACCAGAATTGTCTTTAATGGATTGATCCGCACCATTTTCCATTAACAATTTTACAATATCTTGGTAAAGTTGGTTCCCTTCACGTAACCCCACTGCCTCAATCAACGCTGTATAGCCAAAGTCATTTTGGAAATCTATGTCTTCTCGTCCATCTTCTAACAAGAGCTTCACATTGTCAATATGTCCTTTTTCAGCTGCCGGAATTAACGCATTGCCACCGTAACGGTTATGCTTATTTAAATCTGGGGTCGCATTTTTTAACATATACGCTAAAATCTCCGTACGTCCTTGCGCTCCCGCATAAAGATAGGGACTATCACTAATGCTATTTTGCAGATTAATATCGGCACCCCGATCAATCAACGCTTTTGCAATCTCAATGTCATTATTGTGAACAGCGATATTGAGCGGTGTGTTGCCTTCTGTGTCGACTTCATCCACTTGATAAGTAGTATTTTGTAAAATTTCCTTGACCTTCTTCGTATCTCGTTGATTGGCTGCTTCTAAAAGCGCACCCACTTCATAGGTCTTCATCGGTTCTTTCACTTCCTCTTTTGATGTTGTTTGAGCCACCGAACGGGTTGTACTGGTGCTTTCAGTTTTTGCACTACTTTGAGTAGTCACCGTTTGACTATTTTTTGACGCTGCGGAGGGTGTTTCTCCTCCTTGACACGCAGCAAGTAATGGAATGGTCACGACACTTAATAGCCCCATTAAAATTTTTTTGTTCATTGTGCTCAACTTCCTTTCCTCGAGAGAAATATGAGATTTTTCTCCAGTGGTTCTAATCTAACGAATCTTTTTTTATTTGTCGATTAAAACGCTTTCTCTGTTTTTCTATTTTAAAAAGAGAGAAACCAAAAGAAGTCGAAACTTTTTTTGGTTTCCATTCGTATGTTTTGTTCTTAAAAGGTAAATTCAGGATTAAAAGTTCCTTGGTATGGTTCATGTTCCACATAGACTTGGATATCGTTTCCTTCGTTATCTTTACCCATTCGTGTGTACGTAAAACGATTATCATTCAATTCTGTTAATTCTAAGACAGCACCATAGCGATTGGTTCCAATCGAAACATGGGCACGGAATTTATTTTGATTTCCTACTTTAAAGTAGCCATAGTCGCCACGAGTTTCACCAGTTTGTAAATTGAAAAATTCATATTTGCTGCTATCTTGGTCAAATTTCGCTAAGCTGATAAAGTTTTGGTTGGCCGAAGTTACGTCATTGCCATCTTTATCCACTACTTTTGTGCCATTCCAAAGAAGTTGCGGTGTCCCATCAAAGGAAGTTTTACCAATAATTTCATCCCCTTGTCGATTTACATCAATCTGGCCTGTTTGTTCTGTCATGGCACGGCGTCCATTCGTGAATTCTAGTGTTCTGGGACGATTATTGGGGTATGGCTGCGGACGACCATAAACTGGTCCTGAGGTTGCTTTGTTTTCTACGAAAACTTCAATATCATTTCCGTTTTTATCTTTCCCCATCTGTCTATACGTAAAAGTATCTTGGTATAAAGTTCTAAGTGGGTATACACCTTGATAATTTTTGGTTTCAGAAATAATTACAAGACGGGAAACATCTGTAATACCAGCGGTCATAAAGAAGGTTCCTTCATCTCCTGTTGATTCTCCAGTCTCTTTATCAAAAAATTCATAGAAACTAGTGGTTGCATCAAATTTGATTGCATGTAATAGGTTTTGATTTTCATCTGTTAAGTCATTCCCGTTTCGATCATAAACGCGTGTTCCAGCCCAATCTTTTTCTGATAATCCTTCATCTTGTCTAATACCAACTGAACGTAAATACTCAGGTAAATCCCCTAAATTATTGGGATTGTCTACGCTTTGAGGAACGTATGCTTCTGCCGTCAAAGCCCCTCCTGCTCCACCAACTAATAACGCACTTAAAGCCAACAACGTAATTGTACCAACGATTTTTTTCTTCATAAACGACTACTCCCTTTCCTTTTGATAATTTAAGGATAGCAAGTAGTTATTAACTCCACCTGTCCATAATATGAACAAATTATTAAATAATAATCATTATAATTATCTTAATAATAATATTTAATTATAACTAATAACAATTTATTTATAGAAGAAGAAGAGAAAACAAAAGAACGTTGAGGGACGTTCTTTTGTTAAATAAGAGAGAAGACAAGAGACTTTTAGAAAGTAAAGGCTGGATGATATGCGCCTTGGTAAGGTTCATGTTCCACGAACACTTGAATATCATTACCAGCATTATCTTTACCCATTCGAGTATACGTAAATCGATCATTGTTTAGTTCCGTTAATTCTAGCGCTGCACCGTAGCGATTCGTACCAATAGATACATGGGCCCGAATCTTGTTATTGTCCACCACTTGGAAGTACCCAAAGTCGCCGCGGGTTTCACCTGTTTGTAAATTGAAAAATTCATATTTACTTGTGTTTGGATCAAATTTCGCTAAACTAATGAAATTTTGATTGGCCGCTGTCACATCATTCCCGTTTTTATCTACGACTTTTGTGCCATTCCACAAGGTTGTTCCTAAAATTTTATCCCCTGATTTATTTGTCACAATTTTGCCAGTTTGATTGGTTAATGCTTCACGTCCATTTGTAAAAGCTAATTTTTTCCCATGATAAGGGATGTGTTCCACGTAAACTTCAACATCATTCCCCAGTTTATCTTTCCCTAAACGCTTGTAAGTAAATTTGTCTTTACTCACTTCGGTTAAATCCACTACGGCTTGATAATTTTGTGTCCGCGAAATTAAAATTCGTTTTGTGCCATCACCCGTCACAAAAAATGTTCCTTCGTCACCACGGGTTTCCCCAGTGTTTTTGTCGAAAAACTCGTAAAAACCGGTTTCACCATCATATTTTGCTAACCCAATAAAATTAGCATTTTCTGCCGTTAAATCATTACCTGCAGCATCATAAACTCGGGTTCCTTGCCAGTCCGTGCCAGATAAAATCTTAGTCACCTTATCGCCTTTTGTTTGGCCATTGTTTTGATGTTTGCCTAAATTTGCTGTAGCACTATTTGGATTGGCTGCATGACCTGCAAATGCTGGACTTGCATAACCTGCTATAAGTAACGTACTTAATGTTACTAAAGTAATCGAACTTAATACTTTCTTTTTCATAAAGCATCGCTCCTTTTCTTTGATAAACCTATCTTAACAAACGATTCTAAACTACCACTGTCAGAAAAATGAACAATTTATAAACGATTAAAAACAACTATAAACTATTTTTTTGTTAAAAATGAAGCGGTCAAAAGAATCCTTTACTTCCTTTTGACCGCTTCATCCACTCGTGATTGACCAATTAGAACGTGAAGTCTGGCGTAAAGTCTCCTTCATATGGTTCATGTTCTACAAAGACTTTAATTTCTTTGCCATTGTTGTCTTTACCCATTCGTGTATACGTAAAACGTTTATCATTTAATTCTGTTAATTCTAACGCAGCTCCATATTTATTGTCACCAATTGAAACGTGGGCCCGGATTTTGTTATTATCAATTACTTGGAAGTAACCAAAATCTCCACGGGTTTTACCCGTTTCTAAATCAAAGAATTCATATTTACTTGTTTTATTATCAAATTTCGCTAAACTAATAAACATTTTATTTGCTTCAGTAACATCGTTACCGTCTTCATCTAAAACTTTCGTGCCATTCCATAATGTAGCCCCTAAAATGTCATCCCCAGGTTCACTGGTAACAATCTTGCCAGTTTCTGTTTCTAAATCTTTACGGCCATTCGTAAAGGTTAATTTCTCGTCAGAATAAGGGATATGTTCTACAAAGACTTCTACATCTTTCCCGTCTTTATCTTTACCCATTCGCTTATAGGTAAATTTATCTTTCGTCACTTCCGTTAAATCGACCACCGCTTGATAGTTTTGTGTATCCGAAATTAAGATACGCTTTTCGCCATCGTCTGTCACAAAGAATGTGCCTTCATCGCCACGGGTTTCACCTGTTTCTTTGTCGAAAAATTCATAAAAACCTGTTTCACCATCATATTTTGCTAAACCAATAAAATTAGCATTTTCTGCTGTTAAATCATTATTGTTTTTGTCGTAAACTTTTGTGCCTTGCCAATCAGTACTGGATAAAATTTCTGTTAATTCTTGTCCTTTTGATTGCTCTTTAGCTGCTTCTGCTGAACTAGAGACTGCAGTGCTTGAGCTAGCTGCACTTGATTTATCTGTTGCAGAGTTGGCTCCGCCAGCACAGCCTGCAATCAACAACGTACTAAAGGTTAATAAGGTAATCGTACTAAAAACTTTTTTCTTTTTCATAGTTGGTAATCCCCTTTTTTCTTTTTGATATACCTAGAATAGCAAAGCCTTATAAACTCCTACTTGCCGAAAAATGAACAAATTATAAACAAATGAAAAAAAGTTAATAACAATACTAGCTTTTTTTTGTTCACTTGTAATACACTATAAGTAAGAAATAGATTAAAACCACTAGGAGGAACGCTTTTGACCATTAAACGCCGCTTTTTTATTTCTTATATTAGTGCCATCATTATTACTTTAGCCTCTGTTTTAGCTGTTTTATCCTTAGCTTCTTACATCACGTTAGGAACTGTCCCCAGTTTGCCCCAAGCTTACCGAATGATGAATAAGCAACGACCATTGACCGCTAACGAAGAAGAAAGTTATTTGGCCTTAGATCAACTGCTAAAAAAATCACCGAAATTACTAGATACACCTTTGAGTAAAGAATTAAAGGAAACGATTCAAACAATTGAAGCAAAAGGATTAAGTGTGATTATTCGAAAGAATGCACGGTTTCCTTATTATTCGGATAATTTAGTAGAAAAATCTTTGTCTGTACATATTCCAAACTACGAAATGAATAATATTATGCCAACTGGCACACTGGATAATGCAGGGCGTCTATATCATTATGTCAAATCCGATTTTCATTATTTAGATGGTTCTAACGGGAGCTTTATTGTCTTGAAACGCGAAAGCAGCCTTTTTGAATTCTTCACACGCTGGATTATCTGGATGATTTTGTTAATTATCCTTGTAGCAATTGCGGCAGCTTGGCTCATTAATAAGCGCTTAACCAAAACCACTATCGAGCCATTAGAAGCATTAGAAAAAGCGACTAAAACATTGGGTAAGGATGCCCAAAAAGAAAATCCATTTACACCAACTAGCCACCAAACCGTCTCAACAGAAGTCAAACAGCTCCAACTTAGTTTTGAACAAATGTGGCAAGATTTAGAAGAAGCCAATGCGGAACGCGAAAAATATGAAGCTAATCGGAAAGAATTAATTGCAAATATTTCTCATGACTTAAAAACACCAATTACTTCTATTATTGGTTACGTTGAAGGTTTGATGGATGGCGTTGCCAATACTGAAGAAAAAAAACAGCGCTATTTAACGGTCATTCATGAAAAAAGTTTAGGCCTCAATGATTTAATTGAAGAATTATTTTTGTATTCTAAATTAGACCTAGATCGTGCTGTCTTTACAATGGAAAAGACCAATTTCACTCGTTTTATTGCACATATTCTTGAAGAATACCGTTTGGAACAAGAACTCGTGATTACTTCTGTACTTCCCACCGAAGCCTTATACGTTCAAATGGACCCCACGCAGATGAATCGCGTGATTACCAATCTAATTCAAAATAGCATTAAATTTGCGGATCCCACTAAAGAACAACTAGCCTTTACGATTTCTTTAACACATAATCAAACAGACTTAGTTTTAACCATTACAGATAACGGCATTGGTATCGATAAAAAAGAATTACCTTATTTATTCGAACGCTTCTATCGTGTAGACAAATCTCGAACCCCAACAGTTAAAGGAAGCGGCTTGGGATTAAGTATTGTCAAACAAATTATTGACTATCATCAGGGAACAATCACTGTCACAAGTAAAAAAGGAGACGGCACCAACGTGATAATTACGTTGCCGTTGTTGGAGGATGAAAAATGAAACCACATGTATTAATTATTGAAGATGATCCAAGCATTGCTGATTTGCAAAAAGATTATTTAGAAATTAACGATATGACTGTCACAATTGAACATGATGGAAAAAAAGGATTGGAAGCAGCTTTAAATGAGCCCTTTGATTTAATTATTTTAGATGTGATGCTGCCAACTATGGATGGTTTTGAAATCTGTCGTGCAATTCGAAAAAAAAAGCAAACGCCGATCATGATTGTTTCGGCTAAAAAAGAAGATATTGATAAAATTCGTGGGCTTGGCTTAGGTGCTGATGATTATATAATCAAGCCGTTTAGTCCCAATGAATTAGTCGCTCGAGCAAAAGCCCATATGAACCGTTATCAATTGCTAAGCAAAGCAGAACAACCACCACAATTACTAAAAATCAATGAAATCGCTGTCGACACTGCCGCCCACAAAGTGTTTGTTTTAGAAAATGAAGTTATTTTTACAAGCAAAGAATACAAATTGTTGGTTTTCTTGATGGAACATCCTAATCGCGTGTGGAATAAAGAAGAACTTTTTGAAAGTGTCTGGGGATTTGATGCCTTAGATACTGAGGTTTCGACTGTCGTTGTTCACATTAAACGGATTCGGGAAAAATTAAAAAAAGCCAATCTTTCTGACTCTCCAATTGAAACACTCTGGGGAAGTGGCTACCGCTTCAATCGATAAAGAGAGCAAAAATAAGTCGGAGCCTATTTCTAGGCTCCGACTTATTTTTTTATTAATTTACACGAGAAAATTTTTGATAAAGTTGGTTGAAAACAATCATAAATTGTTCAATTTCTGCCATTGTATTGCTTTCATCTAAACTAATGCGCACAGCGGAAGTCGCCAATTCCCCAGGCACATGCATGGCATACAAGGTGCTGCTAGCCATTTTTTTTCGGCTAGAACAAGCACTCGTAGTCGAAATATAAATCTGTTTTTCTTCCAATGCATGGACTAGCACTTCGCCGCGAATCCCTTTCAAAGCAAAACATAAAATGTGTGGCGCAAAATGTTCATTATCTTGTGAAAAAACAGTCACATTTTGAAATTCTTCTAGCGCCTTTAGTAAATAACTCCGTAATGTCGCCACATGTTGCGGCCGTTGTTGTTCGTTCTCTAAATGCAAGCGTAACGCTTTGGCCATTGCCACAATTGCTGGTACGTTTTCTGTCCCACTGCGTTGGTTGTTTTCTTGCCCGCCTCCTGTTAAAAGCGGCGCTAAACGTTTTCCTTGTTTCCAATACATAAAACCAATGCCTCGTGGTCCATGAAATTTATGTGCAGAAAACGTTGCAAAATCCACCCGATCCGTTAACCACTCTGAGTAATTAACTTTCCCAATTGCTTGAACCGCGTCTACATGAAAATGAATTTTAGGAAACTCCGCTAAAACCTCGCTGATTTCTTTAATTGGTTGAATCGTTCCCACTTCATTGTTGACTGCCATAACAGAAACCAAAATCGTTTCTTTTCTAATTAATTTCTGTAATTCCTCGACTTTCACACGACCTTCTTTATCCACTGGCGCATAAGAAAGTTCAAAACCTAGTTCGACTAATTGTTCCGCTGTTTCTGTAACTGCTGGATGTTCCACTGCAGAAATAATAATATGATTACCAAATTCTCGTTTTTCGATTGCCGTTCCTTTTAAAACCCAGTTATCTCCTTCAGTTCCGCCACTTGTAAAATAGATTTCATTTGCTGAAACATTGATTAGCTCCGCAATCTGCTTCCGTGCTTGTTGTAAGAGCCGATTCGCTTGGTTGCCTAAGTCATGCAGACTAGACGGATTGCCAATAATCCGCTGACTGGTTTTTACATATGTATCTAAAGCCTGGGGGTAAATCGGTGTAGTTGCACTATTATCAAAATAAATCATTTGTCACCCTTCTTTTTTAAAATTCTTTCCCATTATATACTTTCTAAAGTATCACTTCAAGTCACCACCACGCCATAAAAACAGAGGCTTGTCTGTCGACAAACCTCTGTTTAGTGATTGTGGCTCTATAATATCTAGTGTTGGTGACGCCTTCTGTTGCCAATACTTTTTCTTTTTTCTAATAAACGCAAACAGACACCTTGAAATCCTTTAGAATAAAGTCGACGAAAACCATTCAAAGGAGTGTTTCAAGATGTCCTATTCAGAGTTTACCAAAGAGTTACTAGATATTCTAGACCTAAATCTTATCTTTCATGAAGATGCCTTTCGCAAAGAGCGAATCAATGACGAAACATGTTTTGTTTTTGATGGCACATTGACCTATCAACCAGAGGAATGCTTCCATTGTCACTATCAAAATAAGCAAACGATCATTAAATGGGGCTGGAAAAAAGTATCCATCTTATTGAATGATGTCAGTAACTACAAGACCATTCTGCGGATTAACAAACAGCGCTTCAAATGTAAACACTGTGGAAAGACTTTTTTAGCAGAAGATTCAGTTAGTGATCGTCGCTGCTCCATCGCCCGCAGAGTCAAACAAGCCATTCTTGAGCTATTAAGTGAGCCTATTTCTATGTCTTTGATTGCACGTATGAAGCACATTTCTCCGACCACTGTCATTCGAATACTTCGCAGCCTTCGGCCTAAAACCGTTTCTTTGAACCAGCCGTTACCAGAAGTGGTGTGTTTCGATGAATTCAAATCGGTGAAAAACGTCTCGGGAGCCATGAGCTTTGTCATGATGGACGGCAAGACCCATCAACTGATTGATATTGTGGAAAATCGGCAACTCAATCCTTTACGCGACTATTTCTTGCGCTACCCTAGAAAAGTCCGTGAACAAGTGCGTCTAGTGGTTTCAGATTTCTATACACCTTATCGCACATTGGTGAAAGAGTGTTTTCCGAATGCCCGAATCGTCGCCGATCGCTTTCATATTAGCCAACACATTGGTCGGGCTTTTACCAACCACCGAATTCAAGTAATGAAGACCTTTAAAAAAGGGGATCGTCGGTCGAAGCACTTAAAGAAATACTGGAGACTACTTCAAAAGAATGCGTGGGAATTGAAAGGTCAGCATCGCTACTGGCGTCCGTCATTTCGAGATCATCTGACAGAAGCAGAGATAGTCGATCGGCTATTATCTTATGATGATTCCTTAAAGCGAGGCTACGAAGTCTACCAGGATTTTCTTTCCGTTATCAGAAGACAAGATGTTCCTGAATTCGTCGCGCTCCTAAAAGAAGACTACAAGGAGTTGCCAGAGCACTACCAACCAGTGTTCACGACCTTCAAGAAATACCAAACAGAAATCAAACGAGCGTTGCGCGTTCCCTATTCCAACGGCCCTATAGAATGTTTGAATAACCATATCAAAGTACTAAAACGAATTGCCTATGGCTTTAGAAACTTTCAAAACTACCGAGAACGAATCTTTTTATATCGAGGAAAATATTTTAAGAAAACTAAGAATACTACCCAACTGACTAAAGCCAGAACAACAACACGGCTAGACAAGATAGCTGTCTAGCCGTGTGAGTATCTCGATTATTCTATTGAATTTCTTCACCAACACTCATTGACGAAGAGCCGTGATTGTTTAATTAAATTGCTGTTAAATTAGGGTTATTGATATTTTTAAAATAAAAATCTTCGATTCGTTTGAACGCCCCTGGCTCAACAGCTTCCAATGCCGTTCCAATTTCATCTAATGCATCTTGATAACGGAATTCTGTCGAGAATAAATACATGCTTTTATCTAAAGCCGCTCGGATGTTCTCGTGAGTATGACGATAGCGGTTTGCATATTGCATCATTTGTTCTGTCAGAGCTGCTGCATTGACTAAATCTTTTGTTTTCTTATCTAATAACTCTAAATCATCTTCGCATAAGTCACACAAACGATTGATTTCATCCATGTTAATGCGCATTTTATTTAAGGCTCGGCTTAAATCTTCAATTCGATCCGTTGCCACATAGAAAAATTCTAAGTAATCAGCAGACAAACCTGGTAATCGTTGCTTTTCAACATACCGTTTGATACTCCGTAAACGGAATTCGTATTCGTCGACTTTTTCTTGAGCGACTTTTTCGCCTTTTCTTAGTTCTTTCAATGAAGCATCAATTTCTAATTGTTGATTTTCAATATCATCTAAAATCTTATAGCATTCTTTATAGAACGCTTGAATTTCAGAGTAAGGAACGGTATGTTCTTTCATTCGAGGTTCCAAATCTTTTTGACGGCGAATAATTTCTTCAATTTCCGTTTGGAAACCACGACTACGTCCTAGCTCGTTGTTGTTTAAGGTATAGCTTTGTGATACATGGTCCAATTCAATCATTAATTGACGGTTATTTTTTAAGGAATGAGAAATATAATCGTCAATAATTTTTTGATTGGTTACGACATATTTCTTCGCTTCAATTTCACGTTCCATCACTTCATATAATGCATCAATCGCCGTTGCTGTGTCGCGATTTGCGACCTCTACTGCAGCAATCTCTGTTTTCTCTAAATCAGCCATTGAATTCTCGACACGTTTTTTCGCATGTTGAATTTCTTCAGCAAAGTTTTGTTCAGGGAACACATAATCGTCAGCTAATAATTGGTTGTAGCCTTCTTCGATTTCTTTTAATTGATCTGGGAAAGTTTCATTTAATTCTTCATACATTGGTGGAATCCGTTTCATTAAGTCTTCCAATTCATACGTATGACGTTCTGCATCTTCTAGGACTTCTCGAGCCTCGATTGGGTCTCCCGATGTATTTAGTGTGACAAATTGTGTGAATTCAATTTCGACGTTTCTTAATTGTTTTTGGATTTCGGAGTAAGCTGGACCAAAGCTAGCTTTATCATCTTTTAGTGATTTACTTAATTCTTCATAGACATCCAAAGCTTTTTGAACTTCTAATGAATTGCGCTCTTCACTTTCACGTAATTCTTTCAAGCCATTACGAATGACTTCCACTTCGGCTTCCATTTCGGTCATCGTTTCATTCGCTTCCACGACTGCTTTCTTCGCTTTCATGAAACGGAAAATTTCATTTTGATTTTCGACTTCATAAATTTGACTCTCTAGTTCGGCGAAAGAACGTGTCGATAGTTCTACCCAACGTTGATTCCATTCACGGAAACTATTTTGACTCTGTCCAACTAGATGCATTTTTTTAATGTCATCGATTTCTTCAAAGACTGGTAAGTCAAACAGGGCTTCTTTACGAACTTCTAATTCATCTAATTGTTCTTGATTTTTTTTGCGCATAAAATAACCAATTAAGTATAGCACCGCAGCAATAATAACGATTACTAGTACTAAAATGATAATCCAATTATTCTTCATTTTGGCTCCTCCGATAATTTTTCTATAATAAAAGAAAGGTTGTTTGTTCTCTTCACACGGTTATCTATTGTTCCTGACCCTTGAAAAAGGGCATTCTTGCAGAAATACCTATAGAAAATTATAGCACAAACTGTATATTCATTCACTAGTTATAACAAACTTTTTTAAGAAAACCCGCGATCTTCTTACGAAGGGGTTGATTCACTGCTTTCATCGATCCGATTTTCACTAATTTTTTTACAAATATCACTTAGTTGTGTTAAGAAGGCATCCGCTTGACTTTGATCCATCCCAAAGTGTTCATCGCGCATCGCCCAAACTTCTAGCCCAGCTTCTTTGGCAGAGGCAATGCCTTTTTCTGAATCCTCAATGGCTATACATTCCTGTGGCGCAACAGCTAATTCTTGTAACGTGTGCAGATAAATATCCGGCGCCGGTTTACTTTCTTCGAAATCTTCCCCACTCACGACCGCATCAAAATAACTACTTAATTGCCCCACTGCCAAAACCTCTTCAATTGCGTCTTTTGTGGAAGAAGAAGCTAATCCGATTTTATAGCCTTGTCTTTTTAAAAATTGTAAAACACGTTTCGCATTTTCATCAAGCACAGCTAAATAATCTATCGGATGCGCTTTTTTATAGGCTATGTATTGTTCATTTAAAAAAGCAATATCTAGCTCTTTTTTGTTGACTTGTTCAATCTTTTGCCATAATGAACGCATATCTGCACCGACTAATTCTGGCAAGGTTAGGCCCTCAATGGTCAAATCAAATTCCGCTAAAAATGCTTTACGTCGCTCATAATAATAAGCTTCGCTATCTACTAGGACACCGTCCATATCAAAAATAATGGCAGTTTTGGATTCTGTCATACTATTTAACTCCTTCGTTACGACTCATATCTTTACAGTTTAACAAAATTTTAAGGAAAAATGAAGAACAAATATTTTCATGATTTCCTAACTTTCTGAAAATAAGTGGTTGCTTTTCTAAATGTTTTTCGGTATCCTTTTACTAATCTACAAATGAGAAAATAATTAAAAACAGGAGTGATAAACGTGAACGTAGTTAAATTCGGCGGTAGCTCGCTAGCATCAGCACCACAGTTACAGAAAGTCTTACAAATCGTCAAGGAAGAGCCGCGCCGAACGTTTGTCGTTGTATCCGCTCCTGGAAAGCGAACCCCGCAAGATATTAAAGTGACTGATTTATTGATTCAATACTATCAGCGCTACTTAAATAATGAGGAAATTGAATCGACAATCTCTGCCATCATTCGTCGTTATGAAGATCTTTTTGATGAATTACACTTGGATAAAGCAGTTTTAGCTGATATTGCTATTTCGATTCGCCAATTAGCCACTTTACCAAAAGAAAACAATGCTTTTTTATTTGACTATTTTTTAGCTAGCGGCGAGGACAATAATGCAAAAGTTGTTGCCAGTTTTTTCAATCAGAATGGCTTAGATGCTCGCTACATTAGTCCAAAAGAATTAGGTCTCCTAGTGACACCTGAGCCAGGCAATGCCCGCATTTTACCAAAAGCTTTAGAGAAAATTAGTGCCTATCGTGAGACTCAACAAATCTTGGTTATTCCAGGTTTCTTTGGTTATACAGAAGCCGGCGAAATTTGTACTTTTTCTCGTGGCGGTTCCGATATCACAGGGTCCATTGTTGCCGCAGGTGTTCAAGCAGATTTGTATGAAAACTTTACCGATGTGGACGGAATTTATGTCGCCCATCCTGGAATTATTGAACAGCCTCAAACGATTCAAGAATTGACCTATAGAGAAATGCGGGAGTTAGCTTATGCAGGATTTGCCGTCCTCCACGACGAAGCCTTAATGCCTGCCTATCGCGCAAATATTCCAGTCGTTATCAAAAATACCAACAACCCACATCATCCTGGCACCCTAATTACCACCTCTCGCAAAGTGAAGCATGCCCCTGTTGTAGGAATTGCTAGTGATCAAGGGTTCGCAAGTATTTACATTAGTAAGTATTTAATGAATAGAGAGTTAGGTTTTGGGCGACGGCTTTTAGAAGTACTAGAAAAATTAGCCTTAAGCTATGAGCATATGCCCTCAGGAATTGATGACATCACGATTGTTTTAAGAGAAGACCAGTTAACAACTGAAATTGAAAATCGACTGATGGCTCAACTCCAAGAAGTTTTAGCGCCTGATGAGTTACGCATCACGCATCACCTTTCTATGATTATGATTGTCGGGGAAGGCATGCGCCAACGAATTGGGGTTACTGCTGAAAGTACAATGGCGTTAGCCAAAGAAAAAATCAACTTAGAAATGATTAACCAAGGATCTTCGGAAGTAAGCATTATGTTTGGTATCAAAAAAGAACAAGAGGAAAAAGCCATCAAAGCCTTATATCGGACGTTCTTCCATGATTAATAAAAAAGACGAATGAGTTTTCTCATTCGTCTTTTTCATTGGTCTCAGTAATTTTCAATTGGCGTTGAATTTCCGCTTTAATTTTAGCTTCTGGCGCAAAATCTTGTTCCCAATTTTCAGGTTTTAATACTTTATTTGTTTCCGGATCATAATGTGGCTGCCCATCTGGAAATAATTTCCCCATATTGGCTTGATGAACGATTTCAATAATTTTTGTTGGATTGACGCCCATTAAGCAAAACGAACCATAAGTAAAATACAATAAATCGACTAGTGCATCCACTTCCTCCACTAAAGGATCAGATACTGGTTTGCCTTTCGCCAAGACTTTCTGCTCTGCTTTATCGACAGATTTTTTTAATCCGTCGACCAATTGTTGAAAAAGCACTTGGTCATTATTAGCAGCACTATATAAAAATTCCACAAGTTCTTCGACTTTAAACTCTGCTCGTCGACTGGCTAGCTCTGGCGAAAAAGCAGTTGGTTGCTCTGGTTGTTGTGGATTAAAAACCTCGTGGAATGCACAAGCCATTTCATAAGGGGATTGCTTTTCAGACATTCAGCTACCTTCTTTCTCAAAATAAATCTAATTGTTTTGGATTCAAATCATCGTAACTCAAATTCAAGACTTTTTGCATCTGTAGGGCGTTTTCTGCAGCATCGCCGCCAGAATTATTATTAAAAATTACGCCCACTTCTTTAGCTTCTTGCGACATTTTTAAAACAGCTTCGCTTAAATCAGCGATTTCCTGCGTATTATAATGATAGAGGGTTCTTTTTTTACGCCACTCTGCATCATTGGCTAACCAGCCAGCCGCATTACGTCCGTGAAACCGGAAGAGCACGAGATTAGGATTCGTTACATACGGATAA
This sequence comes from Enterococcus sp. AN402, assembly GCF_040719405.1. Taxonomy (NCBI): domain Bacteria; kingdom Bacillati; phylum Bacillota; class Bacilli; order Lactobacillales; family Enterococcaceae; genus Enterococcus; species Enterococcus sp. AN402. The sequence goes on along the minus strand of NZ_JBFDTM010000004.1, from coordinate 151,872 downwards.
AAGGGCACTGGATTTGTAGGAATCTGCGGTTCATCTACAATCACAAGTGAAAATTGATTTTCTTTCATAAATTGCAACATTTGTTTTACAAAGTTTGGTTGATACCATGAATTATTTCGTAATTCAATGGCGATAGGTAGGTCTTTAAACCAGTGACGAATTTTTTGCAAGTAAGCGACATTTTCTTTCGTACAACCAAATGTTCCTGAAAATTGTACCAGAAAGGCAAATAATTTTTTACTTTCAATTAATGGGGCCATACTTTCTAAAAAAGCGGTGATCATTTCTTCTTCACTTGCATAATAGGTCTGCCACTCACCTTGACAACTGATTCCACTATAAACTTTCATGACAAAGCGAAAGTTTTCGGGAACTGCTTTGACCCATTCAGCTACTCGTTCTTTGGGAGGAATCCCGTAATACGCCGTGTCCATTTCAACTAGCGGTAAATGACTGGCATATTCATAAAGCGTGGCCCGTTTTTTTCCAGTTAAATAGTCGTGTTCACTAAAAGATGTTAATCCTAAGCGAATCATGTCCTTCCTCCTCTGCGTAACTTTTTATTTTTCTAAACCGTCATCTCAACTTAGTTGGTCCAATCGATATTCGCTTCACAATAGGTTTGACCATCAATCCGAATCTCATGGCGCGTTTTCAACTGATTTTCTTGTTCGACAATTTCGTAATGACTTTCGACTTCTTGGCCATATTCTACTTCTTTATCAAATTTCACAAGAATTTTTTTCGGTTGATGCGTTGTTAAAAAGTCATACCCTAACACATCCAATAACCAATTAAAGTAAATCGCATTATTAACATGTTGATTGCCATCAATATCAAAAAAACGCACACGATAAGGTAAAAAGTTCCCCTCTGTGACTTTTTCAATTTTTTCATGGCGATAAATTTTAGTGATTTTTTCAGAATCAAAAGGTGCAATAATTTCTGGTAACACACTACTGATTTTCCGATTTTTTTGATCCATTAAGACAAAGGTTGATTTCACAAAGACACATTCATTGCCTTCTTCATCATGAACCCAAAAGTTACGATAACAAAAATATTTGTTATAACTCATAGCTTGCGTTGTAATTGCTACTTTTTCACCAACTTTTGGTAAGCGGTGAATCTCTATTTCATAATTGGTGATGACCCAGCCTAGACCAAATTGAGCGACATAAGCCGCATCTCTTCCTAGTAATTCTGTTTGTTCTTCTGATACTTTAATGACAACCGCTAACAAAGCCGGTATCTTCATTGCACCAGTAAAATCGCCGTCATAGTAGGCAACTTCATAAGAGGATGTATGTTTTTTTCCCACGAAATAATCTCCTTTTTCCAATGGCTACTTTCGTGTCATTGTTTCTTCTTAAAAGTATACCACGTGATTTCTTCAATTGCGATTCCGAATGAAAAATTAACAAAACTTTGAAAAACACTATTATTTATATTATTTAAAAACATTCTTAATATTACTTAAAAAATATTGTTTTATTTTTAAAAATAACATTTCTTATTATTTGTATCCGAAAGATTATTATGTTATATTCCTATCTGTAAGCGCATACAAAATAATTTTTTAGGAGGTTTTTTCGTGAAAAAGAGTTTATTAACAATCGTCCTGGCTTTTAGTTTTGTTTTAGGTGGCGCTGCATTGGCCCCTACTGTTTCGGAGGCTCATGGTTACGTAGCAAGTCCTGGAAGTCGTGCTTTCTTTGGTAGTTCTGCTGGTGGTAACTTAAATACAAATGTTGGTCGTGCACAATGGGAACCTCAAAGTATCGAAGCGCCCAAAAATACGTTTATTACTGGCAAATTAGCCAGTGCAGGTGTCTCAGGTTTTGAACCTTTGGATGAACAAACAGCTACTCGTTGGCACAAAACAAACATTACAACAGGTCCCCTTGACATCACTTGGAACTTAACTGCCCAACATAGAACTGCTTCTTGGGATTACTATATTACTAAAAATGGCTGGAATCCCAATCAACCATTAGACATTAAAAACTTCGACAAAATTGCTTCAATTGACGGTAAACAAGAAGTTCCTAATAAAGTTGTTAAACAAACAATTAATATTCCGACAGACCGCAAAGGTTATCATGTCATTTACGCTGTCTGGGGCATTGGTGATACGGTGAACGCCTTTTACCAAGCGATTGATGTGAACATTCAGTAAAAATACTCACATCTTAAACTACATTAAAGGAGTTCTCAAAAAATGAAGCTAAAAAAAATAATTCCTGCTTTTCTCCTTCTTTCAACCGTTGCAGTTGGCTTGTGGTTAACGCCTACTCAAGCTTCTGCAGATGCTGCGGATACGATGGTAGATATCTCTGGCAAAAAAGTGTTGGTTGGATATTGGCATAACTGGGCCTCAAAAGGACGCGATGGTTACAAACAAGGAACATCAGCATCACTGAACCTTTCAGAAGTAAATCAAGCCTACAATGTCGTACCGGTTTCCTTCATGAAAAGCGATGGCACGACACGGATTCCTACGTTCAAGCCTTATAACCAAACAGACACTGCCTTCCGACAAGAAGTCGCACAATTAAATAGTCAAGGTCGCGCAGTTTTATTGGCACTTGGTGGAGCAGATGCACATATCCAATTAGTCAAAGGCGATGAACAAGCCTTTGCGAATGAAATCATTCGTCAAGTGGAAACATACGGCTTTGATGGTTTAGACATTGACTTAGAGCAATTAGCGATTACTGCTGGCGACAACCAAACCGTCATCCCTGCTGCGTTGAAAATAGTCAAAGACCATTATCGAGCACAAGGAAAAAATTTCATCATTACGATGGCGCCAGAATTCCCTTATTTAAAACCTGGTGCCGCTTATGAAACATACATTACTTCCCTAAATGGTTATTATGATTACATTGCCCCACAATTATATAACCAAGGCGGTGACGGTGTCTGGGTTGATGAAATTATGACTTGGGTTGCTCAAAGCAACGATGCTCTAAAATACGAGTTCCTCTATTATATGTCTGATTCATTAATCCATGGCACGCGCGGCTATCTACAGATACCAAACGATAAATTAGTCCTTGGTTTACCAGCAAATCGGGATGCTGCTGGTAGCGGCTATGTCGTTGAGGCTACCCCTGTAGCCAAAACTTTTGATCAGTTAGCAAAAGACGGTAATCCTATCCGTGGCTTAATGACTTGGTCTGCAAATTGGGACGTTGGTCAAGATGTCAACGGCAAGTCCTACAACAATGAATTTGCGACACGTTATAGTAACCTTGTAAAATAAAAGCTATTTTGAGACAGAACACCGCATTTGGTTCTGTCTCTTTTTAAATTTTACTCACCTGTCTTTCAATAATCCAAACAATGTTCTCTCGCCTTCTAACCAATTAATTTTAAACCAATCACAGAAACAATGATTAAAAAAATAAAAAATATCCGGCGTAGGTCTTTTGATTCACCTAAGAGCATTCCTAAAATAGCGCCTCCTGCTGTACCAATTCCTGTCCAAACCGCATAAGAAACGCCCATCGGTAATTGTCTCATCCCTAAATATAAAAATAAGAAACTACCACTAAACGCTAGAATTAAAATTAACAATGAACGTAAGTCTTTTTTTGTTGTAAATAATTTAATTGAACCTACGCCAAAGATTTCAAAACAGCCTGCAATAACTAAGTATAACCAACTCATCTTGTTTCCTCCTCTTTATTTCCAGTTACCATTTTTAAGCCAATTACACCTATTAATAACAGCAACAGAAAAAGAACTTTTCCTATGCCCAATGGTGTGTGGAATAAAAAATGATCTGTCACAATAGTTCCAGCACTACCTAAGCCGACAAATACAGCATAGGCTGTGCCAACTGGCAATTCCTCTCCTGCTTTAATCAGCGCATAAAAACTGATAAAGATTGCGATTACTGTCCCTAAAATCTCCCACCATGTTGTACTATGCTTCATACCAATGACCCAAATCACTTCACAAAAAGCGCCAAAAATAACTTTTAACCAAGCTTTACTCATCTTGTTTTCCTTCCCTTCCAAACAAAAAAAGTGCCAACAAACAGTTCAGCTATGGCCTAAGAACTGTTCATTAACACTTTAGTCGCAAGCATCCGGCGATGTTTACGAAAGTTTATGTATTAAAATATCTCAGGCTATTATATTCTTATTTTTTTAAAAAATCAACTAAAAAATAATAGTTCGAATTCGAGACATTTCTTTTGCATTTTTAGGACTAATCATTTAAACTTACTTTTAGTAAGTTAATTAATTAAAAAATTATTTTTCTTTTAGGAGGATTTTTATTATGAATACACAAATTTTAGGTTTACACCACGTCACTGCCATGACTTCAAGTGCTGAAAAAATTTATCACTTTTTCACCGATATTTTAGGTCTACGTTTAATTAAGAAGACTGTCAACCAAGACGATATTGAAACATATCATTTATTTTTTGCTGATGATGCCGGCTCTCCCGGAACAGATATGACTTTCTTTGACTTTCCAGGCTTACCTAAAGGAACCAAAGGAACCAATACAATTTCTCGTACTTCCTTCCGTGTAAAAGATGATGCTGCTTTGGATTACTGGGTATCACGCTTTAATGAATATGCAATTGATCATGGAGAAATTCAAGAACGTTTTGGTAAAAAGTATTTAGAATTTGAAGACTTTGACAATCAACGTTACCAACTTATTTCTGATGAAAAGAACCAAGGTGTCGCAGCCGGCACGCCTTGGAAAAAATCTAACGTTCCTAGTGAACATGCTTTAATCGGCTTAGGTCCAGCCTTTGTAACTGTCGAAAATTACGAACATCTGCAACTAGTTTTAACTGAAGTTTTAGGATTCAAATTGATTGATGCTGAAGGTAGTTTCCATTTATTTGAAGTTGGTGAAGGTGGGAATGGCGCCAGCATCATCGTAGAGCATCGAGAAGATTTGCCAGCGGCTCAAGAAGGCTACGGCAATGTCCATCACTTAGCCTTGCGCGTTGCCGATGAGGAAGCACTACGTTTCTGGATTGAAAAAATTAATCGTTTGGAATTTCCTAATTCTGGCTTTGTGGAACGTTTTTACTTTAAATCTGAATATTTCTTGGCAGCAACACATGTTTTATTTGAACTGGCAACCGATGGTCCTGGATTTTTAGAGGATGAAACCTATGAACACGCTGGCGAAAAATTATCATTACCGCCATTTTTAGAACCAAAACGGGCAGGGATTGAAGAATTTGTGCGTCCTTTCGATACTTCAGATGCGAATGTTCAACGAAATTAGTATTTTTTCTAGGAGGTTCCTATGATTCATTACAATAGTAACGAGTTATCTGCAAAAACAGCGTATAAATTTTTATCAGGAAGTATTATTCCTCGGCCAATCGCTTGGGTTACAACACAAGATACAGCTACAGGTGTCGTCAACGCTGCCCCCTTTAGTTTCTTTAATGCGGCGGCAGCTGAAATTCCTTTAGCAACGTTGTCCATTTTACGACCAGACAAAGAGCCTAAAGATACGGCACGAAACATCTTGGCTACTAAAGAACTTGTCATCCATTTCGTTAACGAAGACGTTCTTACTCAAATGAATCAGACTTCGGCACCTTTAGCAGCAGAGATCAGTGAAATTGACACATTTGGGATTGAAACCATTGCCAGCCAGACTGTTGCTGTTCCAGCAATCAAAGCCGCGCCGATTCGGATGGAAGCTCGCTTACATCAATATGTACCTATTGCTAACCATGAAGGTCAAATTATTACGGATTTATTCATTGTAGAAATTACCGATTTCTATTTTGATTCAGCCGTTTTCGATGAAGAACATCAGTACATTTTACCTGAAAAACTCCAACCGATTGCTCGTTTAGCAGGCAATGATTATACAACATTGGGCGAAATCCGTGAAGTTCGCCGCCCAACGTAAAAAGAAGGCCCCCGCCATGACGGCGGGGGCCTTCTTTTTCTGTTTTATGCTAATGCGCCCATTGGATCCCAAGGTGCCAAAACAGTTGGCGCTTGTTCCCAAGCTTTTTTCTGTTCATCAGTTAATAAATCTTTGTGCACAACGATTTGATAAGTGTACTCGTCCATCCACGCATCGCTCATAACGAAGAAGCCATTTTCACCGACTTTTTCGCCCCAGCTATTTTCCACTTTCCATTTTGTTGTTTGACCATCAACGATATCAACACCTGTTAAAACCATGGCGTGTGTCATTAAGCTTTCACCAAAGTCTAAACGTTCTGCTTTAGTCATCGTAAAATCAATATCAAAAAGATCGTTCATATCGTAAACGTCTAATGCCATAATTCCTGTGTCACGTGTTGAAGATTGTCCGACATCACAACCAAACCAAACAGATTCGCCTTGTTCCAATTGTGCAGCAGCTAATTTTTTGAAAGCAGCCATTTCTACATTTAAATATTTAACTTCTTTGCCGCCGACAACATTCCCTAACATTTCAACAGTGTATGTTTTGTTGAAGGGTTTATCTTCTGTAGGAGCATTAATAATACTTACATAATCATGTAAATTAACGCCAACGTATTTTTCAAAGAATGTTTGCGGTGTTAGATTTTGATCCAAATGATAATTTTTTTCTTCGTCACGGTATTCAAAATCAAAGGTTTCTGGCGGCGTTCCTAAAGAGATTGCTAAGAAATTATAAATTTCTTGTAACATTGCTTCTTTGTTTTTTTGGACTTCTTCAGCAGAAGCGCCTTTTTCAATTAAACTACGTAAAATTGTTGCATCTTTGCGTAATTTTTTATTTAAATAGTTGTTTAAATCACGTGAATTGGAACTGTTGCTGCTTTCAGGCATTGCCGTTTTAGGCACTACGCCATATTTATCAAAAATTGAAACGATCATATCCCATTGCCCACCATCTTGTTGTGGTGTCGCTAATAAAAAGGCCACTTTACGACTAGTCAACGGTTGATCGGCTGTTGCAATAATATTTTCATAGAAATAGTTTGATTTTTCATATTTATCCCAGAAAAATGTATAGTTTTGTGATAATTCAAAATCTTTTAATTGAAACGCATTTAACATTCTATGTCTAAATGTATTTAATGCCGCAAACATCCAGCAGCGACCGCTTTGTTTTTGATTGGCTACTTTTCCAGTAGCTAAGTCGACTGAAAAGACGGGTACGTTATTCACGGCTCCTTGTACAGATTCACCTGAAGCGCTGATACCATTTTTTACTACACTACGTTGTAAGGCATTTTGTTTATTATTGTTCAAGAAATCTTGATGGAATTTCTCTGTTAATTTTGGTTCAATTGCTGTCATATTTTCATCGTCCTTTCATTTTACGTTCTTCTTCATTATATGCTTCTCTTTAAACAGAAACAACCATTTACTCTAAATTCCTTGCTTTCCAACTCTTTTTGTATTAGGATATATAATACAGATAACACAAATAAGACAGGAGTGATTCGATGCTTTTAGAAATAGATGAACAAAGCGAACAGCCCATCTATCAGCAACTCATTGATCAAATCATTGTAGGCATTGCCAAAGGTGAACTGGTTCCCAATGAAAGTTTGCCTTCTATCCGACAATTGGCGGACGAAATCGGGGTCAATATGATGACTGTTTCAAAAGCTTATAATAAGTTAAAGCAATCAGGTTATATTGTGACTGACCGTCGTAACGGCACCAAAATTGCCGCAAAGTTACCTGCTACCGCTGTTTGGCAACAGCAATTGCATGAGCGTTTAGAACTTCTGTTGGCTGAAAGTTTTTTACATCAGCAATCCGAAGCAGAAATCCAAGCACTTATTCAGAAAATTTATCAAAATTTTGATTCGAAAGGGCGTGCATTATAATGGCGGTATTCTTTTATTTCATCCTAGTTTCTGTCGCTTTTTTTATGGCATTTACTATGGGGATTTATGCAAATCCTCACAAAAATATTATTTTGGAAAACACTTTACCAGAAGATAAACTACAAGATCCCAGCGTTCAAGCAATCCGAAAACGTTATAAAAAACGCTTGGTTCAACTAGCAGCCGTTTTTAGTGTTCTTAGTTTACCTTTGTTATTTATTCCTTATGATTCGATTTTATTGTTCCTTTTTCTGTTACTTTTATTTAGTTTTATTGGCAGTGGCTACTATCTGCAAATTGTTTATATTCGCAAAATGGCCGCTTTAAAAATGCAAAACGGCTGGTTGCTACCTAAGCGTCCTCTCTTAATCGACACGCAATTAGTTTTAAATAAAAACCAGAAACTTATTTCATTTTGGTGGTTTTTACCTGCGATTATTCTTACTTTTGCTGGGGGCTTTTATTCCTTGCAAACGGCGATTGGTTCCTGGATTCTTTTCTTAATTACTGTTTTGATGTTAAGTTTGTTCATTGGCGGCTATTATTTTATTGCGCGCTTACCTGTCAAACCGCTAACTAGTGACTCAAAAATAAATCAGCAAATCAATGATTTATTTCGGCATCATTGGTCTGTTTTAATGGTTTTATCCGCCTTAGTTTTTGCACCGCTAACCATTTTACCAACTTTCACAATTGTCATTGATTATACGGTTGCGATGGCCCTTACTTTTTGTTATTTTATTCTTTTGTTTGTTTATGTAGGCTTTCTCTTCTACTACCTATTTTCAATGCGCAAAAAACAAGATCAATTCGTTTTACAGGCTGGCGATTATCGCTATGGGGATGATGATCAATATTGGCGGTATGGGATTTATATCAATCCAAAGGACCCCAAAATCATGGTTCCTGATCGCATTGGTATGAATTTATCTATTAACCTAGGACGGCCTGCTGGGAAAATTATTCTAGCCGCTACTGGTATTTTAACGATTGCGGTGCTGTTCTTTGCCACAGTACCAATGTTTATAAATGATTTTTCTAGTCATGCCTTTCAAGCAACTATTGAAAAGAACCAAATTGAGTTATCTGCCCCATTAGCAAAAACAAGGTCAATTCCTTTTAACCAAATCACTGCTGTTTCTTTGATTGATGACTTACCTCAAGAACGCATCCGCACAATGGGTGCTGCGACAGATAGTTACTTAACAGGAGAATTTAAAGTCGCTGGAAAACCTGCTTATTTACTAATTTATACAAAAAGTCATCCGATTCTGAAAATAGAAACGCGGGAAAAAGTTTATTATTACACTGCGCGTGATGGTCAAGAAACGACTAAGATTTATCAGGAAATCAAAGCAAAACTTCCATAACAAAAAAACAGGACCTACTCATGATGGTAGGCCCTGTTTTTTGTTATTCGCTGACAACCTTGAATTTTGTATCTGCCAACGTGGTATTCAATTCATCCTGGCTTACTTCACGATCTGCTGTCACAACGGCTGTTTGATCTGCCAAGTGAACCGCAACATTCGTTACGCCGTCAATTCCACTAAATTTTTCAGTGACCGCTTGAACACAGCCATCACATTTCATTCCATCAATTTTTACTGTTTTTTCCATTTCACTTCATCCTTTTCAATTTTATTTTTGACTTCCACTAGTTTTTTTCACCGTCGAAGGTTTAAATCCTTTTAAGCGTAAGGCGTTTAGTAAGACAGAGACTGAACTAAAACTCATAGCTGCTGCTGCAATCATCGGACTTAACAAAGGTCCACCAAATAAGTGTAACACACCCATAGCCACTGGAATACCTAATGTATTATAAGCAAATGCCCAGAAAAGATTTTCTTTGATGTTTTTGATGGTCGCTTTACTTAATTCAACTGCTGTAGGCACATCCATTAAATCACTACGCATTAGCACAATGTCGGCCGATTCCATTGCAACATCTGTGCCTGAACCAATAGCAATCCCCACATCTGCTTGGGCAAGTGCTGGTGCATCATTAATCCCGTCACCCACCATCGCAACTTTTTTGCCTTCTGCTTGTAGTTTTTTCACTTCTAACGCTTTATCTTCCGGTAAAACTTCACTTAAGACACGATCGATACCTACTTGTTTTGCAATCGCCTCGGCAGTACGCTTGTTGTCTCCCGTAATCATCACGGCTTCGATCCCCATTTTATGCAAACGTGCAATGGCTGTTTGACTGCTATCCTTCACAGTATCTGCTACCGCAATGATACCCGCAAACGAACCATCTTTTGCCACAAACATTGGGGTTTTCCCTTCTTCTGCCAAACGATCCGCTTGTTGAACAAACGTTGATAGCTCGATGGCCTCTTCTTTCATTAATTTTATATTGCCCAAAAGTAGGACTCGTTCGTTGATTGTCACACGGATGCCATGACCTGGAATCGCTGAAAAATCGCTTCCTTCTGCTAATGGCAATTGACGTTCTTTAGCCGCTCCCACAATTGCTTCACCTAGAGGATGTTCTGATCCTTGTTCTGCAGAAGCTGCTAATGTTAGTAACTCAGCTTCTGAAAGTGCTGAATCAGCAACTAAAATATCCGTAACCACCGGTTTGCCTTCTGTAATAGTTCCTGTTTTATCAAACACGATTGTTTGAATTTTGTGAGTGGTTTCTAAAGCATCCCCACTTTTAATTAAAACGCCATTTTCAGCGCCCTTACCTGTCCCCACCATAATCGCAGTCGGCGTTGCCAAGCCGAGCGCACAAGGACAAGCAATCACTAACACAGAAATGGTAATTGTCAAAGCGAAAATCCATGACTCTTGTCCTAAAAAGAACCAAGCCAAGCCAGAAAGAACAGCCAAACCAATAACGATTGGGACAAAAACACCCGAAATTTTATCAGCTAATTGTGCAATCGGTGCTTTTGAGCCTTGCGCATCTTCCACTAATTGAATGATTTGGGCAAGGGCCGTCTCTTTTCCCACTTTTGTTGCCTTGAATTGAAAGCTGCCATTTTTATTGATGCTAGCACCAATTACTGCATCACCGACTTTCTTTTCAACAGGCAAACTTTCGCCCGTTAACATGGCTTCATCCACAGAACTACTGCCTGAAACAATCACTCCATCAACAGGGATTTTATCTCCTGGGCGAACAATCACAATGTCATCCAACTAAACAGCATCAACTGGCACTTCAATTTCTGCGCCATCACGTAAAATATGGGCAGTTTTCGGTGCTAAACCCATTAATTTTTTTATCGCATCTGAGGTTTTCCCTTTTGAAACAGCTTCGAAATATTTTCCTAATGTAATTAAAGTTAAAATAACACCCGCTGATTCATAATAAAGAGCCATTGTAAAACTTGTATCTCCTAAGAATATCATGACTGTGCCATATAAACTATACACAAAAGCAGCACTGGTTCCTAAAGCTACCAAAGAAAACATATTCGGATGCCCTTTAAATAATGCTTTAAAACCAACTGTGAAAAATTCTCTGCCGACATATAGAACGGGTAACGTCAAAATCAATTGAACCATTGCAAAGGTCGTCGCATGTGTCATTGGATTCAAAAAAGCCGGCAATGGTAAGCCTACCATGTGTCCCATCGCAATATAAAGAAGTGGCACTGTAAACACCGCTGAGATCCAAAAACGTTGCCACATCTCAGCAATATGTTTTTGTTTCTTTTCACGATCTTGGTCCGCTGTTGCACCGGCAGCGACTTCTTCTGTCGCCTGATAACCTGCATCCGTAACTGCTTTGATAATTTCAGCACTCGTTACTTGATGGTCGTCATAACTAACCACCAGTTTTTCCGTGGCTAAATTAACAATCGCTTGTTGAACACCAGATAATTGGTTCACAGCTTTTTCAATCGTTTGGGCACAGGAAGCACAACTCATTCCTTCAATCGCAAACGTTCGTTGCTGGGCTGGGCTAATCGCCTTGTAACCAGCATCTGACACAGCTTCCTTAATTTCTTCTTCTGTGACTTCCGTCTGATCATACGTGACACTTAATTTTTCCGTAGCTAAATTGACACTTGCCTTTGCCATCCCAGGTAACTTCGCCGTAGCCTTTTCAATCGTTTGGGCACAGGAAGCACAGCTCATCCCTTCAATATCAAACGTTTTACTTTCCATTTTTTTCACTCCTTTTTTAAATTAAATGACATTGGCATTGACCAGGAATACAGTTGCAAGGGACAGATTCAACCGCCGTCTTGCGCTTCTCTTTCAAGAGTTCCTCTAATCGATCCAAATCGTCATAACTCAACTGACTCTCTGTCAAAATTGTTTCTACCACGGAACCAACTTTACGGCTGCACACTTTGGCTAAAAGTTCGTCTGCCACCGTTTCAACGCTCTGACGTTCTTCTACTAGCGGATAATAAATATATTTATTGCCTGCTTTCTCCGTCCCAACTAACCCTTTATCTGTTAAACGACTTAGTAACGTCTTGACGGTCGTTGATTTCCATTCTTTTTTCTCATTTAAAAGTGTATGCACTTCACGACTCGTGGTCTTGCCTTGGGTCCAAATAACCCGCATGACTTCCCACTCTGCATCAGTAATTGTCGCTAATTTATCTTTTGCCATACTCGTTAAATTCCTCCTTCATCAATAAAAAAAGAGTTCAAGATTATTGACTACAAACGTAGTCGTTTATCTTGAACTCATCATATAGCTATTTTATTTTTTTGTCAACAACTTCTGCTCATCTTTTTTTATTGCAACGCAGATTCTTGTTTTTTAACAAAGTATTTCAATAAGAACGGTGCAACTAAGGTCGTTAAGATAATTACCACAATCATGCTCGTATAATACGCTTCTGAAAGTAATTTAGATTGGTAACCAATTTGCGCAATGATTAATGCCATTTCCCCACGCGAAACCATCCCAGCACCGACCATTAAAGAACTTGTATTGGAGAAACCAACCATTTTCGCTCCCCAGGCGCCGCCCAGTAATTTCGTTAAAATCGCCATAATCGTCATTACCAAAATAAAAGGTAAATCTTTTCCTAACGTGTTAAATGTCACTGATAAGCCAATGCTGGCAAAGAAGACGGGAATAAACACGGCATAGCCAATAGCTTCAATATTGAAATCAATTTCTGTTTTTGCATCCGTTTGTCCCACAGCAATCCCTGCAAAAAAGGCACCTACGACAGAACTTAAACCAACTAAATCAGCCAAATAAGCCATGCCCAAACAGATAATCAATGACATGATAATAACAGACGACCCAATGTTCATTTTTTGACTTAAACGTAGTAAATAGGGAGCAATAAAGCGGACCAAAAAGAAAATCCCAATAAAGAATAAGCCTTGTTCAATTAACTTAACAATAAAGCTGACTTCTGTATTGCCGCCTGTACTTGCACCAATCATGCCGACAGCGACACTTAAAATAATCACGACCACGATATCGTCAACGACGGAAGCCCCAAGAATCGTTGCACCTTCTTTACTACTTAAAACATTCAACTCTCTTAATACTTCTACTGAAATGCTGACCGACGTTGCTGCTAAAACTAACCCAAGGAAAAAAGCTTCTTTCCAAGAAAAAGCAAACAGCTGACCAATCAACATAGTAAAACCAACCGGTAAAACGATGCCCAAAATAGCGACCATGACACTAGGTTTCGCATATTTTTTCAATAATTCCAATTCACATTCCATTCCAGCAATAAACATCAGCATAATGACACCAATTTCTGAAAAGTCATGCACAAACACATCTTGATGCACAATATTTAACATCGCTGGACCTAACACAATCCCTACTAGCAATTGCCCAATTACCGCAGGAATTCCTACTCTTTTACAAGCAACACCTGCTAAAGTCGTTGTAATTAAAATCAAACATAAAATACCTAAAAATTCCATTCTATTTCCCTCTTTCTCTATTAACCAATCATCACTGATTCTTTTGGATATTGAACTTTCGACTGACTTTCCAAGCCTTTCTTAATTAATGACAATAACACCGTGTACACACCCACACGACCGACGAACATTAGAAAAATAATCACCAGTTTACCAAAAACAGTTAAATCTGGTGTTAACCCCATTGTTAAACCGACCGTTCCAAATGCAGAAATCACTTCAAAAACAATATACTCAATCCCGTTTTTTAAAGGTAATGTTTCTGTAAACGAGAGAATAACCGAAGCAGTTACACATAAAAAAGTTGCCAAGAAGAACAAAGTAAACGCTTGGAGCACTACTCGCTCAGGAATTGTGCGTTCATGGAATTCCACTCGCTGTTTCCCTTTAAAAATTGCACGAAATTGTAAAAATAGCACACCAAACGTAGTGGTTTTCAAGCCGCCAGCGGTTGATCCTGAAGTGCCACCAATAAACATCCACAAAATCGTGACAATCAGGCCTGGATTACTCATTTTCAAATAATCAACTGAATAAAAGCCAGCCGTTCTTGGTGTAACCGACAAGAACCAACTGTTGACAAGACGCTGCCAAAAAGACATGTCAGCTGGAAAATGGCGATATTCTGAAATGTAAAAAATAACGGTCCCTAAGACTAAAAAGGTGGCGGTCACCGTTAAAGCAAGGCGTGTATGAATACTAACACGGTGCTTAATTTTATTTTTATAGCCTTTAATCATTGCAAAAATATCGCGCCACACAATAAATCCTAAACCGCCAGCTATAATTAAAAAGCTAATGACTAGTAAAAGATAAGGCGAATTTTGATAAGGAACCATACTATCCCCTAGCAAATCAAAGCCAGCATTACAAAATGCCGAAACGGCATGGAAGAGACTAAAAAACAACCCTTTTTTCCACCCAAATGTTGGCACAAATTGAAAGGACAACAAGAAGGCTCCAAGTAATTGAATAATGGCCGCAAACTTCATAATATATTTCATTAAACGAAAAACTCCGGAAACTTCACTAACATTTAACGCTTCTTGATACAACATCCGTACACTTAGTGACGCTTTTTTCCGCAGCAAACTAAAGAAAATCGTAGCAACGGTTAAAAAGCCTAAGCCGCCTAATTCAATCAAAATCATAATAATAACTTGCCCGATAGGACTCCAATGTTCCGCCGTATTCAAAGGCGAAAGCCCTGTAACACAGACGGCGGAAGTTGCCACGAAAAAAGCATCAATCCATTGCGTTTTTTGTCCAGCTTGTGCAGAAAAAGGCATCATTAATAAGATCGTGCCTACAACAATTAATAGAAAAAAGCCTAAGACAATTGTTTGAACAGGTGAAATATACAACCTTCTTTTGATCTGATGTTTCATTTTTTTCTCCTCTACCATTTCTTTGTCAATCAAAAACAACACAAACGGCTAGACAACTGTTGCTTTGTTCCTCTCGCCCTATGAGAAACTCAAAACCTTGAAAGCAACTTGCCCAACCGAATAATTATTTTTTAATTTTTGTTTTCACGTTGATAAATCGAATAAACCAACTCATTTTTTTGATAAACCTGTTTTAAACGAACTGGGATTGATTGAGCCATTGTCTCGTATAGAGCAATGCCCTCACCCAGAAACAGTGGTATTGTCGTCAAAATGAAGGTATCAATTAAATCAGCTGCCAGAAGCGGTTGAACCACTTTCGGGCCTCCAACAATCCAAATTCCCGCGCCGTCTTCTTCTTTGAGACGACGAATTAATGTGACGGGATCTTCCTTGGTAAAAGTTCTTGAAGCAGTTGATGGTTCTGGATGAGAGGTAATGATATAAGAATGCTTGTCTTCATAAAAATACACATCTGGGGACAATTCTTGTGTCACTTGATCATAAGTAGTCCGCCCCATTACCACAGTGTCTATTTTTTCATACATTTCATCGTAACTACGATCTTCTTCATCGCCACGAATATTCTCTTCTAACCAAGCAACACCGCCCGCTTTGTCCGCAATGAAACCATCAATACTCGCTGCAATAAATAAAATTACTTCCCGTGCCACATCAACGCCTCCTTTTCTCTTCTTATCTATTTTAGCTTGTTTTCTCAAAAAACTCTAGGGGTGCGCATTGTTATTTTTAAAAGAAAAAAGAGAAAAACTAGGATAATTGGGCTACTTTTTGTAAAATAGGAAATAAGAAACTTTTTATTGAGTTATTTTACATTTTTTTCAAGAAAAATAAGAATTGGTTTATTTGATTTACACAAAAAAATAACATATTCAGTTTTTATATAAAGGAGGATTACTTTGTTTGATTTAGAGAAGGTTCAGACCTTGAATGAATTAGAAATGCTCGTTTACCATTATGTATTGGAACACCTGCACCAAATCCCTCAACAGACCATTCGCCAACTGGCTACTTCCTGTCATGTCTCCACCTCAACGATTCTACGATTTTGTAACAAAATGGGCTATGCTGGTTTTTCCGAATTAAAATATGCAGTGAAAGAAGAAGCCAAACAAACACAAACGTTTGAAAATTTTTATGATGCCACGGTTCACGTCGATGCTTTTTTGAAAAAATTAAACCAAGAAACCTATTACGAAATGCTTCGTCCAGCAATCCAAATGATTGTTCAAGCACGTCACGTTGCCTTTACTGGCATTGGTACTAGCGGAATTTTAGGTAGTTATGGCAGTCGTTATTTTGCCAACTTAAATATCAATTCTTACAGTATTGCTGATCCCTTTACGCCTATCCCCAAGCGCGGATTTGAAAATACATTAGCCTTGATTCTGTCTGTATCTGGGGAAACCAATGAAATGATTAAACAAATGACCGATTTTAAAACAGCTGGTGCCAAAGTGCTAAGCATTACCAACAATCAACATTCAACTATTGCCCGCTTGGCTGACTACAACATCTCCTATTATATGCCCGACGAACGTTCTCCATTTGCAGATAAGTCAGTCAATACAACCACTCAAATCCCTGTCATTGCTTTAATTGAACTCCTAGCTCATCAAGCAAGTCAACTTTTAAAGGAACTAGATGAAACACCTTCCTAGTTGCTTTTCACAAAAGCTCATGCTGTCTAAAACAGCATGAGCTTTTTTGTTTTTTTTCTTGGTACATGTTTCTCATTCAAGCAAAAGTCTATTTTTTCTTCAAATAACCTTATATAGTAAATATGTAAACGGATACATTTGCATTTATATTATTCTTCAAAGGAGAGATTTTTATGAACGAATGGATTAACGAGAAATTATTACCTCCAGTACTAAAATTCGTCAATACCAAAGCAATTACTGCCTTACGGAACGGGATGCTTTACACGATGCCTTTTACCATTGTTGGTTCAGTGTTTCTTCTATTAGCGAATTTCCCAGTTACAGCTATTTCTGAATGGGTTAACGCAAGCGGTCTGGCTGTTTATTTCAATCAAGCATATGGTGCATCTTTTGCGATTATGTCGTTATTTGCGGTCATCGGTATTGCCTACTCGTATGTAAAAAGCGAGGGATTTGAAGGACTCCCAGCGGGCATGATTGCCATGGTGGTTTTCATTTTGTTTATGTCATCTGAAGTCAAAGATGCGGTTTCTGGCGCAGTAGTTGGCAATGTCATCAACAAAGATTGGACAGCTGGCAAAGGGATGATTACAGCTATTATTGTTGGTTTGTTAGTCGGCGTTGTATATAGTTGGTTTTTACGTCATGATATCCGTATCAAATTACCAGAAGCTGTACCAGAAAATGTGGCCAATTCCTTTACTGCGTTAATTCCTGCCAGCGTCATTGTAACTGGTGCAATGCTAATTTTCATTCTTCTAGATAAAGTCTTCAATACGACATTCTTTGACTTTATTTACGAAGTGCTACAATCACCACTTCAAGGAGTCACAGATTCACTAGGTGGCGCATTACTATTAGGTTTTGTCATTCCGCTCTTTTGGTTTTTCGGTGTTCACGGGTCAACAATCGTTGGCGGTATCATGGGCCCTATTTTACAAGCAAACTCTTTAGAAAATACCGAAATTTTGAAATCAGGAAAAGACTTAACACTGGCTAATGGTGGCCATATTGTTACACAACAATTTTTAGATCAATTTTTAACGGTCACTGGTGCGGGCATGACAATCGGGTTAGTCGTGTTCATGGTTTTCTTTGCCAAATCAGCTCAGTTTAAGCAATTAGGTCGGCTTTCAATTGGGCCAGCTGTTTTCAATATTAACGAGCCAATTGTCTTTGCTACACCTATCGTGATGAACCCAATCATGGCTGTGCCGTTCATTATCACACCGATTGTTTCTTCTGTTGTGACATATTTTGCCTTGTACACAGGACTGGTTCCTCTCTTTACTGCGGTACAAGTTCCCTGGACTACTCCTCCAATCATTTCTGGACTTTTAGTTGGTGGTTGGCAAGCAGCGTTGCTTCAAGTAGTAGTACTGACGATGAGTTTCTTTATCTATTTACCGTTTGCTAAAAAAATGGATGCACTTAATTACGCAGAAGAAACCAATCAACCAATTACTGAAGAAACCCTTGAAAAAGTCGAAGCACAAAACGTATAAAAATTTGAACAAAGGACTGAAACGATATGTCAATTTTGAAAAATGATTTTCTTTGGGGCGGCGCTGTCGCTGCTCATCAATTAGAAGGAGGCTGGGACCAAGGCGGTAAAGGGGTGAGCGTGGCGGATGTAATGACTGCCGGTGCACATGGCGTCCCTCGTAAAATTACCGCAGGCGTTTTACCAGATGAACACTATCCTAACCATGAAGCGATTGATTTTTACCATCGCTATCAAGAAGATATTCAACTATTCAAAGAACTTGGTTTAAATTGTTTCCGAACCTCTATTGCTTGGACACGAATTTTTCCTAACGGAGATGAAGAAACGCCCAATGAAGAAGGCCTTCGTTTTTATGATGCACTTTTTGACGAGTGTTTGAAAAATGGCATTGAGCCAGTCGTGACACTGTCTCACTTTGAAATGCCTTATCATTTAGTCACAAAATATGGCGGCTTTCGCAATCGCCAGGTCATTGATTTTTTTGTCAAATTTGCTGAAGTCTGTTTCACTCGTTACCAGAAAAAAGTCAAATATTGGATGACCTTTAATGAAATTAACAACCAAGCCAATTATGAAGAAGATTTTGCACCTTTTACTAACTCTGGTATTGCTTACCAGGAAGGAGAAGACCGCGAAGCAATTATGTATCAGGCTGCTCATTATGAACTAGTCGCTAGCGCACGTGCAGTGAAAATTGGCCACGCTATCAATCCCGACTTCCAAATTGGCTGTATGATTGCGATGGTGCCTATTTATCCTTATTCTTGTAATCCTGAGGATATGATGATGAGTGTTAGCGCAATGCAAAAACGTTATTGGTTTACCGATGTTCATGTCCGCGGTCATTATCCAAGTGCAATTCAATGCTATTTGAAACGAAAAAACATTTCATTAGATGTCACAGAAGAAGATTTAACTGATTTGGCTAATGGCTGTGTTGATTATATTGGCTTTAGCTATTACATGTCGTTTGCTGTGAAAGGTGCAGAAAAGGCCCCTACTTTTGACTACAATGAAGCAAAAGACTTGGTGCGAAATCCTTATGTAGCAACATCTGATTGGGGTTGGCAAATCGATCCTATGGGCTTACGCTATGCAATGAATTGGTTCAATGATCGGTATGAATTACCACTTTTTATTGTCGAAAATGGCTTTGGTGCTATTGATGAGCTAGAACCAGACGGAACGATTAACGACACTTACCGAATCGCTTATTTACGTGAACATATTGAGATGATGAAAGAAGCCGTTGCGTATGACGGCATTGATTTGATGGGCTATACACCTTGGGGATTCATCGATTTAGTGAGCGCTAGTACAGGCGAAATGAAGAAAAGGTATGGCTTCATTTATGTAGATAAGGACAACGATGGTCACGGAACGTTGGAACGGCGAAAGAAAAAATCGTTTGCTTGGTATCAACAAGTGATTGCTACGAATGGAGAAGAATTATAAACAAAAGGCCTTCGTCTAAAGACGAGGGCCTTTTGTTTATGCTTGTAATCCCTTTTCTAAATCAGCCAATAAATCTTCGACTGCTTCAATTCCTACAGATAAACGAATGAGTCCATCTTTAATTCCCACAGCTTCACGATTTTCTTTGGGAATAGATGCGTGAGTCATAATGGCAGGTACTTCAATTAAACTTTCTACGCCACCTAAACTTTCCGCTAAAGTAAAAATTTCCAACGCTTCTACGAAAGGAACGACTTGCTCATCCTTGGCTAATTCAAAAGAAATCATACCACTAAACCCCGACATCTGTTTTTGTGCAATTTCGTGACCAGGATGACTCGCTAGTCCTGGATAATACACCGTTGCTACCGCTGGATGCGCTTCTAAAAATTCTGCGATTTTTTGAGCATTTTGGGCATGCGCTGCCATCCGGACGCCTAATGTTTTTAAACTACGTTGGACCAGCCAACTATCATGTGGTCCTAAAACAGCACCAATCGCATTTTGTAAAAAGGCAATCTTTTCTGCGCTTTCTGGATGATTCGTTACGACTAAACCAGAGACTACATCACTATGGCCCCCTAAATATTTTGTCCCGCTGTGAACCACAATATCAGCACCTAACGCTAACGGCCGTTGAAAATAAGGCGTCGCAAATGTATTATCGACAATAGTTAACAACTGATGTTTTTTAGCAAGCTTAGCTGCCGCTTCAATATCTGTAATTTTTAACAGTGGATTACTTGGTGTTTCCAAAAACAAGGCTTTTGTATTTGGCTGAATTGCGGCTTCAATTGTTGATAAGTCGCTGGCGTTTACAATCGTGTAGCTTAACCCATTTGCTACAAATACTTTATCCAATAAACGGAAACTGCCCCCATAGACATCATCACCTAATAAAATATGATCTTCGGGTCCAAACATAGAAATGATTGCATGGATACCAGCTAAGCCTGAGCTAAACGCAAAGCCATGGCTCCCACCTTCTAACTCAGCGATTAAGGTTTCTAACGCGTGACGTGTGGGATTACCTGAACGAGAATATTCATATTCTTTTGGCTGGCCCACGCCATTTTGTTCAAAGGTTGACGTTTGATAAATAGGAACACTCACTGCACCTGTTGTTGTGTCTTTGCTAATGCCGCCATGAATTAATTTGGTATTGAATTTCATAAAAGTTTTCCTCCTAAGAATAAATATTTTTTGATAAATAACGGTCACTACCGTCAGGAAAAATAGTTACAATTGTGCTGCCTGCTGGTAAGCGGCGCGCCTCTCTTAATGCCGCCGCAAACGCTGCGCCGCTGGAGCTTCCCACCAGCAAAGCGCTTTTCTTGGCTAATTGTTTGACCCAGAAAAAACCATCCTCGTCTGAAATGGTATAAAAGCCGTCCACAGGAATCTGTTTAAGAAAAGGCGGCACGAACTCCACGCCAATGCCTTCGATTTCATGTCCGTGTGCAGGTCCGCCATTTAAAATCGAACCTTCTGGCTCCACACCCCATAATTGCGTCTTACTATTTTGTTCTTTGAGATATCTGCCAACACCTGCAAACGTTCCACCACTGCCTAAACCTGCGACAAAGCTAGTAATCTTCCCGCCTAGGTCTTGAACAATTTCAGGTCCTAATCCTTCGTAGTAAGCAGCAGGATTATCCGGATTTTCAAATTGTAATGGCACGTAACTATTAGGAATTTCCTTGGCTAAGTCTTGAGCACTAGTTATCGCTCCGACAATCCCTTGCTCTGTTGGCGAAGGGACAATTTTAGCACCTAACGCTTGCATCAGCTGTTGTTTTTCCTGACTAAATTTTTCTGGCACAACAAAGATTGTCTTGAGGCCCAGTTGACTGGCAGCTAATGCAAGTCCAATCCCTGTATTCCCCGCTGTCGGTTCAATAATTGTTGTGGCTTGATTTATCTTTCCCGTTTTCATTGCTTCTTTGAGAAGATGCACACCAAGCCGATCTTTGACGCTGCCACCTGGATTCAAATATTCTAGTTTCGCATAAATTTTAGTGCCTTCTGGCATAGGATATTGTTCACTTGTAAATTCAAATAATGGTGTTGCTCCGATTGTGTCTAAAATTGACTGAACAATCATAGCGAATTCCTCCTTCTAATACATGTACATAAAACAAAAAGGTGCTGATCGCATCAGCACCTTTTTTGTTTATTTCTGGTTGTCTAGATTCAGAGAGGAATCGTGTTAGGCAATTTTTCAGAAATAACGGAGGTTTTCCCCATCACAAAAGAGTATGCTGCACTATTTTGCACCATACAACAACAGCTTTCCGTTTCTAAAAAAGAGCTAGCTTGTTTTTTCGTCATGGTTGATTTCCTCCTTCGTCATGTGTTGACCAAACTATACCATTTCCCATTTTCTAGTGTCAACGATTCTAACGATTGCTATTTCCTATCACACCAATGGTTTTCTTATAGGTAAAAGAATTAATAGACCAAAAAAAAACAGAAGGCTAGCCTTCTGTTTTTTTTGGTACTTATTTAGCACGTTTTAAATACGTACCTTCCGCAGTATTGATTTCTAATAATTCGTCTGCTTCAACAAAATCTGGAACGTTAACAACTAATCCTGTTTCCATTGTAGCAGGTTTACCAGAACCAGTTACTGTTGCGCCTTTGATTGAAGGTTGCGTTTCAGCAACACGTAAGATTACCGTTGTTGGTAAAGTTAAACCAATGACTTCTTCACCATAAAATTGAATTTTTACTTCCATATTTTCTAATAAATATTTTAATTCTTCTTCAATTAAAGCAGTTGGTACTTCATATTGTTCATATGTTTCTAAATCCATGAAAATAGCCATATCATCTTGGCTGTATAAATATTGAACCGGTTTTGTATCGATGTGCGCTTTTTTCACTTTTTCATCTGGGCGCATTGTTGTATCTGTTGTTGAACCCGTACGAACATCTTTTAATTTCATACGCATAACCGTGTTACCTTTACCTGGTTTGTGGTGGCTAGCTTCCATTACTTTAATTAATTTGCCGTCTTGCTCAAAAGTCATACCGGCTTTTAAATCGCTTGCTGCAATCATTGTAATTTCTCCTTTTCTCTGGTTAATTCTTCATTATTGTAGCAAATAACCTAGGATTAATCTAGGAAATCACGTATCTTTTTTAGAAGTTTATCACTCCCCAGACATTGAATTGGGAAATAAAACGAGTTTAACTTGCCTTTTTTCTTGAATTGCGTTAGAATTACCAAGCTTTCATCAATTATTTTCACTTTTTACATAGAAAAAATCAATCATTAAAGGGGGTGATGATATGATACGTCAAACGCTATCTTTATCAAAAACACATGAGGTTGTCTGTCACTAAACATACGTTGGTGAGACAAATTGCCTTTCAGCGTATGTACTCGGTCTATTTGAAAGGAATTTAAAATCATGAACCCAACTATTCAACCTTACCAATTTAACATAATTAAAGAACAAGTCGCTGTGTTACTAAATACCTATACGTCTGTTAACGATGCTACGACTGTCAAAACTGTCCAGGCCCTATGTGTCGAAAAAATCAATGGGTTATTTCCAGAAGAACACCCTGCTGTTACGATTTTGTTGGACAAAGTGATGGATCGTCGTTTAACACGCGCACGTGCTGAAAAATATTTAGATGAATTAAAAGAAACCGTGTTGCCCTTTAAAGAACCTTCAACACCACAAGTCACGAAAGTCTTTCGCAAAGTGAAAAAGTTAAAGATTCCTGAGTGGGAAAACATGGATTTACGGAACAATACCTATGTCGGTTGGAACGACGCTGGGACTCAGAAAAAATTTATCTTAGCTTATCGAGAAAATAAATTAATCGGCGTCCACGGCACCCTTTCACCCACCATTGTTAAAGGTGTTTGCTCCATCTGTCAAACAATCACGAATGTGTCTATGTTCCTAGCTACCACCAAATCAGGCGGCGACGGAACCTACACGAAAAAAGGCAATTACATTTGCCATGATAGCGACACCTGTAACCAACAATTAACACAACCTGAATATTTGGAAGCCTTTATGGAAAATGTTAAGGCTGTGAAATAACAAAAAACCGTCAAGAAAATTTCTTGACGGTTTTTTTGTTACATCTCTTTCAATTTCCCACGAAATTCTTCAATACTTTCATAACCTTTTGCTGCCATGATTTCTTGTAATTCTTTGGCTAGACGTTCAAAAACTTGTGGACCTTCTTGATGCAATTGTGTGCCAACTTGTACTAATGTCGCACCACATAAAAGATGCTCAAAAACATCTTTTCCACATGTAATACCGCCCGTTCCAATAATTTTGATTTCTGGTTTCAAACGTTGCGCAAACGCACGAACATTGGCTAACGCTGTTGGTTTGACATATTCGCCGCCCAGTCCACCGAAGCCTCCTTTTGGTTTAATGACTACTTCTTCCTTGTCACTGTCAATATATAAACCATTACCGATGCTATTAATACTATTCACGTATACTAAAGGGAATTTATTTAAAATTTCAGCCATTGCGTCAAAATGTGCAATATCAAAAAATGGGGGTAATTTTACACCTAATGGTTTAGTAAAAAATTGGAAAACTTCTGTTAAAAGCTTTTCTGTTAATTCAAAATCATAAGCAATTTGCGGTTTACCAGGCAAATTGGGACAAGACAAATTAAATTCTGTCACTCCTGTGTATTCACTTTCTTGCACTTTTTTTAAAATAGCGATATTTTCCTCATAATTCATACCAGATACAGATAAAAAGCGTAACTCCTCAGGAAATTCCTTTTGACGTGCAATCTGATAATCTAAATAATAATCAATCCCTAAATTAGGCAAGCCCATTGAGTTAATACTTCCTAATGGTGTATCAAAATACCGAGGCTCCTCATTGCCCTGACGAGGATTAGGTGTTGCTGTCTTAGCGACAAAAGCACCTGCTTGAGAAGCCGCTAACTCATCCATTTCCTTAATTGTCATACAATGAATGCCTGATGCGTTCATTAACACATTCGCCAATTTATGTCCCGAAAACTCTACTGAAATATCCAAAAGAAAAACCCTCCTGTAAATTGTTTTACTCATAAGCTTACCACCTTCACGTAAGCTTTTTATGATTATAGCATGTTTTTTTGCGTTAGTGTTATTTATATAAATTTAAAAAGGAATAAGCCATTGTGACTTATTCCTTTTCTTAGGGAAACTAACGTATCCAAAATTGATTGATTCTTATCGTCCCACAATAAACGTCAATTCACATTCGCAGACCTTTTTATCTTCCACGTAAGCAGTCGCTTTGCCAATGCCAACAAAGTCACGTAATTTGACGATTTCAAAATGTAATTTCAAGACATCACCAGGGACCACTTTTTGACGGAATTTGGCTTTGTTGATACCGCCAATATAGGCTGTTTCACCTTCAAATTGATCCATTTTTAAGATTAAAATCGAACCTACTTGTGCCAATGCTTCAATAATCAAAACGCCTGGCATTGTTGGATTTCCAGGGAAATGTCCTTGGAAAAATTCTTCGTTAATTGTCACATTTTTTGTTGCAATAATCTTTTCATTTGGAATAATTTCATCCACATAATCAATATAACAAATCGGATAGCGATTAGGAATCATTTCCATAATTTCTGTTGCAGTCATTACTTTTTTCATACTAGTTTTCCTCCCATTTCTTCAAGCAAATTACACCATTATGGCCACCAAAGCCAAACGAATTACTAATTGTATAGTCCGCTGTAATGTCACGTGCACCTTCTGTGACATAATCTAAATCACAATCTGGATCAGCAACTTGGTAGCCTACTGTCGGATGAGCTTTTCCTTCTTGCAATGTTTGTACACAAGCGATCGCTTCGATACCGCCAGCCGCGCCCAATAAATGTCCAGTCATACTCTTTGTACTTGAAATTGGAATTTGCGATGCTCGCTCACCAAAGACACGTTTGATGGCCGTTGTTTCCGCAGCGTCATTCGCTGGGGTTGACGTACCATGAGCATTGATATACCCAATTTGTTCCGGTGTAATCCCTGCTTCTGCAATCGCCATTTCCATCGCAGCCGCCGCGCCACTACCGTCTTTTAAAGGAGCGGTCATGTGGCTAGCATCACAGTTGCTGCCATAGCCAACAATTTCGCCGTAGATAGTTGCGCCACGTTTCTGTGCATGCTCGAGTTCTTCTAAAACCAGCATTCCTGCGCCTTCACCCATCACAAAACCTTTTCGTTCTTTATCAAAAGGAATCGAAGCCCGAGTCGCATCTTCTGTTGTATTTAAAGCATTCAATGCTGCAAAGCCTGCAATCCCAATTTCACATACTGTGGCTTCTGTCCCCCCAGTTACCATCATGTCCGCTAAACCATATTTAATCGTGCGAAAAGCTTCACCAATCGCATTCGTCGCAGAAGCACAAGCAGTCACGATAGTTTGAGAAGGTCCTTTTGCACCTAAACGAATCGAAATATTTCCCGCTGCCATATTAGCAATTACCATGGGCACGAAAAATGGTGTTACGCGTTTTGCGCCTTTTTTATCCATTACCCGTACTTGGTCTTGTAAGGTAGTCATCCCGCCAATCCCACTACCGACAATCACACCTAAACGAGTCGGGTCAATCGTTGCTTCTGTTAAACCACTCATTTCCCACGCTTCTAAAGCAGCGACCAAGCCATATTGAGAAAATAAGTCCATTCTTTTTTGCTCTTTGCGTTCTAAAACAGCACTTGGGTCAAACTCTTTCACTTCACCAGCCAAAGCCACCCCAGTATCTTCAGAATCAAATTTAGTAATTTTGCCAATTCCTAGCTTGCCATCCACTAGATTATGCCAAAATTCTTTTACGGTATTGCCTAATGGTGTTACGGCACCCATGCCGGTTATGACCACTCTTTTCATACTGTACCTCCGAGTTTATTTTGATTATCAAACTATTATTTCATGCGGTTTCCAGCACTTTTTCTTAAAAAATAAGAAAAATAGTTTGACTTTCAAAGTATTTTGGTTAATAATTCAGACATCAGGAAAAATGTCTGTTTTTTTCAAGATTAGAAAATTGAGAAGATTTTGTTATCATTCTCACACAGATAATACCAGTTGAAATTTTATTCGTCAACTCAATAAATGTAACTTTTACATTTTGATGAAGAAAAGCCTATTCTATCAACAAAAATTTTTTATTAAAGGAGATTTTATATGTTTTTACAAAATAAGAATGTCGTCGTAATGGGTGTTGCCAACAAAAAAAGTATTGCTTGGGGCTGTGCAAAAGCATTAAAAGATCAAGGGGCCAATGTTATTTATACGTATCAAAACGAACGCATGAAAAAGCAAGTGGTTAAATTAGCAGATGAAAATGATTTGTTGGTGGAATGCGATGTTGCTTCTGATGCGTCCATTCAAGCAGCCTTTGAAACAATTAAAAATGAAGTGGGCACGATCGATGGACTAGTCCATGCGATTGCTTTTGCCAAAAAAGAAGAATTGTCTGGAAACGTTAGTGACATCACTCGTGATGGTTTCCTATTAGCACAAGATATTAGTAGCTACTCTCTTTTAGCAGTTACTCATTATGCGAAACCTTTGTTAAATCCTGGTTCAGGAATTGTCACATTGACGTATTTAGGTTCCGAACGTGCGATTCCTAACTACAATATGATGGGGATTGCTAAAGCTTCTTTAGAAACTGCCGTGAAATATTTAGCTTTTGAATTAGCTGCAGATAAAATTCGTGTCAACGGAATCTCCGCAGGAGCGATTAAAACATTGGCTGTGACTGGTGTAAAAGACTACGATCAATTGATTAGTATTTCTAATGAGCGGACACCAGATAAAACAGGTGTAACCATTGAAGAAGTCGGAAACACTTGTGCCTTTTTAGTCA
Organism: Enterococcus sp. AN402; assembly: GCF_040719405.1. NCBI lineage: Bacteria > Bacillati > Bacillota > Bacilli > Lactobacillales > Enterococcaceae > Enterococcus > Enterococcus sp. AN402. The sequence continues at coordinate 124,263 of NZ_JBFDTM010000004.1, read as the reverse complement.
GTGACCTAGCTAGTGGCGTGGTCGGTGACATCATTTATGTCGATAAAGGCGTTCACTTAACTTAATCATTTTTTGTTTTTATTTTCTATTTATACATTAAAAAACAGAGATTGGACGATCTCTTTCACTCATTGATTGTCCAATTTCTGTTCTATTTTGTACTTTATTCTATAATAAAATTGACAGTTCCAATTCCAAAAACAGTTGTTAGGATTTGATTAACTTGTTCAAAAAGTTTTGGTAAATCTTCCAGTTTATTTTTAGATTGGATTTTTTCAGAACCGTTATCGTAGCTTAAATGATTGTACGCTTCTTTAAAGGTTACTGTTGTGTCTTCTTTTCGATAAAGGATATATTCGTCATCTAGCATATCCATTTGCAGCTCCTGTTTAAATCCATTTCTGGCAACAATAGCAGAAACTAGATGAGCAACAGTCAAGCCATCTAACGGAATATCCACTCCATTCATTGCTAATGTGTAGACGGTATCTTCCACTAAACCACAGGCGTTACAACCACCACTGGTTAAATCTACTGTACTTGTTATAATTGCCTCTTGCATCGTTTCTTCCCCCATATTGTTTTTTAAAGTTATTCTTTCATTTGTTATTTACGAACGTAATTCACATCATAATCGTCAACTTCAATATAGATATAGATTTTTTTATCAGGCATTTTACTACGAATATCTCGTTCAATCGCATTCACAACATCAGGTGCATCTTCTTCCATTGGTTCTACCACATCAATTTTTGCCGCTACTAAAATTTCAGTTGGGCCTAAATGAACGGTTTTTACATCAATTAGTTTTTCAACATCCGCCCGATCAAATGCGGTTTTAATTTTTGCTAAATCTGTAGCGGTCACACTTTCTCCTATAATCAAACTATAAAATTCTTTCGCTAAGAAAATGGCTGCACACATTAATAGTAAACCAATCAGTAAACCACTGATAGCATCAAATGCAGCAATCCCAGTTACCATTGTTAAAAGGGTTCCCACCAAAGCTAAACACAAACCAATAACCGCACAAAAGTCTTCCGTAAAAATAATTAAAATTTCACTGTGACGACTTTCTCGCAAAAATTTTAAGAGCGATAACTTCTCTGTATTCAATTCTTTGATTTCTTTCATCGCTACACGCAAAGAGCTACCTTCCACAAGCAAACCAAAAATTAAAATACCAATGACAATAGCCACATTTTCTACTTCATGAGAGGGATGCAGTAACTTCTGAATAGCCTCCATTACGCCTAACGCGCCCCCACCAAAAAAGAGCATCGTTGCAACAATTGTACTAAAAAAGTATTTTGCACGGCCTTCTCCAAATTGATGTAACGCACTTTGTCCACGAGAAGCGCGCTTATTCCCAAAAAGTAATAACACCTGATTACTACAGTCCACGACACTGTGGATACTTTCATTCATCATAGCGGTACTACCACTTAAAGCAAAACCAACAAATTTACTAATCGCTACTAAAATATTCGCAATCAGTGCGGCAATAACTGCAAACATGCCACTCGATTTTTTTGTCTCCATAATTACCTCCTATATGTAACGTAAAACTAAGATAAACCACCCGTTTATTCATCCATCATTTTACCACTTCTGAGGTATTTGTAAAAAAGAGTTCTCTTAAAATTCAAAAAGAAATGTACTGACTGTTTTAGTTGGCCCTCATTTATCGGTGTCCATCCCACTCTTGATAAAATTCCTCCAGATAAAGTTCCATAAATTGATGACGCTTTTCCGCCAATAAGCGACCATAATTTGTATTGATTTGTTCCTTTAACTTTAAAAGTTTCTCATAAAAATGCATAATAGCAGTATCTTCCCCATTCCGGTATTCTTCTTGGGTTAACTGTTCACGAGGTTGTTTGTGAGGATCGTGAATTAAACGGCCTTTATTTCCCGAATAAGCCATCACCCGTGCAATTCCAATTGCGCCGATGGCATCTAGTCGATCCGCATCCTGGACCACTTTTCCTTCTAATGTAGTAACTGTTTTCCCAGTATTTCCTCCTTTAAAGGACATATTAGCAATAATGGAAAGGATGTGATTCGTTTGCTCTGTTGATACGTTATTTGCTTCCAACCATTGTTGCACCTTTAGTAAGCCAGCCTCTTCACTTTCGTTAAATTTTTCATCGCCAATATCATGTAACAATGCTGTTAATATACATAAAAATAAATTTGCTTGTTCTTTCTCTGCAATTGTTTTTGCTAATTGTGTCACTCGATAAATATGCCACCAGTCATGGCCACTTGCTTCGTTGGCTAATTCTTGTTGAACATAACGCGCTGCTGCTTGAATAATTGTTTGTTCTTCAAAACTAAGAGATTCATTTTCAAACATCCTAACACTCCTTTATTCTGGATTTAAAATTTCCACCTGGATAATCCCGCTAGCTTTCAGAAACATATTGGTGACAATCGGACCTACAAAAGAAAATCCTCTTTTTTTTAAGTCTTTTGCTACGTTATCTGACAAAAGCTGTGTGCGCGGGACTTGGTATGCTTCTTCATAAATAGATAAAACGGGGACGTTTTTTACAAATTGCCATAGATAATTGGCAAAACTGCCAAATTCTTCTTGTACTTTTAAAATTGCTTGCGCATTTTTAATGGTTGCTTCAATTTTGCGCCGATTGCGAATCATATCTGGATCAGCTACTATTCGATCGACTTCGTCAGGCAACAGCGCGGCAACTTTTTCCGGCTTCATTTGGCAAAAATTTTTCATGAATGCTACTTTTTTCCCTGCGGCTGCTTTCCAACTTAAACCAACTTGAAAAACACCCACCGTCAACAATAAAAACAGCAAATCATCCTCTCTTGTAGGTTTTCCCCATTGTTCTGTATACCATTGATAGTTGTTCATCGCCGCCTCCTTTTAAGACTGTTCAAATGTTAATAATGCTTGTTTCATTGCTAAACCACCACGGTAACCGGTTAATTGTCCCTTGCTGCCGATGACTCGATGGCAAGGAATGACCATTAATAAAGGATTTTTCCCAATCGCTGTGCCAACTGCTCGAACCGCACGTGGACGCCCAATTTTTTCTGAAATTTCTTGATAGGTCATTGTCTCACCATAAGGGATTTCTTGCAACGCCTGCCAAACTTCTTTTTGAAAGGGCGTTCCTTCGATGTCTATGGGGCAAGCAAACGTTGTCGAATGTTGGTTAAGATAACTTATTAATGCTTCTTTATAAGGCGCAGTTTTCTTTTCAGAAGCTTCTAATTGTGCTTGAGGGTACCAGTTTTTCAGCTCTTCTATCGATTGATTGGCTGAACCTACAAAAGCTAGTCCAGCGTCTGTCACACCAAGATAATAGTGATCGTTCTGCCATTCTTGTTGCGCATAATAAATTTTTTTTGCCATATTTCTACACTTCTTTCTCGTGTTTTTCTTATCTTCATTATAATTCTTTTGGCTTTCAAAATCTTGCGCTCCTATCACTTTTTACTTGTTTTTATTAGGGATTCTTTTACAATGAAGAAAACGGGAGGTGTGCTTACAATGAAAACAACGTATCGACTTACTCAGAAACGTTGGGAAGCCATTCAAAATAATAATACGCAATTTGATGGTGATTTTTTTTATGGTGTGACCACAACTAAAATTTTTTGTCGTCCTTCGTGCCCTTCCCGTGTGCCCAATAAGAACCACGTTCTGATCTTCAAAACGGCTCAGGAAGCTTTAACACTTGGTTTTCGTCCATGTAAAAGATGTCAACCAACCGGGCAAGTCGTTCCTAACGAGGAATGGGTTGCTCAAATTAAGCAATTTATTGATCGGCATTCAGCGGAACCTTTAAGTTTAGACTATTTAGCGCAAACCTGCCACGGTAGTCCCTTTCATTTGCAGCGAACCTTTAAGGAACAGACGAAACAAACCCCATTAGCTTATTTAACAAGTGTCCGAATTAGGCAAGCCCAAGAATTGCTTCTCCATTCACCCCTTACGATTCAACAAATCGCGAAAAAAGTTGGCTTCCAAACCGCAGCATATTTTGCCACCACTTTTAAAAAAGAAACAGGCGTAACCCCCTCTGTTTATCGCAGTAAAAATGAGCCGAAAAAATAACATTTCGGCTCATCGGATTATTTATTGGGGCGTGATTGTAGCCATGCTACAATCAATTGACTGATTTCTGTTTGCTGTTGCTCATTAGAAATTGTCGCTTTGTTGTCTCCTTTTTGGACACCGTAATTACCAAACCCTGCATGGTTACCACCTTTGATAGATACATACTGCGTATCTTTTGGCAAAAACTGTTTGGCTTTTTGGTAGCTAGTCCAATTTAAAACACCATCGTTTGTGGCTGTTATTGACAGAACCGGCAGATCTTGCTTGTTTAGTGCACCTTTTTCGTCAGGATAGCTGGCTAAATAAATCATGCCTTTGATTCGTTGCTCATTTTCCGCTACAAAACGACTAGCCATCACACCACCCAGAGAATGCCCAGCCAAAACGAAGTTTTGTTGTGGATGATCCTTTATAATTTGTTCTGCAGCATTTGGTGCAAGAACCGCTAAATTCAAAGGAAAATGAACAACATAGACATCATAACCTTTCGTAGCAACTTCTTGCGCCCATTCACTATAACTAGCGGGCGCAACCAATGCACCTGGATAAAAAATCAGTGCTGTATCATTTTTTTGCCCGTTTGTATAATAATCATAGTTTTTTTCTTGCGTGGCACTTTGGCTTATTTTTAAGGCTGAATCGGTTGCTTGATACGTACTATTTTTAATAAAAATAGTCAGACCGATGACTAATACCGCTAAAAAAAGCCCGATTCCTAGGACAATTTTTTTCCAGCGTGATTTTGTTCTATTTTTCATCTCATTTCCTCCCAATGAAAAAATTCTTCTTTCTGATTCTACCTTTAATAAAAAAAGAACACAACAATAGGAGTTGGTGAAGCAACCCTTTTCTTGCTCCACCAACTCCTAACTAGACTGTTTCTCGATGCCTTAGATTATTTTGATTCTTTTTCGCCTGCTTCTAAGTAGCTGACATCATTGACTTTATCCAAAGTATATTCGCCATTTTTGTAATGAATTGTTGTGATACTAGCATTCTTTAAACCGCCTTCTGGGACTTTAAAATCATCAAATAAAGTTGCTAACAACGCTGAAATACTCAAGCCATGAGAGACCACTAAAACATTGCCATTCCCGGGATTGGCTGATTCTGTGGCAACAATTTTATCTAAGCCTTTTTTTAAACGTTTGGTAATTGTAGCATAGTCTTCTGCAGGCCAGTTATTCTTGCTTTCCTCGCGCTGTTGATCCAGTTTAGCTACACTGTTGGCAAAAGATTCAGGGGTCATGTTTTTCATAAATTCTTCTAAGGAAACACCTTGATCATCAGCAATATCCTGCCACATTGTCTTGTTTAAATCCCCTTCATAGCTACCAAAATTAAATTCACGTAAATCTGGGTCCCGCACGACTTCAAGGTCTTTGCCTGCTTTATTTTGATCTAAAATAAGTTGAGCAGTTTGCAAGGCGCGGCCACTATCACTACTATATGCATTTTGAAAGGCAACATCTTTCAAACCAATCCCAGTTGCTGTCACAACTTTTTCACCTTCTGGTGTTAAGACCGCATCTGACCATCCTTGTACGCGGTCCGTCGTATTTAACATGGTTTTTCCATGGCGCACAATGTAAAGAGTTAGTTCTTCAGGTTTTGTCTCTTTTTCTTTTGTCGTTGCTTGCTGATTTTTACCACAACCAACCATTACTAAAATGGCCAGAAAAAGCATCCCCACAATCGTCAATCGTTTTTTCATTTTTTATTTCCCCTCATTTTCTACTCAGTTGTTAAGTTTTCACCATTACTAGCGATAACTTGTTTGTACCAATTAAATGATTTTTTCTTAGTTCGTTTCAAGGTTCCCTGACCTTCGTCATCCATGTCTACATAGATAAAGCCGTAACGTTTTTTCATTTCGCCAGTCCCTGCTGAAACTAAGTCAATACAACCCCATGGCGTATAACCAATTAAGTTAACCCCGTCTTCTTCTACTGCGGTTCTCATGGCTTCAATATGTTGTTTAAAATAATCAATGCGGTAATCGTCGACAATCGAGCCATCCTCTTGCAATGTGTCCACCGCGCCAAACCCGTTTTCAACCACAAACAATGGCATATTGTAACGATCTGACAACTGACACAATGAAATTCTTAACCCTAAAGGATCGACAGCCCAGCCCCATTCAGATTCTTGCAAATAAGGATTTTTAACCGCAGGCATTTGGTTGCCTCCGACATATTTTACTTCTTCGGGATAAGCAGTCGAAACGGTCGACATATAATAACTAAACCCGATATAATCAACTGTTCCTTTTTGAATAATCGCTAAATCCTCTGACTCCATTTGAATTGTCATTCCTTCACGCTCAAATTCTTTGAGCTTATGCGCTGGATAATAGCCCTTAGCCTGGACATCCATATAAAATTCTTGCTCTCGGTTAAATTGAACAGCTGCCATCACGTCCTCAGGTTTGCAGGACAAAGGATAACTTGGAATATAAGCCACCATCATACCAATCTGGAAATCTGGATTGATGGAATGTCCTAATTCAACTGCTTTCGCACTTGCTACAAATAGATGATGCGCTGCTTGATATTTACTTTGTTTATCATTATTGTGAATCCCAATTTGCGTCCAACTTCTTAAAAAATTAATTTCATTAAAAGTCATCCAATACTTCACTTTATCCTGATAACGCGTAAAAATGGTTTCGCAAAAGAAAACAAAGAAATCAATCACTTCACGATTTTTCCAACCATCATATTCATCGGCCAAATACATCGGAATATCAAAATGGTTAATCGTCACAACGGGCTCAATTCCATTGCGCAGCAAAGCATCAAAAACTTTATCATAAAAGGCTAAGCCTTCTTCATTAATCTCTTTTGTTCCATTTGGGCAAATCCGGCTCCAGGCGATAGACAGCCGAAAACATTTGAAACCCATTTCTGCAAATAAGGCGATATCTTCTTCGTAATGATGGTAAAAGTCCGTCGCTACATGACTAGGGTAGTATAACTCTTCATCGATATAACCAATCGCTCCTTCGGGTAATGCTTGATCGCGCGTACACGAAGCTTTTTGGCCCTCTTTAGTTAAATACGTAATCCGTCGCGGTTCTGTTTGACTACCACCAGTAATTGCATCTAATGTACTCAGACCTTTGCCTCCTGAAAGGTAGCCACCTTCATATTGGTTAGCAGCTGTTGCACCGCCCCATAAAAAATTTTCTGGAAATCCCATAAAATCCCTCTTTCCCTCTGTTTTTAGGCATCACAAAGAAACCATCAAGGGAATTGACACTGGCAGAAGAGTCCTTGTTTTTTCTACCAACGTCAAACGCCCTTTAATAGTTGCTAATTTTATTAATTACTTAAATCTTCACCATTTGTTGCGATTACTTTTTTGTACCAATCAAACGATTTCTTCTTGCTTCGTTTTAACGTACCATTTCCTTCGTTATCGCGATCCACATAGATAAAGCCATAGCGTTTTTTCATTTCACCTGTTCCAGCTGATACTAAATCAATACAGCCCCAAGTCGTATAGCCTAACAAGTCGACACCATCTTGTTCAACGGCATCTTTCATCGCTTGAATATGCGCCGCCAAATAATCGATACGATAATCATCGACTACATAACCATTTTCGTCTGGTGTATCTACCGCTCCTAAGCCATTTTCAACAATGAATAGTGGTTTTTGATAACGATCATATAAGTCATTCATCGTAATTCTCAAACCAAGTGGATCAATTTGCCAACCCCATTCACTGGCTTTTAAATAAGGATTTTTCACAGAGGCAAAGATGTTACCAGCTGTTTGCTCATTAATTTCTGGATCTGTTGATGTGACACGAGAAGAATAATAAGAGAACGAAATGAAGTCCACCGTATGTTCTTTTAAAAGTTCTTCGTCGCCTTCTTCCATTTCAATTTGAATACCTTTACGTGCCATTTCTTTTAAAGCATACGCAGGGTATTCCCCACGTGATTGGACATCAATAAAGAAATAATTTTCACGATCTGCTTGTCGAGCAGCGAAAACATCTTCTGGTTTACAAGTATAAGCGTAGTTGGAACCAGCCGCTAACATACAACCTACTTGGTTTTCAGGATCTACCTCATGAGCAATTTTTGTCGCAATTGCACTTGCTAGTAGTTCATGATGGGCCGCTTGGTATTTCACTTGTTCTTTGTTTTCGCCTTCTTCAAAGTATAGACCTGCTCCCATAAATGGTGCATGTAAAATCATATTAATTTCGTTAAATGTTAACCAATATTTGACTAATCCTTTATATCGGTTGAAAATTACACGGCAAAGATTTTCATAGAAACCTACTAACTTACGACTACGCCAAGCGCCATATTCTTCCACTAAGTGCATTGGGCAGTCAAAGTGTGTAATCGTTACTAGTGGCTCAATCCCATATTTATGACATTCTTTGAATAAGTCTTCATAGAACTTCAAGCCTTCTTCATTCGGCTCTGTTTCATCTCCCATTGGAAAAATTCGACTCCAAGCAATGGATAAACGGTATGTTTTAAAACCCATTTCACCAAATAAGGCGATATCTTCTTTATAGCGATGATACATATCAATCGCCTCTTGTGCAGGATAGAAATGTTCTTCATCAAAGTTAAACATTTTCTTTTCACCAGTGATTACTGGAAAACGATCTGGACCAGTTGGCGCTAAATCGACGTTTGCCAAACCGCGTCCACCTTCGTTATAGCCACCTTCACATTGATTGGCTGCTGTTGCGCCACCCCATAAAAAGTCTTTTCTAAATGCCATAAATTCTCTTCCTCCACATCTTTTTATATTAAAGCGGTCAGCAAATCATCACTTGTTGAAACTTCATTACTGCCGACTTCCAAAATATCTAAATAATCCGCTGTATTCGTCACAACGATTGGGATTTGTGTACTAAACCCAGCTTTTTTAATTCCTTCTAAATCAAAGGTTACTAATGTTTGACCTTTTTTCACGCGGTCACCTTGTTTTACAAAAGCTTCAAAGCCTTCGCCTTCTAATTGAACTGTATCAATCCCAATATGAATCAATAATTCTGTGCCGTTATCTGAAATCAAACCTAATGCATGTTTTGTTGGGAATAGTGTGACAATCGTTCCATCAAAGGGTGCAACCACTTTGCCTTCCGTTGGTTCAATCACGACCCCATTTCCTAATGCTCCATTTGCAAAAGCAGGATCCTCTGCATTTTTTAAAGATAACACTCGTCCTTTGACTGGACTTGTAATATTTTCTTTTTTAATCGTTGTTTTATCAATAATCACTTCTTCTTCCTCAACTGTATTGTCTTTCCAGAAGAAGAATGTTAGACCAAAACCGACGACCGCTGCAATGGCAATTGCAATAAAGGACTGGATCATCCCACTTGCATCATCACCATTGATAAAGTTTAGCACACCGAAAATTCCTAAACCACCCATTGTATAAGCTGTCACATTGTTGATCATCAAATATAAACCACCGACAGCGCCACCAATCATTGAATAAATAAATGGCCATTTTTTTGGTAAAGTGATTCCATAAATTGCTGGCTCTGTTACACCAAAAATACCAGAGATAATTGCTGGCGGACACAAAGCTTTTAACTTTTTATCTTTCAATTTGAAGAACATCGCTAAAACAACCGCTGTTTGCGCAAAACTAGCTGCAAATGATCCCGTTAATACTTGGCTTGAACCTTCTTGTGTCACTTGCATAATAGCTAATGGCACAACGCTCCAATGTAAACCAAAAATAACTAAGACTTGCCAGAAGAAACCAAGAATCAAACCATACAAAGCTGGTGAGAAACTCATTAATGCTGTAAAGCCAGCGCTTAATAAATCTGTTAGCATGCTAACGATTGGCCCAATTACTAAGAAACCAATTGGTAAGGCAATCAACAAGACGAAAAACGGTACTAAGAACGTTTGAACAACTTCTGGAATAATCCGTTTAAACACTTTTTGAACTTGTGCCGCAAAAGCAATAATGAAGATGATTGGTACGACACTACTTGTATAGTTCGCACCGACCCAAGGAATCCCCATAAATGTATTATAGGCAGGTAAGCCGAATAAATTATACGGTGCTGCGGCTCCGGCACCCGCTGTTGTTTCAAAGGCCGTTTGTAATGCACTTCCTTGAATCGTTGGGTAACATAAAGCTGCGCCAATCACGATCCCTACCATCGGATGCAACCGGAATTTTTTAGCTGCTGTATAACCTAAAATAACTGGCATAAAGTAGAAAATTGCATCGCCAATCCCATTTAACATGGTATAAGTCCCTGACGTAGCCGTATAGAGCTTTAAGAAAACCAATAAGGCATTTAACCCTTTGACCATCCCAGCCGCTGCTAACGCCCCTAAAAAGGGTTGGAAACAACCACTTAAAATATCTATTAAGCGATCAAATAAATTCCCACTGGAAGCTTCTTCTTCACGTTCTCCTGACAAGCCTGCAATACTAACTACTTCTTCGTAAACGGCTGGAACATGGTTCCCAATAACGACTTGGTATTGTCCACCGCTTTTCATAACAGTTACCACACCGTCCATATTTTTTAAGACATCATCATTCGCTTGACTCTCATCTTTTAATTTGAAGCGAAGACGTGTGATACAATGTGTCAAACTATTAATATTCTCTTGCCCACCGACATTTTTTACAATTTTTTCTGCTAGTTCATGATATTTTCCCATCTTTTTTTCCTCCAAAAATTTATTTTCATTTGAAGGTTTAGCCAACTGAATGTCACTATCCAAAGTGGTGCGTTTATTGTTCCGTTGTTTGTACAATTCGTGCAATGTGAATCGTTAGGTACAAGCGTTCTTCATTTGAGACTTGATAGTCATAGTTCTCATTTAAATACAAGCTGATCTTTTCCACGCAACGATAGGCGTTAAGATATTTCTTTTTAATTACCGCATACAGTTCTTCATCATCATTTTCGACAACTTCACGTTGGTGTAATAAGCGATAACAGAAAAATTTTAAATGTGTGCTAAATCGATAAAAGTAAACAGAGTCTTCATCAAAACTTACCTTAAAATAGTATTTGACGATATTTGTAATCTCTTGCATCAACTTTGTCAATTCGTAAATATTACCGACTTCTTCCTCCATCTCCGCATTCACCAAGTGCAATGCGATAAAACCTGCCTCATCCGTTGACAATTCCATTCCTACGCGCTTTTGTACCATTTTTAAAGCATTTACTCCTACTTCGTACTCTTCAGGAAAAAAACGTTTAATATCCCATAATAATAAATTCTTAATTGCAATTCCTTGTTTTTTTCTTTCTAAAGCTGTGTACAAATGATCCGTCAGAGAAATATAAATGGTATCATTCAAACTCTTTTTCAACGTTGATTTTGCATAAACAATAATGTCATCCGAGAGTTTCATCATCTCTAAAGGAATATTTCCTAACAATTCTTGAAACTTAAGTGATGTTTCTTGATTGGCTAAATAAAAAACTTGATCAATACTTTCATCAGGAACCCAATCCCCAATGCGTTTCTTAAAAGCAATTCCTTTGCCCATAACAATTTGCTCTCGTTTATCATCATCTAATGTAATAACCACATTATTGTTTAAAATTTTGTGAATAATCAATGCCCCACCTCCTTTGTGTTTCGTTGAAAAAAGAAAAACCCAATTTCTTCAAAAAGAACGACACACCTGTCGCTTCATGAAAAAATTAGGTTTAGCTTGTCTTTAAACAATCACTATCCATCTATTTACTTATCCCTACATCCAAAGAATAACATATTTACAACAAATGTCAACGCTTTCAACGACATTTGTTTGTAATAAAAATAAAAAAAGCATACAAACAATGTTTGTATGCTTCACTATGACCCGTACGGGACTCGAACCCGTGTTACCGCCGTGAAAGGGCGGTGTCTTAACCGCTTGACCAACGGGCCATTAAAAAGAAAAAACGGAGAAGGAGGGATTTGAACCCTCGCGCCGGTTTCCCGACCTACACCCTTAGCAGGGGCGCCTCTTCAGCCACTTGAGTACTTCCCCAAGAAATAAATGGGCCTAAATGGACTCGAACCATCGACCTCACGCTTATCAGGCGTGCGCTCTAACCAGCTGAGCTATAGGCCCCAAATAAGAAAAAAGCGGGTGACGAGAATCGAACTCGCGACAACAGCTTGGAAGGCTGTGGTTTTACCACTAAACTACACCCGCAAATTTTTCTTGGATGGCGCGGGACAGAATCGAACTGCCGACACATGGAGCTTCAATCCATTGCTCTACCAACTGAGCTACCGAGCCAAAAACGGTCTGGACGGGACTCGAACCCGCGACCTCCTGCGTGACAGGCAGGCATTCTAACCAGCTGAACTACCAAACCAATTCGTTTTTGCTTTATGCAAATGTATGCTTTAAAAAATAAAAGCAATTGCGGGGGCAGGATTTGAACCTACGACCTTCGGGTTATGAGCCCGACGAGCTACCTGACTGCTCCACCCCGCGATAATTAGACTAAGGAAACTTAATTCCTAAGAAAGGAGGATAAGGGATTCGAACCCTTGCACGGTTTTACCCGCCTGACGGTTTTCAAGACCGTTCCCTTCAGCCGGACTTGGGTAATCCTCCGTAACAAAACTATGACCCGTACGGGACTCGAACCCGTGTTACCGCCGTGAAAGGGCGGTGTCTTAACCGCTTGACCAACGGGCCATTTTATAAAATTATGGGCCTAAATGGACTCGAACCATCGACCTCACGCTTATCAGGCGTGCGCTCTAACCAGCTGAGCTATAGGCCCAAAAAGAAAAGCGGGTGACGAGAATCGAACTCGCGACAACAGCTTGGAAGGCTGTGGTTTTACCACTAAACTACACCCGCATGGCGGTCTGGACGGGACTCGAACCCGCGACCTCCTGCGTGACAGGCAGGCATTCTAACCAGCTGAACTACCAAACCATACTTTTCTTTTTATGTGCTTTTGAAATCAAAAGCAATTGCGGGGGCAGGATTTGAACCTACGACCTTCGGGTTATGAGCCCGACGAGCTACCTGACTGCTCCACCCCGCGATAATTAGACCAAGGAAATTTAATTCCTAAGAAAGGAGGATAAGGGATTCGAACCCTTGCACGGTTTTACCCGCCTGACGGTTTTCAAGACCGTTCCCTTCAGCCGGACTTGGGTAATCCTCCATGATAAAAATAAAACTATAAACAACGTCACAATGGACCTTGTAGGACTCGAACCTACGACCGGACGGTTATGAGCCGTCTGCTCTAACCAACTGAGCTAAAGGTCCAGGCTCTTCCAAATGTATAATCGCGGCGGAGGGGATCGAACCCCCGACCTCCCGGGTATGAACCGGACGCTCTAGCCAGCTGAGCTACACCGCGAAACTCTTATATTAAATAAGAATGGAGCCTAGCGGGATCGAACCGCTGACCTCCTGCGTGCAAAGCAGGCGCTCTCCCAGCTGAGCTAAGGCCCCATGAAAATTATTATCGGGAAGACAGGATTCGAACCTGCGACCCCTTGGTCCCAAACCAAGTGCTCTACCAAGCTGAGCTACTTCCCGTATATAACTAATGCACCCAAAGGGAGTCGAACCCCTAACCTTTTGATTCGTAGTCAAACACTCTATCCAGTTGAGCTATGGGTGCTAAATATAAAACAATGCCGAGGACCGGAATCGAACCGGTACGGTGATCACTCACCGCAGGATTTTAAGTCCTGTGCGTCTGCCAGTTCCGCCACCCCGGCGTAATGAATTGGCTAAGCGGAAAACGGGGTTCGAACCCGCGACCCCCACCTTGGCAAGGTGGTGCTCTACCACTGAGCTATTTCCGCAAAATGGTGCCGGCTAAAGGACTTGAACCCTCGACCCTCTGATTACAAATCAGATGCTCTACCAACTGAGCTAAGCCGGCTAAATATGCGGGTGAAGGGACTTGAACCCCCACGCCTTGCGGCGCTAGATCCTAAATCTAGTGCGTCTGCCAATTCCGCCACACCCGCAAATGAAATATGAATATGAGCCGTACAGGGCTCGAACCTGTGACCCTCTGATTAAAAGTCAGATGCTCTACCAACTGAGCTAACGGCTCAAAAAATGGAGGTTAACGGGATCGAACCGCTGACCCCCTGCTTGTAAGGCAGGTGCTCTCCCAGCTGAGCTAAACCTCCAAAAACAACAATTCGCGTGGCGA
>NZ_JBFDTM010000004.1:0-107500 GCF_040719405.1 Enterococcus sp. AN402 | reverse complement strand
GTTCATTCTACAAAAGGCACGCCATCACTCATTAACGAGCTTTGACTTGTTGTAGGCACACGGTTTCAGGATCTATTTCACTCCCCTTCCGGGGTGCTTTTCACCTTTCCCTCACGGTACTGGTTCACTATCGGTCACTAGGGAGTATTTAGCCTTGCGGGATGGTCCCCGCGGATTCCGACGGAATTTCTCGTGTTCCGCCGTACTCAGGATCCTCCTAGGTGTTGTTAGCATTTCGTCTACGGGGCTTTCACCCTCTTTAGCGGAATTTTCCAAATCCTTCAACTATACTAACAGACTACCATATCGGAGTCCTACAACCCCAACAAGCAAGCTTGTTGGTTTGGGCTCTTCCCGTTTCGCTCGCCGCTACTCAGGGAATCGAATTTTCTTTCTCTTCCTGCAGGTACTAAGATGTTTCAGTTCTCTGCGTCTACCTCTAATCAGCTATGTATTCACTGAAAAGTAATATCCTATAAAAGATATTGGGTTCCCCCATTCGGAAATCTCTGGATCATAGCTTACTTACAGCTCCCCAAAGCATATCGGTGTTAGTCCCGTCCTTCATCGGCTCCTAGTGCCAAGGCATCCACCGTGCGCCCTTATTCACTTAACCTTATCAACCTTACGGTTGGGTCTTGATCACTTCTTCTAGCGATAGAAGGTTAATCAATAAATAAGCAATTGAACTTATTAAAAAACTCATTCAACGCGGTGTTCTCGGTTTGTTTTGATTCTTTTTACTTCAATATCCAGTTTTCAATGAACGAATCTGATAGCAAAAGCTATCAATGGAGCCTAGCGGGATCGAACCGCTGACCTCCTGCGTGCAAAGCAGGCGCTCTCCCAGCTGAGCTAAGGCCCCGAACTTATTTGATTGAGAGTAGACCTCTCAAAACTGAACAAAGTAAAGACGAAATGTGTATTTCCGTAATATTCCTTAGAAAGGAGGTGATCCAGCCGCACCTTCCGATACGGCTACCTTGTTACGACTTCACCCCAATCATCTATCCCACCTTAGGCGGCTGGCTCCAAAAAGGTTACCTCACCGACTTCGGGTGTTACAAACTCTCGTGGTGTGACGGGCGGTGTGTACAAGGCCCGGGAACGTATTCACCGCGGCGTGCTGATCCGCGATTACTAGCGATTCCGGCTTCATGCAGGCGAGTTGCAGCCTGCAATCCGAACTGAGAGAAGCTTTAAGAGATTTGCATGACCTCGCGGTCTAGCGACTCGTTGTACTTCCCATTGTAGCACGTGTGTAGCCCAGGTCATAAGGGGCATGATGATTTGACGTCATCCCCACCTTCCTCCGGTTTGTCACCGGCAGTCTCGCTAGAGTGCCCAACTAAATGATGGCAACTAACAATAAGGGTTGCGCTCGTTGCGGGACTTAACCCAACATCTCACGACACGAGCTGACGACAACCATGCACCACCTGTCACTTTGTCCCCGAAGGGAAAGCTCTATCTCTAGAGTGATCAAAGGATGTCAAGACCTGGTAAGGTTCTTCGCGTTGCTTCGAATTAAACCACATGCTCCACCGCTTGTGCGGGCCCCCGTCAATTCCTTTGAGTTTCAACCTTGCGGTCGTACTCCCCAGGCGGAGTGCTTAATGCGTTTGCTGCAGCACTGAAGGGCGGAAACCCTCCAACACTTAGCACTCATCGTTTACGGCGTGGACTACCAGGGTATCTAATCCTGTTTGCTCCCCACGCTTTCGAGCCTCAGCGTCAGTTACAGACCAGAGAGCCGCCTTCGCCACTGGTGTTCCTCCATATATCTACGCATTTCACCGCTACACATGGAATTCCACTCTCCTCTTCTGCACTCAAGTCTCCCAGTTTCCAATGACCCTCCCCGGTTGAGCCGGGGGCTTTCACATCAGACTTAAGAAACCGCCTGCGCTCGCTTTACGCCCAATAAATCCGGACAACGCTTGCCACCTACGTATTACCGCGGCTGCTGGCACGTAGTTAGCCGTGGCTTTCTGGTTAGATACCGTCAGGGGACGTTCAGTTACTAACGTCCTTGTTCTTCTCTAACAACAGAGTTTTACGATCCGAAAACCTTCTTCACTCACGCGGCGTTGCTCGGTCAGACTTTCGTCCATTGCCGAAGATTCCCTACTGCTGCCTCCCGTAGGAGTCTGGGCCGTGTCTCAGTCCCAGTGTGGCCGATCACCCTCTCAGGTCGGCTATGCATCGTGGCCTTGGTGAGCCGTTACCTCACCAACTAGCTAATGCACCGCGGGTCCATCCATCAGCGACACCCGAAAGCGCCTTTCACTCTTATGCCATGCGGCATAAACTGTTATGCGGTATTAGCACCTGTTTCCAAGTGTTATCCCCCTCTGATGGGTAGGTTACCCACGTGTTACTCACCCGTCCGCCACTCCTCTTTCCAATTGAGTGCAAGCACTCGGGAGGAAAGAAGCGTTCGACTTGCATGTATTAGGCACGCCGCCAGCGTTCGTCCTGAGCCAGGATCAAACTCTCATAATAAAAGTTAGAACAATCTTACGATTGTTAAGCTCAATTTGTTTGCTAGCATATTGCTTGCTTGTTAAAAATGTTTGTTGTCTTGAATTGAATCAAGACGCCCTACACATTTGGTTCGTCTATTCTTTGTTCAGTTTTCAAAGGTCTACGTTACCTCGCAGCAACTTTTATATCATAACAAACTTTCGTTTGAATGTCAAGAACTTTTTTAAAAAGTTTTTTAAGTTGTTTCGCTCGGTTGTTGTTGTCTGTTGTGACAACTTCTATATCTTATCACCTCGCTTGTTATTTGTCAACAACTTTTTCGTTGTTTTTTCAAACTTTTTTCGAGATATTTGAAATCAAGAATTGTTATTTAATTATTGATTTCTGAATCGCTCAGCTGTGTGACTCGCCTTGCGACATGTAATAATATATCAAGATTTTGATGTTTGGTCAACACTTTTTTTCAAAAAAATTAAAAGAAGTTTTCAATCTGTTTTCATTCTTTTCAATTATTTCGTTTTTAAACTTTTTAAATCCTAATTGTCTATCAAAACAGTTTAATTCCTTACTAAAAATCGAACAATTTGAATCATATATTTGAAATAGTTCGATTAACTTTTTTACGTACAACATAAAAAAAGAAAGAATCTGTTCGATTATCGACAGATTCTTTCTTTTTTGTTTAAAACATTGGGACACCTTCAATATGATATTTTGACCAAATCGTTTTTAATTCTGCAGGTGCTACCCATGTATAGTCTTTATCCATTTCATTTTTAAGTGCTTGTTCATCCATCTCGAAGACAAACAGCGGAACATTTTCTTTATTGATATGCGCGTTAGTTAATTCTACTAAGCTAATTGAAGTAACGTCCAATTGAACCTCTTCTTTGAACCATTGTAGCATACTAGCTAAACCCGTCATCTCATCAGAAACTTTTGCCATCGCAAACTCAATCGCTTCACCTATTGGATGCATCAAAAATTTTTTACTACCATCGTTTAAGTTCAGTATGATTGTTCCAGCGACTTTTTTGTTAGACACGACATCCACCTCAATTAATTTTTAGATTCACTAACAAAAGAAATTGTAACACACTTTCTGAAAAAATACAGAATTATTTTTCAAGCAACTTATCCATTGCTTCATCAATCCATTCTGGAAGTTCTTTGTCTAAGGTTGCAAAGCCAATTTTTTTATTCTTATCCGTAAAATATTTTTTGCGTCGATGGTTCACTGAATGAACTTTGTCTTCAAGGGTCCGTAAAGATAAGCTAATCTTTTGAGAATATTCATCAACATCAATAACTTGAACGGTTACTTTTTGTCCAACGGTTAAGAGTCCATGGATATTTTTAGTAAAGCCAGCTTGTACTTCCGAAACATGAATCAGTCCTTGTGTTTCTTCGTCTAAAGAAACAAATGCGCCATATGGTTGAAGTCCGGTAATTGTGCCAGAAAGTACCATACCAATTTTGTACTTCATCAAATTTCCTCTTTTCATACGATAAATTTCTTTTTCCGTTTCTACTCATTTAAAATAATAGCATTTTTTCAACGTTTGTGCATTATTTCTTCCCTAGTTGTTAAAACAATTGTTTCATCTTTTAAGCAAAATCTACTATACTATAGGAAGTAAGACTTTATATAGAAGAAAAGGAGTTATCTTATGTTTAATTTTAATGAAACCATTGATCGTCGCCACACGAATTGTGTTAAATGGGACACCGTTGAAACGAGTTACCACGAAAAAGATTTACTACCTTTATGGGTTGCTGATATGGATTTCAAAGTACATCAGCCTATTCTTGATGCCTTGTCACAAGTTATTGAACAGGGCATTCTAGGATATGCAGTGGCACCTAATGAACTGTATCAAGCAATTCAAGATTGGCAACGGCAACACCATCAATTGATTGTTGAAAAAGAAGAAATTTTGTTTAATAGTGGCGTGGTACCCAGCTTGGCCACAGCCGTTCAAGCGTATACAGCACCTGCTGATTCTGTCATGATTTGTGATCCAGTCTACCCCCCTTTTGCAGATGTGGTAAAACAAAATGAGCGTAGACTTGTGTGCCATTCTTTACTAGAAGTTAACGGACATTATGAAGTTGATTTGGTTAAAATGGAACAACAGATAATCGAAGAAAAGGTGAAACTGTTACTTTTTTGTAATCCCCATAATCCTGGTGGACGTGTTTGGACAAAAGAAGAATTGCTAGCAATTGGCCGTTTATGCCAAAAACACCAAGTAACTGTAGTTAGCGATGAAATTCATCAGGATTTGATTTTCAAACCGCATACCTTCACTTCCTTCACTGTTGCTGATGAAGCATTTAAGGAATTCACTGTTACCTTAACAGCGGCAACGAAAACCTTTAATTTAGCGGGTATTAAAAATTCAATGCTGTTCATTCCTAATGAAAAACTACGGCAATCTTTCGTATCTTTACAAGACAAAAATCATCAAGGCGGTATCAATACTTTTGGCTACGTTGGAACGGCAGCTGCCTATCAAACAGGGGAAGAATGGCTAACGGCGTTACTTGATTATTTAAAAGAAAATATTGATTTTGCCCTTTCCTTTTTCCGTGAAGAGCTGCCTAGCGTTCGTGTAATGGAGCCTGAAGGAACCTATCTTTTATGGTTAGACTTTAGTTCTTATTCGCTAACGGATCGGGAACTTCGCGATACCTTAATTCATAAGGGGAAAGTGGTTCTAAATCCAGGAATTAGTTTCGGTCCCCAAGGTTCTCAACACATGCGTTTAAACTTAGCTTGTTCAAAAGAAACTCTCGAAGAAGGCCTTTTACGTATCAAAAAAGCTTTTAATTAAAAACAGCTGTCCTAGTTTTTAGGACAGCTGTTTTTAATTCTTTCTTTTGCGTTTAGCTAAATAAACTCTGACGAACCAGATACCTGAAAATAGAAGTAAAATTTCTCCAATTATGATTGTATAAAATCCTGGTTCATGAACGATTCCTTGCTGATCTACATACGTAAAAAACGTTCCTATAAATGGGAGTATTACTGCAAACAAAGCCAAGGCCATTGGATATCTGTATTTTTCTAACAAATTTGGTTCCTCTCCTTCTATTCTTTAACTCAGTATCCTATAAAGACTTCATTAAAAGAAGCGATTTGGATGCTTTTAAAAAAAAGTTAGTCGTTTTAAGAAAAAAATAAAGAGTACCAACGAATTTGTCCCTCGTTGGTACTCTCTTTTTCAATTGGTTAAACTTATTCACCAATGATTTCAACTGTGTCCATGACGACGTCAAATGTTGGACGGTCTTGGGCATCCCGTTGGACTCCACCAATTTCATCCACTACATCCATACCATCAACAACATGACCAAAAACAGTATGACGGAAGTCTAACCAAGGTGTTCCGCCTTGTTTGTAAGCTTCAATAATTTCTTCTGGAAAACCAGCATCTTCTAACTGACTCATCATTTGAGCTGGAACATTTTGATTAGTAACAACAAAGAATTGGCTGCCATTTGTGTTAGGACCAGCATTTGCCATTGACAATGCGCCACGCAAATTGAAAACATCCCGAGAAAATTCATCCTCAAATGCTTCTCCATAAATACTTTCGCCGCCCATTCCTGTTCCGGTTGGGTCACCGCCTTGAATCATAAAATCAGGAATCACACGATGGAAAATAACGCCATCATAGTAGCCCTTTTTCGCTAATTCAACAAAATTTTCAACCGTTTTAGGCGCTTGTTCTGGGAATAATTGAACAGTGATGTCGCCTCGGTTTGTTTTAATGACCGCTTTTGGGCCTTTAGCATTTTCTAAATCTAATTGTGGA
Source organism: Enterococcus sp. AN402 (assembly GCF_040719405.1). Taxonomy (NCBI): domain Bacteria; kingdom Bacillati; phylum Bacillota; class Bacilli; order Lactobacillales; family Enterococcaceae; genus Enterococcus; species Enterococcus sp. AN402. Next base: position 101,192 of record NZ_JBFDTM010000004.1, on the reverse strand, counting down.
AATTGTGACATGAGAATGTCCTCCTAGATAATTATTTTATAGTTCCATCATATCGAAAAATGCTGAAAATTGCTATGATCTTTTTCCAATGATTAAAGAATGCTTTGATTCGTTAGCCAAACTTGCTTTTTTCGAAAAGCCGTGCTATTTTGTGAAGTGTTCGCAAAACGATCAATAGTTGTCTCAACCCTAAATGAATTAGGAGGAATTTTCAAATGTCTGATGAAAAAGATATTTATGATTTAACAATTATCGGCGGCGGTCCTGTTGGATTATTTGCCGCTTTTTATGCGGGAATTCGTAAAGCGAAAACGAAAATCATTGATAGCCTGCCGCAATTAGGTGGTCAGCTAACAATGCTGTATCCCGAAAAATATATTTATGATATTCCTGGATTCCCTGCTATTAAAGCCGGTGAGTTAATTGCCAATTTGGAAAAACAGATGCAGCCATTTCAGCACGATGTTTGTTTGGAAGAAGAGGTCACACACCTTGCACAGGAAGCAGATGGACTTCTGCGCTTAGACACAACTAAAGGCACACATTATTCTAAAACGGTTATCTTTGCGATTGGTAACGGTGCTTTCCAACCTCGACGTTTAGCTATCGAAAATGTTGAAGCCTTTGAAGGTGAGTCAATCCATTATTATGTGACTGACATGAAAAAATTCGCTGGCAAAAAAGTTGCGATTGCTGGTGGCGGCGATTCCGCAATTGACTGGGCTTTAATGCTAGAAAACGTTGCAGAAGAAGTATCTATTATCCATCGTCGCCCACAATTTCGCGGCCATGAACATAGCGTGGAACAACTGGAAAAATCTAGTGTTTCTATCAGAACTCCTTATATCATTAGTGATATTTTAAAGGAAAACGAAACGTTCACAGGCATCCAATTAACGGAGACAAAAGGTGACCAAACATTGGATCTCCCTCTGGATGATTTAATTATCAATTATGGCTTCACTTCTTCTTTAACACACCTCAAAGAATGGGGATTAGACGTTTCTAGAAATGCTATTAATGTTCATTCCGATATGTCAACTAACATTCCTGGTGTATACGCTGTAGGGGATATCTGTTCCTATGAGGGAAAAGTGAAATTAATCGCTACAGGATTTGGTGAGGCACCTACTGCCGTAAATAATGCTTTACATTACTTACGGCCCGATGCTCGACGTCAACCAGTTCATAGTACAAGTTTATTTGAAAACGGCGTACCTAAATAAGGTTAGCACTGGACTTTAGCAGTTTTTAAGCCAAGGACAAAAATCTAAATCGGATTTTTGTCCTTGGCTTTCTGCTTTACTGAAAAGCCTTTCTTTTTCTCTTTTAAATTTATTTTTGATACAATAAAAAGTGCTAGGAGGAAGAAAGATGAACCAACCAATTATTTATTTAAATGAAGTATTCAACGAAGAACAACTGGAACAAGTGAAAGCTGTGGCGCCCAATTATCTAGTTAAAACATCTACTGATCATTTATCCTCTGCTGAAGAAGAGGCAATCGAAATTATGTTAGGCTGGCATAAAGAAATTGGTCCGCGTTTATTAGCCTCTGATACTAGTCACCTAAAATGGATTCAGCTCATTTCTGCTGGTGCTGATTATATGGATTTTGATAAATTAAGAGAAAAAGGCATTCTGTTGTCTAATGGTAGCGGAATCCATAGTGTTTCTATCTCAGAACATGTTTTAGGCGTTTTATTAGCACATACTCGCGGACTGCAAGAAAGTATCCAACAACAAATGCAACACACATGGAATCAAACAGCCCCTTCCTATCAACAACTTTCTGGGCAAAAAATGTTAATCGTAGGCACTGGGCAAATCGGACAACAATTAGCTAAATTTGCTAAAGGTTTAAATCTTCAAGTTTATGGCGTGAATACCTCTGGACATGTGACGGAAGGCTTCATTGAATGCTATTCACAGAAGAATATGAGTAAAATTATCCATGAAATGTCCATTGTTGTGAACATTCTTCCTTTAACTGAAACAACAAAACATTTATACAATCAGGCACTTTTTGAAAAAATGGCTCCTGAAACAATTTTCGTAAATGTTGGTCGCGGCGCCTCAGTAGCAACGAACGATTTGATAACTGCCTTAAACAATAAAACCATTGCTTTTGCTGCCTTAGATGTCTTTGAAGAAGAACCGCTTCCCGAAGATAGCCCTTTATGGGAGATGCAGAATGTTTTATTAACACCTCATATTTCTGGCATGACACCGAAGTTCAAATCAAAATTACTGGCGATTTTTATTCCAAACTTAAATCAATTTGTGACGGATCAGACCCTCGTCAAAAACCAAGTTTCTTTAAAAAAAGGCTATTAATTCAAAAAAGGCCTTCAACCATCTTTCAAGTAATTGCATGGTTGAAGGCTTTTTTTGCTATTTTTTACCAGATAACCTTGAAGTTATCATTTGTCGACGCTTGAATGATTGGATGTTTTTTTAAATATTCTGCAATCAGTTCCGTCATATCAATTTGAATTTCTCGAATAATTTTTTCAGGTTGGAACATTTGATAGTTTCCGCCACCGACTGCTCGGTATTGATTTGTCACGATTTCCAAAACATCTTCTGCTTGCACTGCTTTACCATGATAATTAAGTTTCGTCACTCTTTCACCAAACGGTTGTCTTAAATCAAGCGTATACTCAATGCCTTCATACATGTCATAATTATAGTATTGTGGTTTTGGATCGACATATTTCGGGTTAAAAATTGGTTGGCCTTTTTCTAACACAAAATAAGTAGCGCTTTGTTCTAACGCTTCACGGAGGTCTTGTCCAGTGACACGCAATACAGCCAAGGTATTTGGATAAATATAGTTGGTAATGATATCGCGCATCGTAATTTGGTTATTAAACCCTTTGCCTTCATTGTTAAAAAGTGCAGTCCCTGAAATATCCGTTCCGCTTGAAGCCATTTGGACGTTATTAATAAATTCTATATATGGATGTTCTTTTAGGCGTACGGCATTCGGATTTTGAATCGTCATATCCCCTTCCACATTTCCCACTGGTTGGTCAAGCCACTCTTCTACCTCGTCATGTAACGCTGTTGTCAAAGCTAAAACTTCTGTATCTGGTTGTTCGTTTCCAACAGGATGAATAGCTGCGTCACTTTCAATAACGCGATAGCCTTTAGCCATAGGTTCAATTTCTAAAGTAATTTCTCCAACGAAAGCTCCTCTAAAACCTGGTTGAATCACAGGTATTCCATTCAGTTTTGTAGCAATTTCTCGATGTTGGTGACCAGTGACTAAGGCATCAATCCCAGGAACTTTTTCCAATAAATCGTAGCCTTCATTTTCTCCTGTTAGTAATTCCGTGGGTTCCCCTGTTTCTAAATCTTTTTCAAAACCGCCATGGTAAGCAACAACAACTAGATCCGCTTCTTCCCGTAATTTTGGCACGTATTCTGCCGCTGTTTCAACGACACTTTTAAACGTTAAATCTTTGACTGTTGCCGGCTGTTCCCAATGAGGAATATATTGAGTCGTCACGCCAAGGATGGCTACTTTAACCCCTTGTTTTTCTATGATGACATACGGCTGACCGAAATAAGGTTGTCCATCTTTACCAAGAATATTGGCAGCTAAAACTGGCTGTTGATAACTGGCAATCGTTTCCTTTAAATAATCTAATCCGTAATTAAATTCATGGTTACCTAAAATGCTAACATCATAATTCATTTGATTAATGATTTTAGTGATGGCTTCCACTGAATGTGTTTCTGCTTTTCTTACGTAGTAACTAAGCGGCGAACCTTGAATAAAATCCCCATTTTCAATTTGAAAAACTGGTCCTTCGGCAGACGCCCGTAACTTTTTCAGCATGGTTGCTGCTTTTGCGGTTCCAAAAGGCAAATCCATCTTTTTTTCACTATAACTTGTCGGCATAATATACCCATGCATATCACTTGTTGCTAAAATTTTTATTTGCATTTTGTTTCTCTCCTTCTTCCGACCAAAAGAACAGGAAGGTTAGAACACGAGCCATAACGACTCAGATCCCAACCTCCCACGTCTGTTTATTTATTGATTATTGGTTCCATGCTTGTTCAAATTGTGATGTTGCATCTTTCAATAATTTTTTCGTGTCTTTATTTGATGAAGCAAAAATACTTTCCATAATTGTCCGCATTTCATTATAGGCTGAATCAGCATTTTCTTCTACTGGGATAGCGAATAAATCTTTTACTGCGTTTTCAAGTTGTGCAGGTACTTTGGTTGTCTTAGAATTTTTGTACTCATCACTGTGTAAAACAGATTCTAAAATTGGCATATAACCTGTTTGTTGTGCCCAGTACAATTGTGAATCAGGCGTAGCTAAGAATTTCATGAATTCAAATGCCGCTGTCCGTTGTTCTGGCGTAGCACTATCGAACATATAAATATCTGTTCCTTGTTGTAAATTGATTTTTTCAGGACGTGGTGCAACACCGTATTCATAGCCACCAGCTTCAGCATCTTTTTGAACAAAACCAGCACCAGCAATACTACCGACAAACATTGCTACCTTTTTGTTTGCAAATGGGCCAGATAAATATTTATCTGAACCAGCTGTGCGGAAGTAACCTGCTTCGATACCATCACGGTAATAGTCCACGACTTCTTGTGAATCTTTGCTTGTTAAATCTAAGTCTTTATTAAAATCAACGCCTTTGTTTTTCATTCCAATTGCGTAATAGTTATTTAACGAGTCAAAACCAGCACCAACGACTTCTTTGTTGGATTTTTCGTAAATTGTTTTAGAAGCTTCTTTTAATTCCTCTAATGTTTTCGGTACTTCAACACCATATTCTTTCAACAAATCAGCATTATAGAATAACATTTCTGTCGATTTATTAAATGGAATGCCGTATTGTTTGCCGTCGATTTTGGCGCCGTCTAACAATACTTCACGAATTGGCTCTGCATCTTTCCAGCCGATTGTGTCATCATCCATATATGGTTTTAAGTCCACTAACATTTCATCTTGTGCAGCATTCCATAACCAGCCTGGGTACGCTTGCGTAATTGTTGGTAAATCTTTTGGTGAAGTTAAAGTCGAATTGATTTTGGCTTGTAAATCAGGGTAAGCAGATTGATTTTGTAATTCCACTTTAATTTTTGGATTTTCTTTCATGAAGTCTTTCGTTAATTTTGTTAACGCTTCTTCTTGAACCCCATTCATTGCATGCCAGAAAGTGATTGTCGTATCTTCCTTCACTTCTTTCACAATATCGTTTGATTCTTTGGCCCCATTACCGTTACCACAAGCCCCCAATGCGAAAATAGCTGCGGTTGCTAACACTGTTGTTGCTAGAGTTTTGAACTTCATTTTTTTCTCTCCCTTAAAAAAATTTATAAAACAATTTGCTCGCCACGTTCTGGCAATATTCTTTCACCATACGGGTTTTCCAGTTTTTCTGGTTTTAAGGTATGGATTGGAACCAATACTTGAGGTTCAATCAATGCAATAATTTTATCCAGATCTTCTGGAATTGCATGTCCTGAACAAGCTAAACGGACAAAAGTAATGTCTTTTTTAGCCAACAAATCTAAAAACACGCGATACTGTGGATCAAAGTCCCCTAACGGTTGTGCATCACTGTGAATGTATAAACTACCTTCTTGGAGGTTGTCAAACTGGTTCACAACTTGCCACAGATAGTCTGTTTTGTCCTTTAGTAACGTGTCATACGGGATTTCTAACGCTGGATTCAATTCTGGTATTTTACCAGATTCAGCATAATAATAACGAACTTCTATTCCAAATACTTCAAGTAACAACGCAGCCATATTTGCTTCTAAAACGACTGTACGTGGTGACTTTTCAATAATCTTAGCAAAACGTTCCACGTTTGCTGGATAACCATTAAAGGTAATTTGTCGATTTGGGTTTTCTAGTTCTAAACGAACCAAGTGCTGAACAAGATCTTCTTCACTGACAACCGCTATTTGGGCTGGATCTGGTTCACGTTCTGGGAAGCTAATGCTTACGCCTTCCATCATTAATAATTCAGTATGTTTGGCTTTTTCACAAAAAGCTAAAGTCTCTTCACGATTATGGCCATGTAAGCGCAAATCACCTGTGTATGTGATGAAATGGTCAGGCGTGCGAATCAGTAATGCCGAAGCACCGTACGCATCATGATCAACAGGTACGATTTCCACTGAAATTTCGCCAACTTTAATAACATCGTTTTTATTAAGACCAATCATTTCTCGGGTAAAATTCTTTTCTTCAAACGGTGATGGAATCAAAAAATCACCTTTGCGATTTAAACTATTTAGAATCATTTTCGTTTCTTTTAATGTGTACAACGGAACAGCTGGGTCTAAATAATTAATCATGCGCGAATGATCTAAATGGGCATGAGATAAGAAAACAGCGGTGTGTTGATACTCTTTGTCTTCTGCACCATGATATTCATAACCTAAACGTGGATCATATAAGTCTTTTAATTCTGGCACTAAACGATTATTAATTAAGGTTTCAATGTGATCATCGGGCAAATCTAATTCTGGTCGAAATTCTGTACCAAAATCAAAGAAGATGTGGGCATCTTTATACGCCACTTCAATCACGGTTCCTCCAATTGTTAAAATGCCACTGTGAAAAGTCACAGTTGTTTTAGCCTTTGATTCCATTTTTTGCAACTCCTCTGATAATTTCTTTTCTGAAAATCAAGTAAATAATTAAAATTGGAATAACGGTTAATGTTGCAGCAGCCATTTGTAAATGTACGTCACTACCGCTCTCTGTCGCAAAGGCCGATAGTCCATTATTCAATAAACGGTATTTTTTCTCGTTCGTCACCAATAATGGCCACAAGAAAGAATTCCAACTAGAAATAAATGTTAAAATCCCTACTGTTACTAACGCTGGTTTTGACATTGGTACTAAAATACGCCAAATATATTCTAAATCACTAGCACCATCAATCTTGGCAGCCTTGTAAAAAGTATCAGGAATACCTTTTAAATAACCATTTAAATAGTAAATATAAAAAATACTAGTTAAAAATGGAATAATTAAGGCGCTGTAAGTATTTAACAAACCTAATTGCGCAATCGTTTGATAATTGGTAAAAATAATAGATTCATACGGAACCATTAACAACGAAATCATCAAAGCAATGACCACATTTTTAAAACGGAACTTCAAACTCGTTAATGCGAATGAAGCTAACACGGCGGTGACTACCGTAGCAATCGTTGTAACGCCTGAAACAAAGACTGTGTTCAAGAAATACCGAAGAAAGGGTGCTTTTTGAAAGACCTCTGTGTAGTTTTGCCATTGTGGTTGTTTCGGAAACATGGTTGGCGGCATGCTGGTCGCTTCAGAGTAACTCATTAAACCAGCTAAAATCATATAGACAAATGGAAATAACGTAATAACGGCTAAAATGCCTAAGAAAACAAATGCGATAATCGTTAAAACTTTTTTCATTAGCTTATTGCCCCACTTTCTTTAAGAGTTTATTTTGTAAGAAAGTGACCACTAAAATAATCACAAATAAAATCACTGTGGCGGCCATCGCAATTCCGGGACGCCCTGCAATGTGGAATTTGTCATAAATATAGTACACTGCGGTTGTGGCACTATTGGCAATCCCCGCACGACCACCGAATAAAGCATAAACTTGTGTATAAACTTTAAAGGCGCCAATTAAATTGACCGTTAATAAAAAGGCAATGGTCGGGACTAGTTGCGGAAACGTAATACGTCGGAAAATTTCGCCGTCTGAGGCGCCAAACATTTTTGCAATTTTAAAATGTTCTTCATCAATATTTCTCAACCCAGCCAACAAAATAATAATATTAAATGCTAAACTCGTCCAAACCCCAAAAATAATCAATGTTGGCATACTCATTTGAACATTATCTAGCCAGTTGACAGAAGGAATGCCGAAAAAGCCTAAGACGTAATTGACAATTCCATAATCGCCATTAAAGAAGTAACGGAAGACAATCCCAATGGCAATCGTACTCGTTACATAAGGCATAAAGAAAATCGTTTCAAAGAAACTCTTATGTTTAACTTTTTCAAAGATAATCCAAGCAATTGCTAGGGAAATTATCAAGGCAATCGGTACCACAGCAAATGCATAGAGCGCTGTATTTTTTAACGCTTTATAGAAGATTGGATCATTCAATACACGTTGATAATTTTCTAAACCAGCGTAGCGTTGGTTAATTAAGGAACCTTTTTGGAAGCTCATCCACAAAGAACGAAACAGCGGATAAACGCTAAACAGTAAAATGATTCCTAATGATGGCAGAAGGAAGAGCCATGCTTTTGGTTGATTTTCTGGATTGTATTTTTTCATTAGTAAACCCGGTCTCCCGCTTCGTTAAAGATAAATACTTTTTTATATGAAAAATCAAAAGATAAAGTGTCTCCTTCTTCAATCGCTTCTTCTACACTTACAATTGATTTCACTTGTTCATTTCCTAATGTAAATCGTAAAATACGTTCTCGACCAATCAATTCCACTAAATCTGTCGTTGTGGTAAAGAGACCTGTTTCAGCTGGTACCACATCTTCTGGACGAGAAGCAAACGTATATTTCCCATCAGTCATTGGCATTTTAAAGCGTGCTTGCTCAAAACGCTCAAGCGGAATTTCAAAACTTTCGTGGTACATTTTGCCGTCTTTCACTTCAACAGACAATAAATTAATAATTGGGTTACCTATGAACTGAGCAACAAATAAGTTATTTGGTTCTAAGTAAAGGTTTTGAGGTTCATCATTTTGTTGAATAACCCCTTCGTTTAATAAAATAATTTTATCACTGATTGATAGCGCTTCCTCTTGGTCGTGCGTTACAAAGATTGTTGTAATGCCTACTTCTTTCACCAAGCGGCGGATTTCTTCACGAATTTTCAAACGCAAACGTGCATCCAAGTTACTTAAAGGCTCATCTAATAATAAAACATCTGGTTTTTGAACTAACGCCCGGGTAATCGCAACACGCTGTTGTTGACCACCAGAAAGTGTGCCTGGCTTTTTATGGCTTAACTCTTCAATATTCGTTAGTTTCATATATTCTTCGGCAATAGCTTGTGCCTCTGCCTTGGGAACTTTCTTACTTCCTACTGTCAAAGGAAACATTACGTTTTCTAGAACAGTCATATGTGGATATAAGGCATAGTTTTGAAAAACGAACCCGATGTTCCGATCTTTTGGTGCTGTTTTGACAACCGATTGCTGTCGAAACTGAATATCTCCATCACTTGGATGTAATAAACCTGCAATTAAGTTTAAAATTGTGGATTTCCCACACCCACTTGGTCCTAACAAACAAACCAAGTCCCCTTGCTCAATCGTAAAATTGACCGATTTTAACGCTTCAAACCCATTATCGAATACTTTTTTCAAGTCGATAACTTCTATCATGACCCAACCTCCAAAAAAACATTTAATAGCATACCTTTTGATTTTAACATTTATTTCTTGCAACCGCGAGAGCAAAGCTGTTTCATTAAGATAAAAATAGGTAAAGTTAATGTATTTTTTATGTAAAAAATGTTGTTTTTCTGAAAAGCCTGTTTACACTTTTTTTAACGCATAACAAAAAAGCAGAGAATTTTTCTCTGCTTTTTTGGTTATTTTTTAGAATCTTTTTCTGATTCCTTTACAATATAAATTGGTCTTTTTTTCGTTTCTAAGAAAATTTTGCCGATATATTTGCCAATAATTCCTAAACATAAGAGTTGTAAACCACCTACAAAAAGTACAATACAAACCATTGAAGGCCAGCCGCTTGTTGGATCACCATTAACTAATGTTCGAAAGATAATCACTAACATTGCTAGTGCAGAACCAATACACGAAAAGGCGCCAACGTATGAAGCAATATTCAATGGTGTTTCTGAAAAATTGACAATCCCGTCAATTGAATAACTTAATAGACTCCAGAAAGACCAAGAGGTTTCTCCAGCAATTCGTTCTCGATTTTTAAATTCAATATATTCTGTTTTAAAGCCGACCCAACTAAAAATCCCTTTTGAAAAACGATTATACTCAGATAACTCTAAAATCGCATCGACCATTTGTCGGGTCATGACACGGAAGTCACGGGCACCATCCACCATTTCCGTCTCAGCAATTCGATTAATGAGTTTATAGAACATCCGTGCAAAAAAGCTACGAATGGGCGGTTCGCCGTCTCTTGTTATGCGTCGTGTGCCAACACAATCTAAATCTGTACTGGTTTCAATCATCTCAATCATTTGAGGTAATAACTCAGGCGGGTCTTGTAAATCAACGTCCATGACTGTCACTAAGTCACCTGTTGCTTCTTTTAAACCAGCGTATAAGCCCGCTTCTTTCCCAAAATTTCGTGAAAAAGAAAGATAACGGACCTTCTCTGGATGTTCGCGATAAAGCTGTCTTAAAACAGCTAACGTATTATCTTTTGAGCCATCATTCACAAATATATATTCTACTGAATGAGACAGTTGCTGGCTAATTTTTTCTACTTCTTCAAAAAACAGCGGAATCGCTGCTTCCTCATTATAACAAGGGACAACAATTGATAACATTTTATTTCCTCCACACTTCAGTTAATTATCATTATACCATATGATAGCCTTATTAAATAACGATATCCAATTAAGAATAGCTTAATTAAATAGAAAGAACCTGAGAAAAAATCCAAAACGATTTTTTCTCAGGCTGACTAGCGGTTAAACGAAAGCAACAGAAATAGTCCTACGCACTACTTCAGCCTCTTTTGTTTAGCACTAAAATTATTTTGTTAAATCTTCTTGGTTTGCTTCAAATTGATAACGCGGTTCATCATTCTTTTCATCATAATCAACAATCAAATCATACCCTTTAAAGAACCAATCATCTGTTTCTTCAATAAAATAGGTAATCCCATCTAGGTTCTCTTTAATCATTGGCTCATCTGGCGCTTCTACAGACATCGCAATGGAAAAACCATCATGAACAGGTGTTTTTCCGTAAATTTTTCCGAAAAAACGAATGCCTGTCTCAGGCTGAACCCCGGTTTCTTCTTTAAACCATTGTTGGGCTTTCGGTGTCACTTCTAATTTCATTCTTTGTTCCTCCTTCACATCTCTGTCGCCATTTATTGTAGCACAGCGCAGTGCTTTTAGAGAATAAAGTGCTTAGCCATTCATTTTTTCATCTAATAAATCAACGTCTGCGGTATCACCGATAACTAATAAATTGTCGTTTTCTCGAACAATTTCAGAAGCATCTGGCGAAGCAATTACTTCTGTTTTCGAGCGGCGGATCGCTACCACAGTTAAACCAAATCGCTGACGGAAATTTAATTCTGCTAAGGTTTTATTGTAAAATTTAGGATTGGTGACCCGAACCTCAGCTAATGAAAATTCGCTAGATAATTCAATATAATCTAAAATATTGCGTGAAACAAGTTTATGGGCAATTCGAATACCCATATCTCGCTCTGGGTGAACGACCATATCTGCCCCAATTTTATCTAAGACACGGGCATGATATTCATTGACTGCTTTGGCTAAGACATTGGGAACCCCCATCTCTTTAACCATTAGTGTCACTAAAATACTCGCTTGAATATCTTCACCAATTGCCACCACTACGTGATCAAAATTCCGAATCCCTAAAGAACGCAACGTCATTTCATCTTGGGCGTTAGCCACCACTGCATGCGTTGCAATATTCATATATTCATTGACACGGTCTTCACTGCTGTCAATGGCCAAAACTTCTTGACCAGCTTCCACCAAAGTTTGGCATATGCTGCCGCCAAAACGTCCTAAACCAATAATTGCAAAATTTTGTTTCATTTCTTCTGACCGCTCCTGTCTGTTCGTTAAAATTAGTATAACAAATCCATAAATAAATTCCTAGAAGGATTTCCTAGAATTTATTTATGGATTTATCTGATATTTATTTGGCTAAACCATGTTGAAAAGCATAAATCGCCGCTTGGGTCCGATCATCCACATCTAGTTTTGCTAAAATGTTTGAAACATGTGTTTTAACTGTTTTCAAAGTGATAAAGAGTTCATCAGCAATTTCCTGATTACTTTTACCTTGTGCAATCAACATTAAAATTTCGTGTTCTCGGTTTGTCAAATCTTCGTGCAACACCGGCTCTTGTTTTTTTGTTAACCGTTCCATCATCTTATGCGTCACTTCAGGTTCCAACACACGCTCTCCGCGATAAGTCGCCCGAATTGCATCAGCAATCTCATGTGCTGTTGATGTTTTTAATAGGTAGCCCGCTGCACCAGCTTCAATCGCCGGATACACTTTTTCATCATCAATAAAACTCGTCACAATAATAATCTTGGCTTCTGGCCAATCTTTCAAGATCGCTTTTGTTGAATCAATGCCGTCCATTTCTTCCATTACCAAATCCATCAAAATAACATCTGGACGTAGTTCCAATGCTTTTTCATAGCCAATCTTACCATTTTCTGCTTCGCCTACGACTTCTATATCCTCTTGAATAGATAAATATGATGAAACGCCTAAACGGACCATTTCATGGTCATCCACTAACATTACTTTGATCACTTGCAGTTTCCTCCTTTATGACAGGAACTTTAATTTCAACGCTGGTTCCCTGCCCTTTAAAACTAATAATTTTAACTGTACCGCCCATGCCGACAACACGTTCTCGGATATTATTTAAGCCATAACTACCGGCTTTATTACTTTGTTCCTTCATATCAAAGCCGACACCGTCATCAACAATACGCAATAGCACGTTTTTATCGACTTGGTGTAAGTATACCTCTAATTCCTTTGCTTTGGCATGTCTTAAGGTATTTGAAAGTAATTCCTGCACAATTCGGAAAAGATGATCCTCAATGCTGCTATTTAAATGAACATCTTCAACATCCCAAATCAATTCAATTTTAATTTTTGTTTGTAATTCTTTCAGTAATTGTTCAATACCTTTACGCAAACTTTTTCCTTCTAGACTGATAGGACGCAAGTGCAATAGTAACGCGCGCATTTCCGATTGAGAGGCATTAATGATTTCTGCCACCATGGCTAGTTGTTTACGATATGGTTCCGGGGTTTCTGTTCGTTGTGCTTGTTCATTTAAGGCAGACAACATCATCATGGCTGCAAAAAGTTGTTGACTGACTGAATCATGCAACTCCCGCGCCAAACGATGCCGCTCGTTCTCTAAAATTTCTTCTTTTGTTTGCCCATCCATTAATTGCGGTCGACTGTTTAATAATTGCAATTCTTTAGACATCTCTAATAATTTATTTTTAATCGACCAAATATCTTGTTCGACTTCGGTTAGATAATGGTCTTGATTTTCACTGGTCGTTGGTTTGTTTAAGACTGGACTTTCATAATTACCGTTGGCCAATAACCGAAGTTTTTCTTCAATCCGTCCATATTGCCCTTTTTGAACCAATGAAATCAGTAAAAAGGTCAATAAGCCTATTAGTAAGGATATGAGAACAATGTGCACAATTAGTGGTAAATAAAAGACTTTTCTCTGAAGAAGCTCTAATAACCACCGGTTTTGTTTAATCGAATGAAAATATGAAAACAATGTAATTAAGATAACAATAAAGGTGCTAAGGGACGCATATAATGAAATCATGCGTCTTGAAATCCGATCGGTCATACACGGATCACCTCAACATCTCCTACTAAAGTGTTCGTCATAATTTTCAAACGACGAAGATTGGTATCATAATCATTGCTGTAAATTTTTAATGATTCGTTTTTCAATTGATATTTTTCTTCTTCAAAACGTACCGTTCCGTAAAAAGTTGAATGTTCTAACAAAATAGCTACACCTAACGGCACTAGAATTCGCGTGCGGCCAAAACCTTTACGAATAATAATAATATTGTCTTCTTTCGGTAGTAGCGTATTACCTAAATCAATAATGGTGTCCCCAGAGATTAAATCAATATTGATATCGTCCCATTCATAGATATTGTTACCAATGCGTTCGTTGGCAAACCAGCGGCGTTTAAATCGTTTGCCATTTTTAGGTTCTTTTGCCGCCGTCTCCACCATAATCATTTGTTTTTTACGCCAAGGTGCTCGCTCAGCTATATCCACGCCTGAAATCTCAAAGCCTTTTAAGCCGATAAAGAGTACGCCAAAAATCAACATAAACCAAACAGCCGTGCTGTTCATTGCACCAATGACAATAAAAACAACGCCGAGGACGAATTGAAAGTTGTTAAAATGTGTTTTAGATGCTTTCCTGGAAACATAGGCCACAAGTAAAACGCCAATTGTTAATAAAACAGCTAATCCAGGATTATGTACAATTTGCCATAACGCCAGAATAAAAAGTAATGCTTCTGCGACGATAAAAAAGCGCCAAGGATTATTCATAGATTTGCCTCCTCCCTATGTCATTTATTTTACTCGTTTATTTTATTTAATCATAGTGGTTTGCGCCTTAGGTTACCATAGGACTTTAGCCCTAAATGTCCTAGATTGCGAAAGGACAGGCCTTGGAAGCTGCCTGCCCTACTCAATTATTTAGTTTGCTTCAACTTTTGTAATTTTAACTGTCATGTCGCCACCAGGTGTTGCAATAATCACTTGGTCGCCTAATTGTTTACCAATTAAGGCTTGCGCAATCGGTGAATCGTTAGAAATTTTACCAGAAAATGGATCGGCTTCGGCACTTCCTACGATTGTGTATTCCTCTTCTTCTCCATCAGGCAATTCTTGGAAAGTAACTGTTTTACCGATGGAAACTTCGTCTTGGTCCACGCCATCATTATCGATGATTTCTGCAAAACGAATCATATTTTCTAACGTTGTAATACGTCCTTCAACGAAAGCTTGTTCATCTTTAGCTGATTCATACTCTGAGTTCTCTGAAAGATCCCCAAAGCTACGAGCGATTTTAATACGCTCTACGATTTCTTTACGTTTAATTGTTTTTAATTCTTCTAGCTCTTGTTCTAATTTTTCTTTTCCTTCAAGAGTCATTGGATATACTTTTTCTACCATGTTAATTCTCCTTTTTCGCTTAACGATACGTAGTTCTTGGTTGGTTATTGAAAAAAATTCCGCTTTCAATCCACAAAAGAGTACCACGCTTTTTCTAAATTGTAAATATAATTATTGAATTTTTGTGATTTTGCTAAATTTTATTTATATAAATTTCTAGTTGCTACTCTTTCCCTCTGTTAAACAGATTACTTTTTGAGTATCTAAAAGCTTGGTGAATCATACAAAATTGATTCACCAAGCTCTTTTATGTTTTCATTTTATTCACTACTTGAATTATTGACATACTGATCTACTAATACTTGATGTTCTTCATATGTTTTTGAGAAGTATACTTTTCCTGTAGAAATATCTGCTACAAAGTATAAATAGTCACTTGGTGTCGGATTCAAGACTGCTTTAATTGACTCCTCACTTGGGCTATCTAATGGTCCTGGTCCATAACCAGTATTTTTATACAAGTTATAAGACGAGTCCACTTCCAAGTCAGCATACGTTACAGTTTCTTTGTGTTCTCCTAGAGCATACAAAATAGAAATATCTGATTGGATCGGCATATCGGCAGCCAAGCGGTTAAAGAATACTTGCGCAATTTGTTTGCGGTCTGCTTCTTTGACTCCTTCTTTTTCAACCAATGAAGCTAACGTTAAGACTTGCTGATTGGTTAAATTCTTTGCATGAATTGTCGGCGTATATTGTTCCATTACTGTGTTCATTTTAGCAATCATTTGTTCGACAAATTCAGGAAGTGTTGCTTTTTTGTAGTAATCATAAGTTGCCGGGAATAAATAGCCTTCTAAGCGATAACGAACACCTTCTGCGGTTGCAGCACTTTCAAGTAAATCAGGATACTTAGCCTTCATTTGATTGAAGAAGTCCTCGTTTTTCATTAATGCAATGAAATCTGCTTTCTTGAAATCCGTATTTTTTTCAATGGCTTCGCCAATTTTATCTATATCGTAACCTTCAGGAATCGTTACTTTGCCATCTGCGATTTTAGTTGGTTCTGGCGTGCCTCCTTCTTTTAGCATTTCACCAATTTCATCGAGTGTCATGCTTGGAGACATTTGATAATAGCCCGCTTGAAAATCTGTTAAGTTTTTAAATTTTACGTAGTAGTTAAAAACCATTCCGCTTTTAATGACGTTGCTTTCTTCTAAAACCGCAGCAATTTGCTTATTAGAAGATCCTTCTGGGATATGCACTTGAACAAGCTTCTTATTGTTCTTGTCTAGTGGCTGTAGCCCAGCATCTACATATTTATAAAAAGTAAACCCAAAGATTGCCATCATTAAAACCAATACAGAAACTACAATTAACACGATACGACCGACTAAACGATCTTCTTTTTTACGTGTTTGTTTTTTTGTATTTGTTGGCTTTTCGTCTGTTTCAATCGGGGTTGGCTCTTCGACTGTCTGTGTTGTCTTGTCTTTCCCACGTCTTCGAGCAGCTCTAGAACCTGCGCGTGTTTGTGTTGTGCGGCTCGCTGTTTCTTGTGATTCATCAGATGAAGGTTGGGGAGACCTATCATTTTTTTCAGAGGAATCAGGTTGATCGCCATCATTTCTACCTTTTAAAGACCCAGTTACTTGATCTCTAAGCGAAGATTTGGGATCTTGGTTATTTTGGTTATCATTAGCCAAAACTAACCCTCCTTACTATTCTATCGTTTATGACTGAAACTATTATACATGAAACCTCTTTAAAATTAAATGTTTTTAATAAAAAGACCGTCATTCCCCGATAAAAAATTCATCATTGACAACGGTTAAAGCCTATGATGGCGCTTTTCTATTGAAACGATAATAAATCTTAAAATCCTCCTAAATTTATCGAAAATCCATTTTCTATTAAGAATTTTGTAGCAAAATAGCACCTAAGTCTTTAGGCGATTGTACTAGGAATGTCGCTCCCGCCTCTTGTAATTCTGTTTCTTCACCAAATCCATACAAGACACCTATACTATCTAAGCCATTTTGTTGAGCACCAAGAATGTCATGATTACGATCACCAACCATGATAATCGCTTCTTTGGTTGGGTCTAATTGAGCTTCCGTTAATGCATACTGAATCACATCTGCTTTTTTAGAACGATGACCGTCCATACTCGCTCCATAGATGCCTGTAAAATAACAATCTAAATCAAAATGAGTAATAATCTTTTTAGCAAATTCTTCTGGCTTGGAAGTCGCAATGTATAACTTTGCTCCCGCTTCCTTTAACCTTGTTAACACTTCTGGAATCCCTGGATACACATGGTTTTCAAACATACCTTTTCTCTGATAATACGCTCGATAATGACCCACGGCTTGTTGCGCTGCTTCAGCTGAAGGCGCCATGTGCAAAAATGACTCATATAAAGGCGGCCCTATGAAAGAACGTAACGTCTCCTCGTTAGGAGCTGGCCAGCCTAATTGTTCTGTTGCGTATAAAATAGAACGCATAATGCCGCTACCAGAATCCGTAATTGTGCCATCTAAATCAAATAAAATCGTTTGATACATCTTCACTTCACTACTTTCTAGCATTTTTTGTCTAATTGATTCTTCAAAATAAGATACGCAAAAGAAGCACATTTTTCAGCACTTCTCTGCCTTTTTATTTATTTTGCTGTAAACGTATCTGGTTTTTTATCTGATTGCTGCATTTCATAGGCAATGGCTTCAACGATTCGACGGCTAGCTTGACCATCCCCATACGGATTTTGTGCATGCGCCATCGCGTGGTAAGCATCAGAATCAGTCAATAATGTTTTCGCCTCTTGATAGACTACTTGTTCGTCTGTACCAACCAATTTCAATGTTCCTGCCGCTACGCCTTCCGGACGTTCTGTTGTATCTCGTAAAACTAAAACTGGCACACCTAAGGAAGGAGCTTCTTCTTGCACACCGCCAGAATCAGTTAAAATTAACGCACTTTTCGCTGCAAAATTTTGAAAATCTTTGACGTCCAATGGTTCAATTAAATGCACACGAGCTAATTCACCTAAGTGTTCCGCTACTATTTCACGGACTTTGGGATTTTTGTGCATAGGGAAAATGACTTCAATTTCTGGATGTTCCATTACAAGCCGACGAACAGCTTTAAAAACATTTGCCATTGGCAGGCCTAAATTTTCACGACGATGCATTGTAATTAGTACAATGCGTTGGTCTGTAGGGATTTTTTCCAATAAATCATTTTGATAGTGGGCATCAACGGTGTACGCCATCGCGTCAATCGCTGTATTGCCAGTCACATAAATATGTTCTTCTGGATGATTTTCTTTGATTAAATTGTCCTTACTTTGAGTGGTTGGGGCAAAATAAATATCAGTTAACACGTCTACCAGTTGACGATTCATTTCTTCCGGAAACGGAGAATATTTTTGCCAGGTCCGTAATCCTGCTTCCACATGTCCCACCGGAATCTGTTGATAAAAAGCAGCCAATGCAGCCGCAAATGACGTGGTTGTATCGCCATGAACCAAGACAATATCCGGCTGTTCTGTCACAAGAACCTCAGTTAATAAATTCAAAACACGACTTGTAATATCTGTTAAGGTTTGCCCATCTTTCATGATATTTAAATCATGATTCGGTGTAATTTGAAAATCTTCTAACACTTGATCCAACATTTGGCGATGTTGCGCTGTTACGACTACTACAGAGTCAAATCCTTGACTTTGCTCTTCTAAAACTTTGATTAAGGGAGCCATTTTGATTGCTTCTGGCCGTGTTCCAAAAACCGTCATTACTTTAATTTTCTTCATCATTTTCCTCCTAATTCTATGTTAGTTTCGGGTATTTTTGTTGGCGAAATTCTTCTGCTCGTTGAATATAATGTAAGGCGTTCGTATGATTACTAGCTATTTCTGCTGCCGTTAACGGACGGATAACCTTCGCTGGTCGACCAAATGCTAAAACATTTGGCGGGATAATTTTGCCTTCCGTCACTAAAGAACCCGCACCAATCAGGCTGTTTTCTCCAATAATAGCGTTATTTAGAATGGTTGAACCCATGCCAATCAAAGCACCATCACCGATTTTACAACCGTGTAACATGCATTGATGACCCACTGTTACATACTTGCCTACAATTGTCGGGGCATCTTCATCAACATGAATAATCGTGCCATCTTGAATATTACTACCTTCACCAATGGTAATTGTGTTACTGTCACCTCTTAAGACCGACTGAAACCAAATATTACTATCCTTCGCTAGTTGTACGTTTCCATAGACATCTGCACTAGCAGCAATAAAATACTCTTTTTTCAAACCCTGTCACCTCTTTTCATTAAGTATAGACAAGAATTCCTCACTTTCATAGTAAAAAAGACAAGAAAAGAGCGTGGGACAAAAATCACTTTGGATTTTTGCTCCACGCTCAAAAACTGATAAACGGCGGGAACAAAAGCAACTCCTTCGGAAATAAGCCGGAATTCTCCAAAAATTACAGAACAATTTTCGGAAATTCCTTCTTATTTCTCGGAGTTAAACGCTTCTGTCCCGACCTCTTTTTATTCCTCATAGTCGCCTTCTTCAGCAAATTGACTATTGTATAGTTTTTCATAGAAGCCACCTTGTTTCAGCAACTCATGATGCGTACCTTTTTCAATGATTTCTCCTTGTTTCATAACAAGAATTAAATCAGCTTCACGAATAGTTGATAGGCGGTGGGCAATAACGAAACTCGTTCGTCCTTCCATAACACGATCCATTGCTTTTTGAATTAAGGCTTCCAAGCGTGTATCGACTGAACTAGTCGCCTCATCTAAAATCAAAATTTTCGGATCAGAAATTACCGCTCGGGCAATGGTCAACAATTGTTTTTGACCAAGGGAAACGTTATCTCCCTCAGAATTGATTTCCATTTCATACCCGTCTGGCATTGTCCGAATGAAGTGATCCACATTGGCCGTTTTCGCTGCATCCACAACTTCATAATCCGTGGCATCCAACTTCCCAAAACGAATATTATCTGCAATGGTACCTTTATACAACCAAGCATCTTGCAATACCATTCCAAATACAGAACGGACATCACTACGGTTCATTTTTTTCGTGTCAATACCATCAATTTTAATGGCGCCTTCCGTTACATCATAAAAACGCATCAGTAAGTTGATTAAGGTTGTTTTCCCAGCGCCAGTTGGTCCCACAATCGCAACCATTTGGCCCGCATCAACTTTAAAGTTCAAATTACGAATTAACGGTTTTTCTGGGTCATAACTAAAGCTGACATTTTCAAATTCAACAGAGCCTAAAATAGGTTCTGGTAAAGGAACATCTTGTTCGTTAAGTTCTTCTTCTGGTTCATCTAGGATTTCAAAAATCCGCATGGTCGAAGCTGAAGCGCTTTGTAAAGCTGCAGACAACTGCGTAATATTCCCCATTGGTTGGCTAATTTGCCAAATATATTGAATAAACGCTTGTAATTGCCCCACTACGATCACACCAGCAACCACATAGTAACTACCAAGGACAGCTACCCCGATATAGGTCCCATAAGCGGTCATCTGAACCAATGGCAACATTAATCCTGAGATAAAGGATGCTTTGAAACCAAAACCATTTAAACGATGATTAACTTGTTTAAAGCCTTCAAGGGTTTCTTTTTCCCGACCATATAGTTTTAAAACACTGAACCCAGTCATATTTTCTTGGACATAACCATTTAAGTCTCCTAAAGAATTTTGCATTCCTTGGAAATATTTCTGGGAGATTTTAACAATTGTTCTTGAAATAATCAGAGACAACGGAATCATAATCACTGAAAAAATCGCCATCAGCGGATTGATTAAGAACATCATCACTACCGCCATCACAATACCTAAGACTGCCGAAACAATATTAATAAAACTTTGTTGCATCGCATTGCTGACAGCATCCACATCGTTCGTCACCCGTGACAAAATATTTCCTTGTTGGTTCTTATCAAAATAAGAAACTGGCAAACGATTGATTTTTTCTTCAATATCTCGACGTAAATCGCGCATGGATTGTTGAACGACATTCGTCATTAAAAAGCCTGACAAAAATTGTGCCACACAATAACCTGTTCCCACAACTAAAATCCAAATTAAACATTGGATTACATAATCAAAATTGATTGATTCACCGGCCGCAATATTACGGCTAATTTCTGTCGTTGGTAATCCAGTCAAATAAGGCAACGCTGCATTAAAGGCCACGGTTAATATTGTAAATAAAATAACTAAATAAAACGTCACTCGGTACGGTTTAATATAGCGACCGATTCGTTTCATAGAAGAAAAGGCGTGTTTCATGCTAATTCCTCCTCTGACAATTGAGAAGCCGCAATATCATAGTAAATTGGACAAGTCTCAAGTAATTCACGATGTGTGCCAATTCCGACCACGTCGCCTTCGTTTAAAACAACAATGCGGTCCGCATGCATAATTGTTCCAACACGTTGTGCCACAATTAAAACAGTGGATTCTGTTGTTTCTTTTTTCAGACGCGCTCGTAAATTTGCATCTGTTTGATAATCTAACGCAGAAAAACTATCATCAAATATATAAATTTCCGGATTGCGAATAATCGCCCGTGCGATAGCTAAACGTTGTTTTTGACCACCAGAAAAGTTCGTGCCACCTTCTGAAAGAGGTTCATCATAGCCTTGCGGTTTTTGTGAAACAAATTCTGTTGCTTGAGCAATGTCAATTGCTCGTTCCATTTCTTCTAACGTCGCATCTTCCTTACCGTAGCGAAGGTTATCAGCAATTGTACCAGTAAAAAGTAACGCTTTTTGTGGAATATAGCCAATCTTATTGCGTAATGCACTAAGTTGGTACTCTTTTACGTTCACTCCATCGATTAAAATTTCACCTTCTGATACATCATAAAACCGTGGAATCAATTGAATTAATGTTGATTTCCCACTACCTGTGCTCCCAATAAAGGCCACTGTTTCACCAGGTGACGCCTTAAAACTTACATTGCGAATTACTGGGCTTTCCGCATGTCCAGGATAGGCAAAGGTTACATTTTTAAACTCTAGATAGCCTTTAGTAGCTGTTTCTGTTACGCCTTCTTCTTCACGAATAGCTGGTTCCATATCTAAGGCTTCTTGAATCCGTGAAGCCGAAACCGCAGCCCGTGGATACATCATAAAGACACTGGCAAATAACATAAACGAGAACAGCGCATGAAAAATATATTCAATAAAAGCAATTAAATTCCCAACTTCTAAATCCCCATGGCTGATTTGAACAGTCCCGCTCCAAATGATTAAGACCATTACAATATTAAATAAGAAAAAGAACCCTGGTTGGGCTGCTGCCATTAAACGAAACAGGCTTTTTGAACTTTTAGTGTAAGTTTCATTAACTTTATTAAAACGAGATTCTTCAAATTTTTCATTAACAAATGCGCGTATTACCCGCAATCCAGAAAGATTTTCTCTTAAAATCCCATTGATTCCATCTAAGTTCTTTTGTTGCTTTTTAGATAACGGTTCTGACAAACGAGCAATTCCGACAACGGCTAGCAGTAGAAAAGGCAAGGCACCTAAAACGTACATTCCTAACGACGGACTCGTCCGCATCACCATGTAAAGACTGGCAATAAACATCACTGGCGTCATAAAGCCAAGACGTAAAATATTTCCCATGAAGAGCATAATTTGGTATGCATCATTGGTAGTTCGCGTAATTAAGGAAGAAACCCCAATACTTTCATATTCACTGTGTGAGAAAGTTTGAATCTTTTCAAATAAATCATCACGAATATCACGAACAATGTTTGTTGTAATTCTGGCACCAAAGTACCCCAGCAAAATATTCATTGCGACACCAATAATCGTAATTACGACCATCCAAATCCCTTGCTGATAAATATAGTCCATATCTCTAGGAATAATTCCTTTGTCAATCATTCGTGCTAAAATGGTCGGCAAACCTAATTCAATCAAAATAAAACCAAACACACAAATAAAATCAGCAAAAAGTAATTTCTTATAACGCATTGTGTAACGCCACATTAACTTCAATTAATCATCTCCTTCTTATCTTACTTTAAATTTTCTAGTACTCCCACTGTATCAAAAAGAAATCGGTAATACAAGCTGTCTGGCTAGAAAAAACAGCCTTTCTCTTTCTATCCTTTCTCTTTTAGATTTTCTAAAAAATAGATAATTTTAATGATTTACTTATACGATTAAAATTGCTACTTCCTTTTGATTGTGCCATAATTGGGAAAAACTGAAAGGACCCTTTGAATGAAAAAATTATTCTTCATTTTTCTCGGTTCCTGTACGTTTGCTTTAGGCACGTTAGGAATCTTTTTGCCGCTTTTACCCACCACTGGTTTTTATTTATTAACGGCCTTTTTTTGGATGCGTAGTTCAGATAAACTTTATAACAAATTTTTAGCTTCTTCTTATTATCAAAAATATATCCAAGAAGCCTTCTTTGAGAAAAAAATTACTCGTAAAGGTAAATGGAAACTATTTATTTCCATGTTTCTTTTATTTGCCATTCCGTGTTTAATTGTCCGAAATACGTTGATGACCACGACTTTAGCGATTGTTTATTTAGCCCACGTGATTGGCTTAAGTTGGTATTGGCGTCCTAAAAAAAAGGCACTCGAACTTGATCAAGAATAAGGTGAAACAAGAAGTTTGTTTTTTTTAAAAGTCCAGTGAGTGTTTCTATACTTCCTTATCATTCTATGATAAAATAAGCTTAATTGTTGTTATTCACAACACACGGGACGGTTGAAAAAAGAACACATAAAATCAAATACCCAGAATGAAGCAAAGTCGAGGCTTCATTTCATCATTAACAGATGTTTTTGATGAGCATTCTTTTTTAGGTGATCAGCACCTCGTTTTGTTGTGTTTAATTTTCTGTCTTAAAATGAAAAAAACTATAAATTGCTACTATTAGTAGCTGAAGGAGAAATGAATCGATGATTTACAAAGTATACTATCAAGAAACAAAAATCAGAAACCCAAAAAGAGAAGACACAAAATCTCTTTACATGGAAGCCGATAGCGATGTAATCGTGCGCCAATTAGTTGAAGAAAATACCCCATACAATATTGAATACGTTCAATTATTAGACGAAAAACATCTTGCTTACGAGCAAGAACATGCGGACTTCACTCTAACGGAGTTTTAACATGAAAGTAAACATAAAAAATAACGAAACTGGCGTTTTTGCAATCGGTGGTTTAGGCGAAATTGGAAAAAACACATATGGGGTACAATTCCAAGATGAAATTATCATTATTGATGCTGGGATCAAATTCCCAGAAGATGATTTACTTGGGATTGACTACGTGATTCCAGATTATAGCTACATCGTTCAAAATTTGCATAAAGTCAAAGCACTCGTTATTACCCACGGTCACGAAGACCATATTGGTGGCGTTCCTTATCTTTTACGTCAAGCGAATATCCCAATCTATGCGGGACCACTAGCCTTGGCTTTAATTACCAACAAACTAGATGAACATGGTTTATTGCGAGAAGCGGAATTACACGAAATTAATGAAGATACGGTGATTCGTTTTAGAAAAACAGCGATTAGCTTTTTCCGGACGACTCACAGTATTCCTGATGCCTTGGGCGTTGTGGTTAAAACGCCTTCTGGTAACATTGTCGCAACAGGTGACTTTAAGTTTGACTTTACACCCGTTGGTGAGCCAGCCAACTTACACAGAATGGCGAAATTAGGTGAAGAAGGCGTCCTTTGTCTTCTTTCAGACAGTACCAATGCTGAAATACCCACCTTTACAAAATCCGAAAAAACAATTGGGACCTCTATTTTAAAAATCTTTGAAAAAATTGATGGTCGGATTATCTTTGCCAGTTTTGCTTCAAACATTTTCCGTTTACAACAAGCTGCTGATGCAGCCGTGAAAACCGGTCGCAAAATTGCTGTTTTTGGTCGTAGCATGGAAAATGCCATTGTCAATGGCGAACGCTTAGGCTACATCAAAGTGCCAAAAGGAACGTTTGTCGATGCGGCGGAACTGAATCAATTGCCAGCAAATGAAACAATGATTTTATGTACTGGCTCTCAAGGAGAACCTATGGCCGCGCTTAGTCGGATTGCTAACGGTACACATCGCCAAATTAGTATTCAACCAGGCGATACGGTTGTTTTCTCAAGTTCACCAATTCCTGGGAATACGACAAGCGTTAACCGTTTAATCAACTTATTATCTGAAGCCGGTGCAGAAGTTATCCACGGAAAAATCAATAATATCCATACTTCTGGTCACGGTGGACAAGAAGAGCAAAAATTAATGCTTCGTTTGATGAAGCCTAAATATTTCATGCCTGTTCATGGTGAATTTAGAATGTTAAAAATCCATGCTTCGCTCGCTCAAGATACAGGGGTTCCTGAAGAAAATTGCTTTATCATGGGCAACGGCGATGTCTTAGCTTTAACGGCTGATAGCGCACGTCCTGCTGGTCACTTCAACGCTAATGACGTGTACGTTGATGGAAATGGTGTCGGTGATATCGGGAATGTTGTTTTACGGGATCGTCGTATCTTATCTGAAGAAGGTTTAGTTTTAGCGGTAGCAACGGTTGATATTAAAAATAAAGAAATTATGGCTGGTCCAGACATTCTTTCCCGTGGTTTTGTCTACATGCGTGAGTCTGGTGATATGATTCATGAAGGCCAACGTCTTTTATTCAATGCTCTACGTGAAGCAATGAAAGATAAAAACTGTACCGAAGCAAAATTAGGCGAAGCCATGACGACCGCTTTACAGCCTTTCTTGTTTGAACAAACAGAACGTCATCCAATGATTCTGCCAATGATTATGACTGCCACAGTTAGTGATCAATAAAGCTCTCATTTAATAGAGAAGAAAAATGTTTGTTCATTTTTCTTCTCTATTTTTTCTAACAAAAAAACACCTAACATGCGTTAGGTGTTTTTGGATTATTTTTTATTAGTTTTTTTCTACGTTAACTGCTTGAGGGCCACGGTCTGAATCTTCAACATCAAAAGTCACTGCTTGACCTTCTTCTAAAGTTTTGAAACCATCACCTTGGATAGCTGAGAAGTGTACGAATACGTCGCTTCCGTCTTCGCGTGAGATAAACCCAAAACCTTTTTCTGCGTTAAACCATTTTACTGTTCCTTGTTCCATTCTTTTGTTCCTCCTCGTGCATTTGCACATAAATAGTCGTAACTTTGCTCGCTTCCAATAGAATATTTAAAAAAATTTAAAAAGTCTACATAATTCCAAACAAGATTACCCTTTCATTTTACACGTGATAAAATATTTTTGCAAGAATTGTCCTCATTCTGAAGCAAAAAAATTCTCTTCTCTCAAACTAATGTATCCGCTATCACCAACAATAATATGATCCAACAATTGAATCCCCATCATTTCGCCACATTCTTCCATTCGTTTGGTAAATTGAATATCTTGTGGAGACGGTGTCGGATTGCCAGATGGATGATTATGAGCTAATAGTATGCGAGCAGAAGAATATTTAACCGCTTCCCGAAAAATTTCGCGTGGATGAGCAATACTTTGATTCAGTGAACCTTTGAAAATCGTTTTCTGTTGGATAATGTCATTCTTGGTATTCAAGTAAATACAAATTAAATGTTCTTGTTGCAGCCCCTTCATCTCTTGGAGTAATCGTTGAGCGACTTGTTGACTGGACGTAACTTTGCCAAATTTGATTTGACTACTTTGATAAATTCGACACCCCAATTCAATGGCCGCACGTAATTCAATGGCTTTCACTTGTCCAATACCTTTAATAGCCATTAACTCGTTCAACGTGGCTTGCTGCAAATAAGAAAGTTGCTTAAACTGTTTTAATAGCGTTGCGGCAACAGTCATCACGTCTGCTTCTTTTGAGCCAGTTCGTAACAGAATCGCCAACAACTCTTGATTCGATAATGCTTTTTCTCCTATCGCTAAGAGCCGTTCTCGTGGTAAACAATCACTCGGCATCTCGCGAATAAACAGATCCGATACTTGCATAAAAAAAACCTCCTTTGCTAGTCATTAATAAACTACGCAAAGGAGTGTTGTTTTTATTATTTTAAATAATGTGGCGCTTGATGTAAACTCTCCAAGACATGTAATGTTTTCTCTTGGATAACTTCAGTTGGTTGCAATAAATCAGGTACCATGATCACTGGAATGCCCGCACTATGAGCCGCACTTACCCCATGAAATGAGTCTTCGAAAATCAAGGTTTTCGGGGCTTCTGTTCCTAAAAGTTGACGAGCTTTTTGAAAAATTTCTGGGTCCGGTTTTGCTCGTTTAACATCCTCTGCTGAAACGATCCCTACAAAACGATCCTGAATCCCAGCATGGCTTAATAACATTTCAATTGCTGGACGGACGTTACTTGAAGCAACTAATCGAGGAATTTTTTGATCATCTAAAAAGTCAAGGAATTCCACCACCCCTGGTTTTAAAGGGACGTTACCAGATCGAAACTCTTGCAGGGTATCCTCATAAGAACGGCGGATAAATTCTTCCACTGTGTCGTGACCATAGGACGCATAAATACGTCGGTAATTCTCTTGTACTTCTTCATCGGAAATCCCAACATAGTCTAAATAGACTTCTTTACTATATGGTAACCCCATTGCATCTGCTACTTTTTGAGTAGATGTATAGTAAATCAACTCCGTATCAAAAAGCAACCCATCCATATCAAAAATTACGCCATCAAATTTCTTCATCATTTCCTCCTATAGTTAAAAGTAATTCTCTTACTTGAGAAACAAAATATAATGAACCTGTTACTAATAATAAATCATCTGTCGACATTTTTTCTAAAATTTCGCCTAAGCCAAATTGCCATAAAGACACAATTTCTGTTAAATCGTCTTCATATTTTTCCATTTCTGTAAGTGCAATAGCTTTAGGATAATCGAAGCTAGTTAAGTAAAGATGCGCATTCGATACTTGCTTTAAGTCCTGAATCATCTCATCCACATCTTTAGTTGCTAAAGCTGAAAATAAAATATGAATCGTGTGTTGTGGAAACTCTTTGCGCAAGTTTTCAACTAAGCGTTTTACTGCATGATCATTGTGGGCACCATCTAAAACAATCAACGGTTCATCACTAAGACGTTCCATTCGAGCTGGCCATTGCGCTTTAGCTAACCCTTGAGTAATGTCTCGTTCTTTAAACGGCAAATGTTGTAGTTGGCAATACTTGTCAAATAATTGAATAGCTACCGCCGCGTTTTCTACTTGGTGACGCCCCAACAAGGGAACTTTAATCTTTGTCAGTTTGCCCATTTCTCCATAGAAATTAAATACTTCCCCCCAATGTGTATCAGGATGTAGATATTCCACTTGATACTCTTTGCCAAAACGAAAAATTGGACTCTGTTTTTCTTGTGCGACTTTTTCAATGACTGCTAGCGCATCAGCACAAATATTGCCTGTTACTACTGGGACTTTTTCTTTAATAATACCCGCTTTTTGATAGGCAATTTCAGCAATTGTTTCACCTAAAATTTCTGTGTGATCCTTCCCAATTGTCGTAATTCCCGTCAATAATGGCTTCACGACATTGGTGCTATCAAGTAATCCACCTAAGCCAACTTCAACAACTGCGATATCCACTTGTTCATTCACGAAATAGTCCAAGGCCATTCCTGTCAATGTTTCGAATTCTGTAATTCCAGCCACTTCAGTGATTTGGTCTAATTCTTTAATGATTGGTTGATACTTCTCCACATAGGTAATCAATTGTTCGTCTGAAATTGGTTGACCATTTATCGCAATTCTTTCATTAAATGATTCAATATAAGGAGAGGTAAAGGTTCCGACTTTCAAGCCCATTTCTTCTAATAGACAGCGTAAATATGTCACGGTTGAGCCTTTACCATTGGTTCCTGCGATATGAATCGTTGGCACTTTGTTTTCTGGATGATCAATTTTTTCTAATAACGCATTAATCCGATCCAAACCAGGTCTTGAACCAAAGGGTAACCGGCTATGAATCCATTCAATGGCTTCTTCTATTGTTAATTGCATCTTGTCCAACTCCTTGTCTTCTTCTACATTATAACTAAGTTAGGTGACTTTTTCACTAATAACCAATTGAAACTTTTTCTTGAAAACTTTTTGCATTTTTCATAATTTTGCGTTATTAGCGGATACATTAATGAACTTATGGTAAACTAACATTCTGGATGGTTCGTTCCAGCCAGCCAATTAAAAACTATTTTTAGAGCGTTCAACACGCTTATTCATGATTTTTTTATAAAGGTGGACTTATTTTGATGAAAAACAAATCGAAGCTTTTATGGTTAGGAAGTTTTTTCTTGCCGTTTTTACTTCTGTTGCTTGTATGGATGACATTACAACTTGCGCCTTTTGGTGACAACAACTTATTAGTTAGTGATTTAGGCACGCAATACATGCCTTTCTTGAGTTTTTTTAAACGCTCTTTTCACGAGGGAATAACTACATTCTACTCTTTTTCCAATGAGATTGGTGAGTCGATTGTTCCTTTGGCAGCCTATTACTTACTGAGCCCTTTTAATGTGTTGGCTTTCTTTTTTCCTTATGAACAATTACCTATAGCAATTTTATGGATTATTACCTTAAAACTTGCCTTGATGGGCACTACGATGTTTAGCTATTTAAAATACACCTATCAAAAAGTTGATGGCACCACGTTACTTTTTTCAACGTCCTATAGTTTCTGTGGCTTTGTCACCGTCTATAGCCAAAACTTTATGTGGTTGGATGCACTGATTCTATTCCCGCTTATCTTATTGGGACTCCAACGTTTATGGGATCAACGCAAATGGGGCTTATACAGTATAACCCTGTTTTTAGCGATTGTGACGAATTACTACATGGGTTATATGATTTGTCTCTTTGCTGTTTTGTACAGTATCTATTGGTTCTTTAAAAAGAATACCCAAGCCCATGCTATTCGGCAATTTTTTAAACAAAGTCCGTTATTCATCCTCGTTTCTTTTTTAACAGGAACCGCAACTAGCTTTTTATTATTACCTGCAGCAGAAGGAATGCTCTATACAAAAAAAGCAGATTTTGATGTCTCGACGTTCTTTTTAACGCCTAAGTTCAACACTTCATTCTTCTCGCAATTAGGCTTAGGTTCTATTAATTATGAGTTGCGTTTAGACCATTTACCAACCGTTTTTGCTGGATTATTTGTGACACTCCTCTGTGTCGCCTATTTTCAAACGAAACAAATTGCGTTAAAAGAAAGAATAGCTTCAGCGATTCTTTTATTCATTCTCTTTTTAAGCTTTTGGTTAGAAGCCTTTAACACTGTCTGGCACATGTTTCAAAGCCCAGCTGGTTTCCCATACCGAAATGTCTTTATCTTTAGCTTTTTATTGATTGTCTTTGCCTATGAAGTTTGGCTTAAAAAAGTGACCATTCCTTGGACCGCACCTATTATTTTTAGTCTGCTGTTAGTCATTGGCTACGGATCTTTGTATTATGGTCCACAAAAAAATCTCTTAATTTCGATCAATTATTTATGGCTAAGTTTACTTTTTATTTGGTTGATTTTCTTTTGCTTGCGTTTAGCACACAAAAAGGCCTTAAGAAACTATGTAGTCGTGGCTTTATTCTTACTGGTCAGCACAGAATTAACAACGAATTTCTGGATTTCTTTTAAACACATGCCCTTTGGTAGCCAAGCAACATTTGCCCAAGATTACCGAAAACACAGCCAATTAATCGATGAAAAAATGGCCTCAGCACCAGAACTTTATCGCATGAAACAAGTCATTCCTTCCAAAGAAACAGGGTTCCGTGAAATCAATAACGGCTACAACAATCCTTTACTTTATGGCTATGCTGGCGTTTCTAGCTATACTTCGACTTTAACTGCCACTACCCAAGACACATTAAGTGCGCTAGGTTTATATCGAAAAAATGATCGCCGGATTGCTTATGTGGATAATTCACAACTAACCAATTTACTTTTAAATGTGAAATATGACTTTTTACCAATTGAAAAACCTACGAGTGAAAAATTGCTAAAAACAGTTGGTTCCACAAAAATCATGGAAAATGATGAAGCAATCGGTATGGGCTTTTTGGCGCCAACCGCATTAACCAAGTTAAAATTAGCAAAAAATAATCCTTTAGATGCCCAAGAAGAACTCCTGCAAATGCTCGTGCCGACGGATAAACCTTACTTTAAAACAGCTTCGTTGATAAATGAACCTCATCATACCAACGAAACAATTGAAGCAACCTTTAAAGTGAATAGCACTGGCGACTTGCATCTTTATATTCCGAATTTAAAATGGAAAAAGGTTACACAATTGAAGGTAAACCAACAAGTTATCTCGACGCCAATTTATATTGCAACCAATCAGCTGTTCAATTTAGGGCATTTTGAAAAAGGAACTACCGTGACCCTGTCACTAACTGCTGAACAAGTGGTTGATTTAACTAATTGGCAGCTTCAAACTTTAGACCAAACAGCCTTTAATCTTGCGGTTGACAAATTACGCCAACAAGCTCTTCACGTGAATGCAACTAAAAAAGGCCATTTAAATGGCGCACTGAATGTACCTGGAAATGACACTCAGTTACTGTATACGTCCATTCCTTATGACCAAGATTGGCAAGTCAAATCGTCGCTACAAAAAGAACCATTAAAAACACAACGCATTCTAGGTGGCTTTTTAGCTGTTGAAGTTCCAGCTGGCAAACAGCAGTTAACCTTTGCCTATCATCCAAGAATGATTTATCTCGGCACTGCCGTCAGCGGAACGATTTTACTGGGAACGGCTGGTTATCTTGGCTTTAAAAAATACCGTCGAAAACGTCAGGAGGCCACTCATGACTAATCAGAAAAAATTTTTAAATGAACTCATTCGGTGGTTACCCCTAGTTGGACTGGTGCTTTTCTTCGGCTTAATTCTATGGGGATATTCCAGAGGAATTTTTCATTCTGTTGCTTCCTTGCAAGCTTTTATTAAACAGTTTGGTAACTATGCGGTTCTGTGTTTCGTTCTTTTACAAATCGTCCAAGTGATTATCCCTATTCTACCTGGAGGAATCTCTTCTGTTGCAGGAATGTTGATGTTTGGCAATTTGCAAGGCCTTTTGTATAGCTATCTTGGATTGATTATTGGTGAGTTTATTGGCTTTTTACTGGTTCGTTACTATGGACGTAGCTTTGTAAAAATAATCCTTTCACCCAATAAATACAAAAAATTTGAAGAGATTTTAGACAAAAATGAACACAATGTCAAAAAGCTTTTAATCTTTACTATGTTAGTCCCCTTCGCTCCAGATGATATTGTTTGTTTAGTGGCGGGAATTACAGATATTTCTTTAAAAGAATTCATGAAAATTGTTCTTTTATTGAAATTCTGGTCTGTGGCTACTTACAGCTACTTAATGTTGTATTTGTTTCAATTATTTGGCAAATTATAACAAAAAGACAACAAAACCAAACGTTGGTTTTGTTGTCTTTTCTTTTTTAGATTGAACGTAATTGGGCAATCCGTTCTTTGACAGCCTCTTGTTTTTCAAGGTAGTCTTTTTCTTTTGCACGTTCTGCTTCCACGACCTCATCTGGTGCATTTGACACAAAACGTTCATTTGAAAGTTTGCCTTGCACACGTTTGACTTCTTTTGTCCATTTGTCTAATTCTTTTTCTAAGCGAGCAATTTCTTCTTCAATATTAATCAAACCAGCTAATGGTAGGAATAGTTCTGCGCCTGTTAAAACAGCGGACATGGCTAATTCTGGCGCTTCTATTTCACGACTGATGACTAATTCCTCTGGGTTACAGAAGCGTTCCAAGTAGCTAGTATTAGCTGTTAAAAATTCTTCTACTTCTGTATCGTTTGTTTTAATTAACAAAGTAATTGGTTTAGAAAGTGGTGTATTCACTTCTGCTCGAATATTCCGAACCGAACGAATAACTTCTTTCAGAACTTCCATTCCTCGAGCTGCTGCTTCATCGTTAAATTCTTCATGAACAACTGGGTACTCTGCCACAACCAATGACTCACCTTGATGCGGAATTTTTTCCCAAATTTCTTCTGTTACAAATGGCATAATTGGATGCAATAAGCGTAAGATTTGATCCAATGTGTACACCAAGATGCTCCGTGTTGTTTGTTTAGCTGCTTCATTTTCTCCGTAAAGAATTTCTTTACTCATTTCAATATACCAATCACAGAAATCATCCCAGATGAAGTTGTATAATTGGCGACCTGCTTCACCGAATTCAAAGCGATCAAATAATTCTGTCACACGGGCGACTGTTTCGTTTAAGCGCGTTAAAATCCAACGATCAGCGACAGTCTTTTCACCACTAAAGTCAATATCTGCAGCAGTCATACCTTCTACATTCATAATAACGAAACGACTTGCATTCCAGATCTTATTGATAAAGTTCCAAGAAGCATCCATTTTTTCATAACTAAAACGAACATCTTGACCAGGTGCTGAACCATTTGATAAGAACCAACGTAACGCATCTGCGCCATATTTTTCGATGACATCCATTGGATCAATCCCATTCCCCAATGATTTACTCATTTTGCGTCCTTGCTCATCACGAATTAAGCCGTGAATTAAGACATTTTGGAAGGGACGTTCGCCTGTAAACTCTAAGCTTTGGAAAATCATACGACTTACCCAAAAGGCAATAATATCATAGCCAGTAACTAATGTGCTTGTTGGGAAGTAACGTTGATAATCTTCGCTTGCTTCGTCCGGCCAACCCATCGTTGAAAATGGCCATAATGCAGAACTAAACCATGTATCTAAGACATCACTATCTTGAACCCAGTTTTCACTGTCGGCTGGTGCTTCCATCCCAACATACATCTCGCCCGTTTCTTTGTGATACCAAGCAGGAATTTGATGGCCCCACCATAATTGTCGCGAAATAACCCAGTCATGAATATTTTCCATCCAACGTAAAAATGTTTGATTGAAGCGTGGTGGATAAAATTCAACAGCGTCTTCTGTTTTTTGATTTTCTATTGCTTTTTCAGCTAATGGTCCCATTTTTACAAACCATTGGGTCGATAAACGAGGTTCCACGACAACGCCTGTTCGTTCTGAATGGCCCACGCTGTGATTCATTGTTTCGATCTTAATTAAGCGACCTAATTCTTTCAAGTCAGAGACAATCGCTTTACGTGCAGCAAAACGATCCATTCCTTCATATTTTCCAGCCAGTTTATTCATCGTGCCGTCTTCGTTCATAACATTTACTCGAGGTAAGTCATGACGATTACCGACTTCAAAGTCATTTGGATCATGAGCAGGTGTGATTTTTACAACCCCTGTTCCAAATTCCATATCTACATAGTCATCTGCAATAATTGGAATTTCTTTATCGACTAATGGCAAGACAACTGTCTTACCAATAAGTTCCTGATACCGTTCATCTTCTGGATGGACCGCAATCGCCGTATCTCCCAACATTGTTTCAGGACGCGTTGTCGCAATTTCAACAACGCCAGAACCATCTGATAATGGGTAGCTCATGTGGTAAAAAGCTCCTTCAATATCTTTATGGATTACTTCAATATCAGACAATGCTGTTTTCGCTTTTGGATCCCAGTTAATGATATATTCACCACGGTAAATCAAATCTTTCTCGTAAAGAGAGACAAACACTTTACGAACGGCCTCAGATAGCCCTTCATCTAAAGTAAAACGTTCACGGCTGTAATCTAAAGAAAGGCCCATTTTTGCCCACTGTTCACGAATGTGAGAAGCATATTCTTCTTTCCATTCCCACACTTGATCAACAAATTTTTCACGACCTAAGTCGTAACGTGAAATTCCTTGTTGTGCTAGTTTCTCTTCTACTTTTGCTTGCGTGGCAATTCCGGCATGGTCCATTCCTGGTAGCCATAACGTATCAAAGCCTTGCATTCTTTTTTGGCGGATAATCATATCTTGTAATGTTGTATCCCAAGCATGCCCTAAGTGTAGTTTCCCTGTTACATTGGGTGGTGGAATAACAATTGAATAGGGCTTTGCTTTTTTGTCGCCACTTGGTTTAAATAAATCTTGATCTAGCCATTTTTGATAACGGCCAGCTTCGATTTCTGTCGGTTGATATTTCGTTGGTAAGTTTTTTTCTTCTGACATTTTTTCCCCTTCTTTCTTAAAATACGCGATTTGGAGCGGTAATTATTTTACAAATGAGTTTTTTGGGCTAAACACTAAAATACGCCCTAAAATACTTTCGTATTTTAGGGCGTAGATTCATCTTATTTACGCGGTACCACCTAAATTGCATTTGAATTGAATTCATTCAAATGCCACTCATTCGTGAGATAACGTTCACGAAACGAATCGTTCTACTAACGTACTGTGTTCAAACCATTGACTCACAAGCTACCTTCTCACTGGTTGTGTAAAAGTCTTGCACCTGAACGACTTTTTCTCTAAAACGACGCCAATGATACTCCTCTTGTTCGCTGTCTTTGCTTCATTCTACAATGAAGCGCAAGCAAAGTCAATTTGTAATCTAGAGGGATTACACTTTTTTTGCAGCTTCTAACGCTTGTTGATAATCGGGTTCCGACGAAACTTCTGAGACGATTTCTTCATAAACTAACGTTCCTTCTGGGTCAATCACAAAAATAGCACGTGCTAAACGGCCCATTTCTGGAATATACAAACCATAAGCTGCACCAAATGAGTCTTCAGTATCATGAAGCATTTCCATTTCGACACCCTCAGCGGCACACCAATTTGCTTGTTCTTCAACTGTGTTATTGGAAATCGTGATAATCTGAACACCGTCTAATTTCGCCGCTTCTTGATTGAAACGTTTCGTTTGCAGTGAACAAACACGTGTGTCGATATCAGGAACCACACTAATTAAAACCGTTTTACCTTTATAATCTGCCAAGTTGATTTCTTGGTTGTTTAAATTTTTCAAAGAAAAGACGGGGGCTTTTGTGCCAACTTTAGGCTGCTCACCTGTCAATTCTAATACGTGCCCTTTTCTTGTAACATTCATTCTGAAATCCTCCTTTTCCACTTTCAATAATAAGTATAGTAGAGGATTTTTATGAAGACAATTTTATTGCTTTGGGCTATTTGCTAGTGAAAAAGTTTCATTAAAATAAATCAGTGTTTGCAGTTCCGTTGTTAAATCAATATACTGCACACTAACGTTGGCTGGCACACTGACACGGTCTGGCGCAAAATTTAAAATCGCAGTCACACCCGCTTGTACAATTTTGTCGATGGCTTTTTGGGCATGGTGACTTGGTACTGTAGAAATGGCTACCGTGACCCCTTCTTGTCGAACGAATGCTTCTAACTCAGACATATCATGAACTAATAATCCATTAATCGTGGTGCCAACTAAAGCTGAATCATTATCAAAAGCACAGACAATATTCAAATTCTCGTTGCGTCTAAAATTATTTTTTAATAATGCCTTGCCTAAATTGCCACAACCAATCAGAGCAATTCTTTTTTCTTCTTGCGTATTTAAAATATTACTAAATACCTCAATTAAATACGGCACATCGTAACCATAACCGCTTCGGCCCAGTTCACCAACGTGGGAAAAATCACGCCGAATCGTTGCAGAAGGAATCTGGATCATTTCACTAAACTCTCGTGATTTAATGCGTTTAACACCAGAATCCCCTAACATTTTTAAATAACGTAAATAAACCGGCAAACGTTTTGCCGTTGCTTTAGGCATTTTTTTCTCCATCCTCTGTCCTCCTTGTTACCTACTTCACATATTCAGTTTATCACGGTTCCCCTCTCCGAGCAACTTGTTTGTGAAATAAGTACAAAATAAATACAGTGACGTCTAAGCGACCGTCACTGTATTTATTTCTTATAGGAAATCTGCAAATTCGTCTTCTTGTTTATCTTTCGCTGTTTCTGCTGAAATCTCTGTAATTTTGAGTCCTTCTAAGGCCCGAGCCATTAAACCTTCCAAGTCTAAGCGCGCTTCATAATCTTGCGCTTTATCCAAGCGCGGTCGTGTTTTCGGTTGCGGTGGCGCAAAAATTGTACAACAATCTTCGAAGGGTTGGATGGCTAATTCAAACGTGTCAATTTTTTCGGCAATTTCGATAATTTCTGTCTTATCCATTGAAACAACGGGTCGAATTATCGGTGTTGAGGTAACCTCATTAATTGCTACCATACTTTGAAGTGTTTGCGAAGCCACTTGTCCTAACGATTCACCGTTAATAATGACTAAACCTTTCCGCATTTCACGAATTGCATCTGTTAAGCGTAACATTAAACGTCGTGTAATGGTCATTAAGTAGCCTTGGGGAACAACTCGTTTTATTTCTTCTTGAATTTCTGTAAAGGGCACTTCAATAAATTGAATAGTTCCTACATAAGGGACTAATTTTTCAGCTAAATCTTTAGCCTTTTGTAACGCTTGTTCACTTGTATAAGGCGGACTAGCAAAATGGACAGCTTCCACTTCCACGCCACGTTTCATAGCTAAATAACCAGCAACTGGTGAATCAATGCCTCCTGACAACATCAACATACCACGACCACTGGTGCCCACTGGCAATCCACCCGCACCGCGAATCGTTTCATAAGATAAATACGCCGCATCTTTACGAATTTCAATTCTTAAGTTAATATCAGGCTTTTTCATTTGTACTTGAATTTCCGGAATGGCTTCAATAACGGCCCCACCTAATTCTTGATTCAAGCCATTTGAATCAAGTTCAAATGAATGGTCCGAGCGTTTAGCAGTAATTTTAAACGTCTTACCTGGCGTATAAACTTCCCGAACAACCTCTTGAACCATTGCACGAATCGCTGGCATTTCTTTTTCAATACGAATACTTGGCGAAAAATTTTGAATTCCAAACACTTTACTTAGTTTCGGAATCACTTCTTCACTATCTTCCCCATTTAATAAAATATGCATTCTATCTCGATCTGCATGGATTTTCAATGCTGGAAAATCAGCTAACGCACGTTTCACATTTTGTGCTAACTGCATGATAAACGTTTTACGATTTTTTCCTTTAGTTGATAATTCGCCATAGCGAACCATAATTTCTGTATATTTCACTTTCTATTAATCCCTTTCTAAATCGCTTTAAAACAAAGCTTACAATTAGTTTTCATTATATTTGCTAACAATAAAGCTAACAATTACTATTCTAAATTTTTAAATCAGTTAATTTCTTAGAAACATCATTCATTCTTCCATTATAAAGGTGCCCATATTTTTCTAAAGTGGTTGTTATACGACTATGACCCAATCTTTCCTTAATAACCAGTGAATCTTCCTTAAGGGCAATTAACATAGAAGCATGAGAATGTCTTAAAGCGTGTATTTTAATCACTGGCACATCTGCTAAGTCACAAAGTTTTTTAAGCCAGCCATGCGTTGTAGACTTAGCCAATGTTCCACCATCTATAGAAAATATAAGGTTTATTTTTAAAGGAGATTGCTGTTCTCTCCATATTTCAAAAAGCCGTAGCGTTTCATCGTCAAGAGATACCGTTCTAATACTACTTTTTGTTTTTGGCGTTGTAGTTCTAAACTCTCTTTTATTTTTAACAAGCATCGTCTTATTAATATAAACAACTTTACTGTCAAAATCAACATCTTCCCAATTCAAAGCTAAGGCTTCACCTAGCCGAAGACCTGTCATGAATAAAAATCTAAAAAACATTTTTTTAAAGAACAATAAACTATCGCTTTCATCACTAAGCAGCATTACTTTTTGCATATCATCTATAGTCCAAATGTTAACTTCTTTCTCTTCAACTCGAACTCTACTTACTTTTTTTGATATATCTTCATCAATAAATCCAAAAATAAAAGCTCGCTCGAATACGGATTGAATATTACAAATGATTAAATTAATATACTCTGGAGATAAACTTTCACCTGTTTTAGTTTTATACTCACCAGATAAATAATTAATCAATTTTTGTAAATCAACCGTTTCAATAGCATTTATCTGTACCTCATTAAAGATAGATAAATGATTTTCAATTATACCTGTATTGGTCTTAAAAGTACCTTCCTTAACATGATTTTTGTACCAGCATTTATAATATTCTTCGTAAAAATTACCAAATGTAATCTTTTCACGTTTTTCTTGATAATCAATCATAAACTGATTATAAGCTTTTTTTGCCTCCTTTGCTGTCTTAAATCCACGCTTAAATTTTTGTATTCTTTTCCCTTTTAAATCAAAACCCAAACTTGCAACAAAATAATACTTACCTGTCTTTTTGTCTTTATAAACATTTGATGTCTTTGCCACCTTTATTAACCTCTATTCCTAAAATTTCTTCAACTACACTCACAGGAACACAAGAGATTTTCTTACCACTATAGAAGTGGCAACCTCTTTCTACTAGTAAAGCTTTGGCTTCACGAATAACACGTTGTGATTGGTATGGAGAAAATCCAAGGCTAATAATGTCTTTTTTTGTCACAGTACTTAACATTAATAATACCATCTCCTTCTATTTAATTACATAAAAAAAAGCAGTACTTAATTAGCACTACCCTATGTCAAATGTTCATTAAAATTGAATTTCTATTTAAATTTACCCGACTTGTAGATAACTTCATAGTTACCACTAGCTTTCATATCATCAAAAGT
Organism: Enterococcus sp. AN402; assembly: GCF_040719405.1. Lineage (NCBI taxonomy): Bacteria > Bacillati > Bacillota > Bacilli > Lactobacillales > Enterococcaceae > Enterococcus > Enterococcus sp. AN402. The sequence goes on along the minus strand of NZ_JBFDTM010000004.1, from coordinate 61,635 downwards.
TACTTTGCTTTTTGTACTATCTAACTGCTTATCTTCATCATAATAATAAAAATACTCCAATGCACTAGGCTCATCTTTAACAGGAACCCAAATATCAGCCAAATAACGATTAGTGTCTTTATCTTTATACATCAAAAAACTAAAACTATCTTCTGAATACTCATCACCATATGCAGAATCTTTAATTATAGAGTCTTTAAATTCTTCACCTGTTTTATCTAATTTAGAACCACAGGCAGATATCATAAAAATTGCAACAACCATCAACACAATTGAAGCTGCCTTTTTCATTTTATCATCTCCTAACTTATATAAACGTAATACTATTAAATAAAGCAAAAAATTGTATATCAAAATTAATACTCTTGTTTCACTGAGTTATAGGTAATTTCTGCTATCTTATTCCCTTTCACTTTTGCCAGTAAAAGTACCCTTGTTTTTGTTCCGTTTTGTTCACAATCAAGCACGACTGCGTATTCCTTTTTATCATTTTGATATATTGAACTTACTTCACCTTTACTTTCCAATTTTGCACCAGTTTTCACATCAATACCATTTTTCTTTATACATTCAGCAGTCATTAATTTCTTCAATTTTTCGTTACGATCATTGATACTAGAAAAATTAGCATAAGCATTTCCAAAGTCCTCTACCAACTGGTAAGTGTTAGATACCTTTTCTTCCGTTGATTTATCCTTACTCTGTATAGACTTGGTACTACTTTTTTCAGTTACTTCACTTCTTTTCGTAGTATTTATATTATCAACTGGTTTCATAGTCGCCGATTCAGTTGTTGACGAAGCCACCGTTTCATGACCTTTGGTATTTCCTCCACAAGCAGAAAATATTAATCCAACACCTAATACTAAAACTACTAAACTTAACTTTTTCATTTTCTACCTACTTTCTTTGAAATGCGTTGCACTTCTTTAATATACACAACCTTTGAAAAAATTCCCTCAGAAAATTTAACACGATACTCTTTATTATTCACAGCTACTAAAAAACCATCTTGGTACTTTTGAACTGCAAACTCATTTTTTCTACAGTTAAATTTCGAACAGATTTCTTTTATCTGACGATTAGTTAAACCACTTTTCTTACTCAAAATCATTCATAGTTCCTCCTACTTCCTTACTATGCTGGTCACATGTGGAAAATCTAATCCCCAAGTCCGAGAATACTTAGCAACAATTTGACCTTGTTCCGCATTTTGCTCGTATGTTGTAAATATTCCTTTGCCTTCTACGCCTGCAACAACACCAGTATGTCCATAAATACTAGTAGCCACACCACCTTGTCCAAAATTAATAACATCTCCTGCTTTAATATCCGAGTAGTTTGGATTCTTTATCACTTTCCAACCTATTGACGGCCAATTGTAATCATTACCAATCTCACTCGCAAACATATGTCCTGTACCCATCATTTGAAAACCTCCTTGTTTTTCAACAAAAAAAGCAGATAAGCCATAGCACTGCCCACCATTAATAGTTTGTCCCAGTACATTTTCTAAAATATCAATTTCTCCTCCACCAATATTGGCTGAACCTCCGCCCATCGAACCTGTAGAAAGTCGCTTATACCAATTATTAGCACTAGTCTTTCTTTTTACTTGTTCTACAGGATCATCTTTTGTTCCAGCTCGTTCCCACAGCTTCAAAATATCTACCGCAAGTGTATTCACATCTTTTGATTTAGACATTCTTTTAAGTAAGTCACTATCAGAACCATCCTTATTCCATGCAAAATCCATTTGTAAAGCTACTGATTTCCATTCCTTTTTTTGACTTTTTGCAAAATTTAATAAATTAACTCTTCGTCCTGAATCCCATTGCCCTAATCCAATTCCATAACCGCCTAAACTAGCGTTATAAGCAATAGAAGGATTTAAAGCCAAATTACTTTGAATTCTAGCAGGATTTAATCCACTTTCATGTTCCATATTGCCAATCCAAGCGGCTGCAAACTGCAACGTTCCACCGTGTGACGTCACGTAGTTAGAAACTTCTAATGCTACTTTTTCCTGTGGTGTAGCAGGCTGAAACTGGGAAGAATCTCCGCTTTCACTAGAAGAAAATACACCTAAAAATAATAAAAAAGGAAGAATAAAGACAAAGCAACTAGCAATTAAAACCTTATTTGATTTCTTCATGGTCTCTCCTTTCAATAAAAAAGAAGGCTGATAATCATTCATCAGCCCTCTACAACATCAAAATTATATTCTTCCGTGTTCACACTACCAAAAAATTGTTCCTCTGTTTGTTCTAAATTATTGAAGTTTTCTTCTGTTTGGTAAAATGAATAAACGTTATTTAATGAATCATTGTTATTTGTGATTAATTCGCTATCCTCTCTACCATCAAAAAATGCACGTTCTTCACGAGCAAATGCCAACTCATCGAAATTATCAACCCTAACATTCAAATTGTCCGCTATTTCTTGCTCATCAAGTTCTTGGATTGGCTCTTCTCTATCATTTTCACTTGATTCTACACTTGAATCTAAACTATCAAGTTCATTTTCAATAATTGGCTCTAATTCAATATTATTTTCATCAGCTAAAGAAGTATCAGTATCAAAATCAGATACATTTTCATCTAATACAGGAACATCAAATTCTTCTAAAGAATTATCCGCTTCATCATCTGTTGAATCTTCAAAATTATCCACTTCATCAGTTAAAGCTTTATCTTCTATTTCTTCCAATTCCTCATTATCAACATTGGTTGGCTCTTCTACTTCCACAATTTCTTCTTCAGGCAACATATCGTCTTTAAATGGTTGTTGTTCTTCTTGAGTAGAACGATTCAATAATGAATTCAATCCTGTTCTAACACCAGCAAATTGCCCATTATCGTCAATAAAATGGTCTTTAGCTAAGTTCAATGCCTTGTCATGTTTTGGCATTAAATGACTAGCACCATCAGCAGCCAACGCTAAATTTCCAGTGGAAGCACCTATTCCTGCTTTTACTGCTCCAACACCAATTTCACCTGTACGCTCAACCGTTTCTTTTGTTTTTTCATTCATTTTTGATTCAAAAGAAGGTTGTTGAACTTGACCATCAGAAAAGAATGATAATATTTTATATCTGCTTTTCCAAATTTTCCGATACAAAATAATTTTCACCAATGCAGTAACAATTAATGTGCTTAAAAGAAAAACACCACCAGACATCACCATTAATAAACTACTACTTACTTTATCCATCAATCCTAAAAACGCTTGGTCAATTAACTTATTGATCCAAAATAACACAGACAAAAATATACCGAAAACTACAGGTAAAAATAAAATGCCAATTAATGATTTAAAAAATTTAAACATCATCATTTGACACCGAGGGAAGAAAGACACCAACGCAATAATCGGAAAAACAAGAATGAGTAAATCAACAATGATTTGAATTACATTGAGCATAATATTAATATACGTGACAGGCACTGCTAAGACTGCTAAATTGACTAAACCCACACCAACGCCAAAAGCTTTTTCCATTGTTTTTGCTCCGTCCTGTGCGAAGTATGGATTATCTTTCTCATTATTTTTTATATAGGTACTTCTTTCATCCTCAAATTTTGCTTTTTCTTTTTGAGACAATTTAGGTTTTTCTAGTAGTTTACTTTCGTCTAACTTTTTACCATTTTCCATTTTCCCATCAAGTGAACCACTATTTACAAAATTAAATGTTTGTTTTACTGTGGCATCAAAAATAGGACTTTGGTATACTTCTCCATCTTTAGAACCTTCTGTTCCTAAATTGGCACTTGAAGTAAATGTACTTTGTACTCCTTTAGCAATTGCGTTTGTTGATTGAATTAAAAACGTTGAGCCACTTGTTGTGCCTGTTGACGTTGATACAGAGCCAAACCAAAAACCAAACAAAACAACAACTGCTAAATAATGAAGGAACACTTTTGAAAAGCTTCTACGACTGGAAAAGAAATGGTAAAGCAGATAATACGCACTTACAAGAATCGCTAACGCAAATAAAGAACTACCTCTAAATCCCTTGCCACCAAAGCCATTTAAGACATCTTTTGACATATTCAATACCGTTTCTTGTTTTCCTTCAAAGAAACTAGATTGGTTTAAGACGTTCTCACAAAAAAGGAAAAAAGAAGCAAACATTCGTAAGATAAAGAATGGTATATCTACAAAGAACCAATTTACTACTTGCCATCCTTTATCCAACAAACCACCATCAACCGTATACGCACTATAACTGTCAATTAGATACTGCATCTTCTCACTTCCTTCCTATGCAACAAAGCGATTCTCCATTTTAGAAGCTTCTGTATCATCAACAGTTTTGAATAGTTCCAACCATTCCTCAAAAATTACATGAACAACAATTCGATTAGTCTGACCAAACATATCTTTCATTAAACACTGACCTTGAACCATATTTGAGACCCATTTCATGTTAATTTCGTTCACTGGTAAATTGAGATATTTCAAAACACCTTCTCGATTTTGTACTTCATCAAAGCAAATCACTGTTCCAAAACCAGTACCATCTTCACTGTCATCTAAATCGTTTGTTGATTGTGTAATTAATACTAAGAAATTATTAAACGAACGACCAATACGTTTCATTGATTTTAAAATCGCTTTACCTTCTGGCGAAGATTGAAAAATCCAAGATTCATCAAAGAACGTCACTGTTTCTTCTTTTGGATTTCTTGAACCAAACTTCGAACAAAACGTTCCTAAAGCAAACATCAGTGTCACTGACGACCGTTTATTTTCATCTAACTTTTCATTTTTATCAGTTGGTAAATCTAAGTCCTCGATTTCCAAAATGGTTACTTTTCTATCGAATGACAAACCTTCCACTTCTCCGTGAGAAAACGCCAATTCTAAAACAGACCCTTTGATTGTTGACAATAAAAATCTCCCCATGTCTTTAACATCCGAGATTTCACTCTCAGCTAACAATTCAATAACATGCCAGAATCCAACTTTCTTTCCTGCTTTTCGTTCAGAAATTACCTTTGTAATAGCTTCATTACTTGCTGTTTTCTGTTTTAAGTTCCATGTACCATCATAAACATTCGTTATCATCGCTTTAGCGGTAGACGTGGCTTCTGTTTCATTAAATAGAACAATCGGGTCAAGCACGCCATGGTTTTTCGTATCACGAACATCTAAAGTGACGAAATTAAAGGACTTCACAAAATCAACATCTAAAGGATATTTCTTTTGATATTCAGGATCATTGATTGTATACATAAATTGCTTTCGCATTTCTTTTTTTGGATCAATGTATAACACTCTGTCTTTTAAAAGTGCCATTTGCATAAACAATGTTTTAGCTGTAACCGATTTTCCGTTCCCAGTATCGCCCGTTAAAGCCCAGTGAGGATTATTTGTTTTCTTCCCATCAACATTTTGTTTATTCGCTAGTAGCATATTCATAAAAATCAAATTTTTTGAACTGGAAATAATAGATTTTCTATCTTCTTTTTCTTCTAAAGTTGTATCAATACGTCCAAGGTAAAAGCCTAACTTCGTACCTGCATGAAGTGAAGTAAAGAAATTCAACTCGGCAAACGATTCAATCGTTGACGTGTGTTGCCAACGAGAAGTCTGCATGCGGATAAAATTACCAAACAAAGTGGATTGAAATAAATAAGGATTATCAAACGTTGCTTTAATAAGCGGAATATCTAAACTATCAAAACGATTGATTAAATATTTTTTTCTTGCACGCATTTGTTTTTTCGTGCTACCACTAACAACAATCACTGCTTTCCAGTCAATAATATCCACACCATCATCAATTTTTTGGTCTAAATCGTCTAGTGATAATTGACCTTCAACAATCTTTCGTTTTTGTTTAGAACCAGCTAAGTGTGCTTCCTGCATGATATTCTTAGTGCGGGTTCTTGCACGTGACGAACGCCCAGACAGTGCTAATTGCCCTTTACTTTCTGCAAAAGTCGCTTGAATCTTCACTTCAACTGGAAAAGGCATTTTTTGAACAACCTCTAAAAAATGGTTACCATCAAGAAAAACCCCAACATCACCCATAGGAAGATAGGATATATAGCTTTCGCCATAATCACAATTTAAATGAAGCCCTCCACCGAACAATGGTTTAATTTTTGTTGCCATTAAATTATCTAAGTTTTGACTAGAAAGAACATCTTGTCGCTCATGTGGAATATTTTTCAAGAATTGGTAAGCTTGGTAATAATACAATTCATCTTCTGTTAATCGTTCAATTAACAATTCAGATAGATTTTGGTAAACTTCTAATTCTTGTTCTCGATAATCCTTCTCCCAATCCTCTGCCAGTTCTACATCAAACCCTAGACCTTTAACAAACTTTTCCGATACGTTGCTAATTGAATTAGTAACGGTTTCTTTTAAATCAACAGCGAGATCTTTCTTGATTAAAGGCACACCAATAATCCACGTATATTCGTAAACCATACCCATTTCTTGTTCTAAAACCATTGCCGTTTTCATCAATTTATCTACGCCTACTTCATAATTATTAGAATCAATTAAAGAACGCATAGCACCCATTTTCCCTCGAATGTCGGCATTAACTGGCAAAAGGTTAATTTCAAATCCATCATTTGCTTTTAAACGATTTAACGCACGAGAAACTTTCCTTTTCGTTTTTAATTTCTTTTCAACATCAGTCAACATTACCGTTTCAGAACGAACACGATAGTAAGCTATCGCTGTTTTTTCCTGTGTTAAAACAATATTTCCTTTCATATGATTCGTTAATGGATATTCTAGTTGCATATTCACACTCCTTTTTATTTTTTATTGTTTAAACGAAAAATCTTCTATTTCTTTTACTCGTTCGAAAGCTACAATTGGTCTACTATCTAACACATAATTTTTCATATAGACAAAACCATCTTTTAAAAAACCAAAGCCTGTTTTTCCTTCGAATTCCTTTTCGGAATACCAACGAGCAACTTTATTCGGCACCAACACCATGATCAACAAATTCAAGTTAATTCCTAAAATTTGTGGTAATGGTACTTCTTTCCAAAACAAACCAGTTAACACAATCCCTAAGAATAGAATTAAGAGATACGATAAGCTAACAGGTTGTGCAAATACCCATACCACTTGTCCTTTAGGCGACTTAATAACTTGCATTGAATAAGGGGCTTTTAAGCCCCTTGAATAATCGTAATATTTCATATACTCACCTACATCTTAATTCCAACTAAACTTAATACCCATTTAACAACTGCAAAAATATTTTTTCCTTGATTCGTCGCAAAGTCCTGTAAAATTAAGGCAATGACAATTACTGAACCAATTTTTGCCCATTCGGCACCTTTCCAATGTTTTAAAATCAAGATAATCGCACCAGCCGCTAAAATTGTAATAAAACCTGTACTTAAAAAACTACTCAAATTGCCTGTATTCATTAGTCATTTCCTTCTTTCTCTGTAAAGTAATGTTTCATCGTATTAATAAAATAAGAATTCTCCGTTTTAGATAACCAAAGCGAAAAATCCTCCGTATGCGTTAATTTTGTTGTGTTATCTGAAAAAGTAACCGATACTTGAACTCCTGTTACACCTTTCTGCTTTGTATCAAAAAATTTCATATCACCTGAATCTATTGAAACAAATGAGTCTTGACCAGCTGTCGTTGCTGGATTTTTCATTAACAACATTAATTCTTGTTTGTTCCCAATTGAATATTTTGTAAAAAACATCTTTAAAAATTTCTCTACAGATTGTTTTTCTTTCCCATCAACATCTATTGAATTTTCTGTCTGTTTTAGAGGTACTGTTTTCCCTTGTGGTAAACTACTTGCTACAAAATAAGGACGTCCTACAATTGAAAACAAATTGTCTTTTACTTGAATTGGTAAAACCATATTCTGTGTCACATTTTCAGTCTTTTTATCTTTCTCCAATTCATAATTCACATTTAGATAAACCGAATAACAATCTTCCATTTTCTCTATACGTGATAAAGACGTATTTTTAAACGTACGTAAGACATTCACTTGTAGATTTTCTGTTTCATCAACATCTTTTACATCTAGTGATAAATATTTAGATAATCGATCAATACGAGCCTTTTTCGCTTCATCACTTGCTTTCGAGTTATAGTTCAAATACTCTTTCGCAAAATTTTCGACATAAAAAGAGAGGGCTGAATAATCAAGCTCCTCTCTATCAACTTTATTCTTTTTTGATTGTTCACTTAGTGTATCCACTTTTGAATACAAATTATCTACATTACTTGCCATCACATTGGCTCGAAGCGCACCAACTCCTGACATCACCAGTAAAACACTAGCGCCAATTAACACAACCCGATTCGCTTTCTTTTGAGAAAAAGTTTTAACCTTTGGTGTTTTTTCTTTCTTCTCTTTCTTTTTAATTTTCTTTAAATTCATATTCCCCTCCTACTCTTAATAAGCCCAAACAACTTTCAAACGTTTTTAAAAAAGTAGATTTAATCGCCTTTTCAACATAAACTCTCTCTCTAACATGCCCCTTATGTGTTTGAAAGCCTTCTTTATACAAATAAAAATAATACGAATTGTACATTTTATCCCCGTTAGGCTTTCTCAAGTATTGACCTTCTGCCATCAAACTAGTTATACCGCCATGAAAAACGTATTGCGCAACAAATTCCTTTTTAAAAGGCGCTTCATCAATAATAATCCCCATTTTAAATAAAGAATTTTTATATTCTTCCATATAAACAATATCTGCTTCATCAATAGGCATTTCATCAACTATGAATCCATGCAATCGAAGCATTTCAGGAACTGGTACATTTGAATACTTTTGGTAAAATTTACTATGCTCTCTAAAAATTGGCATAATATTTTGATTCATAAAATACAACTCCTTTCCATTTTTCTGTAATATTTATGGTATCTTTCCATAAATTCTTCCCTTAACTCTTCCAATCCCTGCGTAACTGCTTTTTTAGAACGACTTATCATTAGTTCTTCATAACCCATAGGAAAATCATCATGTGTGAGAAAATAATTAGCAGCCACCTTCTTTTCTCGTCCTAAAATATAAGATAAATCATCTGCTCGATACTTTTCTAATGGCATTTGCTGTTTGACCATTTTTACGTGTAGACCACAAAATTTTTCTTCACTAATCACATCATATTCCACTCGAAATAACTTTAAACGGTCAAGGAAATTTCTTTGAACAATCCTACCCAGTTCTTTTTCATCAGGCGGATACCCCTTCATTCGTTTATATGTTTCATAAAATAATACAGCGATTTTCTTTTCACATTCCAAGAGTTTTTCTTGTTTAGCTGTTATTTTTTCAGGATTATTGGATTTGAAAATTAATGACTTAAAATCAAACATGTACTGATTGATAAATTCTTCTTTTGACAATTCCCTTATTTTTTCAACCAACTTTTTCCCTCCTCTAAACTAATTCCGCAATCACAATAATTCTTCCTGTTGTTTTTGTGGCTTGGTCACAAGTTATTAAAGTTAATGTTGGCTTTCTTGTTAGATTCAACATAGTTGTATCAGTCATATCAACATGCTTTTGCTCTTTTACCTTATATGTGAACGAATGTCCTTCACGATCATTAAGTTTGACCAAATCTCCTACAGAAACTTTATTTAACGAGGTAAAAAGTAATCCTTCATATCCAGCATTGTGAGAAGCTAAAGCATAATTTCCTTTTCCCATCGTTTGTTTTGATAAAACAGTACACGCTCCATAAAGCATATTGTCAAAACTATCACCCATTAAAATAGGCAATTTTAATTGAATAGAATCAATTTCAATAGACCCCAAAACAGAATCCGACACTTCATTAAAATTTACTTGGGCACTTTGAATCGTTTTAACAGACGGACGTTCGCCTTCGGTTAAAGAAATCACTGTTGGAATAGGTGTTTCTTCTTGTACTTCCGTACCAGTAATAACATCTACTTGATTACTTTGAACAGTTTCACTAGATTTTGTCTCTACATGTTTTTTTGGCTTTTCTGCTTCCTCTAAACCACTTGATACCATTGTATTTATAGCTTCTTTCACTTCTTCTTTTTGTTGGTTTTGAAAAAGAAGGAATGAAAAAAGAGCAATGAGAATAACTCCAATTGCTCCAACAAAATATTTGTTTTTTTCAATCCATTTTTTCATTAATTAGCCCTCTTTGCTATCTTTTTGTCGTTTCACTGCTACGACCACACCAATTAATGAAATTGCAATCACTGTAGCTACACCTGCACTTGTTCCAAAATCCATATTAGTATTTGGCAATACTTTTGGTTTTTCTTGTGGAGTTGTAACATTCACTTTGTTAGAATCTGTCGGTTCATCATTAATCACCAATTGTGCCAAGTTTGGAATCATAATATTCCCTTTATCATCGACATATTGCGAAAAGTCTGCGTCTTTCAATTTCCCTTTAATGTACACAAATAATTGTTTTTCTTTTAATTTGTTTGGTTCATTGGCAGTCCAAGAAACTTTTTGTGTTTTTTCATCAACACTAATTTTCCCCTGATCCGTAATATCTGTCCCATCTGAAAGAGTGACTTTCACTTCTTTATTCGCTTCCAATACATCTTCTAAATCATCTTGAATCACTAAAGATGTCATATCTTTGGTGTTTGGCACTTGTACATCTAATTTGAATGTCACTTCATCGCCCACTTTGGCACTGGTCAAATCCACTTCTTTATCGCCTTCAAAGATTTTCTTAGCGATAGACGGGTCTTTTGGTGTGACAGTTGTATGTGTTTCATCAGTTGGCACTTCTTTGTTGTTTTGGATAATTTTTGCTTTATTTGGAATTTGTAGTTTGCCATCGACAAGGTACTTATCTAAGCTAACACCTTCACGGATTTTTGTTTGAAAATTGAACTTGTATTCATGATTGTAGAAATCCGCTGTTTTTAATACGTCTGCTTTTGCGACCATACGTACTAAATTACCTTCATGCTTCGCTTCAAATTTATTGGTAACGTCCTTTCCTGCTTCGTCCGTGACTTTCACATCAGACACACGTTCTAATTCAGGAACCAGCTCGTCTTGCATTTCGTAATTACTGTAGTAGAATTCTTTCATTTCATCAGGAACTTTATGTGTAATCGTATAGCTATATACTTCGCCTAACCCTTCTAAGGTATTCTTATCAACATTTGTTTCATCACTATCTGTCACTGTTTTAGTAGGAATCATTGGCGCTGTTCGAACTGGTTTTTTAGCACTATAACCAAAATAACTATACTGGTTATTATTTTTTGGCGGTAAAGGATACCCTAAATTCTTTTCACGTGTCGCGAAGTCCTCACTATATGTGAAGTCGAATCGAGAACGATTAGAATACAAAAACGTAAAATCACCACGGTTATCGCCATCATCTAAGGGAATGTCATCAGAATCATAAAAAGTTTTTCCACCGTCTTTTTCTTCTTTATATTTAACAATTGTATCTTTCGTTGGTACGTACAATTTATCGATTGCTTTGTACGAATCTTTGTCAATCGTCATTCCTTGTAAATTATCAATATCAATCCATGAATAGTAGCCTGAAACTGGCTTTTCTTTGTCTGTGCCATGTTCTAGGTACGTCCATGTTTGTTTCACCCATGAGAAACCACCTTGGTAGGTTGCAATTGCGGATACATTGTTAAAAGCAACAATATTATTTGACACCATATTTTGTGCATTTTTATATTGTTCCCAATCTTGAATGGTAATTTTTAAATCAATTAGTGTCCCATCATCAGCTGTACCTACGTTGTTGTAACGAATCCACGATTGCCCTTTCTTCGTTTTCGTTACATCAAGACCGATTTTCCCGTCCCATTTTTGTGGAGGCATATTAACGTAAACATCATTCGTCCACCCACCACCACCTGTTTCAACCGTAGTGACACCTTTAATAAACTTTGCAATAAAACTATACTTTGAACCAGCTTCATCATCTGGTGTTACCACAGAAGCATTCGGCGCATTAATGATTGAGTTAGAGCTTACATTTGCACGTTGAAAAAAATCTGCTCTCACTGTTTGTGGAACTTGTCCGCCTTCTTGCCCTTGAACCATCATTGGCATTGCCATGCCTGCTAAAATGATTGTTGTTGCTAATCCTTGAATAATCGTTGTTTTCTTCAAAATATTTCCTCTTTTCATTATTATTTTTTTGTATAAAAAATAGCCACAGAATAATTTCTATCGCTTCATCACAGATTCATTCAATTAAATATATTAAGGTGCACGTTCTGTTTTCAACAAAACACCTAGCATTTGAAAAATTTAAAGCATCTCTTTTACTTTACCTTCCACAATTTCTCCTTCAAACCATTCTGCAAAGTCTTGTTTAAATCCATCTACACTATACACTTCTTGTAATCCAACTTCTTCTCCATCCGTTGGATCTAAATAAGTTGGTTTATCCTTTGGTCTAGCGTAAACCCCAATCCATCTTTCAAAATCACCTTCAAATGGACTGTCAACAATATACCCTTTCTTTTCTAACAATACTCGAGCTTGTTGTTTTAATTCTTCACTGTTTTTAGGTTCAAAATATTTATATTTCTCTTTAAAACTAGAAAATTCTGAAAGCTCTTTATCATATATTTTTTTTACACTAAAAAATTCTTCCCAAATTGCTTTCTCTTTAACCGTCATTAATTCTTCATAAGCCACATAAGTATAACTATATCTTGAAATTTCTTTTAAAAGTTCTTCATTAGATTCTAAAAGCTTTTCAAAGACTGTTTTTAAATAAGGAATAATCAATTCTCCTTGTTTATCTAATTGAATTATTTTTTCTTTTGTTTTTTGTATGTCATTTCTAGTTTGTTTCATTTTCCCAGTAATAGTAATTGCTACTTTAGTGTTTTGTTTAATACATTCTCTGCCCATATACATAAACTCCTTTCAACTACAATATTATCTATTAATAAAGAATCAGCATCAGAACGTTTTCTAAATTCTTCATCAACATTATTTAGCTTTTTTCTCTTTATCATCGAATAGAGTGAAAAAATAAATATCTCAAAATTAAGTACTACTAAAACAAAAGTAATTAGCAATAAATCAATTGTATCCATATATCCCCCCTTAATCTTTAAAATGGATATGCTTCTTCTAAATCAAATTCTTGTTCCATATAAGACCGAACACTATTATTTTGATTAGTATTAAACAATAAATCTTTCGCATCAACACACACCATTTCAATAATTTCCTCGTGTTTCTCCTTTAGTTCTGCTAAATCGATACGTTCCATCAGCTCATTTGTTCCTAACAGATTATCAATCTCTTTAATCATCTTTAATGAAGGGGCTAAATAATTTGATAACCACCGAAGTGTTTTTTCAATAGACGGTTTTTCACCTTGAATAGATAATTTTAAGCCTTCCAATTTATCAACAACATCATACCAAGATTTACAATAGACCTTCATATCATCTTCAATGTCATATACAGTCAAAGATTGATTAATAATTTCTTTCACTAACCAGTCTAACGACTCACCGCTTGATAGAAAATATTCTACAAACAAAAACGCCTTTTCATCTGAAAGGCGAATTTCATATCGATTTTTAATTTCATATTTTTCTCTTGCTTCCTCAACACTTACACTTTCTTTTCTTGCTAACTCGTAATCTTTTTGGTAAAAGTTAAAATATAATGGCGATTGACGACTGCCAAAATAAAGAGACAAACCTTTATTTACCATTTTTTTATTTTCATAAGCAAAGCCCCCACTAAAATCAAAATTCTTAAATGTAGTATCTACAAGCCCTTGCTCCATTTTTTCTTTCAAAACATATAAATCAAAATTTTCTTGTCCTTTCACAATCAATTCATCAAGAGCAATATCAATTCGTGTAATTTTTGTATCTACCAAAATACCTTGACCGAAAATATCGTCATCATAAAGAGAGCGAAAAAATTCTGTCCACGATCTATTGTTATCCTCTTCAAAAATTTCTTCTAGTTGACGACAACCTTCACCAGACAAGTCCAACATAATTCCCATATTAACGTTTTCTGGATTCCGAAAAATCCGAATAGAGCTATATGAAAATGTTTCTGTATAATGATAAAACCCTCTAGGTTCATAAGTAAACCAGTTCATATCCATGTGCAACAACTTCTCAATAACTGTCCGAACATCTAATGTTTTAAATCGTATTCTTAAAAAGTCAATTTTTGCTTCTACCGAAGCGTGCCCACCATCTAAGTTCAACACATCAATAATCTTTTGTTCTAACTCTTTAGAAATAACACGTTTTCCAGATTCTATTTTTGAAATTAACGAACGCTCAATTCCTAATTTACTTGCCAATTCTTGCTGTTTTAATTTTAGCTCTTTTCTATACCGCTTTAAATCAACACCTCTCACTGCTTTAAACCTACTTCCAAAAAATGTGACAACTTTAGTCGAAAAATGTGACAAAATTATAATCGCTCAATCCCTTGTGGGACATAGCGTTTAAGCAACTTTTTTATATGGTATATTAAATTCTACCCCCATGTTATAAATGGGGGGGTATTTATTTAAAAGATGGCAAGCCCACCTTTCGACTAGAAGTATTTGGGATATACGTTACTACTTTTGTTAACAATAGAATAGGGGCGGGCGCCTTAGGGCGCCGCCCCTATTCTATCTACAAAGTACGTAACAATCCCTAGCAACTTCTAGCCTAATTTTATGTCGTGCATTTTACTATTAGCTAACATGTACAATAAATAAGTTGCTATTTGAAGAAGAAAAAGAATCTTACTAAACAAGTATTTCACAAAATTCTTCAAATTCTGCAATGAACTAGTCAGTTACTTCATTAACTTTCTCAAGATAAAAGATAATCCAAACCATAAAAAAATACTTATTACTATTGTAATTATCCATCCAGAAGCATTATGTTCCAATGGTAAAGGCATGTTCATACCAAAAAAACCCGTAATAATAGTGGGTATTGTTAATAAAACTGAAAGAACAGTTAAGACTCGCATAGTATCATTTAAATTATTATTAAGAACATTATTGTATGTCCCCGACAATTGACGTAATATTTCAGACGATATTTGTGTCATCTCTACTACTTGCTTAGCCTCGATTAAAACATCTTCTAACTCTTCTTTCTCGCTTTCAGTAAATTTATTACGAAAAGAGTGTGTTGTAATTTGTTCAAGTAATAATACATTCTGCTTTGAAGCTGAAACGAAAAAAACTATACCTGTTTCTAAATCAGATAATAAAAGTAAATTTTTTTTGCTTGTTTTTTCTCTTAGCTTTGTATTTACATTTTTACGTTGTGTATTCATTTCTTCAATGTAAGGGAAAAATTTATCTGTGATAACAAATAAAGTATTGAATAAAAATTCAAAAATAGAGCTGTCTTCATTTTGTTCTAAATACTTTTCCATCTCCAAAGTAATATATTCATTTTGTTCTTTTGTAATAGTAATAAAGGTATTGTTTTTAACAATAAAAGTTATGGGTGTTGTTTCATAATGATTATCTGTTTTTGATTTATTTGGAACATTATAAATTAATACTAATAAATCTGAATGTTTGTCATATTCTAACCGTGCTCTTTCGTTTACATCAAGAGTATAATTAATGACCTCTAGATTGATATCATAGTCAGAATATATTTTTTCTAATTCTTCATTATCATTGGTATTTAAATGTATCCAAACATTCTCCTTGAATTTGATGTTTCTCATCTTTACATCTCCTAATAGTGTATAATTGATTTCTTAATATATTCTACTATATAAAATATATTTTAATACACTAAAATGATAAAAGCATTCAAACTATTCGTTTAACATCTCTATTCTTAGTTCTAAATTCTTCAATCGTTTCTTAATTTCAGCATTTTCCTTCAAAACTTCTTTAACATATTCAACCAATTCTTTTACTGTCGCTTGATTTTCATTGAACTCTTCTTTGGTCAATGAAATAGTTTCTTTTCTCTTTTTTCCTTCTTCTGACATAAATATTTCTGTAATTGCTACATCTAATGGAACATTATTATTTCTTAACTCAATAAGTTTAGAGAAAGATTCCACCTCATTAGAATTGAAAACTTTAAATGAATAGGTATGACCTTTAGAATTTTTCGCATATTTCCTTTCAAATTTTTTATCTGTTAATCTCTCTACTTTATTCGCCCAGTTTTTTAATGTTTTTAGTGCAATTTTATTTTCAAGTTGTAAAATCACTTCCTCAAACGAAAACATCCCTCACACCTACTTACCAAACATTTCTTTCCAAGCAGAATCCATATGCTCCTTAAATCTTGTTTCTAAATACTTATCAACTTCTTGTGATGTTGAGAATTTCTTCTCCTCAACCGGTCTATCTTCATCATAAAAAGCTTCTGCATCTAAAATAGAAGTCACTAAAAACTTATAATCAAGCAATCTATTATCATCTGAAACTTCTTCTTTTTCTGCTCTTCGCTCAACTTCTTTAATTATTTTTTGTTCTTTCTCTTTTAAATAACTTAGCATTTGTCCTTGCGATTTAAATTTCACTTTTTTCCTCCTTTTTATTCAAAGCAAAGGTTACTTCTTCAACAATTTTAGTTCCCTTATTTTCCATAAATTTTTCAAACTCAACAGGATCAGTTAATTTTTTTATTCGCTTTCCATTAGAAAATCGAACTAATTTTGCATAGCTTTCTGATTGTTCATAGAGAATGTCACGAATACGTGTATCTAAATCAGGCTTTTTATATCGTTTCTTGACTTCAACATATACTCGTTCTCTAACGTGCTTGATTATTTCACTAGAATCCAATAAAAAGCTCCTTTCTTATTATCCAAATTTTTCACTTAACTTAGCTAACTTTGCTTGCCCTGCTTCTAACTCTTCATCAATTTCAGCAAGAGCTTCTTTATCCACATGTTTTGATATTTTTTGAGATACTTCTTCTTGAACTTCTTTTGAAACAGCTTCATATCCTATTTCTTTAGAAATCTTGATAAATTCCTGAATGAAATCAAAATCTTGTGGTACTTGCGGGCTATAAAATTCTCTTGCAATAGAACCACCTAAAGCAACATAGCCACGTCCATAAACTTTTAATCCATCAATTTTTTCAACATATTTAAACTTTTTATTTTTATTTTCATCGCCGAATATCATCAAAATACCTGTTTCTGATAAACGGCCAACTGACATTCGGAACATAAATTGGTCTCTTAATGCCGTTTTGATAAATTCACCATCTGGACGTTGCATTGCAACAATAAAGAAAATCCCTGCTTGACGAGCTTTTAAAATAAGTTGGGTTAAATATTCATCTACGTCACCATCAGTCGCATAGTCATTCGCTAATTCTGCTTTAAATGCAGCAAATTCATCTACGACAATAAATTTTGGTTTCAATCCATAATAGGCATAGTTTTTACCCATTTTAAATTTTGGACTCTCGTTGATAGTTTTGAATCGATCTTCCATTTCCTGTACTGCGTTTTTAATACAATTGACAATATCCGTCTTTCCTGTAAAAACTTTTTCTTCAAATAAAGGCAATCTACCTAGTGCCATTAAATCCGAATTTTTTGGGTCGCAAATTTCTATTTCACCAACACGACACAAAGCATAGATTAAAGAAAGAATAGTAAAAGTTTTACCACCACCTGTACCTCCTCCAATCAACATATGTGGGTCTTTGTCGAAATGCCAATACAAACCTTTCATCAACTGGACTTTACCTTTATCTGCCTGCATATCTCTAATGGAAATACGTTTACTATACACATCAGTTGCTAACTCATACATTACAAATCCTTTTTCACTAGTCTGACTTAAATTATCTGCATGAAAAGCTGTTTCTAAAAAACCACCAATGGTTTCAAATTTTTCCTGAAATTTATTACCTGCCGTTTCAAAAGAAACCAAGACACTATTTTTTCTGGGCTTATAGTAAATCTTTGGAAACTTAATTTTTTCTCTTGTTTTACCATTACTGCTTTTCACTTGTTTCTTCGTATAATACCCATTGTCGATAATCATACGCGCTAATATTTGACGTTGTTCTACTTTAGAAAAATATCCTGAATTGATAATCGAAGCTTTAACAAACAATGTAATTAGCACGATTGAGCCTATCGAGGTACCTATAATTATTAAAGCTGGGACAATGTAAATTTTCCAATCAGATGGATTTGATAGATACAACGGATAAAGCCATTTATAGCCAACAAAATAGCCTACACAAGCAAAAATTGGCATAAAAAATAACACTCGATAGAATGCCAACAAATTTCTTGAAGAATAACGAATTCTTCGACCCTTATATCTAAATAATTTTTTTAACATTTACCTACCTTCTTTTTGTAATCTTGCTAATTCTTGTCTACAAAATTCTTCGTAAACAGGAAAAAAGACTGTTGCAAGTTCCCAAACAGTCCGTTTATTAATATTACTATATGCATGTGCAAAAATATTTCTAATTGACCTTAATTGTCGCCATTCAACCGCATCCCTGTTTCTTTCCTTAAACCTTTCAGAAAAAGAATTAGCAAGTTCTCCTACCTGCATACAGGACATGCTGATTGCATGAAAAAACACTCTATCGTGAGAGAAAACTTCAAAGTTTCTACTACAACGATTGAGTGCCAATTTTACATCTTCACAATAAATCAATGTTCCTTTTAGAACACAAATATCTCTATTTTTCTCTTTCAAATACCTTAACTTTCTCCTTCATCATAGTATCGTAAAACTCTCTCTGATATTCTGAATCAATTGGTTGTTCAAATGCTTCAAGCTCTACTAAATCAATCTCATGTTCAACGGCTTCCTTCAATTCATCGAAAAAATCACTATACACAGACCAACGATATTTTTCTGGCAAACCAGTGGTGCCAACCAAAAAATCAATATCGCTTGATTCCTTCGCTTCAGCTCTAGCATAAGAACCAAACACATATATTACAGGAATTTCGTATCTTTCAGCTATTGGCTTCACACGCTCTTTAATTTCATTCATTGTCATCACCATTTTTCTCACCTCTTCTAACGTCTTTTCTAAAGCCATTATAAAGCATTCAAAATTCACAATCAATTCACTTTACTTGTGTATTCCTCAATGAAAGCTCTTTTAGCAAAGTCTTCATGCAGTTTATCATCATATGCTTTAACTAATTGTTCTAAAAAATTATCTAACAAATTTAAAACCGCTTCAGCTTCATCACATTCAAAAAATAAACTATCTAACAATAAAAACTGGATAAGATACTCACTAGTTTCGTTATAAAGCTTTAAATACAATGTACTATAATAATTAAAACTTTGCCACATACGATAAACTCTGATTTTTCTCTCTAAAAACCTCCTATATTTTTCTTGTTTTATTCCCATTCTTTCCGCCAAGTCTAACACTACTTCCCCACCACCTCCTTTCAATTAGTTTCAATAATAAATTTTCTTCAAATTACTAATTTCTTTATGAAGAAAAATAACACTACTCTTCAACCCTCTTTCAACTAACCGATTCATTAAATTCAATCTGCAGCTTTTCAACAATTTTTTTCTTTCTTAACTGGACGTTTCCTTGTTTCATTTAACCTCTCTTCATTTTTTTATTATTAATGTCTATTAACAAATCTTGTTAACACAAATTAATAGTAAAAAGGGCATTCGTTAGAATGCCCTTTACATCTGCTAAACGGTGCTATCGATTCGTCTGAATATAATATTTACTTCCATCATTTCAATTTTCACATCTAGTTAATTTTTTCAGAAATTTCTAGTTCAGTGGTAAAATATTGACAAAAGGAGGTGTCCTATAATAATGCTAAAAACAATTGAAAAAGCATGTGAATTAGACATGCAATCCGTAACAATTATTCTTGCCAACAACCAAAGACTCAAAATTGAAAAATTCCAATCAATTATTGATGATACAATTTTAGAATTTATCAGCTCCAATATTCAATACTACATTCCTGAAAAAAGTATTCTCTATTTTACAACGTCTTAAGTGACACCATTGTTCGTTGCATTTCATGATCTAATTTAATCGAAAGATAATTTAGCGTTACTTTTGCTTGTTCAAAGGTAACGTTGTTTTGTGCCAAAACTTTATATAACTCATCACCTATTTTTTTTAATTCTTCCCTTTTACTCATTAAATCTACCTCAATCTAATATTTATTTTTGCTAATTTGCTTAATTCTTATTTTCTTTTTGTAGTGTAGGTTGCGCTGGTTTAACAGCTCCTACTTTTTTAATACCCACTGCACGGACTTTAAACGCTTGTTCTGTTTGTACATTGTCATTAAAACCTTTGTAAGCATTAAGCCATCCACGAGCTGTTACATTTCCAGTCAACTCGATTTCATCATCATAATTGATATCACTAACGTCATAGCCTGGATCAATCGCAATTTCTACTTGGTCATTTAATTTGCTAGAATAAACCGTTACTCGTTGTTCACGAACATCGTCAGTCACATTTCCTTCACCATCACGTTCATTAATTGCAACTACTTCTAAGAAATTCATCGTACCAAATGTTCCTACTACATCAAAATTTTCAATCGTGTTATTTTCAAATGATAATCCCATTATTTATTACCTCCAACTACTTCTAAACGTTTTGCATAAACTACCATGTCAATTGAGCGACTATTTCCAATGTTATTCCGTTTTACATTGATTCGTGCTACTGGATCAATTAATTTTACTTCTTCACGGCCATTCAACATTTGTGAATTTCGTAAATGAGGAATAAAAATCTCAAAATCACGTTGCTTTTCGCTTGAAGCGGTGAACACACGACCACGAACAGGTGCTCCATTTACATAAATATCACGTTCTGTTTTATAAACAGCTTTAATTTTACTTCCTAAATTTTTATCACTTAATGCGATTTCTTGAATTCTATTTGCCAAAATAATTTCCTTCTTTCACTAATTTTTATACAAAAATAAACAGTCAACCATTGACTGCCTTTCTCTCTTTATGCAATTCTTCTTATTAACTAAAAAACACAACTTGACAAGGTTTATGATAACCTGTCATTTTATATGTTCGTTGTAAAATCTGATTTTTTAATAATCGACTTTCAATTGTTAAGCGTTCCATGTTTGTTAACTTAACCGCACTCTTACCTAACTTCTTACGTTCTAAGTTATAGCTCTTTTCTATATCCGAAATAGAAAAAGCTTTTTTCTGTCGTTTCATACGTTCAACAAACTTCTCAACAAAAAGTAATAACTCTTCTTTCATTTTTATCCTCCTCATTCACTTAATAACAAATTCTGTTCTTCCATTTAAAATAAAAAAGTACAATTACAGTTGTGCTTACTAAAGTTAAGATTGAATTTTTTTTTAATCTTTTTCACGATTAAAAATAAAAACTTAAATTGTATTTCAATTTTAGATTCTTATGTTCATCACAATACATAGAATCATCTTCAATGGCTAGTGACTCTTACATCACATAACGGCACATTAGATAGTATTGTAATATACGGTGTACAGCTCTCCTCCTTTTATTGAGCTTGCATAGATTTTTTTATTCAATCTAGTTCAGCAACTATTTCCAACGTGTCTCACGACATGGTTATTGAAAATAATCTGACAGCTCTGCATTAATCTGTCATCAATATGGCTCTAGTTAAAGATACTACTGCCACCTTGCGTCCCATTCAACGGCTGGTACGCACCACCTCAACAAGACTTACAACATTTAATGAAAACTTCACCCTTGTTTTATCTCGTCAAATACCGTACAATAAAAGTGTCTAAGTTTTATTTTACGGCGTTTACGAAATGGAGATTCATTTTCTTCTCGTGAACGCTTTTTTGTTTATCAAATCGAAAAGTTAAACATTTTGTTTAACTCGTGTTAAGAATATATCTTTTAAAATAAATTGTCAACACTTTTTGTTTAACTTTCTCATTTTTGTACACAAAAAGTTTATAATGTACTTATAAGAGGAGGTAAAACCAGTGCAACCATTAGCAAAAAGACTACAGCTTTTAAGAGAAGAAAAAGAATGGACAAAAACATATGTTGCAAAACAACTAGGCTTAAATAACTTAGGAACCTATGCAAATTGGGAATATGGAACACGTGAACCAGATTCGGAAATGCTATCAAAAATTGCTTCCTTATATGATGTATCTACCGATTTTTTACTAGGTAGAACAGAGGAAAGAATACATCTAAACGACAAGGAAAAAATTGGAAAAAATATCATTTCTCATTTTCGTTTAAATACTTCTGATATGGACATAGAAGATATAGAAGAATTAGAAGAGGAATTAATCGACTTTCAAGATTTTCTTATAAAAAAAGCAAAAGAAAAAAAGGAACGTAACAAAAAAGATTGATTGGACTGTTGTTGGTGGATTTTATTAGTAAAGAACTCTATTTTGAAGCATTTAATTTTTCGAACGAATTAATAAAAGAAGTATCTTACTACTCTTCCAAAAATATTGAACAAGTTAAATGCTTTGATATTGAAAAATATGTAAAAGAAGTTGAAGATGTTGAATTTGTTGAATACACGTTTCAAAAACAACTTAAAAGACGGATGCTTGGTTCAATCTCTAAAGTAGACGATGAAGTCATTATAACAACAAACAAAGAATTAATGTTAGAACGAAAAAATTTCACTAAAATGCATGAGGTTATGCATTACTACATAGATATACCTAAAATTAATAATGCAACTCATACTTTTTCTGATATTCTTTTAAAAAATGGTTACTTGATGGAAGATTTTCCAAAAGAATATCGTGCTAATGTCGGTGCTAGCATGTTAATGGCAAATGACCAAGCATTGTTTTACGCATTAAAAAAATTTTATTCATTCGAAGAAATTGCACAATACTTTTTTATGAGCAAATCTGCATTAAGAAATAGACTCATCGAGCATCTTATGTATGTAAATAACTGTACTTTTGCACACGCTAATACACTTTTTAACAATTATTACTTTCATAAAGAAACTGATATCTACAGATTTATTTTCAATTAGTTTTTATTTTTAATTATTCATAAAAGGAGTGTTACATAATGGATAAAAACGTAGAAAAAAAATGCCCTGTAGAGGCTTTATCTAATATACTTGGAAAAAAGTGGATTCCCCAAATAATAGAATCCCTAAACGGAGGATCTATGCGCTTTGGAGAAATTTGCCGATTGCTTCCGAATAGTTCTCCAAAAATGATCAAACAACAACTAAAACTTTTGGAAGATAATGAGATTGTTAAGAATGAAAAAGAAGTTTTTAATAATACTATTTCGTCCACTTATTATTTGTCTGAAAAGGGAAAAGATTTAGCAACTATTGTTTTACAAATGAAACTATGGGGTCAAAGAGAATTAGATTGTACAAATCTAAAAAATTGAAGTTCATTTCTATGGTTATGAAATGAACTTCAATTTTTTATTTTAGTAAATCATTTAAAGATTCCGACATAGTAGGATGGGTATACACTCTATCACGTAATACTTTATAGTCCATATTAAAATCCATTGCCAACGAAATAAGATTTATTAATTCATGAGATTCTGCACCATATAAAGAAGCTCCCAAAATCTTTTCAGTTTCTGCATCTATTATTACTTTAAAAATTCCTACTGTCTGATCAATAATATGGGCTTTAGGTATAGCTTTTACAGGTAAACTAAAAACTTTATAGTTTACTTTGCTTTTTTCTAGCTCTTTTTCTTTTATTCCAACACTTGAAAAAGGTGGTGTTATAAATACACTGTACGGTATATTACCTCTATTCATAGTATTTCTCTTTTTGTCACCATAAAGATAATCCACTATTATTCTATAATCATCTAAAGAAATATAGGTAAATTGTAGGCCCCCTTTTACATCGCCTATTGCCCAAATATTTTCCACAGATGTTTTTAAAAATTCATCTACAACAATAGCCCCATGACTATCCGTTTTTATATTTGTGTTTTCTAATCCTAAGGCATCTGTATTAGGTTTTCTACCTGTAGCTACAAGCAATTTAGACACTTCTACTTTCTTTATTTTACCAGCTTGAGTATATATTACTTCAGTATAATTATCCTTATCTATGATATGGTTTATAGATACGCCTAACTGAATATCAATTCCCTTATCTAAAAAATCTTTATATATTAATGTTGAGATATCTTCATCTTCTCTAGGTAAAAATTCAGAGCTAGCATCTAAAATACTAACTTTGCTTCCATAAGAATTAAACATTGATGCAAATTCTAACCCAATGTAACCAGCACCTATAATAACTATTTTTTCTGGTGCTATTACTTGTTCCATAGCAGTTGTAGAATCTAAAACATTCTTACTTTTATTTAACCCATCTATAGGTAATTTGATAGCTTTTGAGCCCGTATTAATAAAAATACGTTCACCTTTAACTTGTATTTTCGTATTATCTGTCTTAGTGATTTGTATGATTTTATCTGATAAAAATTTAGCTTTTCCATTTAAAATAGTTATATTCTCTTCCTCAAAAAGGTTATTGTAATTTTTTTCTCTCAGCTTACTTGTCAAACTATTTTTTATTGAATGTGCCGTTGACATATCTACATGTTTTTCTCCATTAATTATTAAAGATTTTGATGGTATACATCCTACATTAATGCATGTCCCTCCATACATTAGTTCAGATTCTTCAATCATCAATACCTCTTCACCACGCATAGCAATTTCTTTTGCTAGTGTTTTCCCTCCCTTTCCAAAACCGATAATTATATTTTTATATTTGTTCATAACAATCACTTCCTTTCTAAAATAATTTTATAAGGTTTTATTAAAGCTAGCAATTAGTTACTTTAAAGTAACCATATGGACCTATCTTTTTAACTCCTTTAATCCACATTAATTTCAGTGTCTAGCATTCTATTCATAAACCATTCCACTTGCTGTGGTGCGTCATGATCAAAGAAAGCAGATTCTTTCATGTCTAAATTCGCTATCTTTTCAATGTCTCCTTTTGAAAGCTCAAAATCAAAAATATCAATGTTTTCAGCCATTCGTTCAGGATGGACTGATTTTGCTAAAGCTACAATCCCTCTTTGCATTAGCCAGCGAAGCACAACTTGACCAATTGACTTGCCATATTGCTCACCGATTTCTTCTAATACTGGATTTTTGAATAGTTCATGGCGGCCTTCTGCAAATGGTGCCCAAGCTTCTATTTGTACTTCATATTTTTCGTGCCATTCCTGATCTTCAATTCGCTGATTCCATGGATTCACTTCAATTTGATTAATTTGAGGTTTTACTTCATTCAATCCAACAAACTCAATCATTTTAGCTGACTTGAAATTTGAAATTCCTATTGCACGCAATTTCCCTGCTTTTTGAGTAGCAACCATTGACCGCCATGCACCATAAATATCTCCATATGGTTGATGAATAAGATAAAGATCAAGATAATCCAATCCCATTACTTTAAGAGAATGTTCAATCGTTTCCTTAGCTTTGCCCTCTGATGCTTGAAGAATAAACAATTTAGAGGTAATAAAAAGTTCATCTCTAGTGACCAGATCTTCATTGATGGCACGTTTGATTCCCTCACCTGTTTCTTTTTCATTTCCGTAAATAGAAGCTGTATCGATCAAACGGTATCCTGCTTTAATGGCTTGATAGACTGCTTCAGCTGTTTCTTCTAATGGAATTTGATACACACCAAATCCCAATTGAGGCATTTCTACACCATTATTCAAAGTAATTGTTTGCATATTGTTTTCCTCCTCTAATTTCTTTACATGTTCTATCCTAAATCTTAGAGTTAAATACATAAAAAGAAAAAAATTTATTTTTTTCGTTCCCATAGTTTTTCGACTTTATCAGGATCCAATTCACCAGCTTTAAATTTTGCAATATGATCCTCATATGTTTCTATCTTGTACACAAGTAATTCTCTTGTTTGTTGCATTTCCTCTAGCTTTTTATCTAATTCTACTAACTGTTCTTTTAAAATATGCTTTTGCGCATCTTCTACATTTTGTTTATCTCTAAGTTGTGCTAAAGTTGAAAATTCAATCAAAGATTCTATAGATAAGCCTGCATTACGAAGATTTTTTACTAAATAAACCCAATTTAAATCTTTAGTTTTATAGTCTCTATATCCGCTACTGTTTCTTGATACAGGAGGTATTATTCCCACTCGTTCATAATATCTTAACGTATCTACTGTTAAATTAAACATTTCTGCTGCCTGTTTTATATTCATTATTGTCTTTACCTCCTTACTCTAAATGTGAAAAATCATGATTAATAATCTCTTCTAAGTAAAACTGATCATTCTCAAAACAAAATTTCATAATACTACAGTTACCAATAGGAGCTTGCGGTGTAATATCACTTAAATGCGCCCACTCTCTTATAAATTGTCTACAAGCTGCTCCATGTGAGACTACTAAAATAGTTTTACCTTGTTCTTTCTGCATAATATTTACTAAGCATTTTGTTACTCTTTTTCTAAACTCTATTTCTTCTTCACCACCATATTGTACAAAAAAATCTCTATAAGGTAATGGTGGATTTAAATATTCATGCTCCGCTTCTAATCTGCCAAAATTCCATTCTTTTAATCCTTTATGCCTCTCATAGTTTATTTCTGTAATTAATTCTAATGTATCTGAAGCTCGTTCAAGAGTAGAAGTGTGTGCACCATCAAATACAATACCGTTTTTTTCAAAAAATTCTTTAGCTATCTTAGCTTGTTCAATTCCTTGTTTTGTTAAAGGAGAATCGCACCATCCTTGAATTTTTTTTTGTTGATTGAACAATGTTTGACCATGTCTCATTAAATAAAGTGTCTTTTTCATCTATCTAACTCCCTACTATCTATTTTTCATCATTATAAACCTTGAAGTTAACTTCAAGGCAACTGATTATGTTTTAAAATATATATCTATAATTTTTCACACAATATTAGCTAAAATAGAAAGTCTATTAATAAAATTTTATTAGATATTTTCGTTGAAATTATCTATAAATTTAATTTATACTATAGATAAATTAAAAATTTTATTCGGAGAACAAAATTATGAAAAAAAATCCACAATTACCTATTTGTGATGTAGAAACAACAGTTAAACTAGTTAATAGTAAATGGAAGGTCTTGATTATCCGGGATTTAATGACTGGTTCCAAAAGAAATAGTGAGTTAAAAAGATCATTGAGTGGAATTTCACAAAAAGTTTTAACAGCTAGTTTAAAGTCAATGATTAAAGATGGCCTTGTTGAACGTATTGATTTTAAAAAAAATCCACCCCATGTCGAATATAAATTAACTAAACTAGGAAATACATTATTACCTGTAATTGAATCTATGAGAGAGTGGGGAGAATTCTACAAAACACAAGTTAACATATAGTTACATTTTTGTACCTACTTCTCATTCTAAAAAAAATAAGCTATCCTTACATTATAGAAAATTAGGGAGCGTGAAAACATGGATATAGAAATGTTTGATTTTGAGCAAGTAAATGTAAATACCAAACTTACTACTTTAAAAAAAGCTATTGTTTTAAGAGTTGTAAAATCAAATAAAATAATGGAGTTTGATGAAAACACCTACGCTAAAGTAACTAATTTTTCTTTTCATAATGGTATAATTGAAGTAAAAATGTTAAGTAGGTTATTGTCGAATGCTCCAAACTTTGCTCGAGGTTTTATCGGTATTGCATTCAGGATAAATGATGATGATTCTAAATTTGAATCTTTTTATATACGCCCTACCAATGGTCATAGCGAAGATCATATAAGAAAGAATAGAGCAGTACAATATTTTTCATACCCTAACTATACCTTTGAATATTTTAGAAATCTTAATATAGCGGATTATGAAGGTCCAGCTGATATTCAGCTTAACGAATGGATTACTTTAAAAGCCATAATTCAAGAATCTAGAGGTGAATTTTATCTAAACAATAATGAAACTCCTTCTTTGGTTGTAGAGAACATGAAACTCGGGGAGGCTGCTTCTGGTAGTATAGGATTGTTCGTTGATATCGGTACAGAAGCGTTTTTTAAAGATTTAAAAATTATAAAATTCGATTAAATAATAACAATTGCATGCAATAAAAAAGTCTGAAAAGCATTAACAATAATGTTCTCAGACTTTTTTTGGCTCTTCGTCAATGAGTGTTGGTGAAGAAATTCAATAGAATAATCGAGATACTCACACGGCTAGACAGCTATCTTGTCTAGCCGTGTTGTTGTTCTGGCTTTAGTCAGTTGGGTAGTATTCTTAGTTTTCTTAAAATATTTTCCTCGATATAAAAAGATTCGTTCTCGGTAGTTTTGAAAGTTTCTAAAGCCATAGGCAATTCGTTTTAGTACTTTGATATGGTTATTCAAACATTCTATAGGGCCGTTGGAATAGGGAACGCGCAACGCTCGTTTGATTTCTGTTTGGTATTTCTTGAAGGTCGTGAACACTGGTTGGTAGTGCTCTGGCAACTCCTTGTAGTCTTCTTTTAGGAGCGCGACGAATTCAGGAACATCTTGTCTTCTGATAACGGAAAGAAAATCCTGGTAGACTTCGTAGCCTCGCTTTAAGGAATCATCATAAGATAATAGCCGATCGACTATCTCTGCTTCTGTCAGATGATCTCGAAATGACGGACGCCAGTAGCGATGCTGACCTTTCAATTCCCACGCATTCTTTTGAAGTAGTCTCCAGTATTTCTTTAAGTGCTTCGACCGACGATCCCCTTTTTTAAAGGTCTTCATTACTTGAATTCGGTGGTTGGTAAAAGCCCGACCAATGTGTTGGCTAATATGAAAGCGATCGGCGACGATTCGGGCATTCGGAAAACACTCTTTCACCAATGTGCGATAAGGTGTATAGAAATCTGAAACCACTAGACGCACTTGTTCACGGACTTTTCTAGGGTAGCGCAAGAAATAGTCGCGTAAAGGATTGAGTTGCCGATTTTCCACAATATCAATCAGTTGATGGGTCTTGCCGTCCATCATGACAAAGCTCATGGCTCCCGAGACGTTTTTCACCGATTTGAATTCATCGAAACACACCACTTCTGGTAACGGCTGGTTCAAAGAAACGGTTTTAGGCCGAAGGCTGCGAAGTATTCGAATGACAGTGGTCGGAGAAATGTGCTTCATACGTGCAATCAAAGACATAGAAATAGGCTCACTTAATAGCTCAAGAATGGCTTGTTTGACTCTGCGGGCGATGGAGCAGCGACGATCACTAACTGAATCTTCTGCTAAAAAAGTCTTTCCACAGTGTTTACATTTGAAGCGCTGTTTGTTAATCCGCAGAATGGTCTTGTAGTTACTGACATCATTCAATAAGATGGATACTTTTTTCCAGCCCCATTTAATGATCGTTTGCTTATTTTGATAGTGACAATGGAAGCATTCCTCTGGTTGATAGGTCAATGTGCCATCAAAAACAAAACATGTTTCGTCATTGATTCGCTCTTTGCGAAAGGCATCTTCATGAAAGATAAGATTTAGGTCTAGAATATCTAGTAACTCTTTGGTAAACTCTGAATAGGACATCTTGAAACACTCCTTTGAATGGTTTTCGTCGACTTTATTCTAAAGGATTTCAAGGTGTCTGTTTGCGTTTATTAGAAAAAAGAAAAAGTATTGGCAACAGAAGGCGTCACCAACACTAGATATTATAGAGCCCTTTTTTTATAAGCAGTTCAAAATATTCATTACATTGATTATTAACACTTAAATTACTTTAATGCTCTTACATTTTATGCTCTCTTTCAGGATTTTTTACTAAGTTAGCCCCTAATAATCCAAATAGGGAAGTAATAATTAAGCCAACGACCATTGCAACAAATCCCCAAATAGATGCTTTAGCTGTCGTGTTTGACGCATCCTCTGCCGCTTGTCTTGCTTCATCGATTGATTCTTTCAAATCATCTTTAGCTTTATCTAAATTAGTACGCGCAGTGTCAATTTGTTTTTGCGCTTCATCACTAGCTGTTTTTAATTCATTGTAAATATTATCTGTTGCTTGTTGTGCTTCTTCTTGAGATAAGTCGCTATTTTTCGCTACAGCATTCGCAATCGCGTTTTTATCTACGGAATCGCCAATTTTTTTCGCTTGGTCTTGTAAAGAATCCGCTGTAGAATCAAAAACCTTATCTGCATTTTCAGGATTTTTTATAATTTCTTTACCAGCATCTTTGATTTTATCAGTCGCTTCACTCATTTGATCTTTTAAATAATCTGGTTGAAGTTCTGGAACATCCGTATCTTTTAAATATTTATTTACATTATTTTGTAGTTCTTGTGTATTGACCGTGCCAATTTCATCAGTTACTTTATCAAAACCTTTTGAGATCGCATCGCCAGTAGTAGAAGCAACTGCCCCAACACTATCCCCTACACCAGAAGCAACATTTCCTAAAAGGGAACCGATTGCTGAAAATGTACTAACAGCTGTATAACTCACTAAAAGCATTACTACAATCATACTTGTTGCCCATGTTAAGAAACCGTGCAATAAACCAATTCTTTTAGCCGCTACACCAGATACAAATCCTGCAGCCATCAGAGATAACACAATAGTAATAATCGTCCAAATAATGAGTCCAGTCCCAACTCCATCTAAAGGGTTACTTGATGTCGGTTTTAAAGTACCGAACCCAATCGCTGATCCAATAAGTCCAAGAGTCATAAAAATAGATAGAAATGTAATTACTCCAGCAAAAACTGATCCCCAAGAAATGTTTGTCCCCGCTTCATCGTCTGTAAAATAAGTTCTGAATCTTGTATTGCTTTTTTTCATTTTATATATCCTCCTAATTTTTATTTACAATAAAATTTTATAGGATGTTATTTATTTATACAAATATTTTGATTTCCTATAATTATAAACTATTATTTAAAAACATTTATTCAATTTGTTTTATGTGATAAATAACCTGTTATAATTTAATAAACTAATTACGCAAAAAAATTATCCAGTATAATTACTAGTTAATACTAGTTTGCATAAAGTTTTTTAGATTTTAATAATTCATTAATTAATAGTAACTATTTATCATTCATGCTTAGATCCATATAATTTGTCATATCCAATCACAATTGTTTCATTTTTTTCTTTATGACCTTTGATGCTGTCCAATTCTATAATTGCTGAATTGGTCAATAAATCTTTTATCTTACCACTTCTTATTTCTTTTCTATACATAAAAGACACATGTTGATTTTCAGAAAATTGTTTACTACTTTCAGAAGGCACACTTGGTTTCCATCCATTAAATCCCATATAATTTCCTCTTTTCTGTAATTTCAAATTCTTTCATACAATAAATATTAAAAAATAACGGATCAAAAATTGATCCGTTATTACTCGTAATTAAGCTTTTGCGATATTAGTGGCTTGTGGCCCACGCGGACCTTCTTCAGTATCAAACGTTACGGTTTGTCCTTCATCTAAAGTTTTAAATCCATCTGTTTGGATAGCTGAAAAATGGGCAAATACATCATTGCCATCTCTTCACCTGTAATAAATCCAAAACCTTTGTCTGCGTTAAACCATTTTACTGTACCATTGTTCATGTATATTTCCTCCTAGTGCACTAAATCATGCAAATTATTGCAAAAAATGTTGAGTGGTAAAAGGAGAAGTATAGTTTTTAGATGTATAACTCAAATTACTTATCAAAATTGATTACTTGTTCACTATAACACATTAATAAGGAATAAACAAAACTAAGTCTTCTTGAAATAATTTAGATAGTACTTAATTCGAATTTATTAAGATTCAATTACATTTAGAAATAAAAGTAACTAATATGAAAATTAATGTTAGAATTTACTTGTATCAGAAAGTAGGTGTTCATATGAATACTAATTTTTTTCCAATAAAAGTTTACTCTTTAAACTACAATCTATATTCTTCACGTTCAAAAGCTTTTTTAACAAAAAAAATAAACAATAATCAAACAGTTGATCCTTTCTATGCCGTTTTAAATTTAAGGGAGATAAAAAATATTGAATTACGTTTATCCATATTAGATATTGATATTGATAAATATAAGAGCCTTGATCACGCAATTAATCGTTGCAAGGAACTCATGTATATGTATAAGTAGTCAAAAAAATTTTATTCACTAATCGAATAGATTTTGCTCTAAAAACACTATTATTTGCCAATAGTGCTTTTATTTTAGACTTCATTTATATTAATGGAATTAACTTTATTCAAATTATAAACAACTAAAATAAAAAGAAGACCAAAAATCGTAAAAAGATTTTCAGTCTTCTTTTTTATGATTTTTAACCCTTATGTCCTAATCTCTTTTATTCACTTAATTGTAAAGCGTCCTAAGTAATCAACGTTGAAATCAAAGTTAATTCCAGGAACAAAATCAAAAGAGCCTTGACTACTCCATTGCCAAGCAGCTGTATCTGTGTGTAGTAAGTTATTAGCACTTGGGTTCGCCGGCCATTCTGCCACCCAACTATTTTCTTTACCTAAAACGTCATATTCCATCCAATTATTATTGAACCAACTAGCGCTAGAATAATGGACAACATTTTTGAAGCCACGTTTTGCTAATTGATCTCTAAAGTAGACAGAAACTTTTGTGGCATCTGCATTAATCATTGGCGTTGTTTCTGCATCATTAACCATGACACTATTTGGGGATATCCCTAATTCTTCTGCGTAATCCGCATAGTAATCGGCTTGATCAATTGCTTCTTGTTGATTTTCAAACCAAGAAAAATGATACGTTGAAACAGTTAGACCTGCTTTTTTGGCATTGGTAATTTGACTAGGGGCTAACGAGTTTTTGTAAGTTGTTCCTTCGGTTAATTTGACAACTACGCCTTTAATTCCCATGTTTTTCATCTTTTGAAATTGTTCTACAGAAATCTCTCCATTATGAGAAGAAATATCAATAAAATCTACTCTCGGAGGTGTTTCGCTGAGGCTACGTTTACTTCTTAACAAGGGTTGGTTGACAGGGTCATTTTGAGCAAAACTTCCTAATTCATAGTTACTCGCCACAATATTTTTTGCTTCTGCTGGAACACTCGTTATAAGACCTCCAAAAGTTACTCCTATTCCTAAAATAAATAACTTAGCTGAACTTTTCATTTAACCATTCCCCTCTTTTTTGTTACATGTTAAATAATTTATAACACTTATAAATTATTTTGCACTTAATAGAACTCTTTCAGAGCCTGTGTTTGTCTTAACATTGATATCATAAACTAATGTTCCGTCTTTTTTTTCTAATCGCCAATCCAATACTCGTGGAGAAATCCCTCCCACCTTATTTTTAGCTTCTTCTAGAACTTTTTTTGTAGATTTAATCCCTTCAATCTCTTTTGCATTAAATGTTTCTTTATTACTCTCTCCACCGCTAGTAATGCTTTCTTTTTTTACTTTTTCATTTTGTGGATTTATATATATTTTTTCAGTCTTGTTAACAAACATATACTCATATTCTTTAGAGCTCTCACCAATTTCAAAGTTAATAGACAGAATTTCTGAATTATTCGTATTTTTTTTGTAAATATTTGCTGCGTCTTCAACAGTTACCTTATAAACAGTTATCTATTAACAATGTAGTGCGCCCCCAAAGTTAGACTAAAAAATCTAACTTTGGGGGCGCACTATGCAATGACTGTTCCTTTTTTTATTATTTTTATTCAACTCCAATATAGAAATTAAAATTAAGATTCCTATTATTTTAATAGAGACTTGACCTCCACAGTTTGCTTGCTTTAATAAAAAGCAAGCACCACTAACACAAAAGCTAGAAATCATTACTTTTTGAACTTAATTACTTTGCAAAAAAACATTGCAAATCAACCAGTACTATCTATACTTTCCAAAAAACTACTATACAAAAACATAATTATTTTATATTTACTATAATTTAAACTACGGTCTGAGCTTATTATAATTCATTCTTTTATCGTAAAACATTAAATATTCTAAAATGATGATACTACTTCTTACAGTTATATTTCAAAAACCTTGCTAACTGATTGTAATACTACTTCATCTTCTTCATGAGTAGTTAAGATAATACCCTTATCTTCTGATATTTTAATATCTATAATTTTATATAACATTTTTTTTCTTTTCTTATCTACAAAAGCAAACGGTTCATCTAAAATATACCATTCTCTTTCTAAAGACATCAAAATAAGAGCATAAAGGAACTTTTTTTCCCCTTCTGAAAGCATTCCCCATTGTTTTTTAAGCAACTTATCAATATCTTCACGCTTAAGAATTTTATCGCTTAATTGATAAAAAGATTGAATACTTTTTTTTCCGTCCAAACCATAACTAAATTTCAGAAAGTCCATTCCTGATAAACGATCAGAAAAATATATGTTTTGATTAATATATATGATACTTTCATTTCCTTTAATTACAGTTCTTTTTGCCTTTTTTACTCCTGAAATGTAATCTAATAGTAAGGTTTTTCCGTTACCATTATCACCAGTAAATAAATTATACTCTTTTAAAATATTCATACTTATTTTTTTATCTACATAAGGAATATTTAAATCCTTTATTTCGATCATAGCTTTACCTTCTTTCATTTGAAATCGGTTCAAATTTAACTATAGAATACATACTAATAAAAACTAAAAATATTGAAAAAGTAACATATTTGAAGACATCCATATTTTTATGTTCAATTAAAACATTAGATAAAATTGACAGAGGGTTATATTTATTTAACTCTATATTCGTATTTAACAATATAAATAAACCAAAAATTAGCATTGTAAATATTGAATTTATAGTATTAGCATGCACTTTTTTTATTAGAGTTAAATTGTAACTAAAAAATGCAACTGGTAAACACGCTATAATAGTAATAAAGCTATATAAAAAAAGACGGAGAAACGATAATGGTAGTAAAATAACCACAATTAAATTAAGTAAGTTTACACTGATAAAGCTAAACATAATTTGCGTCAATAGATTGCCTAAAAAAAATGCCCAAGGTGAATTATTTATTGAAAAAATTGTTTTTAAGCTTCCATATTCCTTTAATTGTAATGCGTAAACTCCTACTCCATAAACATAGGAACAAACAACAATATATACCCACCAATATGCCAATTCCCATTCATTTGTTACACTTCTATAATTCATAAAAAAAGTAATTACAGGTAAGGCTATTGACCACAATAAAGGAATTTTATCTTTCAGTAACATTTTAATATTAAACAATGCATATGATTTAACTGAGATAAACATTTTCACTCCTCCTTACGGAAATGGTAACAGTTCTGAAAAATTTTTTCTTTTTAATTTTAATATATTCTCTACATTTAATATTATTTCTTTCGAAAAATTTCTTGGTGCCATGTTGGGGAACCACTTTGGGTCAAATACCTTCACTACTTTCACATTCTTAGCATGATTATTTTCAAACATTGTAATATACGGATACATATTAAGAGAATTACTTATATTTTTGATAGTAAATGTATGACTAACTTTTTCTATTTTCTCTTCATTATTCAGAATAATAAATTCACTACCTTCAAGATATGCATATAAATCTTTAACTTCTTTCGAGCTCAATCTATCAAAATAGTCATGATAAATGTCCTTATTGTCAATTACTAATCCAGAGACTTGACTAACTTTTCCTTCTTTATATTTTGAATGCGATGTAGCAAAATATTGTAATATTTCTTTTTGTGATTTTATTACTGCTTTTCTTGCTGATTGACTAGTTCCCAAACCCACTGCTTTGTATTTTTCACCATACCCAACGGCAAGTACCACGTAAAGGTTCTTACTTAAAGATATATTATAATATTTGACATTGTCTAAATAATTAGTCAAATATCTGTCTATTTTTTTTATTTCTTCTATCTTATCTATATTTAATTGCTGAGCCTTAGTATGAAACAAGAAGTTAGTAATATAGCTCTGTCTTTCAAAGAATTCTTTATACGCTGTCCATATTAATGGCTTTGATTTTTTATGCGAGGCCATACCAGAAGAATCAACAAAACTATTCTTAAACAAAATCATATCAAGATTAACTTGTTTAATGCTTCCATCAATTAAATTCGTAGCAATAACCGTATGCTCTTTTGGTGAATTTTCGTTGATGAGTGTTTCTCGCTCCAAATACTCTCCTAAAGTTGAAAGAATATGCTGCCTTTTATTCTTTAAATCAACCTCATAGGCTTTGATAGGTCTTTTAGAATATTTTTCTATATATACGTTATAGTGATGTGACATAAATAAATCCTCATTTAAAACAAAATTCACCTTATTTCTTAAAAAACCTTTCAAAAGTATTCTCCTTTCTATCATTGGATAGGACAATCAATAGAATAATCAATTAAATATCTCTTAATAATCTCTTTATCTTTTTGTCTTTCAATGTTTATCTTAATTGGTACAGAATTTAGTAACTGTTTGGATATACATTTTATTGTTTTAACTCCTCTATTTATGTCATCTCCAATTACGGATATCTCAACATGGTTAATCCAATCAGCAGTTTCAATGTATTTCGTAGCTTGTATAGAATCTTTTGTAATAACTTTGTATGTTTCATCCATAAACTTTACTTTTTTTAAAATTTGTTTATGCAATTTATCAGAAAATTTATTTGCTTTTGCTAAGGGATTATTAAAAGTTTGCCACTCTATTCCCTTAGCTTCTTTCAAGGCCAAAATTAGAGATTGTTCCATAGTAATACTACAACATACACCTGAGGTTAGTAATTTCCCTTCTAAAAACCCCATCACGATCACTGTTGAATAATTACTAAGTTCACGAACTACATAAATTTTAAACATATTTGAAATAAAATTATAATCATTAATTAAGTCATGAATTTCTTTATCTTGTTTTAACTTTTCCCCTTTCAAACCATACCAAAAACAAAATACTTCATTTTTCTCAATCAATTCTGTTAGTGCCTTTTGGATTATTACTTCTGAAAGTTTTCCAGATGAAGTTCCTGTCGTATCATTAAATCCAAACTCATGATTTCCATATCCAAATTCTGAATATTTTCTGCTACTTACAATATTTTTTTCTAAATTTACAGAAGAAATAGTTTTATTTGTACTTAATGGTATCCCTAAGAAAAGTCTTTCTAAATATTCATTATAACTTTTAATAAGTGATAACTGTTTATTTTCGTCAACTGAGAAAGCACTACCTGCTGTCGTTCCTTGCTTAATCTTGACACGTGAAAAATTCACATATCCAATATTTATATTTGATAAAAACATATCACTTTTCACACCGTAGGAACTTTTATTCGTGAATATCATTAGTTAACACCTCTAAAATTAAAGCTTCCATTAACAAACATTTTCTCAAGTTTATACCTAATCCATTTGTCAGTTGTTGCTCTGGTACTAGCATTTCGTTTATTATTATGTTTTTTTCTTTACTAATCGCTAATTGACTGCTTTTAGAAACATAACCAATTTCTTTTATACCATTTGTGTACGCCTTTTTTTTATATAAACAAATTGCATCCTCTATGTTTAAAAAAAAAGCTAATACCAGTTTATCATTTACTATTTCTCTAATCTTAGTTACATCAGTTTCATATAGAATCAAAAAATTATTTTTAAAATCAAAAGAATAACAACCAGTATTTACATTCCCTATTTTTTTTGTTATGGCTAGTATTGGCATACTAACTTTATATATAAAGGAAGCATAATTTTTTTTTAAATCACTAACTAACGTTTTTATAAAGACAGGTAACTCATCAAAAGGATATACCGCTAACCTAATATCCGAGTATTTCACATTATAAAGACCTAAAACATCGCTCAATTCATCTAAATTATTCTCTTCTACTTGTTTATTCACTACCCTTTGTTGATATTTTAACGTATCAATTAAATATGCTTCATCTAATAGTACATTCTTATATTCATTCCAATAATAATCACTCATAGCAATCACAATACCCCCAATGATAAGCAATATCTTTTGTAACTAAATGATTATTTAAATCAATAGATAAAACTTCATCTAAGTCACATTTCATTAAATCGCTATCCAAATTCCTCATTATGGTATAAACTATCGTAAAATAATCATCCTTTTGCAACGGGTATTCTATAGCAAAATTTTGTGATTTTGTATAAAGTAAATCTATAATTGTCTGAAAATTAGCTGTATCAGAAGTTATTTCTCCTCTTAATTGGCTTTCTAGTTCAGAAAAAAAACATATTGGACATGGATTGTACCATTCCCTTTTATAGAAATTCGAAAAATAAATATGATGATTATAGCTAAAAATTATTTTAATGACTACATTCTTTTCCTTGGCTATATTTACAATATTTTCATATTCTTTAAAATTGAAAGCCTTTAAAAATACTATAAGCAATTTACCATCCATATTTTTAGATTCTAAGTGGGAAATACTGCTCTGATGACTAATTGTAAATTTTTCGGAAAACACGTAATCGAATAATTCAGAAAATTCAGAATCATCGGTATATACCAAAACCTCATTAACCTTATTATTTTCTATATCTAGCTTTTTAATTAATTTATTTTCTTCTAAAAAGACCAGTACATTATTAATCATGTTGCTCCTAAAATAATTGGATAATAGAGATTCCTCAAAATTTATTACTTCATTTTTTTCTAAATCTTTTAACATTCTAACTAAATTTTTATTAGTAATAATTATCGAAGATAGTTTTGTTTGAAAGAATGTTTCTTTTTCACTAAGATCATGCCATATAAAAGGGTTTACTTTATACATTTTTTCACTCCTTTTTACTTGAGTATGTAAAGAGGTAAGTGCGTCCACTTACCTTATGAAGTTTCTATTCTTCTAATCCTGTGGCACCCCCACAACAACAGCAGCAACAACAACAACAGCCACCGCCACCGCCGCCTCCACCACCGCCTCCACCTTTAGAGACAGTAATGTTCTCAACGACAGAACCATACCCAAAC
Organism: Enterococcus sp. AN402; assembly: GCF_040719405.1. Lineage (NCBI taxonomy): Bacteria > Bacillati > Bacillota > Bacilli > Lactobacillales > Enterococcaceae > Enterococcus > Enterococcus sp. AN402. The sequence goes on along the minus strand of NZ_JBFDTM010000004.1, from coordinate 22,734 downwards.
CCATATAATTCAGTCTCTTCATTAATTGCATTTGGGGTTTTTTGCGACACTAAAACTTCTTCAACATTCATTTTAATACACCTCCGTTATAATTTTATCAATATTGATGAAATTATTTTACCACTATCCAATCAATTTTCAAGCAAAAACTCATCTTATTCTAATTAAAAAACGTATTTTTATACTGAAAAATCTAAAAATCTTTGATTAGACAACAAAAACAAAAAAATTAATAACAAAACAACTATCATTAATTTTTCTATTTTTATATCAATGAAAATTCTAACAAAAATAATTTTTAAAATATTTATTTTATCACATTAAAATTATAATATACAATGCATATTCGCATATTTTCGGATTTTACCTCTTTAATAACAATTGTGAATACCTAGTTTTATGAATTGATACTTACTATAAGGAAAGCATATTGTTTAATAACAAAACATATTTAAGTATTTAAAAAGCAACAACCGCTAACACAAGAGCTAACAATCATTGCTTTTTGAACTTATTTACTGTACGAAAAAAGACATTAAAAACCAGTATTCTCAATACATTTCAGCAGAAACTACTACCTGAAATCATAATTTCTGTATACTTCACTCAATTAATTCCTCTCTGTTCCTGTATCTTCACAGGTCAATGTCTTTGCAAATTATACATCAAATAAGGGGCGTTTTTCTAGTGCTTAGTCGAAAAAAAATAGTTGATTCATAAGTTCATTGTCTTATGAATCAACTATTTGATAACTTTCTCTCTTACTTATTGCGCATTCAGGATCCACATGAATCCGACAAAAACAAAGAACAAGCCATACATAATTGGCGAAACTTCTTTCCCACGTTTTGCCGCAATCATTGTAATTGGATAGAAGATAAAGCCTAAGGCAATCCCATCTGAAATGCTATATGTCAATGGCATTCCTAACAAGATTAAGAAGGAAGGGATTGCAATTTCCATTTCGTTCCATTTAATTTTGCTTAAGGATTGTGCCATCAAAACGCCAACAATAATCAACGCTGGTGCTGTAACTTGCGAAGTGACAACTGCTAACAAAGGAGAAAATAGCAAACTGAAAATAAATAAAATCCCTGTTGTAATAGCTGTGATTCCTGAACGACCACCCACAGCAATCCCCGCAGATGATTCGACATATGCGCCAACTGGCGATGTCCCTAGTAGAGAACCAGCTAACATCGCTGTTGAATCAGCGGCTAAAGCTTTCCCCACACGCGGCATTTTATTGTCCTTCATAAAACCTGCTTGATTGGCTAAGCCCACCAACGTACCAGCCGTATCAAAGAATGTTACTAATAGGAACGTTAAAACCACGACCCACATTTGAATCGTATTGATATCTTTCACATGTCCTAACGCCACTAAAAATGTTGGTTCTAAACTTGGCGCGCTTGAAATAATCTTATCAGGCATTGGAATAACGCCTGTCGCTAAACCAACAATCGTTGAAATCGCCATCCCAATAAAAATACCACCCGGTACTCGACGAACTAACAAAATTGCAGTTACGACTAAGCCGACAATGGTGACCCAGGTTGAACCAACATTCAAAGGTCCTAAGCCAACGAGTGTCGCATCATTTGCCACAATTAAGCCACCTTGGCTTAAACCAAGAAAAGCAATAAACAACCCGATCCCACCTGAAATGGCAAATTTCAAGTCTGCAGGAATTGCATCAATAATTAGCTCGCGTAATTTAAAAATTGTAATTAAAATAAATATCAATGAAGCCACAAAAACGCCCGCTAATGTCGTTTGCCAAGGAATCCCCATACCAACAGAGACTGAATAAGCAAAGAATGCATTAATTCCTAAAGCTGGTGCTGTCGCAATCGGATATTTCGCCAACACACCCATTAAAATACAACCTAAGGCACTCGCTAAAGCGGTGGCAGTAAAAACAGCGCCTTCGTCCATGCCAGAAGCACCAAGTACGGTTGGATTAACGAACAAAATATACGCCATTGAGATAAATGTGGTGAAACCAGCTAACATTTCTCGTTTCATATTCGTATTCAATTGTTCAAGTTCAAAATATGAACTTATTTTTTCTTTCATGTTCCGTCCTCCTAAAATCTAAACATCTTACAATGTTCGTAAAATATTCAATTTATTAATGAAACAACGTGTTTAATCATATAATAAACCAACAAATAAGTAAATATCAAATTCTAAATTCTGTAAAAAACGAACAATCACGATTTAAAAAAAGTATTCCTTTCTAGGAATACTTTTTAAATTAAATCGTTTGTGTTGTCGGGCGAACAACCATTTCACTGATTGACATACGATCTGGCGTGTCTATGGCAAAGACCACCGCTTGCGCAATGTCTTCCGCCTTTAAGCCCCAACTTAACTGTTCTAGATGTAACGTTTCAGCTACTACTCGATTAGAAATTGTTTGATAAAGTTCTGTTTGTACAGCACCTGGTGAAATAATCGTTGATTTAATGTTATTCTCTCTTTGTTCTTGTCGCAATCCTTCCATAATTGCTCGAACAGCAAACTTTGTTCCACAGTAGACAGCCGAATCTGGATAAACGACATGTCCTGCCACAGAATCAGTAGCAATAATCTGCCCTGATTTTTGTTCAACCATAATTGGAAGAACTGCCGCAATGCCATTTAAAACACCCATAATATTAATATCTAGCATTTGACGCCATTCTCCTTTTGGTGCTTCAATAAGAGGCGCCGTTGGCATAACTCCTGCATTGTTAAAAAGAACATCAATTCGTCCATATTTTTCCATTGTAAGCTTGATTACACGCTGAACTTCCTCTTCTTTCGTTACATCTGCTTGTTGCACGAGAATCGTTGCTTCAGGAAGTTCTTTTTTTATAGCAATTAAACGTTCTTGTCGACGTGCTGCAATGACTAACTTCGCTCCTTTTCTGGCAAGTAAACGGGCTGTTGCCTCACCGATGCCACTGGAAGCGCCCATGATAACAATAACTTTTTCTGATAATGATTTCATTATATTTCCTCCTTATCTTCCTGAATCCAACGAATAATTTTAGCTGGTGTTCCTGCAACAATAGCGTTAGCTGGCACATCTTTAGTTACAGTCGCATTAGCTGCTACGATAGCATTTTCACCAATCGTAATACCTGGTAAAACAGTGACACCCGCACCTAACCACGCAAATTTTTTAATGGTAATTGGTGCTAGCAATACGCCTCGCCGTTTCATTGGCAGTTCCGGATGATTGACACTTAAGAGATTAACGCGCGGACCAATTAAAACATTGTCTTCAATTATAATGCCCCCTAAATCAACAAACATAGCTGCCCGATTAATAAAAATATTTTTACCAAAATGTATATTGCGTCCAAAATCTGTATAAAAAGGCAATAAAATCGTAACAGTTTCGTCAATTTTGTCTTGGATAATCGTGGCAAGAAGATTCCTTACTTCATTATGTGTATAGGCTTGTTGATTTAATTCTATTAAATAGCGACTATTTTCCTCTTGAATCTGATGAATAAGTTGAAATAGTGGTTCATCTTTATCAATGCTACCTGTTGCAATTAGTTCTTGGAGATTTTTTGTAAGCATTCCTAATCGCCTCCTTTTGCTAAATTTATCGTAATACGTGACAACTCCTCTGTCTAATACTTATAATAAATAGATAAGTATGCGTTTTAGTTATAGGAGGGAAAGTAATGGAATTACGAGTGATTCACTATTTCTTAGCAGTGGTCCAAGAAAAAACGATTAGTGGCGCAGCCAAACAATTGCATGTATCACAACCAACATTATCTAAGCAATTAAAAGAATTAGAGGAAGAATTAGGCGTGACATTATTTATACGAGGAAATCGACAAATACAATTAACACCTGAAGGAGAATATTTAGCTAAACAAGGGCAAGATATTTTAAGCTTAGCGAATAAAACAGTCACCAACTTGTCGCAAAATGAATTCATTAATGGCGAAATCACGATTGGTGGCGGCGAAACAAAAGCTATGTCTTTTTTAGCGAATGCACTACAACAAATAACAAGCCAGCACTCAGCTGATATTCACCTTCATTTATACAGTGGGAATGCAGATGATGTAATAGAACGGCTAGACAAAGGATTATTAGATTTTGGTTTAATTATTGAGCCTGCACCTAAACAAAAATATAGCTATTTAACATTACCAGTTGTAGATACATGGGGCTTAATTACTGTAAAGGACCATCCCTTAGCCACTAAAAATGTTATTACTGCAGCCGATTTAAAAGAAGAACCTTTATTTATTTCTCGACAAGCACAAGTTCCGAGCCAACTCTCTGATTGGCTCGAAGCAAGTCTAGATCAGTTCCGAATCGTTGGGACCTACAACTTACTTTACAACGCTTCACTGATGGTAGAAGCTGGGCTAGGTAGCGCCCTAAGCATTGATGGTATTCTAGAAACAAAGCAAACAAATTTACGTTTTATCCCGCTATATCCTGCTTTAACAGCCAAAATTAGTTTAATTTGGCGCAAAAATACGGTTCTTTCCACAGCTGCTGCATTATTTTTAGAACAAATAAAAAAAAGTATTCAACGCCCTGAATAATAGGTCGTTGAATACTTTTTTAAATCATCACTGTGATCGTAGCTGCTGCCAAAATCAAAACTAAGCCGATAATCGTTACGGTCATTTCCTTGGCTGTTTTCTTTTGACCTAAGAACCAAATACCTGTCAACGTTGCAAGCACAACTGATGTTTGGGATAGAATAAAGCCAGTTGCCAAGCCGTTCATATCTGGCTGCGCTGAAATTAAATAAGTTAACGCTGCAAAGGCGAAGAAAAAGCCTGAAAAAATTTGTTTGTAAGAAACAGTTTCTATAAATGGCGATGTTTCCCCACCCTTAATAGTGACAACTGCTGAATAAATAACTGCGACAATTACCATGCCTATTGCTTGTGGTAAAAAGGCATGCATGCCATCAATTGCCGTCGCTTGGGGTGCTGCAGAGTACGCCCAATAGCCGATTTCACCAACGGCTAATAGAAGAACTGCTTTTTTCATAATCCCAGCACTCTCAGCGGATTCCGTTTCCGACCAGACCGTCATTTTGGCACCAATCATGATTAACACTAAGGCAAATGCGCCTAACAATTTGGCTGTCGCACCTGGCCAGTTTCCTAAGAAAAAGACACCCCAGAGAGAAGCCCCTAAAAGTTGGAACGCGGTCGTTACTGGCATGGCACGTGATGAACCAATCATCGTGAAGCATTTAAATGTAATGATTTGCGCACAGGCCCAACCGACACCAGATAAAATTGAAAAGAATAAATCCATGCCCGCTGGAAAAGCCAAACCATTAATCATTGAAAAAATAGCGGCAAAAATCAATGTTCCTAAACTGGTACCGAGAATTTGATTCACCGGACGTCCACCAATTTTTGAAGCAATTGTTGGAAAAAGCCCCCAACCTAGAAGCGGTCCTAAACCGATTAATAATGCAGTCGCATTCATCTCTATTTCCCCTCTCTCGTTTAAAAGACAACGTTACTTTCTAATAAAATATTTGCGTATGGGGTCATTTCCCCTGTCCGAATAAAGGCATGGCAGTTGTTTAATTCTTGTTTCATTTCTGTATGAGGAATAAAACTGATGGGAGTTTCTGGTAAACGAGTTTTAATTGCTGTCAACATGTCAGGATTTTCTGTTTTAATTTCTTCTGCTAAATAAATTCGTTGAACTGCCAATTCCTCAAGGACATTGTTTAAAACTTCCATAAAACTAGGGACACCATTGGTAACTGCTAAATCAATTTTTTCTGTAGTTCGAGGCACAGGCATGCCTGCATCACCAATACTTAATTTATCAAAATGACCCATTTGTGCGATGACGCGGGAAATATCTGAATTAATAACTTTTGTTTTTTTCATGTCGCTCGCTCCTTTTTATTTGTCTGCCAATTCGTGTTGATAAGGAATCGAAGGTTGGGCTCCAAAACGTTGAACAGTCAACGAGGACGCCTTGTTTCCATAACGAATAGCTTCTTCCAAATTGCTAAAGTCTTTCTCTAATATACTACTTAATGCGCCAATAAAAGTATCGCCAGCAGCCGTTGTATCAACCGCTTTCACTTTAAAAGCAGGCACAATACCACTTCGTCCATTGACGTCATAAAAGGCGCCTTTACTACCTACTGTAATAATTACTGCTTCAATCCCTAATTGATGAAGTGCTTCTGCGGCTTTACGCATACTCGCTTCATCTGTGATTTTAATGCCTGTTAAAATTTCGGTTTCTGTTTCATTTGGTACAATCATATCTGTCACGTTTAGTAATTCTTCAGGAACTTGTTCTAACGCAGGTGCGGGATTTAAAATCGTTTTGACGCCTGCTTTTTTAGCAATTTTAAACGCTGCAATCGTACTATCAATCGCACTTTCAAATTGGGCAATCACAAAATCACTTTTTTCAATAATTTCTTGATGTTCCTGTACTTGTTTTGGCGTAAAGGCGTTATTGGCTCCTGCGTAAATCATAATGCTATTTTCACCAGCGTTATCTACCATAATAAAGGCTTGGCCAGTAGCTGTTTTCTCTAAAGTGGTAACCCCAGTTAAATTAATTTCATCTTGACTCATTAAATCAGTCATCATAGCTCCAGCGCCATCATTTCCCACAGCACCAATAAAATATGTTTCTGCGCCTGAACGTTTCGCTGCAACTGCTTGGTTTGCTCCTTTACCACCACCTGCTGTAAAATGTTCAATGGCGTGAATTGTTTCGCCTGGTTTTGGCATTTCTTTGACTCTTAATGTTGTGTCTAAATTGATACTTCCGATAATTGTAACCGTGTTCATTTTCATCCACCTCAATAAAATTTATTTTTTCATTCTAATTAAAACGTTTTAGTAAAACGTTTTAATTCCACAACAAAAATATAGCACACCTTGAAAGCTATTTCAAGGGTGCTGTCGAAAATCGTTCAATCAGTTGGACCGGCAAGGTTTGCTCCTCCCAATCTTTTGCAGGCTGATGGATTCTTTCCAATAATAAAGTCGCCGTAGTTTGCCCCAATTGAAAAACAGGTTGAGCAATTGTTGTTAGCGGCGGCGAAACATACTCGCACATGTCAACATTGTCATAACCAATAATACTATAATCCTCAGGAATTTTTTTGCCCGCTTCTGCTAATCCTCGATATAAACCAAAAGCAATTTCATCATTGATAGCAAAAATTCCGGTGCTCTCTGTTTTTAAAATTTCGGGGACAGCTTGGTAGCCGCCAGTTTTTGATAATTCTGTTTCGATTAACTGGACCTTTTCCGTATAAACAGAACAAAAACCTTTTAACCGTTGCTGAATATTGACTGGCGCATGTGGTGGCATTACCACGACGACCTGTTCATGTCGTTGCTCTTGTAAATGTTTTGCTGCTAGTTGCCCACCTCTATAATCGTCTGTCAAAACAGCGTCGCTAAAGCCTTCTGCTTTTTTTTGGTCAAGTACAATAAACGGAATCTTTTTCGCACGTAGCGTTTCATTAATCGTTTGATTGGAAATTTCAGAACTTGCAATCACAAAGCCATCGACACTACGACGAATCAACTCTGTTAAATATTCATGTTCTCTTGTAACGTCTTGGTCCGCATTGCATAACATCAGTATAAAATTTTCTTTGTATAAAACACTTTCAATTCCTCGAATCAATTGCGCGAAAAATGGATTAGTAATATCAGGTACGATTACGCCAATCGTCTTACTTTTTTTCATCACCATACGTTGCGCAAAATAGTCGGGCTGATAGTTTAATCGCTCTTTTGCAGCCAATACTTTTTCGACCGTTTTCCCACTAAACCGTGCCCCATTCCCGTTTAAAATTTGTGAAACGGTAGTAATGGAGACACCTGAGTCATTGGCAACATCTTTAATTGTAACCTTTTTATTTGTCATCCTACTTCTCTCCTTGCCGTGAACGCGCCCATTCACCGGACCTCTTAATCTCATTTAATTTACTACAATCATTTACTTTACGCAACCACAAATAAATACGTACATTCGTTTAAACCGTCCTTTCATCCCTTCAACAAATTTCGTTGTTCTACTTTTAAAATGTTATACTGTAGAAAAAATGATTTACTTTTTGCTGAATGGAGGGCCTTAATTGAAAAAGAAATCGATTGGTTTGTTGTTAGCTAGCGCATATTTGTTCCACGCACGTTCTCGTCAAAAATCCTTAAAAGCCTGTCTTTTTGAAGATTCTTTACGTCTTTCCCAAATTGCTCGACTTGAACGAAATCCGAAAGTCACCAAGGCTTTTTATCATTGGCAACGATCATTAAATGAACAAGTAACTTTGCCAAAACATTTACGTCATCTTTTTCCTCTTCAAGAAACGACTCAATTTCCTACGATGTATCGCATGTCAAACTCCGTTATTGCGCCTACCAAGAAAGCTGTACTGTACCTGCATGGTGGGGGCTTTACATTGAATCTCGCCTATAGCCAATTAGACTTTAGTTATAAACTAATTGAAGATCTCTCTTTTGCAACAGATTATTTTATCCCTGTATATCCATTAGCACCAAATAAGTCTTTTGCTGATATTTATAATCATTGCTATGCTGCTTATCAAGAAATTTTACAGCATTATGATCCCGAAGATGTTATTTTATTAGGTGATTCTGCTGGTGGTACATTGGTTTTAAACGTATTGCAGAATTTAGCCATCGATTTCCCTGAACGCTTACCCAAAGCTGCTGTTTTAATTTCTCCTTGGTTAGATGGACATTTAGACATTCCTGTTGCCAAAAGTTATCAAAAAAAGGACAAAATGATTGGCATGAACTATTTACAATTAATTGCCCAAGAGATTGACGACACGGCCAATCACGCCACGCTTTCTTTAAATTGCTTGTCCTTTGATTATCAAAAATTTCCGCCACTTTTTTTCGTGGGCGGCACACATGAAGTTTTTTGCCCTTCCTATCACCAATTTTTAAAGCAATTAGGGCCACGACCACAAGATACTTGCCGATTGGTGCCTGGCATGCAACACGTTTTCGCAATGAAACAATACTTGCCAGAAGGACGACAAGCGCGGAAACAAATTGCACAGTTTATCCAAGAACAATGGTAAAAGGCAAGTGGGACAGAAGTCAAAACGACTTCTGTCCCACTTGCCTTTTTGTAGAAGAAAACACTTAGTTTTCTTCGGCGACTTTTTTCTCCCGCATAGTCAAAACAGCGCTAGCCAAAAGAACAACCACTACAAAAGCAATGATTCCTCCTACTAAAAGACTCGGACCTGCCTCACCTAATTTGCCTAAAAATAGGCCTGGGATTAAATAATCTGTATCCGCAAACGTTGAGGATGCTAACTGTAGATCACCCAAGACTGGTAAAATAAATAACGGTAACCAACTAATTAATAAGCCATTAAACGCAGCTCCTAAAATCGCTCCTCGACGTCCCCCTGTGGAATTTCCAAAAACGCCTGCCGCGGCACCACAGAAAAAGTGCCCGACAACGCCTGGTATAATCACGGTGGTATTCAGACCAACCATCGCTAACATTGAAATAGTTCCCACAATAAAGCTCACAAAGAACCCAATCAAGACAGCATTTGGCGCATAAGGAAAGATAATGGGAACATCAAGTGCTGGTTTAGAATTAGGCACTAATTTTTTAGCAATTCCTTGGAAAGCTGGCACAATTTCTCCTAAAACCATCCGCACACCCTGTAAAACCACTACGAAACCAGCCGTAAAGGTTCCTGCTTGAATTAATGAAAAGATAATCGCATTTTCGCCATTGCTTAACTCATGCTCGACATAGCCTGTCCCAGCCAGCAAAGCCAAAATCACATAGACAATCGACATCAAAATCATAATTGAGATGGTTGAGTCTCTTAAAAAACCAAAACTTTTAGGAATTTTAATATCTTCCGTTGACTTTTCTTTATTCCCAAAGACTTTTCCAATAAAGCCACTTGCCGCATAACCAATATTCCCTGTATGCCCCATTGCTACTTTATCATTTCCAGTAATTTGTTTCATAAAGGGCTGACAAAGAGCAGGTGTCACTGTTAATAAAGTTCCTTCAAATAAACCACCTAAAAGAATCATTGGTAAACTAACGCTAAAACCGGCCCCCACTAAAATAACGGCTGTCAAACACGAAACGTACATCATCGCTTGACCTGTCAAAAAGATATATTTAAAACGTGTAAAACGCGCCAACAGAATATTAACAACCATGCCCACCAACATAATCAGAGCAGTTGGTGTCCCATATTGTTGCAAGGCAATCGCTACAACTGCTTCATTACTAGGCACCACGCCTTGTGTATTTAATGCGGTTTGGAACATCTCCGCAAAGGGCGTTAATGAGTTCGCCAATAGCCCTGCGCCACCAATTAAAACTAAGAAGCCGACGAATGTTTTCAACGTTCCTTGAACAACATCAGAAAATTTCTTTTTCTGTAAAACTAATCCCAACAAAGCAATTAATGAAACCAGAATCGCTGGCTGGCTAACAATTGAAACAAATAAATTCAATAAAGTTTCCATGTTTTTCCTCCTTCTTATTGATGTGCAATGCCATTGTCATCTAAAACTTTCAAGACTTTCTCCTTCGTTTCATCGTAATCAATAATCGCATTTAAAGGAATGATTTTTTCAGCAGGAATTGACCCTAAAGCATCTTGCAATGTTTTTTCGACAAAGAAGTAATCAGCCATATCACCACTGGCACTCCCGACATCTGTGTGATCAATTTGAAAATTATCTGTATCAACACCGACTTCCTCTAAAATTTGTTGGATATTCATTTGCACCATAAAACTTGTTCCTAAACCACTTTGACAAACTGTAAAAATCTTCATCTTATTTCTCTCCTTCTTGGATAATTGATAATATTTCTGGGACGGTTTCAGCCGCCACTAAGCGATGTAATGATTCTTTTTTTGATAGAATTTTTGTCAGACTAGATAAGGCCCGTAAATGTGTTTCGTTATCTGAAGCAGCTAAACAAATAAAAAGGTGAATTTCATGCTTAGGATCTTCTAATAAATCGACACTTTTTTGGATTTTTAGTAATGACATGCCTAACTGATTAACGCCATCTTCTGGTCGCGCATGAGGCAATGCTACGTCTGGACAGATATGGATAAATGGCCCAAACGATTCGACTTTTTGAATCATCGCATCAATGTACTTTTCCGTAATACTGCCATTTTTTAATAACGGCTTGGCAGCTTCTGTAATTCCCGCTCGCCAGTCTGCAACTTCAGGCAGGACTTGGACTGTTTCTGTTGTTAATAATTCCGATAACATTGGACGCAGATCCTCCTCTTTTTCTAAAATTTTGTTCATTTTACGATGCAAGACACGATATAACTGCGCTTCTGTGACTCCTTTTTTTAAGGAAATATAAGGTTTTAACGCATCTAAAATATCTTTAACATCTGGCATGGAAATACCTGGCAATAGCCAATCTGATTGAACTTGGTGCATCAATTGATTTTTCTCCAAAGAGCTCATAATGGGCTTGGTAAGATAAACCTTTTTGGCTGTTTCAATAGGGACCGTTGAGAAAATGATGTCATAGCTTTTTTCAGACACATTCTCTATTTCCCTCACCGCATTTGTTTCTTTAAATTCAATCATTGGAAATAGCCGACGCAATTCCGATTGCAAAATCAACGAAGAACTGATACCACTGGGACAAACAATTAGCGCTTTTAGCTTTTCTTGCCGCTGCTCATTTTTTTGGCCGAAAATTTCTCCACCAAATAATATGGTAAAAAAACCGATTTCCTCTGACGGGATTGACCGTTTCGTTAATTTTTCTAAAGGAGCTAACGCTTGTTCACAAAGATGATAAAGCGACCGGTACGATTGTCGAATATCCTTGATTAAAACATTCGGCAAGTAAAAGCCATAGTTAATCCGAAAATAGGCAGGAACCAGATGATAATACACATTCATGAGCAATTCACGAGGCTGTTCAAATTGAACAACGGCCAACAATTCCATTTTCCGAATAATTTCACCAGAAATATCTAATAAAAACTCTAACTTCGTATCTCGCAATTCTCCTTGCAAGGCTGTCATTAAACAAATCGTGAAAAAAAGACTCTCAGTTTCTACATTCGCCACTGGCCCAACTAAATCACTTAAAATACGACGACTGACGGGATAAGCGCGTAAGGACTGAATTAACTGGTTCTCAGGCCAGACGACTGTTCCATATTTGCCTAATCTTTTTTGAGAAAAAGCAAGAAAGTAACTAATTTCATCCAATCTGCTGGGTACCAGTTGAAGCTGCGCTTCCTGGACGGCTAATTGAATGCCGTCACGCATTTTTGCGTATTGGCTCATTTGATGCTGACTGAGCCAGCAAAATAAAGCGAAGGTGCCCGACTTTTGTTGTAAGAGGCGGGCAAGCCAATTTTTCCCGAAACGACGAATCCGAAATTCATCTCCTTCTAGGTAAAACCCTCGTTTTCGTTCGTAGGATAAAGCAATGTTTTCAGTTGCTAGTTGGTGTCGTACTTTTTTGATGTCCGCTAAAATAGTACCTTTCGAAACATCTAAAAAATTTTGGTAATGATACACCGATAGTTCTTCGATTTCTGAATAAGTGAGTAAAAAAATAAGTGCTTGTCTTTCTGTTTCGCTATAAATCACTTGACGTTGTTGAAAAAGTTGTTTTCCCCATTCATTTGCGGAAAGGTTTGGAATGCTGACGGTATTCTGTTGAACTGCTCCGCCTATTGTCGAAAGTTGTGTCACTAATTCTCGTTGCGAAAGATCGGTTATTTGTTGAGCCAAAGAGAGCGCAATTTTTTGCCCTGCATACTCGTCAAGGAGATAACTTATTTTATAATTCACAGCTGTGTCCTCCTCCTGTAATCATCATATAATGATAGCGCTTTATTTTCTATCTAAGTTGGGTACAAATGTCTACTGTACTTTTTTGATAAATTGTACCGTTCTTTATTTTAAAGTTAACAAAAACCCGTTGCAAGTTTCTTAAAAACTTACAACGGGTTTTCTTTATGTTAATTGTGTTTGTAATGCGATATTCAGCAAGATAGCTATTGCTACCCAGCCACCACACATCACCAGAAGCAGCCAACTAAACATTGATTGTTTTACTAAAGACTGCTTAGGCTTTGCTTGATGAACAAAATTCATGCTATTTACTAAGAACAGTAAAAATAAAGCAAAACAAAGGACGGCCAAGCCAGCACAAATCCAAATCCACATCGTAATCTCCATCTATATTCCTCCTTCTACAATTGACTCTGTTTATAAAAACAGCACATTATTTTTCCTTTTTCCTTTTTTTATTCAAATAATAGAAACTTGTTAGTACTACGAGTAAACATGCAATACCAAGGCTGTAAAGCCACGTGCTATTTCGTTCACCTGTCCTTGGTAATGACGTCTGTGCATTAGTCGGATTCGTTTTAGCAGTGGTTTTTCTGCTCACTTTGTCTTGTTGTTGTGACGTTTTTTTATCTTTATTAGTGACTGGTTGTTCTGTTGACTTAGTGCCACCTTTCGTTCTTAGGGGTGCCTTCCCTCCATAAAACGTCACACCGATATTCGTTTGTCCCGCTTCTTCTGCAAAGCTCTCAGAAGAAGCGGTCAGAATCGCAATGCTGACGGTTAAAAGTATTCCCAATGTCACCAGAAGTGACCCTTTACTTTTCATTGTCATCATAGCGTGCTCCTTGTCTATTTTTCAAGGCTGCCTGTTTTTCTTGTTGTAAATAGGCTTGTTGTTTCAGTGTTGCTTTCTGTTGCGTAAAACGCCAAATAGCTAGAATTAGACTCACAATTGTTGCAGCTAACAAGCCATAAAAAGCTTGATTCCACCAAGTCGGTAGGACCAATTTCACTACTGCTTCTTTATTTAATTTTTTGGCTTCTTGACTACTGATGGTAAATTCTTGCTTAAACGGCCACACTTGTTGTTCATCTTCTTTCAAGACCGCTTTTCCTTCAAAAATATAGGTTCCTGGACGAACATCTTCTTTCCCGAAATCTAAATGGAAGTTCATCGTCGAATTTGGCGCAAAACGAACACTTGGTAAAATCCGTTTGGCATATTCTTTCGTTTCGCCTTTTTTCGTTACTTTTCCTTCTAAACGTACTTCAGGAAAAATAGCGGATGTCGGATTCTGAATAACCGCTTGGACCGATTTATTTCCTAAAGCAATGGTCGGAACTAATTTAACTAATTGAAGAGTCTCTGCTAGATACATCGGTGTATCTTCTGACATTCGTAAAGCAATTGCTACATTAAATCCATATCGACTGGTTAAACCCGTTGATTTTCCTTTTTCTTCCTTTTCATCTTCTGCAAGCGAAGCATAAACACCACCCAAAACTAATCCTTGGAAACCATTCGCTGGAATTTCGACAGTCATTTTGGCTGTTACGGTTTTCTTAGCGGGAACTTTTACATGTTCCTCAGGTAATTTAATTAATGTTGTCAAGGGTACTTTTAAACTTGAATCTGGTTTTTTCTCGAAATCATTGTACACAATTAAACCATTGTCATTCGTCACAGCATTCGCCAAATTTAAATCAATCGTCAATTCTTCATCTGTTTTATTAATTAATGATAATTCGACTTCTTGTTTCTGTCCTGGTTTTACAATGAGATCATAGTAGGATTGCGTATTTTTCGCTTGATTCTCAGGAATATTGGGTTTAACTGTAAATTTTGTATTCATGTTGTCATCCGCTTCTTCTGCTTGTACAGCAGAAGGGATGCTTAATGCCATCACACAAATAAAAACTGTGACGATTAGCCAGCGCATTGTCTTCATTATTTGTTCCTCCTATGTATCGAAAAGGAGCCGTGCACCACTGCGCAGCTCCTTTTCTAGTAATGCAGTATTCTCGTTAGTAACTGTTTATGGCGCAGCCACTAATGTCCAAGTTACGTTACCTGTATACGCACCATTTATAATTTGTGAACTAGGTGTTGTAATGTTTAATTTTACATTTGATAATTCAGAATCCCATGTACCTTGACCTTTACCAACTGCTGCTGTAGCAATTGATACAGCTGCTCCACCTACTGGAATAGTTGTTCCAGCAAATTCAGGACTTCCTGGATCTGCTGCAAAGGCAGCCACATCACGTGAGTATTTTGTTGTTGTTTCATCATATTTCGCTACCGCTCCTGTTTGTGCAAAGGTAATTGAACCTTCTAACGTAGCAGTACCGTTTTTCATTTCAGCAACGCCGGCAGTAACTGACCAACCCGCTTGTGTTCCACGAACATCCCCGACACCATAACGTTTTGTTTGGGTACCTGTCGCATCTAACGAAATCGCTGATAAATCAGAACTAACTTCTGTCGAAGCAAATTTGAATTCTGTTGGAACATATAACAAATCAAAGTTAGTATTCGTACCTGGTCCTGGCTCTTGTGTGCTTCCGTCATCTCCATCACCCGTACCGCCTGGTAATGAACCACTTGTCATCTCTACGTTTGCTGGTGTTGTACCAGTCGTTGTTGCATGCGCTGCTGCAGGAGCGATGCTTGCCCCTAAAATAGCTGTTCCTGCAAATAAAGTTACCAATGTTTTTTTCTTCATTTTACTCTCTCCTTTATATCTTGGTTAATTAATGAATAAAAAAGTGAAAAACTTTTCTATCTCAGTAGAACGTAAACTAAGTATAGCGAAAAAAAGACTGCTTGTGATTTCAAATTTTAAACACCTCATGCAAAAAAAATGAATTTACTATAACAGCAAGGTTCCAACGACTTTTTGTGTCTTTGAAAACGTAATTTTCAAAAAAGATATCGTTTTTTTTCATATATAAAGTGGTAATTTTATAAAAAAACAGCGAGAAAACGTCAAAATATTAGTAACAAACACTAACATTTTGACGTTTTCTCGCATTTATTAAATCAAAATTTCCTCAATATTTTTAAAAAAAATAGTGAAAACTAAAATTATATCGTTTTCATAGACAAAACGTACATTTTTTCTTACGAAAATTGATAATCACTCGCTGACTATTCTCTAATCAAAGCTTGCGTTGTACAACGGAAAGAACCACCTAACATTCTAGAAACATGGTAATCAATTGCCTCAACTTTGATACCTTTTGCTTCTATTTGAGGAATTAAGGTTGTAAACGATTGGTCCGTTATATACGTTTCTTCGTTAAGCGGTAGACCATTTGTCACTAAATACGCTGCTTCTTGCAAAGTAACGTGAATTTTTTCCCAGTTGGCTAATTGCGCAGGAAGTCCATCCAAAAAGGCCTCTTCACAAACAATCATCAAGCCTTCTCTCAACAAGCTTAACGCACAATCTAAGTGGAGAATATGCGGATGTAACCGAACCGGCACCACTTCATAACCAAAATGACCAATCATATTGGCTAACCACTGAATTCCTGCTAGGTTACTTGCCAAGCCAGAGTAGCCCACAAAAATTGTTTTTCCTAGAACTAAAACATCGCCGCCTTCAATAAAGGGACCTGCTTCACTTAAAGCCCCTTCAGAAATGTCAGGTTGTGGCGCAGCAAAATAATAGCCTTCTGCTTCTTGTGTCCACTGCTGAATAATCGGACGAATTGGTAAAATTTCTTGTCGACGGTGTTGAAATCTTAAGTTTCCTTCTATTAAGAGATTGCCAATTGTAAAAAAAGGGTCTCGTGAAAAGAAGTTACTATATCCTACGCCCAATTCCTTGCCATGTTCTTTTTCATAGGTTGTCAATAAACGTGGACGAAATACTTCTACGCCATAAGATTCTAATACTCCTTGCATGACTTCTTTTTCTTTTTCCCAACGCACTTGTTGTTCTGGTGCAAAGTCTGCTAAATCGCGCCCTTCATTATTCTGTGTTAAACGGGCATTTTCCTCTGTTAAAAAAGTCGTATCCGCTTCATCAAATTTATCTGGTAAACAAAATTGCGATTGTGCTAAAACAACTGAACGTAACGGTGCAAATTCACTTTCAACATGCATTTTTTTCATTATTTGACCTCACTTTTATCTGGTTACCTTCATTATAACAGAGATAAAATTTTTATGCCTCCAATGAAGAAAAAGCAGAACTTCTATACGTTCTGCTTTTTCTTCATTTTGTTATTTGCCAATACCTTTATCTTTAATCTCAGCTTTTTGCCCGGTGCCATCTACTAAGCCAAAAATAATCTTCGCTTGGTCTGTATTATCAATTTGTCCTGAAAAAGCTTCTGCTTGTGGGCCATAAGCATAGACATTTACATCTTCTCCTGTGTGTCCGCCAGTAGTCCAACCAGTATTCGAACGTTCATCAAAAATCTTTCTTAATGCCTGAGCGATTTTTTCAACATCTTTTGACTCCGCCGCTGTTTTCACTGCTTTCAATTCAGCCTCACTTAATTGAAAATCAATATACTCAGTCACTGTTTTTTCCACATTACCATTTTTAATAATTTCTTCTGCCATAAAATCAGGCGTGCGTTTTGCCGCATGTAAAGGCTCCGTCAACCAGTTGTATTGATCTCCTTTGCCTAAAGACAAGCCCCCTGTTGAATGATCTGCAGTTGTAACCACCAATGTTTCACCATCTTTTTTGGCAAAATCGATGGCCTTTTCAAACGCCGCTTCGAAGTCTTGCATTTCGCTCATCGCGCCAACAATATCATTGCTATGCCCGGCCCAATCAATTTGACTACCTTCAACCATTAAAAAGAAACCTTTTTCATTTTTATCTAACCGTTGAAGAGCCGCTTCTGTCATATCAGCTAATGAAGGGACCTCTTCCGTTCGGTCAATCATTTTAGGTAGCCCGCCTGGTGCAAACAAGCCTAAAATTTTGTCGTCTTGGTTTTCATTTAACGACTTTTTGTCTGTGACATGACCATAACCCGCTTGGGAAAATTCTTTGACTAAATCACGATCTTTCCGGGCAAATAATTCGGAGCCGCCGCCAAGTAACACATCGACTTTATGTTGTCCGTCGATTTGATCATCAAAATAGTCATCAGCGATTTCTGCCATATTTTTGCGTGAAACATTATGTGCGCCATATGCAGCAGGGGTTGCATGTGTTATTTCAGATGTTGCTACAAGCCCCGTTGATTTCCCCACTTTTTTCGCACGTTCCAGCACTGTTTCTGTTTTGGACTTGTCATTATCGAGCGCAATAGCATTATTGTAGGTTTTCACTCCAGCAGCCATCGCTGTCGCTGCGGACGCTGAATCGGTGACATTCTCTTCTTCATCTTCTGGATAAGTGGCTTGTTGCCCAACTAAATAGGTATCAAAAGCTGTTTGGGGAACACGCTTGTCTGAGTGATTGGCTTTGAAATAGCGATAGCCCGTTGTATACGGATTCCCCATGCCATCTCCAATCATAAAAATAACATTTTTTACTGGTGCTTTTTCGGATTCAGTTGCCTTCGCTTCAGCAACCTCTGTTTGTTTTTCGCCGCTTTTTTGTTCAGATAAATTTGTACAACCCGCTAATGTTGTGAATGTTAATAAGGTAACCCCTAGCAAAGCTCTTTTCTTCATTTCCTTGTTTCCTCCTTCATATCTACCCATACATTGACTATAACAAGTCTTAGTTGATTTCTGATAAATAACAAGTAAACAAAGTGTTAAGTTGTTGTATTGCTTCTGTTAAGTTCCTTATTTGTCGCGTCTTGCTGCTCTTTTTTCGGCTTCTTTGCGTAATTGTTTCTGCGCTTTTTTTGAGCCGCGTTCAATATCTTTGAGTTTCTTTCGTTCATGGAAATCTGTAAATAAACTTTCTAAATCATAGTCTTGCGGATATAGATCTTGTGCTTTCGCTTGTAATTTCAACCGTCTTCGTGGTACATTTTCGATTTTATCATTCACAAATACTTGGATTTCTTGTTCACCCTCATCTGTAAAAACCAACCCAATTTGTTGTGTTTCTGTCAATAGGACACGATCACCTTTTTGATAACGGTGTGTTTCTTCTACAAACGTGGCAAAGGTCGTTTCTTTTGCTTTCAGGGGTTTAAATAGACTTCGATTAGTAGGGTATTCTTTCCGCTGAATATAATGAGCCGCCTTTTCAATGAGCTGTGGCTCCATCTTCATTTTACGTGCAATCCAAAGAGCCTGACTATCGCCAACTTCACCAATTTTCAATTGATATTTGGGCGTTAATGTTTCACGATCGAAGGCCATTGCGGCGGGCACAAAATCGTCATGCTCTTGGGCAAAACGTTTAATTTCACCATAATGGGTCGTTGCAACTACCAAGGCCCCCTTTTGATACATCGTTTCCATGATAGCAATCGCTAAGCCAGCTCCTTCGTTCGGCTCGGTTCCACTGCCAATTTCATCTAATAAAACAAGCGTGTGTCGCTTAACGTTACGCAACATTTCCGCAATATTTTTCATGTGCCCAGAAAAAGTGCTTAACGCATTTTCCAGATTTTGCTGATCACCAATATCGACAAAAATTTCATCTAATACTGGAATCTCTGTGCCCGCTTGTGCTGGAATTTGCAACCCAAATTGTGTCATGACAGTCAATAAGCCAACTGTTTTCAAGACAACCGTTTTACCACCAGCATTGGCACCTGTAATGACAAGTCCTCGATACTCTGCTCCTAAAGAAAACGTCAATGGTACTGCGTGTTCTAATAAAAGAGGGTGTTTTCCTTGAACAATGCGCAAGCGTTCTTCTTTGTTTACTTTTGGCGTAATCCCACCAATTTCGCGACTATACTTTCCTCGTGCAAAAATAATATCTAAGGTGGTCATTGTATCGACGGCTTGATCGACAAGTCGTTCTTGCTCATTGATTAACCCTGTTAGTTCTGCCAAAATTTGATATTCTTCCGCTGTTTCTTCCGCTTTTAAGAGTGTCAATTGTTCATTTAATTTACTAATTGCTACAGGTTCAATAAAGACCGTTTGTCCTTTATTGGATTGCTCAATGATTGTGCCTGAAACCTTATTTTTATAGCTAGCTTTGATTGGTACCGTGTAATGTTCCCCTTTTTTCACCATCATATTTTCTTGAATATACAGTTGATTATTTTTATTACGTAAAAATTTGGTGACTTTTGTTTCAATTTCTTGTTGGCATTCATTGATTTGACGCCGGATTTTCCGAAGTTGTCGAGAAGCATCGGTGGCAACTTTTTGGTTATGGATTTTCGTATAAATTTGTTCTTCAATTGCTCTGAAATCAGCTAAGTGCTGACTGTAACTAAATAGGCGTGGTGTTTGGTATTGATTTTTTTCAAAAAACTTCTGGATTCGCTGACTACTTCTTAAAAAGTCAGCCACCTCAATCAATTCGTTTGGTGTAAGGATTAAGCCTTTTTTCACTTGTTGAAGCAAGCGGGTAATTTGGCTCAAGCCCATGAAAGGGACGTGTTGTCCGCTATCAATAATTAAGCGGGCCTCGGTTGTTTCCGTTAAGCGGGACTGCACTGTTTCTAAACGTGTTGCAGGGACCATTTTCGCCAACCGTTCTTTACTATACTCGCCAATCGCACGTGTTTGAACTTCTTTAAGAATTGTTGTAAATTGTAATTTTTGAATGGTTTCATGATTCATTTGTTTTTTCTTCCTTTCTATCGCGAAAAGAATACCTGGCGCCTTTAAATAAAAACCAGTTTCTACAGAAAAAAGAGGACAGCGTTCTACCGCTGTCCTCTTTATCATTGGATAAAGGTTACTAAAGAAACCTCTTCTAAAGGAGGTATTTAGTAAATGAGATGACTGACAGGTATCACTTTCTAAGCACACCAAATAAACCTTGCTTGGTTCACTGGTTATTCAACTTATCAATTAGATACCTACGACACTCACCAAAATACCCCACATTCATTTGTTGGTTTTTATTTATTCTCCACTTGAGAGTAGCAAATCTGGCGAAGAAAGTCAAATAAAGATTGGCCCTTTACTTATTCAATGTGTTTTTCATCATGGTTAGTAACGTTTTCACGTCTTCTGTTCTAGTGTCCCCTGTTTCTTGATCGATAATTGAGCTGTAGACATGAGGAATGATTTTTTTAACGCCGGCATCCACCGCAATTTGAACAATTTCTTCAAAGTTTTCTAAATCAATGCCCCCTGTTGGTTCTAAATAAAAGTCATACTTGGCACAAGCTGCTGCTACTGCTTGGTATTCTTCTTTGTGAGCCAAGCCTTTCATCGGGAAATATTTAATGGAACTGCCCCCCATGTCTTTCAACAATTTGATGGCGGTTTCGATAGGCACTTCCGCCGCTGGCGCACCCGAGCTTAACGGACCTGTCGCAATGTTGACATAGCCAACTTTGCCTGTGGGTGAAACCAAGCCATTAATCACTGTTTCGTCTTGACGAAGTAAGGCCCGCGAAGCGCCGACACCTGTGAAGACTTGGTTCACGTGTTGCGGTTGTAGAACTTCTGATAAGCGAGCCACCATTTGACTTTGATTAGGATCGCCAGCCCCTAAGCCGACAGATAAAGCGTTGTTGGTTGCTGCTTGGTATTTTTTCATATCGTCAATGGCTGCTTCATCGGTTTCATAGTTTTTTGAAAGGACGCCTAACACAACATGCCCTTCTGCTGCTTCATAACAGGCTTGGGCATTTTCTACTGAATTGGCTAAGACGTTTAAACAAATGCGTTCTTCTAAATAATTAGGTTTTAATGACATGGCTTATTTCTCCTTTGTGTCCATAATTTCTTGTAATCGTTGCACGATTTTGTTCATTTCTTCTTGATTGACAGAACGAATGTCAAACTCAATGATGCCATTGTTGGCTTGATATTCTCGCGTATAAATGGCTGGACTTTTTGCTTTTAATGCTTGGATGACTTCCTTGGCAGTTTTTCTGCCGTCCACTTTAACACTGGCGCGATAAATGTCTCGGCCAGCGCCATCTTGGACGATTTTGGCGGTTAAATCTGACAAGTTGTTGATAGCTTCAACAAACGGTTTTAAGCGTTCTTGCATCGAAGCCCCTGATTCACTGCCATGCGCCAAGTATTCTTCCACTGCTTGCGTAAAGCCTAGGATATTGTCTTTGCCAATTTTCATTGCCCGACCAATGCCTTTGCCTTGTAGGCGCACCCAGTCAATGTATTCTTTTTTCCCGACCACTAAACCGGCACTTGGCCCTTCAATGGCTTTGGCGCCGCTGTAAATCACCAAATCAGCGCCTGCTTCAGTGTATTTGAAAAGATCTTCTTCTGCTGCCGCGTCAACAATTAGCGGCACCTTGTGGCGTTGCGCCACTTTGGCCGCTTCGGCCACCGTCAGCATACTTTTTTGCACGGTATGATGGCTTTTGATGTATAGAATGGCCGCTGTTTTTTCAGAAATCATCATTTCCACGTGTTCTGGACTGCACATGTTGGCGTAGCCAGCTTCCACCACTTGGCCGCCACCTTGCGCTACCATAACTTCTACAGGCGTGCCGTAGTCCACGTTGTGCCCTTTAGGTAAAACAATCTCTCGCTGTTCAATTTTTTCTGTATAGGGATGATACGCGTGGTACAAGCTGCCTTTTCCAATCAAGGCAGCCACCGATTGGGCAATCCCCGCCGAAGCCGAGGAAACGATTTGGGCATCTTCTACCTTCAACAAGTCGGCTAAAAAGGCCCCTGTTTGCACACTAAGTTCATTCATTTCAAAGAAATGTTCGCCGCCGAATCGTTGAGCTGCTAGGACTGCCTCCGAAACTTTGGAGACACCTAGAATGGTCATTTTCCCAGAAGCATTGATGACTTCTTTTAAGTGGAATTTTTCGTAACTAT